>DASPOB010000077.1:0-4271 GCA_035626235.1 Nitrososphaerales archaeon | reverse complement strand
TGCAAGACCGCGACGTCCCGGACAGGGTCGACATCCGCGAACTCGGTGGCGGATGGACTCGTCCTGACAAGGTTCACGAAGTCGAGCGTGTCGGCCCTGCGCACCCGGCGGATCCCGGCGAGCCGTGCCAGCCTTCTCTTGAAACCCGGGAGGTAGTCGGTCGTGCTCGTGCAGATGATGTGCCGGAGGCTGGTGCTCGCCCTGCATCCCTCCAAGCTCGCGTAGAGGTCGTTGCCCTTCACGACGTCCATGGAGGCCACTATTACTTCTGCCCCAGAGTCGTTCAGCTGATGCGCCAGTTCCCTCTCCTTGTACAGGGGGTTGTTGTTCACCACTATCCCCCCGGCCTTCAGGATCCCGAAGAAGGCAAAGACGAATTGCGGGATGTTGGGGAGGAAGATTGCGACCCTGTCCCCCCGTTTCACCCCTAGAGAAGCCAGGGCCGTTGCGAACCTGGAAGAGGTGTGGTCCGTCATGGAATAGGTGAAATCCCTGCCGAGGTAATGCATGGCGATACTCCCTTCGTGGGCGGCGGCCGTGTCGGTCAGAAGCGAATAGAGGGGCTTCGGCTGCGGTGGAGTCATGGGGACCTTGGCTCTCTCGAGTTCCTGACGCTGGAACTTCGTCCACGGGCGGTCTTCGGCCAAGGACCTTTCGCCCTGAAAGCGAGCCGTAGCCCCTTAAGCCTATCCATGATCCCTGAAGAGCGCGTCCATTTTCGGACTTAGGCTTAATAATCAAGGGGTGAAGTCAAGAACGAAGCGGAGTGTCGACGCTGCCTCAGAGGTATCTCGTCCTGTGCGTAGACAGGGACGACGACATGGGCGAGAAGGCCCATCTCGAGACCCCCGTCGTGGGAAGAGACGCGACCCTGGCGGCAGCGATGAAGCTGGCCCTGGCGGACCCTGAGGAGGCGGACGCCAACGCCGTCTTCTGCACCATAAAGAAGTTCGACGAGCTTGTCGGGCAGGGGCTGGACTGCGATATCGCCGTCGTCTGCGGGGACTCGGGGGGCGGATTCGGCGCGGACAGGAAGGTGGGGATGGAGGTCGCGTCGGTCCTTGACAGGACCAAGGCGACAGGGATAGTGTTCGTCTCCGACGGCGGAGATGACGAGCAGGTGATCCCAGTGCTTCAGAGCCTGAAGCCGATAGTCTCGGTTCACAGGGTGACCGTGAAGCACAGCGAGACGGTTGAGGAGACGTACCTGGTGCTGGGGAGGTACCTCAGGATGCTCATCTTCGACCAGCGATACTCGAAGTGGACCCTGGGGGTCCCAGGTGTGATCTTCCTCCTGGCGGGGATACTGGTGATATCGGGCCAGGTCTTCGCAGCAGAGCTGGCGACCCTCCTGATACTCGGAGGAGTGTTCTTCATCAGGGGGTTCAACGTGGACAGGACGATAGCGGACCTGGTCCACAGGGGCCCCACTGGGTACATGAGGCTGTTCTCCACCGTGACGAGCGTACTGATATTCCTCGTCGGCGTGTTCACAGGATACGGGAACATGCTTCAGGTGGCGTCTGACACGTTTCTCCCCAACAGCACGACGAGCGTACTGCAGGCCATGGGCAGCAACCCGTCGCTCTTCCTCGTCTACGGTGGAAAGCTGGTCGGGAGCCTCATCAGCGGCAGCCTGGTCCTCGTGTGGGCGGGGCTGGCCATCTACTCCACAGGGGCGCTGCTTTCGCACGTGGCGAGGGACAGCGTCAGATGGCGCCGGGACGCCTTCGTGATCGTCATGCTCGCGCTGCTGTTCTTCCCGGTCGACACCTTCTCCACGTTCCTGATTCAGGGAGGGGCAGTGGAGAGCTACCTGCTCATCGACTACGTGCTCATCGGCCTGGCGGCCATTTTCGTGCTCACCGCTGTAATCTACCCGAGGGTAAGGACAAGGGAGATTCCCCAGAAGGAGTGATCTGATGCAAGAGTCGGTCCTCCGACTCCTAGGGGTCTACAGGATCTACCAGAGCCGCCTGAAGTCGCAGGTCAAGTCAAGGGGTGTGCCAGGGCACATAGGCATCATACTCGACGGCAACCGGAGGTGGGCGATGAACCAGGGGCTGGGGTTCGGGGCCGGGCACGTGAAGGGGGCGAACGTTGCCGAAGACCTGCTGGACTGGTGTCACGAGCTGGGGATAAAGACCGTCACCCTCTACATTCTCTCGATGGAGAATCTCACGAGGGAGCCGGCGGAGGTCAGAGACATACTGACCCTGCTGCAGGAGAGGCTCGGGAGGCTCCTGACTGACGACAGGATTCCCAGGTACAGGGTGAAGGTGAAGGCGATTGGACAGATAGAGAGGCTCCCCCAGCCGGTGAGGGACCTCCTCGCCAAGATAGAGGAAAAGTCCGCGGGCTACGGCGACCACTACCTGAACATAGCCGTGGCCTACGGGGGGAGGGCGGAGATCACCGACATGGTGAGGGCGGTCGCCCAGGACGTCCAGAACGGGAAGCTGTCCCCCGAGAGAATCACCCAGGAGACCGTGGCCGGTAAGCTGTACACATCGTTTCTTCCGAACCAGGAGCCGGACCTCATAATCAGGACATCAGGGGAGGAGAGGATGAGCGGGTTCATGCTCTGGCAGGGCGCCTACTCCGAGCTGGTCTTCATGGACGTGTTCTGGCCAGACTTCCGCTACATCGACCTCCTCCGGGCCATAAGGACCTACCAAAGGCGGACCCGGCGAATGGGGAGATGAGCCACACCAGCGGGACCCTGCATGCCGGGGGCTCCAAAATATTATAACGTATTGGACTGCGGGGGGCCCCGAACCATGAAGATAGCTCTGGGTACGCTGAAGGAAAAGGGGGACGACCTGGTGGCCTTCCTTGAGCCGCGGGTCGGAGTCAAGCCTTCCATTTCGGGCGATTCTGTGGACATCGAAGACGAAGGGATGAGGAAAGGGGTCAAGCCTAGGCACGTGAAGACCTACATCAAGAGATTCCTCTTCATGAACGGAGTCAGGGGGAAGTACAGGGTCTTCGTCCAGGGCAAGGAGCTGACCGTCCAGGAGATAGAGGTCGGGGAGGAAGAGAAACCGAAGGAGAAGGAGGCGCCCAAGGCAGAGGCGGCTCCCGAGCCGGCGAAAGAGGAGCCCAAGGAAGAGCCGCCCAAGAAGGCTGCGAAAAAGGCGCGTTCCAAGAAGAAAGCTGAGTCGGAAGACTAGCCGGCCTTCGACCGTCCGCGCCTGATCCTTGACCTCCGGGCGCCTATCATGAGTACTCTGAGGTAGTTCCTGGATTCGCGGAGTTGCTTGAGTGAGGTCTTCAGGTCCCCCGACGTGAAGCTCTGGGTGCCGCTCCGCAGATAGCCGAGGGCGAACAGCACGGCCTGCCTTTCGTCGGGGACGGCGTAGACCTTCTTGTTCACGAAGTACCCCGGGCTCTCGCTGTCGAGCTCAGCCCTGATGAAGGCCACCGACTTCTCCAGGTCGACGTATGCGCGCCAGATGGACTCCATTTGGGCCGGCGTGGGGTCCCCAGACAGCGAGCCCGCGACCGAAGTCAGCCTCGACACGGCGTCGTTCAGGTCCCCCTCCGTCTCCTTCCTCCAGTCATCCAAAGGTCGCCACCAGCCTGCCGTTTCTCGCCCAGGCCTCGGTCTCGGCCATTCAGATTTATAACCCGCACTCAGGCGGCACGGTTTCGTTGCCTAAGAAGGAAGAGTACAAGGTCGGTGGGGCTTGTTTCGTCGAGCTCCACTCTCTTGTGGAGCTCGGGAGGCTGTCATGTGCGCTTGAAAGGGCACCGTTCCCGCTCTTCGCGTTCAGGCAGGGTGGGTCGGTCAGGATCGCGGCCCAGGCGGACCTCTACATGGGGACGCCGATCTTCTACTTCTACGACGCAGACAAGGCGGGAGAGTTCCTGGCGTACAGGAACTCCGGAGACGGCGAAGAGGTGCAGCTGGTTTCCGCGGCGAACAATGCCTCCTACCTCTACGCCCCGGTGATCAGGATCAACAAGATGCCCCCTCCGCTCTCCCCCAAGAAGGACTTCAGCGAGAAGTTCATGTCAGTCGAAGTCCAGGACCTCCCTAGCCTTGTCAAGGTGGGGACCTACAAGATGCTCTTCGAAGAGCCTCCGCTTCCGCTCTTCGCCTTCGAGAACGAAGAAGGCTGGATCATCGGGACGTTCGCCAGAATCGACGACTACGAAGAGGCCTCGATATTCTTCTACACCAAGATGAAGGAAGAGCCGCAGTCGGGGTTCGTGAGGTACTCCCCTGACAAGCTTGCCGAGACATCGTTCGTCAAGAAGACGGACGA
>DASPOB010000076.1:0-10621 GCA_035626235.1 Nitrososphaerales archaeon | reverse complement strand
CCAGGCCTTGAAGTCATTTGTAATCGAAACCGCGGAGAAACATCGCGTCCCCTACCAGCTCTCCGTGGTCACCAGAGGGGGCACGGATGCCGGGCGATTCCATGTCAGCAGGGCCGGATGCCCGTCCACCGTCATCAGTGTTCCGACGCGACACATCCACTCTCACTCGGCCGTGGCCGACCTGGCTGACGTGGAGAACGCGATCAAGCTGGTTCTCGCGCTGGTGGAAAGACTGGATTCGAAGACGGTCCAGAACTTCACCCGAATCTAGGCGATGAGGTCCCCGGCACGATGCCCCAGCGACTGCGCTGGAGAAGCCGGGAACGGACGTCGGCAAACCCGTGCGGGTCCTGTCGCCTAGGCTGGAGCGAGAACTCTAGGCGTTGCCCATTTCTTTCTTGTACGCGTCTCTGAGATTCGCTCCCCAGTTGTCCAGGGCGGCGAGCTTCCCGAAGAAGAACCTGAGCAGAGGCGGTTCTGAGACGAACTTCAGTCCCTTTACTGTGCTCCTGTGCTTGTAGAGCCACTGTATCCTGTCGATGGCGTAGTCGATGTGGGAAACGGTGTAGACCCTCCTCGGGACGGCGATCCTGGTCAATTCGACGTCCGCGAAGACATCTTTCCCGTCCTTGTCCCGGTCCATTGAGACCGTACCTCTTTCCATGGTCCTGATGCCCGAAGTTATGTAGAGGGCGGCGGCGAGGGCGCCCGCGGGGTACTGTGACTGTGGGACGTGGGGAAGGAATTTCATCGCGTCAAGATGGCACGCCAGCCCCCCGGGGGGAGTCACCACGGGAATGCCGGCTTTCGAGAGCCTGTTCACGAAGTACTTGATCTGTTCGACCGAACACCCCGCTACACCGGGGTCGACCATCTCTCTGACCCCGACGGCCATCGCGCCGATTTCTCTCATGGACATCCCTCCGTATGTGATGAAGCCTTCGTAGACAGGCAGCCAGGGCTTGATCTGTTCGAACAGCTTCTCATTGTTGGTGGCGATCATTCCTCCCCTGACACTCGTATTCTTCCTCCCGCTCATGTAGTAGATGTCGGGGACGCTGCACATTTCCTTCACGATTTCTGCGACCGTCTTGTTCTCGTACCCTTTCTCCCTCTGCATGACCAGGTACGCGTTCTCGCAGAGCAGGCTCCCATCGAGAACCATCAGGAGCTGATTCTCGTTGCATATCTGCCTGATCTCCCTGAAGTTCTTCATCGAGAAGGGTTGTCCCCCGATAAGGTTCGTGGTTGCCTCCATACGAACGAACCCTATCTTGTCTCTGCCGTACTTCTTGACGATGTTCTTCAGCTTGTTCGGGTCCATGTTCCCCTTGAAGAGGTTCGTACTCTCAGTCTTCAGGGCGTCGTCGTAGTATATCTCAAGGACCTGCATCCCCTGGAGCTCGATGTGGGCCTTGGTCGTAGTGAAGTGGTAGTTAGTCGGGACGACCCCTCCGGGCTTCGCGAAGACCTTCGCAATCAGATGCTCGGCGGCCCTGCCCTGGTGGGCGTTCATCACGTGCTTGTAGCCGAGCACGTCCTCCACCGCCTTGGCGAACTCGTAGAACGTCATGCTCCCTGCGTATGCGTCGTCTGCGTTCATCATGCCAGCGAACTGGTTATCGCTCATCGCATTGACACCGCTGTCAGTGAGCATGTCCAGAAAGATGTCCTTGGTCTTCAGGAGGAACGTGTTGTATCCTGCCTCTTCCATGGCCCTGAGTCTTTCTTCAACTGGGACGAGGCGGATTTTTTGAACCATCCTCGTCTTGTGCATCTCTATCGGAATCTCTTCGCCGCTGGAAAGTCGTATCGACATTATTCAGGTCCGATTTTTTTCAGCTTATATTGGTTTCCGCGTGCCGGAATGCGGAGTTTTCATGCCCGTGTAGGCGCATGCCCGGGCCGCCGAGAGGATTTGCGGCGATTTGGTCCTACACATACTCGGCCTTGGGCGCGACGGCACCAGGCCGGCAGCGATGGGCGAGCCCAGACCAACCGCGAGGCACCCTGTGGAGCGCCGTACTCCGACAAGGGGAAGACTCGTTCCATTGACGTCGCGTTCTTAAGCCGAAGGCGCCCGAGGATGAAGCCGATGCAAGAAAGGAAGCTCTGGGTGGGTTCGATCGTCATCGACTGCCACGACTTCCCGCGAATGATGGCTTTCTGGCAGGAAGCGCTCCACTACGCCCCGAAGTATCCGGCCGAGAAGGGGTGGGTCATCCTCAAGGACCCTGGTGGGAAGGGCCCGAACGTCTCGCTGAGCCAGAGCTCTGAAGGTCCTCTGGACGACTACAGGCTCCATCTGGACCTCTACAGCACTGACCCGGAGGGAGAGGTGAGGCGGCTGGTTGGATTGGGCGCAGCGCTGAAGAGACCAAGAGCCCCGGGGGAGGACTTCGCCACGCTCGCCGACCCCGACGGGAATCTCTTCGACGTCATATGGAAGGAAGGGCTGCAGTTCGGCGAGCACTGAGTTCGGCCCTGACGCCGGAACTCCTCCTCGGGCCTCCCAGCCACCTGTCAAGCCACGAGAGGATCGTATCATGCCACAATATGCTGTCCCTGGCATCGAGCACCCAGTGCCCCTCGTTCTCGAAGTAGAGTAGTTGCGAGGGTATGCCCCGGCGCTGCAGAGCCGTGAATGTCGAGATTCCTTCGGTTTCTGTCAGGCGGAAGTCCTTGGCTCCGTGGATCACAAGGGTGGGCGTCTTCCAGTTTGCGACGTACCTGCTCGGCGAGAACTTCTCGTAAAGCTCGGGCCGCTCCCAGGGGGTGCCGCCAAATTCCCACTCGGGGAACCAGAGCTCGTCCGTCGAATAGTAGAATGAGAACTGGTCAAAGCCGCCGTCGTGGTTGACAAGGCACTTGAAGCGGTCGGTGTGGCCGTTTATCCAGTTCACCATCCAGCCGCCGAAGGAGGCCCCAAGCGCTGCCATGCGGTCGCCGTCGAGCCAGCCGTAGGTCTTCAGCGCGTGGTCTAGCCCCCTCATAAGGTCCTCGAACGGCTTGCCCCCCCAATCCCCGGAGATGGAGTCGGTGAAGTTCTGCCCGAACCCGCTCGAGCCGTGGTAGTTAATGGCCACCACCGCGTAGCCGGCTCCCGCAAAGGCCTGGAGGTTCCACCTGTAGTGGAAAGTGTCTTCCGTGGCCGTCTGGGGCCCTCCGTGGATTATGAGGGCAACCGGGTACTTCCTGCCCGCGACGAAATTCACCGGTTTCATTATCCAGGCCTGGACCTTTTCCGCCATCGCGCCGATGAACTGGAACTCCTCGGGCTCTGACATGCGCGCGGCTGCGACGCGCTCCCTGTTCAGGTTGGTAAGGCGGTGCACTCCGTCTCCTCCGAGCCCGATTGCCCAGAGGTCGGCAGGCGCGACCAGCGAGTCCTGCGCGAAGAGCACCCTGTTGTCGCGGGCCACTGCGATCAAAGTGTTGTGATGGTCGCTCACCAACTCTCGGGTTCGCCCGCTGCGGACGTCGACGGCGAACAGCTTCTGGCGCGCGGTGTCACCAGCCGTCGCAACCAGGACCTTGGAATCTGCCGACCAAGCCAGGGAGTTCGGAGAGCGGTCCCAACCCTCGGTCAGCGTCTTGGTCCTCCCAGTCTTGCGGTCATAGAGCGCGATACGAGTCCTGTCGGCCTCAAAACCAGGTCGTGCCATTGAAAGGTAGGCGATCCACCTTCCGTTGGGGGAGTAAACCGGGTGGAACGCAGACGCCCGATTGCTGTCAGTGATGCACCTGGGCGGGCCGCCTCTTGAGGCCACGACGTAGATGTCCAGGTCGGTCGACCAGGCCCTGTCGTCTCCCGTCTGAGTCACGAATGCAATCTCAGAGCCGTCAGGCGACCAGCAGTATTCCTCTCGGCCTCCGAACGGTTTGGTGGGACAGTCGCCGTCAAGGGAGCCAGTGAGGTCCTTGGGTTCGCCGCCGGGGACCACCCCGCCCGCCGAAGAGGGCTGGCGGACAGGAAGGACGAACAGGTGGCTGCGCTTGCCAGTGTACCACTCCTTCCAATGTCGGACGAAAAGTCGGTCGAACCTCATGGCTTTCGGCTCACCCCTGCGTCGCTTGTCACGGCTTGCTGTTTCTTGGAGCCCGCTGCCGTCTGCGTAGACCTCTGCCGAGAACGCGATTCGGTCCCCTCTCGGGCTCCAGAGCAGGTTGTCCACATCGGTGGGAAGCTTCACCAGCCTTCTCGGCCTCCCGCCGGAGGCGCGAACGACCCAGATCTGCTTTGAACCGCCGCGGTTGGAGACGAACGCGACCATTGTTCCGTCCGGAGACCAGGTGGGACTGGTGTCAGAGTGTCCCCGCCCTGTGGATAGGCGCTTCGTCGAGCGTCCGTCAGCCGAGACCAGGTGCAGGGAAGTTGTGGTTTTGTTAGACTTCTCGTCCCACGACCTCGTTGTGTAAGCTATCCATCCCCAATCGGGCGACGGCGTCGGGTCAGCCAGACGATGCATACTGAGCATGTCCCTGCAGTTGAACGGATGCGCACGGCCCGGGTCCGGGGTCCCAGATTCTAGCTTTCCTTTTCCTGCCATGTCTAACTCGCGGCGCACGGGAACGGGCCGTAAAAGGCGTTGCTTCGGGTCTCTGGTTGCACCCCAGATTTCGGATGTCGGAAAGCCTTAAGGCGATTGAATCGGCCGTGCTGAATCGAGCGTAAGAAATGGCCAGCGCAGAATCCCTCGAATGGTTCGAATGGCTCCCCTGTTCAGTCACGGTCTGCGACAGGAAGTACACGATTCTATACATGAATGAGGAGTCAGCAGAAGTGAGTTCCAAGGACGGGGGGAAGGGACTGATAGGAAAGAGCCTCCTGGATTGCCATCCGCCGGATGCTCGGGCGAAGCTGAGGAAGGTCATGGCGTCGGGCCGACCGAACGTGTACACGGTCGAAAGGGGAACGAAAAAGAAGCTGGTTTACCAGTGCCACTGGAAGAAGCGGGGGAAGGTGGCGGGCCTCGTGGAATTCTCCTTCGAGCTCCCCCGAGAAGTCCCCAACTTTGTGAGGGACTGACCGGAGGCGGGGGAAGGACGCGGGGACCTGGCAAGAGTAAATAGGCGTCGCAGCTCAGGCGACGGTATTAGGTTGAAGCTCGGTTGGTTGGGAGCCACCATGGTCAGGCCGCACGACGCGAAGCCAGGTATCTGCCCACTGGCGGGCCGATGCCTTGCGAGCGGTTTGAACGAGGCCTCCACTCCATGCGTGGATTCCTTTAAGTCACCTCCGAATCGGACCAGGCATGTCTTGTCACCCAGACAACCACCAGCACGGGGAGGCATACCGTCATGACTGACCTGAGAGATAACCTGAAGATACGCGATGAGAGCCTGAAGGGTATCAACGAGCTTCTGACCAGAAAGGACAATCAAATGGTGAATGGCCTACTAGAAATCGTCGACAGGTACGGCGGACCACAGGAAATCAATCGCAAAGCCAGGGAAGCGGGCAACCTCGACGCGCTGATGGGCAGACTGGTGAAGAGCAAGTCTCCATTTGTCGGCGACGTCGAATGGCTCAGGCAGCAGCGCGACAGGCAAGCCTTCATCAGCGTCCCCGATTACAGAAGGAAGGTCCTGGGGAGCAAGGCTGACTCCATGAAGTTCGACGAGTCGTTCGCGGTCACCCTGGAAATCAGTGCCTTCAACTTCTTCCCGTGGCTGATAGAGGAGGCGAAGAGGTCGATAGTGAAGAAGGAGCTTATGCCCGCGCGGTACATCAGGGTCCGCTCGATGAAGGAGCAGGTCGAGGACGGAGACGTTCTAGCCTTCGCTGCTGCGATGCGGATAATCGGCGCCTCGTACGTCCAAACGCTCGACACGAAGGGGACCCTGCCGGGTGCAGACGGCAAGCCGATCAATGTCCATCTGGGAGGCCCTGACACCATCACGGGCTATTTCGGAGGGGCCGGCGTCCCGAACGAATATTCGCTGAAGTGGGTCGACGAGTTCCTCCATTACTATACGGAATACGGCCAGTCGCAGGTCCTGAACATGAACTCAGGGACAGTTCTCCTGGGATACTGGCTACACAAGCTAGGAATCGACATCGAGTTCAAGATCTCGGTCTTCCTTGGAATCGACAACCCTTACTCGATTCTCTGGACCCTCATGGCTGCCAAGCTGTTCAGCCGCGACGACGGATCGAGCCCTCTGGTCGGATTCAACCTGTCCAATTCCGTGGACAACGGGACCATAGAGCTGGCCGCCTACGTGCGAAAGAACCTTGACTTCGAGGATGCGGTCCGCCTGGAGCACCACATCACTGAGGCGTACAAGAGCATCGTAAGGCAGCCCTACGACCGAACCGGCGAGCTTGTCGAGCTCGCCGACCACGTGAAGAACATCGGCGCCAAGCATGAGGGGGGTGTCCCTTCTACGGAAAGCAAGAGGGACCATCCGTCGGACATCCTCGACTATTTCATCCCCAAGAAGGAAATCGTGGAGAAGGGGCAGATGCCGAAGCTCCTGGTGAACTACCTTGACAAGCATGACGCTCTGAACGTCACGGCGGAAGCCCTGACGAGGCGTGGCTTGACGTTCCTGGCGGCAGAGAATCTACACAGGAGGTAGAACCCCGCAGCTGAGACGCGAAGGTGGTGGGACCTTCGCGGGTGCCTTCGTCCGTCTTGCGCACTTGCACCGCCGTTGCCGGAACACCCGGGGACCTTCCTGACGGGCGGGCCACCCCTTGCTTAGAATGAGGGCCACTCCTACGAGGGTCTACCGTCCCTGGGGTTCGGGACCTTCCGGGGAGCGCCAGGAGAGAGCCTTGACTCGCGCCTCGCGGGACACGCGGGCCGTCTTTGCAATTGCGGCCCCGATCCAACGGGATTGTCCGCCACCGTCCCATTCCTGCGGTCTGCTTGAGTATGGTCATGGATGCTCCCTTCGCCACGATTGGCGTCGTCTATCTGTCGGCGGGTGTCCTCAGCCTGGCGGGCCAGATTGCGGGAGGCGGGCTTGCGGGCTCGGCTGGCCCGATGACTGTGATGCCCATCGGCTATGCCAGGAGAGGGAGCGCGGCGAAAACCTTCGTGTCGTTAATCAGGTTCTTGATGTGGCAGTATTCGTTCGGTTCGTGGGCCACCTCGTCGATGGTGCTCCAGACAGCGGTGGGGATTCCAGCTTTCCTGAAGAGGTTTCCTACGGTCAGGCCTCCGATCCCCACGAACCTTGGTCTTGTGCCGGTGGTGCGCTGGACTGCCCTCGCGAGGAGGGTCGACGCCTCGCTCGTCTCCGAGGTGGCGGGTCCCGCACTGTCCTTCTGAATCAGGTCCAGACTGACGTGGGCGTGGTATCTCGCTTCGTACTCGGCGATTATTCTCTCTACGTCCGACACGACGTCCTCCAGCCTGATTTTTGGCAGGACTCTGCAGTCGAAGCAAAAGACGTCGAGCCCGGGGATTGTATTGACGTTGGCAACGTTCTGTTCCACCTTCGTAGGCTCAAATGTCGAACGCGGCTCGTTGAAGATCTGGTCCGCGTCGGTGTACTTCCTGTGCAGGGCCTCGTCGATGTCGATGGCCAGCTTCATGCCTATCCTGTGGGCGTTCATCCCCTTGGCCGGGGTGCTGGCGTGAACCTGTTTCCCGGTCGTAGTCACCTTGAACCAGAGCAAGCCTTTCTCGGCAATTTCGATGTCGCCTCCATTGGGAGTCCCTGAGTCTGGCACGATTACGATGTCGTCCTTCCTGAAATGGCCGCGGTCGAGGAGGTGCTTCACCCCATACACGCTGCCGAACTCCTCGTCGGATACCAGCCAGACCCCTACGTTGAACGGCAGTTCGGCGCGCGCCCGTCTGAGCTCTAGGAGCGCGAAGAGTGACGAGGCAAGCGCCTGGCCGTTATCCTCGGCCCCTCTGGCAAATATCTTGCCGTCCCGCACCGTCGGCTCGAAGGGGTCCGTCTTCCACAGCTCCTTGCTCCCCTCTGGCACCGTGTCCATGTGGGCGACGTACCACAGGTTCTTCGGCCCCTTTCCTTCGACTCTCGCCGAGAGGTTAGGTCGCGTCTTCCCGGTTTCGGGGTCGTTCACATCCACTCTTTCGACCGGGAATCCTTCATTTCGAAGGAAATCCTCAATGAAATTGGCGCGCTCCCACTCGCCGGGGCCTCCCATCTTCGGGTTCACTGCGTTGACCCTGAGCATCCGCATGAAGAAGTCCTGGATCGCGTCTGAGTCATTGTCCACGCGACTCCCCAATTGCTGAATCAGTCCGTCTGTGGAATTCATTGGCATCAACCCGGCTAGGAACCCGATTACATAGGTTGTTCGCTCGTGTCGACGACGGGGACAGGGGTCGAGCACACGTTCCGAAGTCTTCGCCTCCACCGCCTTCTCTCCGGGACAGCGACGGAAATCACGCCTCGCCAGGGGGGTGGCGCCGATTAGGGGGAGAGCGTATAGAGCGTAGGCCTCGGCGGATTCTTGGCGGGACAAAGGAGGAAGAATAGCTTTGGGCCTAGCTGACGTCACCAGGACGGACCTCACCCTGCTCCACGCCCCCTCAGTCTACGATTTCCGGGAGAAGACTATGATGATGGGGCCGGTCGCGGATGCAGTTCCCTCCACAGACGAGTTCGAGATGTACCCGGTCGGGATGACGAGCATAGCGACCTATCTCGGGAGGAACCACTACAATGTGAGGATCGTCAACCTCGCTTACAGAATGCTCCGCGACCCGCGCTTTGACGTCGTCGGCCGTATCCGCGGCCTACGCTCCACCGTCTTTGGGATTGACCTTCACTGGCTGCCCCATGCCCAGGGAGCCCTTGCCATCGGGGAGCTGGTGAAGAGGTTCCATCCGCAGAGCTACGTCCTCTACGGAGGCCTTTCTTCGAGCTACTACCATCGAGAGTTGGTAGGCTACCCCTTCGTGGACTTCGTCCTCAGGGGAGACTCGACCGAGGAGCCCTGCAGGCAGCTCCTGAGCGCGCTGCGTCGGGGGGAGGGGCTGGATAAGGTGGAGAACCTGACCTGGAAGGGGCAGGACGGAAAAGTCATGGTCAACCCGCTGACCTTCGTGCCATCGGACATCGACTATGTCAACGTCCCAGACTATCTGTACGCAATTACGACCGTTTTCAAGTACCGCAGCCTGGAGGACATAGCCCCCTATGTGCGATGGCTGAAACACCCCACAACCATGCTCCTGGGTGCCCGCGGGTGTTCCTTCGACTGCTCGGTGTGCGGCGGCTCACGGTCGGCCTACCAGGAGATCTGCCAGCGAACCAAACCGGCCTTCAGGTCTCCCGAAAAGCTGGTGTCCGACATCAGGTCCATCAGGCTCTTCTCGCGCGGACCCATCATGTTGATTCACGACCCGCGAATAGGGGGCACCGAGAGGGCGGAGAGGTTCTTCTCTCTCCTTAGACGGGAGAAGGTGACGAACGAGCTGATCTTCGAGCTGTTCTATCCGGCGGACGACCGTTTCTTTGAAGTGGTCAGGGAAAGCGTGCGGAGCTGGAGCCTTCAGATTTCCATCGAAACACCCCTCGAGAGACTCAGGAGCCTCGACAGGCTGAAGTTCCAGGTCCCCAACTCCAAGGTCGAAGAGACGATTTCGGGGGCCCTTTCCAGCGGTTGTAACAGACTCGACCTCTTCTTCATGACTGGCCTGCCCCACCAAAGCTTCGACGATGCGATGTCCGTCGTCCCATACTGCGAACGTCTCCTCGACCGATTCGACTCCGACAAGCGACTGCGGTTCTTCGTCTCGCCCCTGGGGCCGTTTCTCGACCCTGGTTGCGAGGCTTTCGAAGACCCCAGTCAAGGCTGCAGAAGCTTCCACCGCTCC
The DNA here is from genome assembly GCA_035626235.1 of Nitrososphaerales archaeon. Classification (GTDB taxonomy): domain Archaea; phylum Thermoproteota; class Nitrososphaeria; order Nitrososphaerales; family Gagatemarchaeaceae; genus DATFYP01. Next base: position 809 of record DASPOB010000076.1, on the reverse strand, counting down.
CTGGAGGACCACAGGAGGGCGTTGCTCCTCCAGACCTGGAGGTCGGTGCTCTCCTACGAGACAGACGCGATGACTAGGGACCAGATCATCACGGCCAGCTACGACGTGGCGTCCGCGCTCAATGAGCTGAAGTTCAGGCGCGGCATCATAGATGCGAAGACGTTCAGGTGGGTCTCTTCTCAACAGAGGACGGCTCGCCTGGTGCTGGCTCGATTGGAGGAGGTGACCCTCCTTCCCGAGGAAGAGAGGGACGCAGCATTCAGGGAGATTCGGAACCTCGTAGAAAGCGCGAAGATGGACACCCTGTTCAGCAAGAGGGAGCTGGACTGGCCCACGGGAGGAGGGCTCAGGGTCGGTCCGAGCCTTCTGCTCGCCTTGGTCGCCGGGCTCGTGAAGGAAGCATCCTACAGCATGTATCGGTTGGCGGGAAGGTATGACACAGACGTGTATTCGGGAGAGCGCCCGACGACGGAGGTCCTCTTCAGGAGCGGGGAGAATTAGGCAGGGCTGCGTTCATCAATCAGGTTGTTGCGGACCCTTTTTTGCGGCTCCCGAGTGGGCATCGCCGCGTAGGGATATTGAGCCAGGCGTTCTGTCTCCCGCCCCCAGTCGGTCCGGTCCCAGGCCCTCTCAAGCCCGTAGTAGACTGCTGCGCCGGCGGCGTTGAAGACCACAGTCACGAAGGTGGTCTCGCCAAGGTTGCCCGTGAAGACGAAAGTCACTGCTGCCAGCAGCAGAACGGCCGCAACCCTGTAGACCAGCGTCTTGGCGAGAGACCGTGCCCTGGTGTCGCTCTTCAACCTATGAGA
>DASPOB010000075.1:0-90776 GCA_035626235.1 Nitrososphaerales archaeon | reverse complement strand
ATAGCAGAAATCAATGACGTCGAAGGGATTTCAACAGTCATAGCCGCCGTAGGTCCCTTTAGGGCCCCGCAGAGAATGGATCAAGTACGTCGGTTCATGAAGTTCCTGACTATGGAAAGGGAAGAAAGAAGAAGGGTGATTGAGAGGGCCAGGAACCTAATGAGTTTATAACTGGGCCTAGATGCCTGAATTCGTTCGGATTCATATCCGCTTGGTTGATTCGATATGGACAATGACAAACTTGAGGACCTGTTACGAATAATCGCTCTCTGCGAGTCAATTGAATCCAGTTCGGCTAACCCCTTCGAGATAGACATCAAAGAGAAGTTGCTTATCTTGAAACATCGCCTCCCGGAACTTACACTCATAGGTGAACTCTTGGTCGACTCAGAAGCAATGTTGGAACTGTCTCAGGTAATCAAGTTGCAAGATCAATATTTGAAGGCGAAAGCCTCATCCCTCTACATCGACCCTCTGCTGATTCAGCTGAAGGTCAAGCTCCTCGCGAAGCAAGAGCTTAGCGAGGCGTTCGTGAAGAGTTGGCACCCAATAGTCCAGCTCGACCAGATCTCCCCCAGGGGGCTCGAGAGGGCCTTCGTATACTGGAGGGACCTCCAGCCGATGGCGGAGCGCTTCAAGGACGAGTTCGGCAGTTACGGTGTGAACCCGGGCACGGTCGGGTACGCCGAGCTCGTCGAGCTCGGCATATTCACACGCCAACAGTTCGAGAAGGACCTGAAGGAGCTCTACCAGACCCTCATGCAGAAGTCGAACGGCAACTGGATCGACTACAGGGAGTTCATCGACGCCAATAGCTTCGCGGCCAAGGTGCTCCGTGCCTACCTCCTCGCTTTTCTTGTCAGCGACGGGCAGGCGTCCATTCGGACTGAGCCACTTTCCGGGCGGGTGTGGGTCATGGCCCTCACAGAAAAGGCTGCGGGAGTGCCGAAGTCCGTCGCACTCGCTGTGACGGAGGGAGCATGATGGAAACCACGGACAAGGCGCTTCTTGAGCGCAAGGTGAGGAAGGCGTTCCAGGTCCTTGTCCTCCAAAGGGGGAGGAACCCGGGTGTCAAGGGGTGGGAGCTGAAACGCCACCTGGGACGAGATTACAAGCAGATAGTAGAAGTGCTGTCCGAAGACGTCTCGCCTCTTGGGATGGAGGTCTTCGAAGTCAAGGGCCCTGACGGGACAGACGACACCTCCAGGTTCCTGCTCCGATTCAAAGAGCCTCCGTCTGTCTCGGAGGCCGAGACATCGGGGATTCGGATCGACGACTTGGCGGTCCTCGCCTCCACCATCGCGTTCGTCAACTCGAAGCAGGGGAGGGCGGCACGCCGGGAGGTGGAGCACTTCCTCCGAGACAAGTTCCCGAAGTGGAGGGTGGAGTACTCCCTCGACCGCTACGTCAAGAGGGGCTACCTGGAGCAGGACGACAGGGCTCTGCTGCACATCGGGTGGCGGACCAGGGCCGAGGTAGACGAGAAGACCCTGATGACGATGATCCTCTCACGTGGGTCCAAAGAAGTAACGCCTCCTTAGCGCCTCTCGCTCCCCGTCCATCACGGCATCGACCACGTCCATCCCTTCCTTCTTCATCTTTGCTGCGAGGGCCATGGCGTCCGTGACTCTGACCCCTCTCCCGGCCATCAGCATGTCGAATCCGTGCCCATACTCTTTCCTCATCTCGGCCGACCTCTTCACCCCCTCGACCATCTTGAGGTTCCTCCCCCTGATGTCCGTCCTGCTCCTGGCTTTCATGGCCAAGGAGAAGACGTTCTCGTAGGAGTCCGTGGAGAGCCCGATTGCCTCCCGGCCGCAGAAGGTGCACTTCACGAGTCCTTCGAGGTCGCCCACCCGCCTCAGTTCGAGGTAGTTCCAGCAGTTCGTGCAGACGGCCACCATGAAAGTGTCGAGTATCCTGGCCCTGGTCGACTGCCTGAGCAGGGCCCTGAGGCGCTCTGGGGACACTATCTCCCCCCTCCTGCTTATTTCTTCAATGCCGATCCTCGCTATGGGGGAGAGCCCCTCGTACTCGATGAGCTTCACCTCGATGTCTCCTTCCGCGATCCTGCCCACCACCTCTGCTGCGCCGGGCACGTCCAAGTCGTCGTGGAAGATGGTGTCCATGGCCTCGTCGTAGACCGGCGTGTCTCGAAGAGCTTCCACCAGGCCCGAGATAGAAACGCTGGCATAGTCGGCGTCCTTGGCTATGGCGCCGCACTTCTTCCCGGCGTGGATCAGCCTGCGCTTGAAGATTCCAGACCTCTCTACCGCCTTCTCCGTCGCCCCCCGTAGGTCCACCCCTTTCAGTCCGGAGAGCAGCGCAGCGACCGCAGACGGCGCCACGTCAGCCTCGATGACTATTCGGTACGGGTCTTGGTGGACCGCCACAGACATCCCAATTTTCTCAGAAATCATGTGCCCCAGAACCCTTGCAAGGAGCCTGTTCACCTTGTGGCCGAAGGCGGCCTGGACGATGATGTAACGGTCCCATCTTTCGACCGTGACGAGCCTCTCCGAGGGGATCGGGAGCTTAGCAGCGTGCTGCTCTGCGACCTCCTTCAGGGCCTCTCTCAACGTCTCCTTGGACAGAGGGTACGGTCCGGTCGTCTCCCCCAGGAACACCTCCTCCCTTCCTTCGTCTATCGCCTCGGCGTACATCCGTCTGAGCGCCCCTACTTCCGCCGCCACCTCGAGCGGGACCGGGATTTCGTCCCCCACCCAGTTAGGGACCGCCCCGGTGGGGTCGTCCTCGGCTTTCACATAGACCTTGTTCCCGTAGATCTGTTCCACCTTCCAGCAGCGGCCGGCTTCAACGAACTTCACCCCCACCTCACCGTATTCGGAGACGAAGGCCTCGTCGAGCACGCCCACGAAGTTCTCCCCTTCGATTACCAGGTACTGCCTCTCGTCGGGGATCATCGACAGGTTGTCGAAGTAGTACGAGAAGAGCGGCTTGACGTCACGCGCCCTTGCTACCCTGCCGTCCGATTCGCTGTAGTAGGCAAGCCTAGGGTACCGGTCCCGCATGTAGGTCAGGACCCTCCTGAGCCTCTGGTCGTCCATCCCCGAATAGGCGTCGCTCCTTCTCAGGAGCGCGGCTAGGTCGCTGAAGTTCCAGTTGCTCTGCTCAATGAGCAGCCCCGCCACCTGGTGGACCGCGACGTCGTAAGGCGAGGAGACGGGTACGAGTGGTTCGAGCTCTCCGTTCACTGACTTCCTGCAAAGCACAGCGGCTTCGAGCGTGTCGTCGGAGTCCAGGGTCACGATGAGGCCGTTCGAGACCTCGCCTACCCTATGCCCGCTTCTGCCCACCCTCTGAATCAGCCTCGTCACCTGTCTGGGGGAGTTGTACTGCACGACGAACTGGAGGAACCCAATGTCGATGCCCAGTTCCAAGCTGCTTGTGCAGATCACTCCTAGGAGCTTCCCGTCCTTTAGGCTCCTCTCGACAGCCTCCCGCGTGGCCTTCGAGAGGGAACTGTGGTGGATGCCGACAGGGAAATCCGGGTCCCAGACCCTGAACCTGCTTGCCAGGGCCTCGGCCTCGGTCCGCGTGTTTGTGAAGATGAGGACCGACTTGTACCTCTCGACCACATCCCTGATGGTCCGAAGCCTGGCTGCCACCTCTGGAAACGAATAGATGGCCTCCGCGAACTCTTTGTCGTTGGCAGTCGGCTTGGGAGATGTCACCTTAAGGGAGAGACTCTTCTCCACTGGGACCCTCACCACCTCGCAGGTCCGTCCGCTCCCCACAAGGAACCGCGCGATTCTCTCCGGCGAGCCCACTGTCGCAGACAGCCCTATCGTCTGGAACTCTGTCTCGACCACGTCCCTGAGGCGCTCAAGGCCGACGCTGAGCTGACTGCCCCTCTTGTCCTCTGCTAGCTCGTGCACTTCGTCGACGACCACCCACTTCAGCTTGGACAGGCTCTGCCTGATCCTCCTGCCAACCAGCAGGATCTGCAGCGTCTCGGGAGTCGTGATGAGTATATCCGGCGGGGCGAAACTCATGTTCGTGCGTTCGGCTTGGGTGCTGTCCCCGTGCCTAACGCCGAGCCTGATGTCGAACCTCTTGCACCACCACTGCATTCTCTCGAGCATGTCCCTGTTCAGCGCCCTCAGCGGCGTGATGTACAGGAGCTTGGTCCCCCTCTCTCTCGAAAGCTCCTCTCTCACCATCCTGTCCAGGATAGGAAGGAGCGCCGCTTCCGTCTTGCCTGTCCCGGTGGGGGCCATGAGGAGGGAGTTCTTCCCCTGAATAACGAGGGGAACCAGCTTCATCTGCGGGTCGGTTGGAGAGGCAAACCCCTTTTCGTTCAGAGCGGCAATCAGGGGAGCCGAGAAGAGCTGGAATACGTTCTGCTCTGTCAGGCCGGCTCCCTCCCAAGCGCTCGGGGTTCTTGCGTGTCATTCACCTTTTTCGAGGATACGGGGCTTCCGACGCGTCTGCTGGTCCTCCAATAAGCTTGCGGTGAGCCTAGATAGGATCGCATCTTCACAAAGGCTTGGACGGTGGGCGTCCGCCGATTCAGCGGGAATCAACGTGGGAATACGTCCGAAGCTCCCCGGCGGACCTTTGCACGCCCCCAAACCCGGCAGTCCGGTGGGAACGTGAAGGACCGTCTACAGGTTGTGCTAATCTGGTGATGGTTTCCTCTCTGCCGAGCGTGGCGAGACGGCGCGAGTTTAAAAACGGAAAGGAGCGAGAGAGTCAAGGACTTGGAAGAGCGAAGGGAGAGTGCGCTCATCGGCTCCCTGGTTACTATGCTGGTCTGCTCGTTGCTCGGCGCCGTAGCGTATGAACTGAACGGCGGCATACGCAATCTGGGCGTCGCGGCGATTGTCTACGCATGTGCCATCGTCGGGGTCATCTCCCTCATAGTTTTCATTCTCGCCCTGATCGGCCGCATATAGACCACGGGCGGGCTGCGAACCGAGTGCATCCGGGTTCCATGAACCCGAGTGGGGCTTGAACGGAACAACTCTGACCGAGAGAGCAGGATTCGGAGCTGGGGGGAGTAGCAGGTGGAGGAAGCCGACTCAGAACGCGGCGAACGCCGAAAGCCCGAGCAGGAAGAACGTGGGATTGCGCCATTCAAACCCGTAGTCTTAAGTCGGAATCACAGCCAGCATTAGCCCGATGTCAAGGATCAAGATCAGGGTGCCCGCTGACCCGCGAAAGCCCGTCAGAGTATGCGAGAAAGGGAAGCACGAGACCCCGCTTTCAGTGGGCAGCGGCTCCGCCTACGATTGGGAGGCGACCGAGGTGGAGTTTGACCTATGGCATTCTCTCAAGGACTCGAAGAGGAAGGAACTTCTAAGACAGGCTGATGAAGGCTGTTTCCTTTGCGCCCTGGACCGGCTCCTGGCCTCCATCGTCAGACTCCGTTAATTTCGTGCCGGCTTCGGAGTCGTGTAGCTGACAGGCGAAGGCTACGTTCCCTCATTGTCAATGCCGAGAGGGGGGTGAACATATCGTTGGCATGGCGCACCACGGCGGAGGTCCTCGTCCTTCCTCGGTCCGCCCCTCGGACTGAAGTGACGGGCCCTTGTCTCAGAGGCATGTCTGCATGCCCGTCGCATTTTCTCTCAGCGCGCCATTCAACCCGCCGTCAGGGCCGATGAAAGAGGCCGGCATTTCGATTCTCCGTCATCCTCCGTTGGCGGCTTCCAGGCCGGCGCCTCCCCATCTGGCAGGAGTTCACGCGGTACCACAACTTGAGGCCACACGAATCCTTGAAAGGAAGGACTCCCGCAGACATGGCGGAAATCACAGTTAGAGGGCAGAACAGATGGCTGACTCTGATTCAAAACGCGGCAGTGGCAGAGATGACGGAATCATCAGTCTAAATACCCGAATCCAAATCGAAGAACGCCAGCATCCCGCTTGGAAACTGAGGATGAAGAAGAGGTGGTCTGGTTTTGCTGTGGTGGTCGCATTCGAGATTCTTGTAATAGCCTTGGTCAATTTCAACATTGCTCCAGTAACTACGAGATTGCTTTTGCCCGTCTTGGTGGCATGGGTGATTCTGGGGTGGCTTTGGGAACGGCCTCAGAGCAAGGAATTGCAGGCATGGAAGAAGAAACGCTTGACAGAACTTCAATCCCCCGAAAGGTAACACCAAAAAGACGATGTTCAAGCCTCCGAAGAAGTAACAGAATCCGTCTACTACCCTTAAATATCACGTTATAACATACGTGATAAAGGCATGATTAACCCCTACGAGATGGTCTCACGTTCGGCCCTCCCGGCACTCAGGGCGATGGTTGCCAAACGGATGCAGGAGGAGTACCACCTCACCCAGCAGCAGGTGGCGAGGCGCCTTGGCGTCACCCAGGCTTCAATCAGCAACTATGCTCGCAGAACCAGAGGCTCCATGTTCAACTTTGAGACCGACCCGACCGTCTCGAGAGCAGCCGACAAGATTGCCGGAATGCTCTCTTCCAAGAAACCCGACGAGCTCGGCGCGGTTGCGACCATGACAGAAATCTGTGACTATATCCGCTTCAGCCGCCTCATGTGCTCTCTGCACGAGGACCTCGAGCCCGGCTACAACGTTAACGACTGCGCCGCCTGCGAGGGCGTCCTCACTGGAAAGGGATTTCAACGGCTGATTCCGGCAGTCGGTTAATAGATTGCAGACAGAGCGGAAGCCTCAGTGGCTCACGGTAGGGCCCCCCGAGGGGCCGGACTACCAGAACCTCAAGCAGATGCTCTCAGAGCTTGGCTTGCACACCGTCTGCCAAGAAGCTCGCTGCCCCAACGTGCACGAATGCTGGGGAGGGGGGACGGCCACGCTGATGCTGATGGGGGACGTCTGCTCGAGGGCCTGCCGCTTCTGTATGGTGACCCCAGGAAGGCCGAACGGCCTCCTGGACGAGACCGAACCGGAGAGAGTCGCGCTAGCCCTCTCTCGCATGGGCCTGACCTACGTGGTGCTCACGTCCGTTGACAGGGACGACCTCCCTGATGGCGGGGCCGCCCACTTCGCTCGGACGATTCGTCTGGTCAAGGAGAGGCTTCCTGACATGCTCGTCGAAGTCTTGATTCCGGATTTCCAGAACGACCTCGATGCCCTGCGGACGATCGTGGGTTCCTCTCCCGACGTGGTGGCCCACAACGTCGAGACCACGATGGCTCTCACGCCAACCGTCAGAGACCCGCGCGCTGGATACTGGCAGTCCCTCTCCGTCCTTAGGAACCTGAAGAAACTGGACCGGCAAATCTACACGAAATCTTCGATAATGGTAGGCTTGGGCGAGACCGAGGAGGAGGTCAGGCAGACCATGGTGCACCTCGACACCGCGGAGGTCGACTTCTTGACTGTCGGGCAGTACCTCCGCCCCTCGCGGCGCCACCTGCCGGTGAAGGAGTTTGTCTCGCCGGGGCAGTTCGACAATTACAGAAGAATGGGATACGGGCTCGGTTTCAAGTACGTGGCCGCCGGGCCCTTGGTAAGGAGCAGCTACCGCGCCGGCGAGTACTTCATCAGAACAGTGATGGGAAAAGATTCCAATGCGCGGCAGTCTTATATTGCGGCCGAGGCTCGACCCGCAAAGTGACAGAATCTGAGTTCCTGAAGGATTCGGGGGCGGCCCCGAGGGTCTTCAGTGAATCGGACCTATTTTCTAAGCCCGGAGACGTCATGTACCGGCGGCTGTCACCGGACGGGTCAATCGTAGGCGGAGAGCCTACCGTCTCTCCAGAGCTTCTGAGGACGATGTACGAGCAGATGGTCTTCGGGAGGGCCTTCGACGAGAAGGCAACGAACCTCTCCACTCTGAGGGAAATCGGAACGTACGCCCCTTCGAAGGGGCAGGAGGGTGCCCAGATTGGTTTCGTCGACGCCCTCGGGAAAGGGGACTGGCTGGTCCCAATGTACAGGGACAACGTCGGGATGCTGGCCTTCGGCCTGCCGCCGGAGAAGATCCTGCAGTTCTGGGGGGGAGACGAGAGAGGGATGCAGATTCCCGAGAACCTTCGTCTGCTCCCCGTCGCCGTCCCAGTGGCCTCCCAGCTCCTCCACGCGGTGGGGCTTGCGATGGCATCCCGCCTTCTCGGCGAGAGCTCGGTTTCCTTCGTCTCGACCGGGGACGGAGGCACGTCGAAGGGAGATTTCCATGAAGCCCTGAACTTCGCCGGGACTTACGGCCTCCCGGTTGTCTTCGGCGTAGAGAACAACCAGTGGGCGATATCCGTGAAGAGGGAAAGGCAGACTTCCTCCAAGACGATTGCACAGAAGGCAGTGGCCTATGGCTTCGAGGGGATACTGGTGGACGGCAACGACGCAATCGCCTGCTACGAGGTCACGAAGTACGCCGTCGACAAGGCCAGGAGAGGAAGAGGGCCTACGCTCATCGAGTACTCCACCTACCGCATGGGTCCCCACACCACCGCCGAGCTGGTCTCGAACAAGCTGAAGGCAGAAGGCGAAGTCATCGAATGGGAGAAGCGAGACCCAATCATCAGGCTGGAGAGATACCTTGCGGGGAACGGGTTGATGGACGAGCAACGCAAACTCGCGGTCGCGGAAGCCGCGAGGGCGAGGGTTGACGCCGCCGTGCGCGCGTACAGGTCGGCCTCCCCTCCCGAGCCAGGCTCGATATTCGACTACATGTACTCGGCCCCCACCCCTAGGCTGCTGGAGGAGAAGCGGGAGGCTCTCGGCATCGAGCCTGCGCCCCTCCCCCCGCCTGCTCCTGAACCCTCTGTCAGCGGAGGGAGGCCTGGGGTCAACATCCGACACGCCCTGAACATGGCCCTGCGGCAGGGGATGCTCCGCGACGGAAGGATAGTCGTCTTCGGCGAGGATGTCGGTAAGAACGGCGGTGTCTTCCAAGTCACCCGGGGGCTGCAGGACGAGTTCGGACCCCAGAGGGTCTTCGACACTCCCCTGGCGGAGCTGGGGATAGCGGGAATGTTCGTCGGCCTTTCCCTGGGCGGGATGGTCCCGGTGGGCGAGTTCCAGTTCGACGGGTTCAGCATCCCAGCCCTAGACCAGATCCTCGGACACGTAGCAAGGATGAGGAACAGGACGAGGGGGAGATACGTCCCCCGCGGCGTCTTGCGCTTCCCCTATGGCGCCGGGATAAGGGCACCCGAGCACCACTCGGAGTCCCCCGAAGCCCATTACGTCCACACTCCGGGCCTCAAGGTCGTCATTCCGTCCAACCCCTTCGACGCGAAAGGTCTGATGAAGTCCGCGCTTAGCGAGCCCGACCCCGTGATTTTCATGGAGCCCAAGCGGCTCTACGACGCCCCCAAGATGGAGGTCCCGGAGGAAGAGTACGCCATCCCCATAGGTCGGGCCAGGGTGGCAAGGGAGGGCAACGACATCACGCTCATCTCCTACGGCGCAATGATGGTCCCAACCCTTCAGGCTGCGGACAGGCTGAAGGCCGAGCGTTCGGTTTCGCCCGAAGTTCTCGACCTGAGGACTGTCTCACCCCTCGACTTCGAAGCAATCCTCGGATCAGTACGCAAGACGGGGAGGGCCGTCATAATTCATGAGGCGCCCATGACTCTCGGCGTGGGAGCGGAAGTCGCAGCAACGATTGCGGACAAGGCGCTCGACTACCTGAAGGCTCCCGTCCGGCGGGTCACCGGGTTCGACACGGTCGTCCCGCTGGCCAAACTCGAGGACGAGTACATCCCAAGCTCCGTGCGGATCGCCAGCACAGCCGCCGCGCTGCTCGAATACTGAAGGACGGGGGATTAACAAAGGATATAGCCAGAAGATGGGGGTGAATGGCTTCAATTGGTTTACGAGTTCAAACTGCCTGACCTTGGCGAAGGCGTCGCAGAGGGCGAGGTACTGAAGTGGATGGTGAACGAGGGCGACATGGTAAAGGAGGACCAGCCGCTCGTGGAAGTGATGACCGACAAGGTGAACGTCCAGATCCCGGCTCCGCGAACTGGGACAGTCTCCAAGATACTCGTCAAGGTGGGCGACATGGCGAAGGTCGGTCAGACTATCGTGATTATAGACGACGGGAGCGGAGCTCCCTCGGTCCCCTCTGCAGCCCTCCCGTCGCCTCCTCAGCAGCCCATTCCCCTCCCCGTCCAGGTTCCTCCCGGCCAGCTGGGTCAGGACATCCTGGCTACCCCTTCGACCAGGAAGCTCGCGAGGGAGCTGGGGGTCGACATGGCGTCCGTGAAGGGCTCGGGCCCACAGGGTCGCATCACCGACGAGGACGTCAGGAAGGCTGCAGCGCCGCCGACTCAGGCTGCCGTGCAGGTTCCTGCGGCGCCGGTTCAGCAGCCGATGGCCGCCCCGAAGGACTCGAGGGAGGAGATGGTTCCCCTGAGGGGAATGAGGCGAACAATCGCGGAACACATGGCAAAGTCCAATGAGACAGTGGCCCAGGTCACCCACGTCGACGAGGCAGACCTGTCAGACCTTGTCCTGCTTAGGGAGGCTTTCAAGGGTAGCGCGGCGAAGAGGGGAGTAAAGCTCACCTTCCTTCCCTTCGTCATCAAAGCGCTCGTCCCTGCCCTCAAGGAGTTCCCGTACGTCAACTCCTCGCTGGACGAGGCGAGCGGCAACATCGTCCTAAAGAAGTACTACAACATCGGCGTGGCGACCGACACGGCGCAGGGGCTCGTAGTCCCAGTCATCAAGGACGCTGACACCAAGGACATCTTCGACCTGGCGGGGGAAATCGAGAAGGCTGCGGCCAAGGCGAGAGAAGGCCAGCTCACTCTCGACGAGGTGAAGGGTTCGACATTCACCATCACCAACGTAGGGGCCATTGGAGGCCTCTTTGCTACGCCCATTGTCAACTACCCCGAGGTTGCAATCTTGGGCCTACACAAGATTGCCAAGCGTCCAGTCTTCCGAGGAGGGAGGGTGGAGGTCAGGGACATGACCTACCTGTCGCTAAGTTTCGACCATAGGGTCTTCGACGGGGCATACGCAGCCCGGTTCACGAGCCGGGTCGTCGACATGCTTCAGGACACGAAGAAGCTGCTGGCAGAAGTGGTCTAATGCAGCAGGCCGATGTCGTCGTTGTCGGAGCTGGCCCGGGAGGTTACGTCTGTGCCATCAGGGCCGCCCAGCTGGGCCTCAGGACCATAGTCGTCGAGTCGGACAAGCTCGGTGGCGAGTGCGTCAACTACGGCTGCATCCCCTCAAAGTCTCTGATCACAGTCTCAAGGCTCTACGACAAGGTCAAGGAGGGGGAGAAGTTCGGCCTAGTCGCCCCGAGGCTGACGGTCGACTTCGCGCAGATGCAGAAGTGGAAGTCTGAGGTGATCGAGAAGCTAGTCGGGGGAGTCGAATTTCTCCTGAAAGGGAACAACGTCACCATCATCATGGGCGAGGCCGAACTCGTGACCAGAGGCAAGGTGAAGGTCACGGTTGGCGAAGAGGTGGAAGAAATCGAGACCAGGTACGTAGTCATCGCGACCGGCACGAGGTCAGTGCAACTTCCGGGGCTGGAGTTCGACGGGAAGATAGTGATCGGATCCAGAGAGGCGCTCGAGCTGACCGACGCCCCTGCGAGGCTCCTCGTTGTCGGCGGCGGGGCCATCGGGCTCGAGTTCGCCTCCATGTACCAGAAGCTGGGGAGCGACGTGACGATAGTCGAAATCATGGACCAGTTGATGCCCGGGAGCGACCCCGAGGTGGTCAGGGTTGTCCAAAGAAAACTCGAGAGCAGAGGGGTGAAGGTTCACCTGCAGTCCAAGGTGCTGAGCGTCTCCAAGACTGACCATGGCGCAACGGTGGCGGTCGAAACCCCGACTGGCGGGTTCCTCCTCGAGGTCGACAAGGTGCTCGTCAGCGTGGGGAGGAGGCCGCGGACAGAAAAAATGAATCTGGGGCCACTCGGCGTTCTGACGAGCAAAGAAGGGTACATCCAAACCAACAACAGAATGCAGACAAACGTCGAAGGAATCTACGCGATTGGAGATGTCCGAGGACCACCGCTTTTGGCGCACAAGGCTTCAAAGGAAGGGGTGGTGGCAGCGGAATGCATCGCCGGGAAGCCGAGCGCGGCCGACTGGAAGGTCATCCCGGATGCGGTCTTCTGCGACCCCGAAGTCGCGAGCGTAGGGCTCACGGAGTCGAGGGCCCTGCAGGTGGGCTACAACATCAAGAAGTCGAGATTCCAGTTCGCGGCTCTCGGAAGAGCCCAGTCAACTGGGGAACCCGAAGGCTTCGTGAAGGTCGTGTCGAAGGCCGAGGACGGCCTCGTCCTCGGCGTACAGATAGTGGGCCCTGACGCGTCGAACCTGATTAGCGAGGTCGCCCTGGCCATCGAGATGGGGGCCACGGTGGAAGACATCGCCCTGACCATTCACCCCCATCCCACTCTCCCCGAGGCGATCATGGAGGCATCAGAAACGGCCTCCGGCAGACCGATTCACCAGCTAAAGACATGACAGGGGTCCTGCTCGACCTGGGAAGATTGGAGTACGGCCGGGCCCTCGAGCTGCAGAGGTCCTTGGCTGAGAAGAGGGCGCGAGACGAGGTTCCCGACATCCTGCTGGTGCTCGAGCACGACCACGTCATAACGCTGGGCGCCAAGACTTCGGAAGCCAACCTGAGGCCCCAGGAGGTCCCCGTGTTCAGGGTCGAGCGGGGAGGCGATGCTACCTATCACGGACCGGGCCAGCTGGTGGGCTACCCCATCATCAAGCTGGGAGATCACGACATCCGAAGGCACATCCTGACAATCGAGAACGCGCTGATTTCTGCCGTGGGGAGGTGGGGTGTCAGAGGAGAGGTGGTGGAAGGGCGCCCCGGGGTCTGGGTGAGTGGCCGAAAGCTTGCTTCCGTGGGGGTGGCGGTCTCCAATTGGGTCGCGTTCCACGGGTTCGCGCTCAACGTCAACACGGAGTTGCCCTACTTCGACCTGATTCGCCCGTGCGGCTTCGACCCTGGAACAATGACCTCCATGCAGAAGCTCCTGGGGCGCGAGGTCGACTTCGGGGGCGTCAAGCGGGCGGTCGTCGAGGAATATTCCCGCGCACGCGGTGAAGCGTTCGAGCCGAACGATTCCATGCGCATCGCGCCTGCCGACAAACATTAAGTAGCTCACAAAAACGCGCCCAAGCCAATGCCCAAGAAGTCTGCTCCCAAGGTGACCTACGTTTCGCTTTCTGCGGACGAGAGCCTTCACCCCAAGTATGAAGCCGCTCTGAAGCAGCTCGAGAAGAAGCTCGGCTCCGAGTATCCGATGCACATCGGCGGAAAAGAAGTCTATTCCGACGCTGGCGAGTTCGAGTGCAGGAGTCCCATCGACGCGTCAATCGTTGTTGGGAGGTTCCAGATCGGCACCAGAGACCACGCCAGACAGGCGGTCGAAGCGGCGAAGAAGGGGTTCGCAGTCTGGAGCTCCACGCCGTGGCAGGATCGGGTCAAGATGCTGGAGGCCACGGGGAAGTCCATTGACCAGAAGAAGTTCGATATCGCCGCCGCGATAACCTACGAAGTGGGCAAAAACAGGCTCGAGGCGCTGGCCGAAGGCTGGGAGGCGGTCGACTCCATCGCCTATGTTGCCCGCCAGATGCGTGAGAATGACGGTTACCAGTCGAAGATGGGGCCAGGAGGCCCTGGTGAGGACTGCACACTAGTGTGCAAGCCCATGGGAGTATGGCCCGTCATCTCGCCTTTCAACTTCCCCTTCATGCTCGCCAGCGGGATGGCATTGGGCGCCCTCGTCACAGGCAACTCGGTCATACTCAAGCCCACAAGCTCGGCTCCGCTGACTGGGCTAATGCTGTATGAGGTCTTCCGGGACGGAGGTGTTCCCGACGGGGTCGTCAACTACGTAACGGGGCCAGGGAGGAACTTCGAGGAGGAGTTTGTCTCCAACCCTGACGTCGCAGGAATAGCCTTCACCGGCTCGAAGGACGTCGGTATGCGCCTCTACAGGGGCTTCCTCGAGCGACAGCCCTACCCCAAGCCCATTCTCCTCGAGATGGGAAGCAAGAACCCGACCATCGTGACCGCGAAGGCGGACATCCCGAAGGCTGTCGAGGGGACAATCAGGGCAGCCTACGGGTACGGGGGACAGAAGTGCAGCGCGACCTCCAGGGTCTACGTACAGAGCAGCGTGAAAGCCAAGTTCCTCACGGCCCTGAAGGCGAGGACGGAGAAGGTCTCCGTGGGCGACCCGAGGGAAAAGGGAACCTTCATGGGACCGGTCATCGACAAGTCGGTGGTCTCCAAGTTCGAAGGTGCAGTCGCCGACGCGAAGATGAGTGGGGGGAAGATCCTTACCGGCGGCTCGGTCCTGAAGGCCGGCCTGATGGCAAAGGGCTACTATGTGACTCCGACAATCGTGACAGGTCTGAACCACAGCCACAGGCTCTTCAGCGAAGAGCTCTTCCTTCCGTTGGTGGTCGTGGACGAGTTCGACACCCTGGACGAGGCCATCGACAAGGCGAACGCGACAGAGTATGGGCTCACCGCCGGTATCTTCTCAAAGGACAAGGCCGAGGTGAAAAGGTTCTTCGACGGAATCAAGTTCGGCGTCGTGTACGCGAACAGGGGCGGAGGCTCGACGACTGGCGCTTGGCCAGGGGCCCAGTCCTTCACTGGCTGGAACGCCAGCGGGGCGACCGGCAGGGGAGTGGGCGGGCCGCACTACCTGTTCAACTTCATGCGCGACCAGTCGCAGACCGACGTCAAGTAATCAAGGACTACCCAGGTCGGTACTCCCGAACTGACGCTCTCAGACTTGAGCGATTCCGCGAGAACAGGCGCAGCGGCGGGCACTACTTCAGCGGGACGTACAGACTAGACCGGCTCGCGCCGATTCCGGGGGTCCCGTGGACTACCTTCTTGTTCGTTATCACGTACTCCCCCAAGTACCGCCCGATCATCTCGGGCTTCACCTCGAGGTTGACGAACTCCCTCCCGTTATGCACGGCGATGGTCAGGCCAACCATCGAAGGAAGCACCACCATGTCCCTTGCATGAGTCTTTATCTGTCCCGGTGACTTCCCTTCCTTAATCGCCCTGGCGTCCTCCAGCAGCTTCCTCTTCTCCTCCGACACCCCCCTGTTGAGCGACCTCCTTGCCCTCGATGGAAGAAGCTCCAGGAGCGCCTCCGTGGACATCGAGTTGAGCTGCTCCAGGGTCAGGCCCCTGTACCTGAACTCCTTGGGCAACTACTCTTTCACCTCCATGCTGGTCCTCGCCAATCTCTTTCGTCCCGTCTTTCGAGGCGCTATTAACCCTACCTTCCTTCCCGGAGGCGCGTTCCTCGAAGTGCTCGTGGACTTCCCCGGGTGCTGGTGGCGCCCGCCGCCGAACGGGTGGTACACGACGGCCATCGCGATTCCTCTCATGCGCGGATAGACTCTTCCGGATGCTCTCATGGCGTGGTGCCTGGCGCCTGCGGTAAGGAACGGCTTCTCCTCTCTGCCGCCGCCTGCGACCTCTCCTACGGTCGCCCTGCACCTTTCGTCTACCAGGATATTCTTGCCCGACGGGAGCTTTAGGATCGCCCTCCCGCCCGCTCTCGAGAAGAGAACGGCCGATGTCCCCGAGGCCCTTACCAGCTTCCCTCCGTCTCCAGGCCTTAGCTCGACATTGCAGATTCTGGTCCCCTCCGGGATGCTTGACAGAGGTAGTATGTTCCCCATGACCGGGGCCGCCTGGGGGCCCAGCGAAACTTCCCTCCCCACGGCCATGCCTGCCACAGCCGGCAGGTAGGTGAACATGTTGCCGCCATACCTGACTTGGGCAAGCGGCGCACTCCTTCCGCGCTCGTCGAAGATCGCGGTTACCGTCGCGCTCCCGGCGACTCCCGGACCCAGCTTCGGGTACCTGACCGGAGCTATCTTCCCCCTCGAAGGTGCCCTGAACTGAATCCCGGCCTTCCCTCTTCTTCTCTGGAGAATCCTCTTACCCAAATCCTACACCAACCCCAGCTTCGTGGCCAGCGACGCGGCAGCCCCGTCCTCTAGGAAGCGCACGAACGCCTTCTTCCCCTTTATCGTCCTGGAGGTGTTGACCGCTCCAACCTTAAGCTCGTACATCGCCTCTACGGCGCTCGAGATCTGCGTCTTGGAAGCACCGTCCTTCACCAAGAAGCAGAGCTTGTTCTCTCTCTCTATCTGCTCGAAGGTCCTTTCAGTGACATAGGGCCTCTTCAGGATCTTCTGCGCGTCCTCAAGCCGCAACTGGAATCTCCTCCTTCCCTGTCGCGGCCAGAGACCCCAGTGATGACTCGGTCCAGAGCACAAGCCTGCCCGGCACTCCTCCTGGCGCCAGCTCTGTCACGTTGAGGCTGTCGACCCTGGCCACTCCCACTCCAGGGACCGATGCGGCCGCCTTCCCAACCCCTCTGTCATTGGTTATCACAATAAGTGGCCCCACCCTCCTCGTATACGCCCTACCTCTGAGCCTCGCCTTCCCTGTGTTCCTCTTCGTGCTGTCCTTCACCCTTTTCAGCTCTGCTCCAAGGTCTACCTTCTCGAGGAAGGAGACCAGTTCCGAAGTCTTCTCTACGGTCTCGATGTCGTCGGACACAACCAGCGGGAGCGAGATCTTCTTCACCCTGTGGCCCCTTCCTTTCACGGCGTCGAAGTCCGCGGTGAAGGCGATGGCTGACGCGGTGGCCAAGTGCCTCTCTTTCTTGTTGACTTTGAAGTGGATCACTTTTTCGGACCTGGGCGGATGCGGTAGCCTTCCCTTGACCACGCTTGCCACCCCCCCTGCCAGACCGGACCTCGAATACATCTCTCCCTTTACCCTCGGTATCCTCGACCGCCCGGTTCCGGTCGGTGGGCTGTGGGTCTCGGCAGTGGTCCTCTCCCCAGCCATTGGGTCTCTCCCCTTGGGCTGAAGAGCATGCGACCCCACGATCCAGAAGACCCTTTCTATGAGGTCAGGTCTCGGGGGTGTCTCGAAGACGCCCGGAACATCGATCTTTCCCGCGGACTTGCCGTCCATCCCGATTACCTCGACCTTTGCCATTGTCATCTCCTCGCCATCGTGCTCACTTCAGCCACCTGCGGAGGAGCCTGCGACCTCGGCGTCCCCCTCGCCTTGTACCTGACCATGACGAACCTGGATGCCGGCCCTGGGACCGAGCCCCTGAGGACGGCGTAATCTCCTTTCACATCACCGAAGTGCAGGAAGCCACCGGCCGGCGTCACCGCCTTCTCTTTCGCGTTCCCCACCATCAGAATCCTCTTGCCCGTCTCCGTCCTCTGGTGGAACCCCATCTGCCCGGCTCTGGCGATGGTGTACATCACAGCAGCCGGGTGCCATGGACCGATGACACCGACCGCCCTGACGCTTTTTCTGGACTTGTGTTGCTTCCTCTTAACACCGAACCTCGTGACTGGGCCCTCGAAGCCCTTCCCTTTGGTGATTCCAAGGACGTCCACGTACATGCCGGGCTTGAAGACTTCGGCGAACTTCACCTTCTTGCCCATCAACCCCGCCACGTATTCCGCTTGCTCCTTTGTGCCCGCGCCCCCGACTCCCACCTCCATTACGACTGGTTTCTTCTGCGAGAGGCCGACATCCTTGGGGACCACCGAGGCCAGGACTGCCACCCTGGACACCCTGTCAAGCGGAGCCTTCGCAAGCGACGCCTGGACATCAGTCTTTATGTCGGTGAGTGGGAAGTCGTTCCCTAGCTCGTGCCCGTACAGCCGTATTCCCTTTACCTCGAGCTCTGGAAGCGACAGGACGCTTGAGACGTTGAAAAGCGGCTTGCCGAAGTTGGGGGTCTTGGCCCTGTCATCCGTCGTTATGACGTGGACGGTCCCGGCCTTGAATGCTGGAAATCCCAGAATTGTGGGCTTCTCCGCTTGAATCCTGGGCCAGGTCCTAATCCTGGGGATGAGGCTCTTCGCCCGTCCCCTCGGCCTGTACGCGAGACTGCCCCTGCGGGGTGCGGAGTGCTTCCTGTGACCCAATTCGCAATAACCCTTTCCCGAACCCCGTTTTTCGTTGAGCCTTTAAGCTTTCTCACAGGGCCAGGGTGTTGACGAGGCTGAGAGCCGCGAAGATTGCCTCCTCGGTGCGGACCGTCTCTACGTGCTGCTCGGCGAAGAGGTTTACCACGAAGTCGACTCGCTGGCTGAGCTGCTGGCCCACTATGTCGAACAGCCCCCTCGAAGGCGAGCCGAAGACCAGCTTCAGGGACGGAGTCTTCAGGACAGACTCCCTCAGCCGGAAGACCTGGGACTGGAGGGTGTTCCCGTATCTCGACGTCGCTATCTTGAGTGCGAACCTTGGGTCGGAAAGCACCTCGTCCTTAGTGCGGGTCTCAACTTCGTACCCCCAGTACTCGTGAACGTGCTCTGTGCTTGCAAGCTCCGCTATGAGCGGGTTCTTGGAGGTTATCCGCACCGTGACCCTCCTGCCCGCCCCCGTCCTCTCTCTGAGTCGAGGGTTTCTTTCGAGCCCGATGTCGACCGTGCCGTCAGAATTGGTGACCCCCTCCCTGACCTCGCCAATGGTGAGTCTTTCGACCGGCACCTCCGGCTTGTGGGAAGGTATCCTCAGCGGTGGGAGAATCCCGGCGTACTTCAGCGACTCGTCCATGGTGTAGAGCTTTCTCCTGAGGTACTGGGGGGTCTCTATGTACTCCAGCACCTTCCTGATGAGTGTCGGCTCGCCGCGCTTCTTCTCGTCCCTGAAGACTTCAATTACGTCCACTCCGTAGATGGAGCAGGCCCTCGCAATCACCCCGAGCTTGGCCGTCTTCTCCCTGAGCGAGTCGCGCTCTTCAAGGACAGTGTCTGGGATGGCAACGGCGAGCTTCTTCCCTAGGAACGCCAAGGCAGGCACGTCAGTTTCCGCGTTAATTCAGCTTTGGCCTCGGGGTTGACCTCGTCTCGATAAATAGATGGGTGCTGAGGCGGGGCTTCGTCCATGGGGAGCGCGGCAGGTCCAGGACCGAGGAAGAGGATGGCTTGGGTCTATTCGGCGTTTCCGGCTTCCCTGGCCGCGGGTCCGCTGGGTACCCTCGTCCAGCTTTACCTGATCGAGCTGAACGGGGTCACGCTGGGGACGCTGTACGGGAGCCTTGCGGTGGCGGTGTTCAACGGGGTGAGCATCCCCGCGGCCATCTTCTGGGGGTTTGCGACCGACCGTCTCAGGAGGACGCGGGCAATAGTGGCCGGGAGCTATGGCATCCTCACAGTGGTCCTTTTCACTTTCTACCTGGACCGGACGACCGCGGGGACCGTCCTCACCTATTCCATCTTCTCGTTCGTCTCTGCCGCGTCGGCAACCCCCCTCAACCTGCTCATCATGGAGACTGAGAGCAAGGGCAGATGGGCCGAGGCGTTCGCCAAGCTGTCCATGATGTCAAGCGTGGGCAGCGTCGGCGGGCTACTCCTCAGTACCGTTTGGGTGGAGGCATTTCCTCTCCTTGACCTTGCCGTCCCCCTTGCTCTCTTCTCCCTCGCTTCTGCGGTGCTCGCGTTCTTGACCATCCGCAACCCCTCGTTCAACCTCGAACCGGAGACGATGGTCCTGAGGAGGCCGAGCTTCTTCCAGAGGCTGCTGGCGTTGCCTCTGATCTTCCTAACAGTGCCGAGGGTCTCCGACTTCCGACGGGTCTTCAGGGGGCTCAGGTCGGGACTCACGAACTATGTCCCCCTGTTCTACATCTCGATAGTCCTCTTCTACCTCTCCAGCGGGCTGTTCAACACTTCGTTTGTCCCGGCCATGCGGTCCTTCGGAATCCCGGAAGGCGAGATCTTCGCCGTCATGCTCGCTGGTATGGTCGTCCAGACCCTCGCGTTCCAGGTGGCGGGCAGGTACGTCGAGCAGCGCTCCCTGGTAATGAGTTCCGTCCAGGGGCTCCTGGTCAGGGGGTTATGCTACGGCGGGTTGGGTGCGGCAGCGGTGTTCCTTCCCGGTCTCTTCTTCCTTGGACCCGCCCTCGTGTTCTACCCTCTGGGGGCGGGGATAGCATTCTCAGTCTACTACACCGCTTCGAACACCATGATGTTCGGCACCGTGCAGGGGAAGAACCCCGGGGCCTCCCTAGGAGTCTACAGCGCCGTCGTGGGCCTCGCGGGAACAGTAGGGTCCCTCGCATCGGGTTTCATCTCCGTCTACTCTGGTTTCTACGTCACCTTCACGGCAGCGAGTGTCCTCCTGTACCTCGCGGTGTTCGTCGTGTCACGTCTCCCGCGCGAACCCAAATCCACGACTGCGGCACCGGCTCGGTAGGCCTCGCGCCCAGGGCCGGTAGGTTGTTTCCCAGGTTATATTGCGCTGGAATACCAAAGGGGAAGGACATGAGGCCACATGCAACTAACAACCGAATTGAAAGACTGAACGAAACGGTGCGGGAGCGCACGAAGGTTCAGCGCGGATGGAAGAGCATGGCCTCGCAGATTCCCGAGGGGCACCGAATCTTCTACAACTTTGTGAGGCCGCACATGGCGCTGGACGGGCAGACTCCCGCAGAGGCGGCGGGGATTGACCTGAACCTAGAGGGAAACCGATGGATGCAGTTAATCAAGGCGGCGAGCGCAAAGTCACACACTTGGCCTCCCCCTGCCCAGGCCCAGTCATGACCCCACTGAACCCACTCGGAATCTCATGAATAACGACCTGGTAGCCGCCACAGACGCCGCTGACTGCGCCAGCAAAGAAGATGTGATAGGTTACTGACGAGGTATAGCTCAGCGAACCACTACAGCCTGGCCCGTAGCAATCAAGAACATACGTCTCTGGCACGACGGGGACGAAAATCAAGACCAATGCTAGTGCTACAAAGGCTATGGTCGCAAACAGTTTTCGTCTCATGTCCTCAGAGAGACTCAAGGGGCGTATATGTCTGATGCTTAGAACGCCTCATGCACAGTTAACGCAACTGCGACAACGGCGGAGGCCGATGCACAGTCAACGCACTAGAACCGTTTCCCAAACCACCATACCTAAATACGAGGTCGCGGCGAGCGTTCCAGCAAGCAAGTCACTGTTTGACGATTCGGAACGTCCTACGATTCTGATTCTCTGACAAGGATATTGCTGTGGGAATAGTAAGCGAAAATGAGTGGATTCGAGGAAATGCAGCTGGACTCATCCATACTACGGGGAGTCGAAAAGATGGGTTACGAGAGGCCCTTTCCCATTCAGGAGAGAACGATAGGCCCCCTTCTGAAAGGCCGGAACGTAATTGGCCAAGCGAAGACAGGTTCCGGGAAGACTGCCGCCTTCTCGCTACCGATGCTACAGTCGATAGATGTTGGCCTCCGCCGAGTTCAGGCGCTGGTTCTGGCGCCAACGCGCGAACTGGCTCTACAGATAACTGAGGAGGTGAGGAAGCTCGGAGCCTATACCGGCGTCAAGACGGTTACGATATACGGTGGCCAGTCGATCAATGTCCAACTCGAGGCTATCCGCCATGGGGCGCATGTCGTGATTGGCACGCCGGGGCGGGTCATAGACCATGTCAGGCGCGGATGGCTCGACCTGAGCTCCGTTAAGTTCGTCGTGATCGATGAGGCGGATACGATGCTCGACATGGGCTTCCTCGACGACGTCGAATTCATCCTCGGGTACACTCCAGAGAGCAAGCAGATGTGCCTCTTCTCGGCGACGATGCCAGAGAGGGTAACGCGGCTCTCGGGAAAATACATGGCCTCTCCCGAAAGAATCCTCATCGACTCGGACGAACCGTCGGTTGACACCCTGGATCAGTACTTTGCCGTCGTCAGTCAGGGTGACAAGCTCGAATTCCTGGTTTCCCTTCTACAGAAGGAGCGGCCCCCGAGCGCGATTGTCTTTTGCCGGACGAAGTGGGGGGCACATAGGCTTGCCATGGACCTGCAGAGGAGGGGGTTCGACGCGATTCCCCTTCACGGCAACCTGAGCCAACATCAGAGGGACCATCACATGCATGCCTTCAGGAACGGCCACGCCGACATCCTGGTTGCGACAGACGTCGCAAGCAGGGGGATTGACATCTCTCATGTCGCCTGCGTGATTAACCATGACGTACCCATGGACCCTCTTCTCTACTTCCACAGGGTGGGCAGGACGGCGAGGGCCGGAAGACCAGGGAGGGCGTTCTCTCTTGTTTCGCACGAGGAATCTGGAGACTTCGCCCGTATCCTCAGGATGACTAAGGCCCCAATCTCTCCCATGAGGGCGGAGGATAGGCTCGACTTGTCGTACCGTCACCCACCTCGGCGTGCCGGTCTCACTCGAAGGCACCGGGACCCCCGATTTCACAGACGGGACAACAGGCGCCGATGGCATTCGCGGTGAGGAATCCCTAGCGGGGTTCTACGTGAAGTAAACAACACCGTGCGCGGCGCAAGACATGGGTGATGCAGATGGGTACGGACTTGGAATCAGCCCCCATATGGAGCAGTACGCTTCCAGCCAGTGCTGGGCCGCTGCCAGTCCCACGGTCCAACGCATGGCTGCCAAGGAACTCGTTTCGAGACGAGGATGTTGCCTTGGGAACACCGATGCGAATGCAGCAGAAGGAGAAAGGCCTCTCTGGCAAGTGAGGCAGCAACCCCCTTTGACGTCCGAAGACGCGGACTACTCTTCTACGAACCCTCGAATGGCTTTGAGGGTATTCGGGTTCTCCCTCAGATACTCTGCAAGCTTCTCAAAACGGCGAAGCGTGCTCGGATGGACATGATGCTCTATCCCCTCGGTGTCCGTGTAGGCCGTTCGACCGTCCACTCCCAGCATTGAAAGGAGTTCCGAAATCACCTGGTGCCGCTTGATGACGGACCTCGCGATCTTTTCTCCCGAGGCTGTCAGGCGCATCCCCCTATACCGTTCGTGCTCGAGGTACCCTTTCCTGGCGAGATTGACGACCATGCTAGATACTGTGGGGGGCTTGACCCCGAGCCGTTCAGAAATGTCAGCTGCGCTTACGTACCCCTTTTCGGTGTTGAGGTTGTAGATTGCCTCCAGGTAGTCCTCAAGGCGTGAGATGTCACGCTTCGGTTGAAGCGTGGGCGCTGCGGTAGCCATCCCAAGAATGAAACGGCCAAGCCGATAAAAGGTTTTGTGAAGCCTACCCGCCGAGTTCGGGACCCAGAGGAATCTTAAGTGATTGAAAACATGTTAGTAGAGTCTAACATTTAAATGAGACCCAGATACGACTCCTTGTTGGAGAGCGGGGGTCGAATTGGAAGACCGGAGCAAGAGGGGCCAGTCGTGGCAGTCCCTTGGGACAAGAATCAGACGTGCCCTTCCCCCCGTGCCGACCTATGGGAACCTGAAGTATCTCCTTCCCCTCGGACCGGCCCTTCTGATTGCGATTGACCTGTTCGACCCCGCCAGCATAATCTCCCTGACGGTAGCCGGTTCCATCTACGGGTACGCGCTCCTATGGACGGCGTTCTACAGCGTCGTGATGCTGATCGTGGTTCAGGACATGGCGGCTAGACTCGGAATCGTGACAAAGAAGACCTACCCTGAGAATCTCTACGACAGATACGGAAAGCGGATTGCTCTCGGGATGATGCTGCCATCGACCTTTCTGGACGTGACGACTTTGGTTGCCGAGATTATAGCCCTAGGCCTCGCGGCGTCGATCATCACAGGATTGAACTATCTTTGGCTTGGCCCCATACTTGCCATTCTCACGAGGGGTCTGGTCTGGACAGGCAAGTACAGGTGGATAAGGACCGGCGTCCTCGGCTTCATAGGGGTCATGACGGCGGGCTATGTGGTTCTCACGTACTTTGCCCACCCCTCCTTGTCCGCCATTGCCCTGAACACATTCATCCCAATCGTGAGCAGCTACCCTGAGTTCTACTACGCCGCCGGAATCGTGGGCGCCCAGGTGGCGACCACCTACATCGCCCTGCACTCTGGGTTGGTGAACGAGAACGGTTGGTCAGAGAGAAGAGAGATCAGCCGTGGCCGCAGAGATACAATAACCAGCCTGATCATCGGTGGCGTAATCAGCGCTCTGCCTATCCTCGTCGGCGCCGCGCTCCTTACGGGGGTCAACATCACCACCTTCTCCGACATCTCCGGAGGACTCGTCAGGGCGCTGGCTCCGTGGGCGGGTACGATATTCTGCGTGGCCGTAATAGCCTCGGCATTCGCGGCTGTCACCGCCGTCGACGCCGGGAGCGCCTACGCCTTCGTCGGCTTCGCAGGGTGGAAGGACAGGCTCAACAGCAAACGGTTCAAACTGATCTACACTATATTCATTGGCGTGTCCGTGTTCATGATTGAACTCAACCTGAACCCGGTCCAGTACATCATCCTCTCGCAGGTCTTCATAGCACTCTTGCTGCCGAGTGTCGTTTTCCCGCTCGTATGGCTCACCAGCAATCCGCGGATAATGGGGGACTACACCAACAGGCGTTGGCAGTCAATCGCTGGCTATGCCATCGGGGTTCTGGGTACTGCGATGGTCCTGGCGTCATTACTGTAGCAGAGCCAACACTTGGCCGAGAAGATGTCAATTTGTGGCCATCGTGTTGGAGGCAGACATCCTTAACTCACCGTCTGGGCTTCTCGAAAACCGTTGGGCGCACCCTTCTACCCGACGCCTCCAACTGTAATCGAGAAAATGCTCGCCCTAGCTGGAGTGAATTCAGGGTCCATCCTCTACGACTTGGGGTGCGGGGATGGGGAGATCGTGATAGCGGCGGCGCGGAATTACAAAGCCAAGAAGGCAGTTGGTATTGAGCAGAACCAGAAGCTCTGTGCGGTGGCACTCAGTAGGACGCGGCATCTCCGGAATGCCGTAATAATCAACGCGAACTATGACGACGTGGACATATCCGAGGCCAGCGTCGTGACACTGTACCAAACCGCGAGCGAGAACGCGAGGCTGAAGCAGAAACTCATAAACGAACTCCGTGAAGGCTCCGTGGTAGTCTCGCATGACTTCGGGATTCCCGGGTGGCGCCCCACGGAATATCGCGTTTTCAAAGAGGGCCGCCACGGTCAAAGAGTAATCGTATACGTCATAGGCTCCCACAACCCCCCCTGGCTCCGAGGACCATCGGGGCGCGCATCTCAATCTTGACCGCCAAGTTGCAATAGGGCGGGATTGCACAGCTCCCGCGCGGCGGCGCAGGAATCTTTGGTGGACTGGCAGTCAGTTGCCTCTGCTCAGAAGCCGACTTTCTTTTCCAGCAATTCGACATAGGTCTTGTATGAGGCATTCAGCTTCGACATCGCCTCCATGAGATGCTCAAGGAGTGCGAGTCTCTCCTTAGCCTGCCCACTGAACGACTTGGCTGAGGAGTCCGAATCCGCCTCCCCATTGTGCTCATGGTCAAAGTCGTCGAGCCGCGCGAAGGCTCTGTCAACCTCCACTTGTCTTGATTCTATATCATGCTTCAGCCTGGCGAACTCTTCCGCGCTCAACGCGTCACCACCGCGGTTCCCGACGGGAGAACCCGGAAATCTCGAGCGGACAAGACCCTCACCGTCGAGAAGCCCGAAGCCCTTCCTTCATGGCCCTGGCTTCAGTTTTCAAGATGGCGATGCCCGCTTCTAGCCTCTTACACGATTCCTCTTCGGATGAAAGCGCAGCTTCGAGTTCCCCGATCTTGCTGGGCGCGCTGTCAAGGTCTTGCGAAACCTGGCCGAGCGGCGTGTAGTCCAGCCTGCGAGGCATGCTTGCGAAGAGCTCTCTCTGCAGCCGGTTGACTTCGCCGAGCTTCGACGGGTCAGTTGCAGCGAGCCACTGTACTTCCCTGGCCGCTCGGAGACTCTCGTTCAGCTGGTTCTGCAGGGCGATGCAGGATTCCCAGTACTTCATCCAGGCTGCGTTGAACGAGTCGAATATCTCCTGGAGCCTGGTCTGACCCGCGTTTCCTGCTGGGTTCATCGTGAGCTGTGGCCTTTCACGCACACTAAAGCCTTTGTCCATCCTTAATAGAGAGGAGCGATGGAAGGCACCGTGAACCGGACCCAGGATGAGCGGTGCGTCGCCCACGGAATAATGCTGATCGCCGGTGAAACGAGTGGTAAACCTGTGTTTCCCGTCTGTATGCAGATGAATGACGAAGAGCGGCTCCGGAGAAGCTCGAGGCGACGGTGATACCTTGGAGAAGCTCCTGCCGCCGCGGTCGCCGGCTGGAAGTCGTCAAGATGTGGGTGACGAGCCGTCTCTACCGGACGCCCGCTGGCAAAAGGTGAGAGGAATGCCTGAAGAAGACAGATCCCGGGGTTCGAGTTTCAGGAGGTGAGGGGAAATACCTGACGAAACGAACTACTCGAGGCTTCTGAAGCAGGAGAGGACCCTTGACAGGTGCCCCAAATGCGGGAAGAGCCTAATCGTGACGGACGGGACTGGAGGGGAGCTCTGTTGTAGCAACTGCGGCATGGTGCTGAAGGAGAAGATAATCGAAACGGGGCCTGAATGGAGACGATTCTCCGAGGATGGAAAGGATGACCGCAGTAGGACTGGCATCCCCACTTCGATCGCGCAGCATGACATGGGACTTGCCACAGTAATAGGGGTCGCCAACAAGGACGCTTCAGGAAGGTCGCTGTCAGGGTCGATGAAGTCTACCGTCGAGAGACTGAGAACCTGGGATAGGAGGAGCCAGGTCCACGAGTCTACAGACAGGAACCTGAGACAGGCCTTCTCCGAGTTAAGGAGACTCTCAGACAAGCTCGTGGTTTCAGAGGCGGTGACGGAAAGAGCGGCCTACTTCTACCGCAAGGCCCTCGAAAGGAATCTGGTGAGAGGAAGGTCAATCACTTCGATCATCGCCGCGTCATTATATGCCGCCTGTCGCGATGGGCAGATTCCCAGGACTTTGAAGGACGTCGCCGTGGTAAGCAACGTCAAGAAGAAGGACCTTGCGAGGTCCTACAGGTTGCTTCATAGGGAGATGGAGTTTCGGATGCCGGTCGCGGACCCTGCACGGTGCATTTCGGGAATCGCGTCACGGGCAGAGTTGTCGGAAAAGACGCAGAGAAGAGCTCGGGAAATACTGCGAATGGCGCAGGCAGCCAGGATATCCGCTGGCAAGGACCCGATGGGTCTGGCGGCTTCGGCTCTCTATGTAGCCTGCACTTTGGAAGGCGAACAGAAGACACAGAAGGATGTTGCGGAGGCCGCGAGAGTGACCGAGGTTACTATCAGGAACAGGTACAAA
Organism: Nitrososphaerales archaeon; assembly: GCA_035626235.1. Taxonomy (GTDB): domain Archaea; phylum Thermoproteota; class Nitrososphaeria; order Nitrososphaerales; family Gagatemarchaeaceae; genus DATFYP01. Next base: position 63,728 of record DASPOB010000075.1, on the reverse strand, counting down.
GGACTCAGACAGGCCCTCGGAATTTGAAGGCAGTCGCGATGACTGACAATAGAAGTTGAGTGGTTGATCTTTTTCTTGATCAACCAACTCTAACGCGTCGTGGACTCCTGCCGATTAGTCGACGGTCTTCTCCGCTGACCCAGAGGCCGATGACGCAGTACCTTCAGAACTCTGAACGACCTGTCCAGAGGCGAACCTCTCCGAGACTTGTGTGACCTTTATCCTTACGTTCTGGCCTTGCTTCGCCCCAGGGACGAAGACCACAAATCCGTCGATCTTGGCGATGCCATCGCCACGTCTGCTGATTTCAGAGATACTGACGTTGTACTCCTTGCCGACCTCGACTGGCTTGTTGAAGGAACCGGAACCCCTCCTAAACCCTCCTCGGTTTCCGTATCCTCCGCGCTGTCCGAAACTCATATGCTTTCACACATCCTACCGCTGTTCGATCCGGTGGCTAACGGTTCTTGGAGACCTAATTAAAGGAACGCAATTGTGACTGTTCCGACTCAGCGGGCGGACATGACCAATGACCCTTTGGGGCCCTCGCGGGTCGATACGCACCATGGAGCCCCCGCGTCTGTTCCACCTCTTGTAGCGTGATGCCGTCCTGATGAGAAACAGCATGACAAGGGAGAAGGATGGCCGGGACAAATCGAGCGGCGAGAAAATAGCGAAGATTGACTGATGAAGCCGCGTGTTCGAGTGCCTTGGGCTCAGGTTTAAAGCCATAACTAGACGCTGCGTCACCATTTCCCGGGTTTGTCAGATTACGCCATGGAAGAAGAGAAACTGAGGAAGTTATACGACCAGGCACGCATACAGGGAAACAGGAAGAAGAAAAAGGAGTACAGGGAGAAGATTGCTGAGTTGAACCGACTCCGCAAGTCTGCCGAACGAGAAAGCAACAGGTCGAAACGGTAGGGGCTCTGTCGAAAAGGAATTCCATGTAAGTGAGTCCGGGGCAATTGCCGTTGCCCTGCGCCCCAGCTATGCGAATCGGGACTCGTCAGGTCGTTCTTCATCATGATGGACTAACATGGTTGCTATCAGGACGGGTGTTACAAGAAGCTCAAATCAATGCGCACGTTCGCCCAGGAGCCTGCATCTGGCAGGTCTAATCTAACGGAGTCCGTTCTAAGCTGTTTCAAAGTGGACCGGGGGGGGATTAGCCCCCATATGGGGGCGGAACGTCAAGAGCAGAGGAGCGGATTAGGACTCAGGGCCCTCCCTCGGATGGGTTCACTAGACGGTTTCAGTCAACTACTTAACTTGTGACAGACCGAACCTTTTCAGGAGGTCGACGTACCTCCAATCAGCCCGGACGCCGTCCAGTTCCCACCAAACCTGCATCCACGAGAGAGCGCCTTCTTTCCTCGAGTAAGAGCGTTCCAGCCATTCGAATCCCTTGTCGTTCTCGCCCACGCAGAAGTAGGCGCACGCGATTTGTAGTGCACTGATCCCCATCTCCTTCCCAAAGTATGCCTCCAACCCGGGGATGAGACTTCTGCATGTCTGACTGTCGTTTTCATAATATGCCGTGTAGAAGTCGGCAAGTGCCCTGGCATAGGGCAGAGATCCCTGCTGGAGCTTCACCCAGGCAGCGAACTCGCGCCTCATGTCGTCGAGCATCTTCATTCTGCCGTAAGTATCAGCAACAGAGAAGAACGCTCCCGACAACCCCAGCTCGATGGCCCTTCTGAACAGCTCCAGCGCCCTCCCATAGTCTCTTCTGAAGTAATAGTACGACGCATGCCATAGATTGTATTGTGGCGACAGAGGGTCAAGCTCGAGGGCCTTCTCTATCTGCGCGATTGCTTCTTCCCACCTGAGGTCAGCGAGTAGCAGCTGGTAATACCAAGCATGGGCCACCGCATAGCTCGGCTTCAGTTCAATTGCCTTCTTCAACTCAGGCTCTGCATCCTTGACCGATTCGAGCGCGAACCCCCTTGACGCGTGTGCTTCGGCAAGCTCCGGATCAAGCTCAAGGGCCTTGGCCACCGACTCCTCGCGTCTCTTCAGGTTGGCTTGGCGCTCGACCTCGTATGTATTGGCAAGTACGTCATAGCAGCCCGCCTGTCCCACGTATCCAAGGGCGAAGCGTGGGTCCTCGGCTATCGCCTGCTCGAAACATCCGAGGGCGATCTTGACGTTCTCCTTCGACTCGCCCGCGCTATGCAGGTACCTCAGATTGAAGAAGTTCCTCCCCTTCAGATAGAGTGTGTAGGCGACCGTGTTCTCAGTGGGCTTCTTCTCAATCCGTTCCTTCTCCTGCGAGAGGATTCTAACCCGGAGCGCCTCTGCCACTTGCTTCGCCACATCGCTCTGGACCTCGAAGATGTCGTCCAGGTTCCTGTCATAGCTCTGCGCCCAGAGATGCTGGTCGTCAGCCACCTTGATGAGTTGAGCTGTCACCCGTATCTTGTTCCCAGCCTTCCTGAAGCTACCTTCGAGAACAGAACCGACTTCCAGCTCCTTGCCAATTTCCTTGACGCTCTTGTTGGTCCCTTTGTAGCGCATGACCGACGTGCGAGAGATGACTCCAAGCCCGCCAATCCCAGATACTGTTGAGATTATCTCCTCGGTCATGCCGTCTGCGAAGTAAGCATCGTCTGGGTTCGAACTGAAGCTGGTGAAGGGAAGGATTGCAAGTCTATTAGCAGGGTATGAACTTGCTACCGTCGGGGTCGATTGCTCCCACGCCATCTGCACCATATAAACCTCGACAGGAGTACTTACGTTCTTCAGCGACTTTTCTCCGAGCGAAACGAATCGAAGGTCTGACTTGTTCCTGACCTGTCTTTGCACTTCCTCAGAGATGCAGACTCCTCCAGGTTCCGCCAGTGGGTAGATTCTCGATGCTATGTTGACAGCATCACCAAGAACATCACCTCCCTGGTGGATGACATCTCCAAGGTGAATGCCAATCCTCAGCTTGATTCTCCACTCCACTTTCGAGGACACGTTGTAGTCGTGAAGATACGACTGGATTTCTGAGGCGCACTTCAGGGCGTCGAGGGCGCTCTCGAACTCCACGAGAAAAGAGTCCCCGATTGCCTTGACCTCCCTGCCATGGAACCTCGGGAAGAACGGTCGCAGCAGTCTGTTGTGGCGATCAAGCACCTCCATCGCCTGAGCTTCGTTCGACTGTGTCATTGCAGTATATCCGACCATGTCCGTGTACATTATCGCCGCGAGTCTTCGCTCGCCGCTTGACAACTCGTGTCCCTTGCGTAGACAGGTTGCTCTGATGATTTATCGCTTTGCGAGAAGTTGGAGAATGAATTAACTGCGTAGGGAATCGGAGGGGGCAAATTGCATGAAATAGTCCAAATCAGGTTAATCCAGACAAACAAAGCTTATTCTGAGTTATTTCAAAGTGGACCGGGGGGGATTAGCCCCCATACGGATGCGGACCGTAAGTATTCGGCCAAATTCAAGTCGAACCCCAATATGGTCGAACCTCAGTAAGCCAAACCTGGGTCAGAACCTCAAATGTCCTGAGCCAGGACACTAGTCAACTGAATGGTGGTCTAGTTCATCTTTACTCGGATGGGGGGCGTAGCAATTAGCTTGCCTTGCGTGGATTCAATTGCGTCAATCAGATTCTGTCCAGCTCATTTGTTTTCCGGATACAGTGCAGGTTCCCAGCCATAGGTTATTGGTTTCACCCGTGTAGCCAGCGATCGTCTGGCAGCTCGGGTTTTGCTTAACATTGCTTGGATTGTAGATGTTTTCAATAGGGGTCAGAGTCACTCCGGTATTGAAATTGGCTTCGGATTGGCCTCCAATTCCAAACACATTCCATTCAGAGTGAGTCCAGTTGCTATTGTACAGGTCTAGTACAGTGTCCACTTCATTGTACTGATAACATGTGCTGGACACGCAGAAAATGACGCTGTCTTGGCCACTATTTGACAGGTCTGACTCGCCTCCCAATCCAAGGTTGGTAAGATTCGAGGCTTGCTGCAAAGAGGTGGCTTGAATTTGAGTGTTGGCGTAGCATGTCCCGCCGATGTTCTGCCAAGTACTTCCCCCTGCGGGATAGGAGCTTGGACATTTGCCGTTCGTGGTGTAGTATCCAATGAGGGCGTACTCGATGTAGTACATGCCTTGGTTGCTGCCTGGGTTATTCTGATACACGAACTGTTCCCAGCAGTCCGCGCTTATCCCGCCAGTATCTGTTGTGTTACAGGTGAAGGTATTGGTGTTTATCTGCAACGAGAAGTAATTGCTTCCATGCAGATTGTCAATCTCTTTGGAGAACCCTATCATAGATAGGAATTCCGCGCTCGTGTCTCCAATTGCAAGACCTGCTATGTAGGCGATCTCGTCATTACCGATAGCCCCGTTTCCGACGAGCGGGATGAACGTTACAGGGAGAGTGGCATTGGTTTCGCATGCAACAGACTCCCATGTTGTGCTTGGAAAGGTCGTTCGGAAGCATCCCTGTCCGGGGGCACTGGTGTCCTCCATTGCTGACTGCCAGTTTGAGACACTCTGTTGGGTAGATGCCGATGACACTTGCATTCCATATCCAGAAGTCGTCACTAGAACGATGGCGACAATCGACAGTACTATCTTTAGTCTATTCCGCAACATCTATCGAAACAATTGTGGAACCACTGACCTATGAACCTTCAGACCGCCCACTTCGATATGTTTCCCGGCTAGACAGGACTTTACAACGCATGCAGCATTCTTCGTTAGGTGTTAGGCGGAATCAGATGGAAGGACCAAGATTTAGGAAACGCCCGTAGCGCGACCGCTTGACAAGAGAGCAGAGAATGAGGAGTGCCCTGAAAGGCTAATGCCTGTGACCAGTACTGGTTCATCAGAACGGATTATTTGAAGGTCCGGTGAAAGGAAAGGGAAATTGGACCTGACAGCCAAGGCTCAATCCAAACCAGTGGGGTGAGTACAAGTCTCCGAAACCTATTGCCGCGCACCCCAAAGAACGGTAGACTGGTAGACTTGGTGAATTGGGGTTGACTATCAAAGGAGCTGTCGCATCATACCAGAACATTATAGGAGCGAAAAGGAAGACCAGTAATGCGATGACCGCAACCCCGCCCACCGCAACCTGGACAAGACGTCTCATGTCTTCTCTCCAACCTTGGACAGTTCTTAGCTCTACTGTTTAGAACGCCCTGAAGACGCGTGTTTTCCTAGACAAGCAGACTCAACTCATGTCTAAGCCGAGTATGGCGGTGACACCAACAACATTGGCAGTTCAAGGACGCTCACCGTAGCTATCCAGTAATTTGCACGGACAGAATACCTCGTTCTTCTCTCCCCGTACTTGCGACCGCGGCACCTGAGCGCCTGTCGAAATAGCGTCAAAAGGAGCTACTCGAACCAAATAGAGTTCATTTTGAGCTATTTCAATGTGGACCGGGGGGGATTCGAACCCCCGACCTCTACCAGTCTGGGCATTCGCTTGCCAAGATAGTCTTAGGCTTGGGAGAGTCCTACCAGACTAGACGACCGGCCCATCTCGTGCAGTCCGCTTCATACCACGGCCGACGAGTTGCCTAATTATCCTTTGGGGAGGTCGCTCTCGCTGGTGGAAATCGTCTCACGGCTTGAAATAGCTAACGAGGCCGACTCGCCCAACGAGGGTGGACCATGGAGGTAGTCACTAAGGGAGAGGGGCCGCTTCTCGGCTGGCACGACCCCGACGAGCAGCGCAAGTGGGTGCGCGCGAACAAGCCGCGCCGAATGACCGACAAGAGGATGGAGCTCAAAGAGTCCGTTTCGAGGTTCGTTTCCGACGGAGACTATCTGGCTATGGGCGGATTTGGCCACGTAAGGGTCTCCATGGCCGCAATATACGAGATGATTCGGCAAAATAGGCGCGGGCTCACCCTGGCTGGAAAGACAGCAGTCCATGATTGCGACCTTCTAGTCTCCTCCGGTTGCGTGAACCAGGTCGAAGTCGCGTACTCTTTCGGTCACGAACTCCGGGGCCTCTCCCCTGCCGGGAGACGGATGATTGAGCAGGGCAAGGTCAAGGCAGTCACGGAGACGTCCAACGCCGGGTTCCAGTGGCGATTCAAAGCTGCTGCGATGGGCCTCCCCTTCTTTCCCGCAAGGATTCTGATGGGGACGGACACCATCGCCAAGAGCTCGGCCATGGTGGCCAAGGACCCATTCAGCGGAAAGAATCTGGCCCTCATTCCTGCGTGCTACCCAGATGTCGCCTTCATCCATGTGCACAGGTGCGACAGGTTCGGCAACTCCCAGATTGACGGGGCCAGCATAATGGACTGCGACCTCGCACGGGCAGCGAGGAGGCTGGTCATAACGACGGAGGAACTCGTCGCCGACGACGTCATTCGGAACGAGCCGACCAGGACTCTCATCCCATTCTACTGTGTCGACGCCGTCGTGGAACTGCCCTACGGGTCTCATCCTGGAAACATGCCCCTCGTGTACTACTCAGACGAGGAGCACATGGCCGAGTGGCTCAGGCTTTCGAAGACCGACGAGGGAACAAGATCGTACTTCGACAAGTACATCTATGGGGTCAGCGACTTCGGCCAGTATCTCGAGCTGGTCGGCGGCCAGGCGAAGATGAAAAAGCTCAGGGAGATAGAGCTGCTACGGGCGCCAACTGAGGCGCCTTGGGCGGAGTGATAGGTGTGCAGAAGCAGGCCTTCCAGACGGTGGAGCTGATGGCCTCGGCCGCCTCAAAGGTAATCGAGGACGGCGCGGTCGTCCTGACAGGCTCTGGGCTGCCCATGATTGCTATGGCGCTTGCCATGAGGACCCGCACCCCCAACGTTACCCTCGTCTTCGAGGCCGGCGGGATAGCGCCTCAGATCCCAGTCCTCCCGATATCGGTGGGCGATTCGAGGACGTTTCACAGGGCGGTCATGGCCACCAGCCTCGACTGCGTGATGGGAACCGCCCAGGCGGGGTTCGTTGACTACGGGATGCTCGGTGCGGCCCAGATTGACATGTACGGCAACATCAATACGACTGTCATCGGCCCCCACGACAGACCGAAGGCCCGCCTTCCCGGCAGCGGCGGCGCGAACGACGTCGGGTCACTGTGCTGGAGGACCATAATCATAATGCAGCAGGATTCCCGCCGCTTCGTAAAGAAGCTCGACTTCCTTACGACCCCGGGCTACCTCGACGGCCCGGGTGGCCGAGAAAGGGCGGGCCTTCCGGAGGGGACGGGGCCCTTCCGCGTCGTGACGCAGCTCGGAGTGATGGGGTTCGACGACGCGACCAAGAGGATGAAGCTCCTGTCCACGCACCCCGGGGTCTCGGCGGATGACATCAAGGCGAACTCCGGCTTCGAGATCATCATCCCGCCTGACGTGACCGTCACGAGCCCGCCCACCGCGGAAGAGATTCGTCTCCTCAGGAAGGAGATTGACCCGGCAGGGTTCGTGGTAAGGAAGTAAGGACCAGGCGCTCCCGCCAAGCCTTATCTGGCGACGTGCCCCGGGAGCGTCCGTGTCCGTCCCGTTCGACACGTTCGCGCAGCTGGCCATCAGGGTCGGGGAAGTGCTGGAAGTAGAAGACATCCCTCAAGCTAGGAAGCCTCTTTACAAACTGCGCGTGGACTTCGGCCCCGAAGGGGTGAAGCAGTGCGTGGCCGGTATCAAGCCTTACTACTCGAAGGAACAGCTCCAGGGAAAGCGGGTAATCGCAGTGGTCAACCTCGAGCCAAGGCCGATTGCGGGTGTGGTTTCGGAGTGCATGCTCCTCGCTTCGTTCACCGACGCCGAGCTCTCACTCCTCGTCCCCGACAAGGACATGCCATTGGGATGCAAGGTTGCGTAGCTCTACCAAACAAGCTTTTATCCTCGGTTCGGTCGCGGCGTGAATCGTGCGGTCGTCGTCTAGCCTGGTCCAGGACATCAAGCTCGCGTAGGGCATGTAAGCCTGCCACGCTGGTAATCTCGATAGAGACCAGAGACCCGGGTTCAAATCCCGGCGACCGCATCCCTTTCACCCCTTTCAGCGTGTAGGTATCAGCAGAAGTCGCTTAACTGTAGCAGAAGACCCTTTCATTTTCTTCCAATCAGAATGACCCTGTGCACAGGCGTCTCGATTCCCCTGTCAGTGGAGCACTGGGTTTCGACGGTCTCCAGCAAATTCCCGTCCTTTCGGGCATCAAACGATGGGATGATGGGCGCTGTCCGAAGTCTAACTATCAAGTCATCGATGGAGCGGAACACCTCGGTCCCCATGTAGTCTCTCGACCTGGCCTCTCTGAAACCCACCTCTTCGAGCCAACTTCTCTTTACCGAGGAGACCTGACCGACGAATCCTAGCATCTGACCTCTGCCGAAGATTCCCGCGATGTTCTGTTTGTCCCTTTCGCCTATGCAAATCTCCATGAATGTCCCACCCTCGGTCAATACCCGCCGGACCTCCGAAAGATTGCGTCTGCTGTCACTTGCAGGCCCCCGCCGACTGAACACCACGTCATAGGTTTCTTCTGGGACTTGAAGTCTCTCAGCCTTGCCTTTGAGGAACGCGATGTTCTCGAGTCTGGTCCGAGAGAGATTCTGCTTTGCAAGTCTGAGTGCGGTTTCGGACGAATCTATACCCACAACATGCTTAGCTCTTCGGGCAACTCGCAGGGTGAACTCCCCCGGTCCGCACCCTATGTCCAAGACCTCCTTGTCGCGAACTATTTTCAGCAGTTCCTCGTCGAACTCATCTTCGCCGTCGCTGCCGTCAAGAGCCACATTCTCGTGAAGGTGCGCTTCCCTGAGCCTCCATTTGCGATTCCAGTAATCTGCCTCGCCTTCCTCCTTTACCAACTATCATAGGTGCGAGTCCAGTCGGGATTTGAACCTAAAGTTCAGGGCGCCGCGGCCGAATCCATACGGCATGAATCGGGACGCAAATCGCCGGCCTCGATGGGGCTTGACCAATGAAGTGCACAAGCGCCGCAAACGGCGTAGTTTGTTGGTCATGATATGGCGGAACGACGTTGCGCGGATATCTGTGCGATGCAGATGAGCCATAGCCGGGCCACCGGCTACCGTGCAATACAGCGAGGAGGTCTCATGGGTCGACCCAATGGGCGCGTCGGGCGCTGATGAGGGCCATCGTGATGACGAAGAGCAGAAGGTAGGCCCAGCTCACGATGATGTCGGCCGAAGATAGCGGGCCTGGAAGCAGGCCGAAGTAGTTCTTGGCCAGTTGGGCGGCGTCTGTGGAGGGCACCAGCATCGCCACCGGCTGCAGGAAAGCGGGCAGGAGACTCAGAGGATAGTACACTGGCGGCAGGAACCCGAGGAGGAGACCCAGCACCTGGGGGATGGAGTTGGCCCAGCGCATGTTTCTCACCGACAGTCCGATTGCCTGCCCGACGAACACCATCGCGAGCCACATGAGGGCGACAATGGCGAGCACGGCCAAGAAGTTGACCGGGGAGATCGGCACATACACGGTTAGGATAGAGAAGGACAGCAGGAGCGCAGGGCTTGAAGTAATCAATGTGCTGAATGAAAGGCCCATGGCGTAGGAGAGCGAAGAGATCGGTGAAGCAACCAAGATGTCTTGGAACCTGAACCAGTGCTTGTTGTAGTACACTGACTGGGCGACAAAGAGGCCATTGAAGGCCAATGACATGACCACGGCCCCGACGAGGGCTGCAATCGCTTGGCGTCCACTGGCGAAGAGGGCCAGAAAGAACACAGGGAGAAACGAGAACGTAGAGATGAGTATCAGGAGCATTGGGTCGCGGAGTAGCGGGAGTGAATCCCAGAGCCCGATGTACAGAACCTCACGCAGCTTCATCGTCAATCGACCCCCCTACAATGCTGATGAACGCCTCTTCCAGACTCGGCGGCTGAAACGTGACCTTGAGCCTGTCCTGTATGCTGCCCTCGATGACCTTCAGTATCTCCTCGTTAGAGCGAGGATGCAGCACCTCCCTCTGCCCGCCATCCATGGGAGACTCGACGATTATGCGCATCCCGACGCCGGCCACCTCCTTTGCCTGGTCGACGGTCCCGAGGAAGGCGACCTGACCCTTTTCTATGATCGCGAGGCGGTCGGCAAGGTGCTGGGCTTCGTCCATGTAGTGCGTCGTGAGGAGGACCGTGACCCCGGCCTGAGTCAGCCGCTTGATGGCGGCCCACACCTGTCGTCTCCCAATCGGGTCAAGCCCGACTGTCGGTTCGTCGAGAAAGAGGAGTTCCGGGTCCGCGACGAGAGCCATGCACAGGATCACCCGCTGCCTCATTCCACCAGAGAGGTCGGCGCACAGCTTGTTACGGTGCTCCCACAGGTCGAACTCCTCCAACGCCTGCTTCGCCTTCTTGGCGGCCTCCTTCCTTGACATGCCGCGGATGAGGCACATCAGACGGACGTGATCGAATGCCGAGAGCAGGTTTTGCGGACGGGCCTCCTGCGGGAGGACAGCTATCCTTGTCCTCACCTTCTCAGCCTCGCGGGAGACGTCATGGCCGAACACTGTCGCGCGGCCGGCGCTGGGCATCAACTGGGTCGCGAGTATTCTCAGGAGCGTCGTCTTGCCTGCCCCGTTTCGCCCGAGAAAACAGAACACCTGGCCCTGCTCTACACTAAAGGTGATGCCCCGCAGAGCCTCAGTCCCGCCCGGGTACGTCTTTCCCAGATTGGAGACCTCGACGACGTTCACGGCCTTCCCTCGCGCGTCTGTGATAGGCAGATGGGATTTGAACCTGAAGTCCAAGTTGCAGCCACTGGGGTGGAGGAAGGACCGATGTGAAAGCGCGGACCTTCAATGCGACGCTGACGACTTTCGTGGCTGTCGTGACGCCTACTTCACCGTCTTGCAACTCCTCAGGCTGGAGGCATGTACCTAGTCGTCTGTGACGCTGAGGTCGACGCCCTGGTGCATCATGACATCGAAGAGCCAGATCAACTTCGCCTCGTCGCTGGGGAACTCGGCGGGCTGCGTTTTCACGGTCCCGCTGAGCATCCAGCGGTCCCCGTGGTCCACGAAAGCAATTGGCATCTCTTCTCCGCCTTGGTGCATTCGCAGGGAGAACCCTTTGACTCGTGCGTCCTTGAACCTCCCTCTGGACTCCGAGTCCGCCCTTGTAGTGCCCGCGTGGGCCCCCGACGCCCTGCCTTTCGTGCCTACGAGGTCCAGCGTCTCATGTGCTGTCCTCTCCTTGTCGGCCCTCCCCTCGCCTAACTCCGCGACCCACACTGGCAGATGAGGGCTGGCGCTTTCGATGGCGTCCAGCAGTTTGTCTACCGCATCCTCTGTGCCGGCGCTTCCCACGAATCTGATTGTCAGCCCGGCGCCGGCGGAATCCAACCTGAGCTTGGCGTACCAGCTTTCGAAGGCGTCCTCGACTTCTGGGGGGACCTGCCCCTCGATTACTTCGCTGCCTCCGCAGAAGTGGAACTCCTCCAATGCATCTCCTTCGTCCCATTCGTTCCGCTCGTCAATCGGCGAGACCGTCATCATGTAGCTGGTGTATCCTTCGCCAGGCAGAGTCCCGGTCCGAGGTGCTGTCGGGTCCAGCCAATCCTGGTCTTCCCAGTCGTAAGACAAGACAAGTTTCTTATGGCCGCCGAGGAACCTGGCCAGCTGCCTGCCACCCGCCTCGACCATTGTCTTCAATCAGACCCGCGAGTTCTATATTAGAGACATGAAGTCTGGATTCCTCAGCTGGGGGTGACTTCTCTACTGTCCCGCGTCGACCACGCAGAACAGGTTGCCTTCAGGGTCTGCGAGAACGCCGAAGTCCTCGTCAGGCTCGCGGTGCCGGTACACCGTTGCGCCGAGGCCGACCAGCCTCCTTACTTCGCCCTCGTAGTCCTTTGCGTAAAGGTCGAAGTGCAGGACGCCGCGGTAGGGGTCCATCCGGTCTATGGTCATGTTGGGACCCCTGCCCAGAGGGTCCTTCAGGATGCTTGCCGGAGACGGGTCCCCCGGCTCGGGGGAGCGACCTTCGACGTAGCCCAACGCCTTCTTCCAGAATGTCCTCATCAAGTAAGTCCTTGACGTCGATAACAACGGAGCCGATCCTCACCATGTCTATCTCCACTTGATTGGCGGCTTCGCGCGGTACTATCAACATTCTGGCCGCCGCAACGGTCTCGCGGTTACGCACTCAGGCCCCTCTGCCTTTCGGGGACTGGCAGGATTGGGTCCGAAGGGCGCGGCCGTCGTGGTCACTAGCGCCTCAAGCAGGATTGGCAGGGAGCCGCGGTGCAACTGGTGGAGAAAAAAAGGAACACGGAAGCAGCCAGTCGTCAAGATCGGTCTACGCAACGTATAACTGGACCATCGCCGACTCAGACCAGACTTGGGGAGGCCCACGTTCAATGGATACGCCATCAACATCGAAGCCAAGACGGGCAAGTCCCTTGACGAGTTCTGGAAGTTAGCAGTTGGCAAAGGTTTCGTCGATGGTGACAAGGTTGTCGCGAAATACTCAGACATGCTGAAGTGGTTGAAGTCAGACATGGGGCTGGGGCACGTGCATGCGGGCTTCATTATCATGTACCTTCGTCTCCGCGCTGGTGACTCGAGGGTGAGCCCTTCGATGAAAGAGTGGGCACGCAGCACCGGATACAAGCGCAATGCCCGGTAGGGCGCGCGACCAGGAACGAACACGTATGGGTTCAGCTATATGCACGGAACCCTTTCGGGAGAAGCAGATGCGTTCTCGAGAGGCTGTCTGGGAGGAGTCCGCGAGAGACTATGACCGTTTCGAAAACAAATGGCATTACTATTCAAGGGTGGCCCATGGGCTAGTTCAGCCACTGGGGATTAGACGGGACTCGCGAGTTCTGGAGTTGGCGAGCGGAACGGGGGCCTGCACGATGCTTCTGTCACGGCTCTGCGTCGAGGGCCAAGTCGTCTGCGTGGAAAGGTCATCGAAGATGGTGAGGATAGCAGGCCAGAACCTGAGGCGGGAGTCATCGAGGAATGTCAGCATAGTAGAAGGAGATGTGGGCGAACTCTACCAGCTGGTGGGCAAGATGGGAAAATTCGACTTCGTAGTCTGTAATTCAGCCTTCTGGCAGTTTCCCTCGCCCGGGAGGTTAGTGAACAGCGTTCGAAACTTGCTTGAACCAGAGGGAGTGCTCGCCTTCAACCTGCCGGTCTGGCATGGCTCAGACAGAGATCGGCGGGCGTATCGGAACGCCGTGAGGAGTGTACTAGCCAGCCACGGAATCAACCCTGAGGTATTCGCCAGTCGTAGACGGTCGATAGACTACAGGAGGCTGCTTGCCGCGAGGGGTTTTGCTGTAATCAGGGACGCCTTCTACAGCGTGAGTATGGACGCGGAAGAAAGGGAGGATTGGAGACAGATTCCCGCATTCGCCAGACGTTGGGGGCCGCGCAAGGGGGTCCCATCCATCGTATTGGCCGAGATACGGGAGGAGGCGAAGAGGCGGGGGTATCGGCCGCGGCCTGAGATCAAGGCGCTCAAGAATAATTGGCGCCTGATCATAGCGAGGTCCCGCAGCGACCGCGTCCTCTCTACAAGGAAAGAGCCGCGGGCTGGGGTCGGTTCGCGGGTGTCCTAGTCCGGAGGCGCGCGGGATCGCACCAGCTACCAGGTCGTCCTTGAGCCCGCTGAATGCCTGCGGGGCCTAGGTGAGTCGTTTCTTCATTTGGTATGACTTGACCTCGAACCCCATTTTGTCATAGAGTCCCTTAGCTTCGGTCGCTACCACTGGGCAGTTCAGAAGAATCGTATCGGCTCCCGCATTCTTGAACTCATCCAATAGCCTCGCGAGCAGAGACTTGCCTATTCCCTTGTCCCTGTAGTGGGGGTGAACGACAAGCAGCTCCACCTCACCGACCTTGGTCGCCCCCCACCTTTCGAGGACCTCTCCGGGAACGTCCTTGAAGCACCCGTACGCAAATCCGACAACCCTGCCCTCGCTCTCGGCGACGCAGATTCCGTTAGGGAAGTAGCCAATAACCGCAAGGTCTGCTTCACTAGTAGTCCCGTCGAATGCGGCGAACGAGTTGGCTAGTTCGAGAACCGACCTTGTGTCTTCTCTCCTGAAGGGGCGGATTTCCACAGTCAATGGCCAATTCCAATCCAAACCTTCGGGATTTAACTCCCACGCGGCGGTCAATTTGAAGAGATGGTGCCAGCCCGTTGGCGGCATGCAGGTCGCAGTTGAATTAAGGAGAAATGTGGGGAGAATCTCGCGCAGGAAGGCATCATCAGACATAGACTCAACGAGGGCCATAGCAGAGGCAGCTCCAGCGGCCGAGGCAGGATTTCTTTGCGAGCCAGCTACTTCAGGTTCCCTATCGACTTCTCCACGGCGGCCAAGACCTCGCCCGACATGACGACCTCCGACAGCTTCTCGATGTCAGGGTAGAGGGGCCTGTCCTCTTCGAGGTGTGTCACATGTTTCCTTATGACCTCATGTGCCGCTTGGGTTCCTTTGCCCGGTTTCAGGGGCCTTCTGAAGTCTAGAGCCTGAGCGGCCGCCATCAACTCGATGGCAACAATCGCGCTCGTGTTCTTGAGAATCTGCTTCGTCTTGATTGCCGTCGTGGTCGCCATGCTCACAAAGTCTTCCTGGTCGGCGGCGGTGGGAATCGAGCCAGTCGCAGCGGGCGTGGCCAAGACTCTGTTCTCGCAGACGAGCGAGGCGGCGGTGTACTGAGAGAGCATCATCCCAGAGAACATCCCTGCTCCTTTCGTCAGGAAAGCGGGAAGGCCCATGTTCAGGTTAGGATTCACGAGCCTGTTCATCCGTCTTTCTGAAAGCGCGCAGACGGTCGTCAGCGCGATCCCGAGGAACTCCAGAGCGAAGGCCAGCGGAGTCCCTTGGAAGTTCGCGCCCGTAAGGACGACTCCTCCCTCGTCGGGGAAGAAGATTGGGTTGTCCCCGACGCCGTTTATCTCGATCTCGAACATTCTCTTCGCGAACTCCAGCGTGTCCTTGGCCGCGCCCACGACTTGAGGGGTGCTCCTCAGGCTGTATGATTCCTGCACCTTCTGTGGCTTCTGCTTGAGCACTTCGCTCCCTTGCACGATCCTTCTGACGTTCTCGGCGGACTTCACGGCGCCTTCGTAGCCTCTGACCTTGTGGATTCTCTCGTCGTATGCCAGCATGTTCGGCAGCAGAGCCTCCAGCGTCATCGCAGCGGCAATCTCCGAGGTTTTCACGAGAAGGTCGGCGTCGTGGACCTGCAGGCACCCCATCCCCGCTACAAGGTTCGAGCCGTTTATCATGGCGAGTCCGTCCCTCGCTTCCAGAACGACTGTCTTTATTCCCGCCCTGTCCATCGCTTCTTTCCCTTTCATTCTGCTTCCTCGATAGAACGCTTCGCCCTCCCCCATGAGCACCAGCGCTCCCTGCCCGAGGGGCGACAGGTCGCCGCTTGCCCCCACTGAGCCTTTCTGGTACATCACCGGGGTAACTCCCTTGTTCAGCATCTCGACAAGCGTCTCGACCATTACCGGTCTCAGTCCCGAGAAGCCTCTCGCCAACACGTTCGCCCTCGTCAGCCAGGCGGCCCGCGCGTCGTCGATGGCGACGGGATCGCCCCAGCCGGCGGCGTGGCTGTACACGATGTACTTCTGGAAGATTCTGACCTGTTCCGGGGTGAGGATGACGTTGGACAGCTCCCCTATGCCAGTGGAGACGCCGTAGATCTTCTCTCTCTTGGCGATGAGCTTCTCGACGACGGCCCTCGATGCCTTCACCCTTTCAATCGCGTCCTTGGACAATTCGATCCGTACGTCGTTTCTTGCGACTCCGACGACATCTTCGACGGTCAGGTCTTTGCCATCAATCTTCAGGACTGCTCTACCCCCTTTCATCGGGCTCTCAAACCAATTCGCCCGAAACAGTCGTAATAAATCCTTTAGCAGTTCTCATGGGACCGCGTCGGTGCGATGGCAGCGTCTGCCTGGACGCCCGGCGGAGGCACTACCACCAGGGTCCGAGCGACCCCGGGTCTGGCCCCCCTATCTTGACTCCCGACAGCTCCCCCATGACTGCCGACCATGCCTCAGCCACGTTCAATGGATCGTAACCACCTCCCCCCATGGCAAGGATTCGGCCTCCGCAGACGTCGTGAGCGAGCTTGTGGAGCTTCTTCGTCGCGTAGGCGTGGACAGCCGAGCTGTATGACAGTTGAGTAATCGGGTCGCCTGCGAGGCAGTCGGCCCCGCACTGGAGAAGTATGAACTGGGGCTCAAAGCCTCGGATGAACTGCTCCAACTTGTCGAATGCCTCGAAGAAGTCCTTGTCTCCGGACCATGGAGGCATCGGGATGTTCATCTTCGTCCCTTCGGCCCCTTTGCTTCCTGTCTCTGACGCGTAGCCTGTCCCAGGGTAGAGGTATCGGCCGTCCTCGTGTATGTCTCCTATTATCACCCTCGGGTCCGATTCGAACGCGTAGAATACCCCGTCCCCGTGGTGCGCGTCTATGTCGACATAGGCGACCTTCTTCAACCGCTCCTTCTCCAACAGCTCGCAGATTGCGACTGCCGCGTCGTTGAACACGCAGAAGCCGCCCGCCCTGTCCCTCCTGGCGTGGTGGAGCCCCCCCACCGGGTTGAAGAAGTGCTCGAACCGGCCTTTCAAAATCAGTCTGAGGCCGTTCAGGGTATTGCCAACGGGGTACAGAGACGCCTCGAACACCCCCTTGAACGAGGGCGTGTCCCCGTAGTCCAGGCTCCCCGTCCCGACACGGGAGGACTCCTTGACGAAGTCGACGTACGCTTTCGTGTGGAACATCAGGAGTTCCTCTTCGCCCGCTGAAGTCGGGTCAACTATCGCAACTGTCCCAGGCGCCTCCCCTTTCTTCAACTCCTGCTCTAGTCGTTCGATCGCCTTCGCGAAAATCTCCGTCCTGGAGTTGTTCATCGGGTGACCGCGGGGGAACGAGTAGAGGTCTGACTGAGGCCCGAAGGAGACACCGAGGCTACATTGGTGCGCCGCGCTCATGAACGGGCATCATTCCCAAGTGCCGTCCCGGTCACCCCTCGATTCTCCAACTCTGCGTGCCGTCATCCCAAGTTGAGATAAGTCTATGCGGGTCACGACTGACGCGACCCAGCGGGCGCAGCGTTAATTTGTCCTCCGCCCTCTTTCGGCAACCAGCCTGCCGCTCTTGAATACCTTTTCGGCGAGGTTCACGCCGTAATGGTACGCGAAGAACCGATGGTTGGGGGCGTCGAAGACGACGACGTCCGCCCTCTTCCCGACCTCTAGGCTTCCCGCTTCGCCCCCTCTCCCTATCGATTCCGCTGCATTGAAGGTGGCTGCGGTCAGGGCCTCCTCAGAGGTCATCTTCATCTGGAGAATGGCGATCGCCATCATCATCTGCATCGACTCGCACATGTCTGCAGCACTCAGGTCTGTCCCAAGAGCGACCGGGAGTCCCATTTCGATGACTTCTCTGGCCTTGGCATAGGTGCCGAGATAGCAGAAGGGTGTAGTGGGGAGAAACGTCCCCATGATGCCCTTCTTCACGAGGGCCTCGATCTCTTGCTTGGGCGTGAAGATGAGGTGGTCTGCTGAGACGACTTCCAGCTCTGAGCCCAACCTCGCTCCCCCGGAGTGCCCAAGCCAGTCGGCGTGAATCCTGGGCTTCATCCCGCTGGCCCTGCCAGCCTCCAATATCCGCCGTGACTGTGCCAGGTTGAAATAGCCTCTCTCGCAAAACACATCGCAGTACGACGCGAGCTTGCGCTTCGCGATCTCCGGGATCCAAATTTTCACGATCTCGTCGGTGAGCTCGTCAACCTTGTCCTCCCATCCGAAGGGGATGCCCTGGGCTAGGAAGGTGGGGACGATTCCTATGGGGTGGGCCTTGCCCAGCTCTCTGATGATTTCAAGCTGCCTCAGTTCTCCCTTGAAGGTCATCTCGTACCCGCTCTTGGCTTCGATGGTTGTCGTTCCGTGAACAAGCATGGTATCGAGAATCCGTGTCGTCGCCTTGATCAGCTCATCTGTGGACGAGTCGGCGGTTCTCTTCAAGGTCGTCGGCATTCCGCCCCCCTTCGCCTTGATTTGGAGGTAGGGCGTGCTTCTCACGGCCATGTCCTCGAGTTCCTCCTCCCTCGAACCGGCAAAGACCAGGTGGACGTGCGGGTCTACCAGTCCTGGCGAGACAAACTGACCGCTCGCGTCAATGGACTCGAACTTGCCTTCGATCTTTCCCACCACTTCGTTCGTCTTTCCCACTGCGACAATCCTTCCTCCCCTCACGGCTACGGCACCGTCTTCGACCAGTCCCAGGTCGCTCATCTCCCTTCCTCTCCGCGGGCAGCCCCGGCCCCCTCTTAGAGTCGCCATCTCGTTAGCGTGAACTATCGCGAAGTCTGCTCTGATGGCCACAGCGAATCGCCTCCTCCTACCATCACACGTCTAGGTACTTCTTCCTCTCCCACTCGTGAACCGTCCTGTTGAACTCGTTCCACTCCTTCCCCTTGAGCTTCAGGAACTTGTCGCAGAAGGCGCTGCCCAGGCTGTCTCGCATGTACCTGTCCCCGGCGAGTTCGACCAGGGCTTCTCCGAGGCTCCCCGGCAACGTTCCTATGCCTCTCTTGGCCCTCGCTTTCTCGTCCATGTGGTAGATGTCCTCTTCCACCGGCTCCGGAGGGTCGAGCTTCCTTCGGACCCCGTCGAGCCCGGCCGCGAGGATAGCGGCGTAGGCGACGTAGAAGTTGCAGGAACCGTCCGTGGGCCTGTACTCAATCCGAGCCTTCATCCCCTTTCCCGGAGGAACCCTCACGAGCACGGAGCGATTGTATTTTGCCCAGGACAAGTAGACAGGCGCTTCCCACCCTGGGACCAGCCTCTTGTAGGAATTGACAGACGGGTTGGTGAGCGCCGCGATGCCCCTCGCGTGGGCCAATACGCCCGCTATGAAACTCAACGCCGTCCTGGTGATGCCGTATGGTCCTTTCTGATCATAGAACAGGTTCCGTTTCCGCCTGTCGTCGGTCAAGCTCACGTGAGTGTGCAGTCCCGCACCGTAGCCGTCGTGAAATGGCTTGGGCATGAAAGAGGCGACGAGCCCCTTTCGCTCTGCCGTCATCTTCACGATCATTTTCACCATGTAAACGGTGTCTGCCATCTTCAGAGCGTTGGAGTACGGGATGTTCAGCTCGTACTTTCCGGGCGGGACCTCGTGGTGGTGCTTTTCGACCACGACCCCCACGCTCCGCAGGTTCTCGGTGATTTCGAGCCTGGTGTCAACCCCAGAGTCCGCCGGTGGACTCGCAAGGTATCCGCCTTCGTCGAGCCTGCGCAGACTACCGCTTCCGTCCCTGCCGAACAGGAAGTACTCTATCTCGCTGCATGCATTGTAAGTAACCGAATCTCCGAGCGTCTTGCTGGAGTCCTTGACGACTCTCTTGAGGAGGAATCTCGGGTCGATCGCTAGGGGCCTGTCCGAATCGGGCTCGAAAATGTTGCAGACCACTCTCGCCACCCTGCGTGGGAAGATACCAGCGGGCATCACTGCGAATGTGTCCAGGTCAGGCATCAGCTTGAGGTCGCTCTCGCTGATGTCGACCATGTCGACGGAGGAGCCGTCCATGTGAATTCCCTCCTCCGCGACCTTCGAAACCTGGCCTGCCGGAACCCAAAGGGAGTGAAGAATGCCAGATAGGTCGGTGAATTGCAGGGCCAATTCCTTCACGTCATGTTTCTGTATCGCTGCTTCAATCTCTGAGACGCGCATTCCACACGCGTGGCCAAACCTTCTCTTTTATGTTGTATGCCTGCGGAAGTCTCAGCCTCGGCCGGCACTCGCCCTCGCTCCAGGCCGCGGCAGGACCACAGTAGGCAACCTGGGCATCCAGAATGAAATCTTATATCGCCAAGGGACTGAAACAGGTTCGTGCAAAAGCACGTCGTCCGTGCGCCACGCGGGAACGAGCTGTCTTGCAAGAGCTGGCACCAGGAAGCCGCGCTTAGGATGCTGATGAACAACCTCGACCCCGAGGTCGCCAAGGACCCCGACCATCTGATTGTCTACGGGGGGACAGGGAGGGCCGCCAGGAGCTGGGAGGCGTACGACGCCATCGTCAAATCGCTCCGATCGCTCGAGAACGACGAAACACTGATCGTGCAATCTGGGAAGCCCGTGGGAATCTTCCGCACGAACGAATCCGCCCCGCGCGTCCTGATATCCAACGCGATGATCGTCCCCAAGTGGGCCGACTGGGCCTACTTCAGGGAACTCGAGGAGAGGGGGCTGACCATGTACGGCCAGATGACCGCGGGCAGCTGGATGTTTATCGGAACGCAGGGAATCCTCCAGGGGACGTACGAGACGCTGGCTGCCGTCGCCAACAAGCACTTTCACGGGACGCTGAGGGGGAGAGTCGTGCTGACGTCTGGGCTGGGCGAGATGGGGGGAGCCCAGCCCCTCGCTGTCACCATGAACGAGGGGGTCGCCCTGGTCGTAGAGGTCGACAAGAGGCCAATTCAGAGGAGGCTCGACAAGGGCTACTGCGACACGATGCTCGAGGACCCTCGGGAAGCCACGCGAATCGCCAAGGAGGCGGCCAGAGATGGCAAAGCCGTGTCGATCGCCCTCCTCGGCAACGCGGCGGATGTCCTTCCGGAGCTGGCAAGTTCGGGCTTCAAGCCCGACGTGCTGACAGACCAGACAGCCGCCCATGATCCGCTTTCTGGATACATCCCCTCGGGGCTGAGCGTCAAGGAAGCCGATGCGATGAGGGAGTCAGACTCGGAAGGGTACCTCAAGCGGTCCATGGCCTCGATTGCCACCCACGTGCGCGCCATGCTGGAGCTGCAGGATGCAGGAGCGGTCACATTCGAGTACGGAAACAACATCAGGAAGATGGCGTTGGACGCAGGGGTCAAGGACTCCTTCAAGATTCCGGGGTTCGTGCAGGAGTACATCCGGCCGCTCTTCTGCGAGGGTCGGGGGCCCTTCAGGTGGGTGGCCCTCTCCGGGAGGCCCGAGGATATCTACGCGACCGACGAGGTAATCCTCAAGGAGTTCGCCGAAAACAAGTCCCTTGCCAGGTGGATCAAGAAGGCGCACGACAGGGTTCAGTTCCAGGGGCTACCCGCCAGGGTCTGCTGGCTCGGGTATGGGGAAAGGGCACGGTTCGGCAAGGTGATCAACAAGATGGTGAGGGACGGTCGTATTTCTGCCCCCATAGTAATAGGCCGCGACCACCTCGACTCGGGCTCGGTCGCGTCTCCATACAGAGAGACGGAGGGGATGAGGGACGGGTCTGACGCCATCGCGGACTGGCCAATACTCAACGCCCTGCTCAACGCCGTTTCCGGGGCTTCGTGGGTATCAGTCCACCATGGTGGCGGGGTGGGGATAGGCTACTCGATTCACGCCGGCCTCGCCGTGATCGCCGACGGGACCGAGGAGGCCGACAGGAGGCTGGCGACGGCGCTGACGAACGACCCTGGAATAGGCGTCGCGAGACACGTGGATGCAGGCTACCCGGACGCGATTAGAACGGCCAAAACCAAAGGCGTCCGTGTCCCGATGCTCCCCGAATAGCGCATCCTCTCCACATGCTCTATCCGAATTGCGTGACTGGCGAGTCGGGTCAGTAGGCGTAGGCTTCCAAAGTCTGCCCTGCGATGGTTGCCAGAAACGACAGCAGCGAAGCCACCCCATCGAACTCCTTTGATGTGAGTGCCTTCCCTGGAACCTCCAGCTCCTTCCCCTGGGCCTTGCAGACCAAGAGCGTGTACTTCTCATGGAACCTCGTCACGAAGGCGAAGCACTTCGCGCCTTCGTACCTCCCGACCACGCGAACCCCCGCGTCCCCGTCAAGCGCGGCAAGCTGTTTTCTGAGCTCTGGGAAAGACCGGAGGCGCCTCTCGTAAATCAAGACGAAGATGGGGCTTCTCTCCTTGCTCAAAAACTCTACATAGGCCCAGCCAGTGCCCGCGAAAATCCCCCAATGTCGTCGCTGAAGCTGTTCAACACCCTGACGGGCAAGAAGGAGCTCTTCCGCCCGCTGTCTCCCGGCCGTGTGAGCATGTTTGTCTGCGGTCCGACCGTCCAGGGTCTCATTCATCTGGGGCACGCACGCACATACATCTTCTACGATGTCGCCGCAAGGTACCTTTCCCATCTCGGGCTGAAGGTGGAATTCTTGGTGAACATCACCGATGTTGACGAGAAAGTCTCCGACGCGGCCGCGAAGGCTAACACCGATCCTGCAAATATTGCGGCGCGGTACTCGAAGTCTTTCCTCGAAGACATGGAGACCCTGGGAGTCTCATCGGTGACCAGGTACGAGCCCGTTTCGAGGCACGTCGATGAAGCAATCAAGCTGGTCTCGCTGCTTCTCAAGAAGGGAAACGCATACGTCGTCGGTGGCTGGGTCTTTTTCGATACCTCCACCTTTCCGGAGTACGGAAGGCTCTCTCATCAGACCAAGACCGACCTATCCCTGAGGCCATTGGAACTTACCCTCGGAAAGAAGAACCTGTCGGACTTCTCGATATGGCGCCCCGAGGTCCTAGTGAAGGGAAAGTGGGGCAGCCCGTGGGGGCTCGGATCCCCCGGATGGCACATCCAGGACACGGCTATCACACTCGCAGTCTACGGGCCGCAATACGACATCCACGGCGGGGCCTACGAGCTCGTGTACCCGCACCACGAAGCGGAGATTGCTCAAGGCGAGTCGATAAGCGGCAAGTCTCCCATGGTAGGATACTGGGTCCACACGCATTTGGTCACCATGGCAGGAGAGAAGATGTCGAAGTCTGTAGGAAACGTGGTCACGGTCAGGGACGCGCTGAAGGAGTACTCTGCTGACGAGCTCAGGTTCTATTTCCTTCTCTCCCACTACCGGTCTGACATGGACCTTTCTGGTCTCAAAGAGAGCGTCGCGCGCCTGGGGCGCCTCAAGAGGACTGTCGCCGACTTCTCGCGCGGGCCCGCCTCGCGGCGGGAACACTCCTCGGTCGAGCTTCTGGCCTCTTTCTATGAGGCAATGAACGACGACATCGATACGCCCTCGGCGGTCGTTGCGCTTGAGGAGCTCGCGTCGCAGGCGGCGAGCAGCGGAGACTCGGCGCGAGCGAAATCAGCCCTCGCCGCCCTGAGAACTGCCTTCGGGATTCTCGGTGTAAGACTAGATGGTTCAGATTAGCAGGGCCATCGAGCTCAACGAAGTCGGGTGGTGGTCCAAGTGGGGGAGCGTGCGCTGGCTGCGCAAGGACCTTTTCATCCTCAATTCCCAGGACACGAGCGAGCCCTTCTTCAACAGGGCCGGGCTCGTCTCGTGCGGCGCGTCAGAGAGAGATTTCCTGGAGATTGAAGAAGCGTTCGCGAAGAACGGCCGGATTCCCCACGTCGTTCTCCCCGAGGCCTGCGCCCGTTCATGGTCGGCGCTAAGGAAGGCCGGCTACACCGATGTGGACCGCATGGTCGTATGGGTTGCGGGAGACGACCACATCCATCCCAGCGAAGAGGTCGTGGTCCGCAAGGCGGAGCCTCGCGAAGCTGATGCCTGGTGTGATGCCTACCTGCTATCTTTCTATGGGGACCTCAGTCAGAGGAAAACGGTCCTGCGGGTAGTCAAGCGCCTCTCGAGGCTCGCCCGGGTGTCGCTCTTGGTGGCCGAGTCGAAAGGGAAGGTTCTTGGAGTGACTGCGCTCTTTAGGTCGTCCAAACTCCTCGGACTCTACTGCCTGGGCACCCTCCCCACGCACAGGGGAAGGGGGATAGCCCGGTCCATCCTAGCGGCGTCCAGGGTCATGGCCGCCGAGGAGGGCAGGAAGCTCGTCCTCCAGTCGCTGCTGTCAGAGGAGACCCATCCCTTCTACAGCAGGTTCGGCTTCCAGAAGCTCTACGTGAAGAGACTCCTCCAGAAGATAGCAATCGCCCACGTCCCCGCCCGCGGCGAGAGGAAGGCATCAATCCCCGACGTGCTCATCCGGAGGGACCCGGGAGTCGGGCCCCATCTCTTTGCCGCAGTCTTTCAGGGGTTCGAACGCGTGCGGGCCGTAAGGGCGGTATTCGGAGACCAGACTGAAAGGGTGCTTTCGGAGCTCACCCTGGACATCGTGGACGAAAAGGGCTACATGCACATCGACGCCGCCAAGGGCTCCATCGTTGTCAGCGCCGGCTATCTGAAGGAAGGCGACGAGTCTTACCTCTACCTGGATGCGGTGCACGAATTGGTCCACATCAGGCAACACATGGAAGGGAGGGAGCTCTGGGACAGGAGCTACAAGTATGTCGACAGGCCCACAGAACTCGAGGCATACGGCGTCGCCGTCGCGGAGGCGAGGAGGATAGGGTTCGGGGTAAAGAGGCTGACCGACTACCTCAAGGTCGAATGGGTGAGCGAGGACGACTTCGCGCGCTTTCTCGTGACGCTCGGAGTGACGAAGCCAGGCAGATAGGGACGTTACTTGCCCCGAAGCTCGGCCAATATCTCCTTGGCCCGGTCCATCCTGATCTTGCGCTCCTCGACCATTCTCTGGGCGACCAAATCGACGTACTTTCCTGTCGCCCCGGCCGCGGTCGCGACATTCTTGGCGTGGAGCTTCATGTGGCCGCGCTGAATCCCCTCGGTGGCCAGTGCCCTGAGCGCGGCGAAGTTCTGAGCCAGGCCGACTGCGGCCATAATGTCCGCCAGCTCTACCGCCTTCGTCACACCGAGTATCTTGATGGCCGTCTTGGCTGCCGGGTGCGTTTTCGAAGCGCCCCCCACTAGTCCCACTGCCATGGGCATCTCAAGCGTTCCGACCAGGTCGCCGTTCTGGTCCTCCGCCCAGGTGGTGAGCGGCTTGTACCTGCCTGTCCGCGAGGCGTAGCTGTGGGCCCCTGCTTCGAGAGCCCTGATGTCCTGACCGCAAGCGATTCCCACTGCCACGACGCCGTTCATGATCCCCTTGTTGTGAGTGGCGCACCTGTAAGGGTCGGCGTCTGCGAACGCGTAGGCGTCAACGATGCCGTCGACTGCTTCAGCGCCTCCAATGGCGTCCTTGTCGAAGGTGGCAGAAGCCCTGACGAGCCTCCGGTCCGCGAGATTCGAGATGATTCTGAGGAGCACCTTCCCCCCAGTAATCTCTTCCACCATCGGCGCCACGGCCTCGGCCATCGTGTTCACGGCGTTGGCCCCCATAGCGTCGCCCGTATTGACGACGAGTTCTGCCACCACCATGGGTCCGTTCAGGGTCGACAGGACCTTCACATCGAGCTCCCTGGCGCCCCCTCCGAGCGACACAAGCAGCGGATCTTGGTCGTTCGCCTTTCTGAGGATTTCGTCCGTCCTTTCAATCAGGGCCCTCTTGGCCTTCTCAGGATTCGGGACCTTGACCACTTGTATCTGGCCAATCATCAGCGGGCCCGTGTTTGTGACCTTGAACCCTCCCTTTACCCTCGCCATCTTCGCAGCGTTGCTGGCCGCCGCCACGACAGACGGTTCTTCGAGGGCCATTGGGACAAGGTGATCCCTCCCATTGACCTTGAAATTGACTGCCACCCCCATGGGCATCGTGATGCCCCCGATTACATTCTCGATCATCCTGTCTGCCACCTCTGCTGGCAGCCCGCCTGTCTCTGCAATCGCGTTCGACTCCTCGTCGGTCAGCCCCGCCAGTCTCTTCACGAGAGCAATCCGCTCCTTCATGGAGAGCTTGTAGAACCCAGGAATCTCAGAGCTGTCAACCAAGATGTGCACGCGGACTCGCAGCTTGCTATTTAATCGAAGCGACGCGCAAGAGAACGGTCGACCTTCATGCTCCCTCTTGTGGCGTGTAAAGCAAAGAGGGTGGTTGAGGAGGCGGTGCGAAACGATGGGCAGAGAGTACTTTCGGACTCCTCTCCTTCGCAATCCTTACCGCTGACAAGCGAGATTGAAAGCGAGGTGACGGCTACATTCTCTTTCCAACTTGAATCATCCCCGCTCCTTGGAGCGGATTCGGTTAGGCAGACACGACTTGGCGGTCATCACGAATCCCAGACCGAAGAGAGGATCAAATAGTATGGAGACAAATTCATTCCAAGAACGGGGGGGAATGGACGAGACGTTCGCCTCGAGCATAATCAAAGAGTATTAAAGAAGAGTTTGCTGCCCTAAAGTTCGGGGCCGGTCGTCTAGCTTGGTTAGGACGTCAGGACTAGTCCCGTCAGGCTCTGACACGGCGAATCGGTAGCGCGCCACGGTCGAGAGTTCAATTCTCTCCCGGCCCATCCAAGCAAGCTCAGCCTCTTCCTCGCCGGCCGGCCATTTCTGACGAAATTGCCCTCTCTGAAGCATGGCAAACTGTTTATCATCGAGCATGCTCAGACGCGCGAAAGAAGACGGATTGGCCGAAGGCACCCGACGTCTCGCAGCGATAATGTTCACCGACATGGTCGGCTACACCGCTCTCATGCAGTCCAACGAGGCGCGTGCCATGGAAATCCTCGAACGGCACAACGGCCTACTCAGACCTTTCTTCCCCATGTACCACGGTAGGGAGGTAAAGACCATGGGGGACTCCTTCCTCGTGGAGTTCGACAGCGCCCTCGACGCCGTCAACTGCGCCGTGGCAATCCAGTCGCACCTTCGTAACTACAACGCCTCCTCTAAGGACGAATGGAAGTTCAAGCTGAGGATTGGCGTGCACCTCGGAGACGTCATTCACCAGGGAGGAGACACATTCGGCGACGCAGTCAACATCGCCTCAAGGATTCAGCCGATAGCCGAACCCGAGGGCGTATGCATATCTGAGCAGGTGTACGCCCAGGTTCGGAACAAGGTCGATTTCGGGCTGGTCCCACTCGGCGAGAAGTCGTTGAAGAACGTGAGCCTCCCTACCAGCGTCTACGCGGTTGACGTCCCCCGGACTGCGAGCAGGGGCGCACCCGCCGCCGAGAGAATCAAAACGCGCATCGCGGTGCTTCCCTTCGAAAACTTCAGCCCTGACCCGGTCGACGGCTTCTTCGCGGATGGGATGACTGAGGAACTGATTGACAGGCTCTCACAGGTGAAGGAACTGAAGGTGATTGCCAGGACCTCGGTGATGGGGTACAAGAAGAAGGAGAAGAAGATCTCTGAAATCGGACGGGAGCTGGGAGTGGGCAGCCTGGTAGAAGGGAGCATCAGAAAGGCGGGGAACAAGATCCGCGTGACAGCCCAGTTGGTGGACTCCGATACCGAGGAGCACCTCTGGTCTTCAAGATACGACAAGGATCTCGACGACATCTTCGCCGTCCAGACGGACATCGCTTCAAGGATCACAGAAGAGCTGGCGGGCGCCCTCGCAGTGCAGAGGGCCCCCAAGCTGGGAGCAAAGGAAACGGATAACGTGGCCGCGTATTCCTACTTCCTTCAGGGGCGGCAGCTTACAAACGAGAACACGATGGAATCCCTCCCCAAGGCTCTCAAGATGATCGACAGGGCGATCGAGATTGACCAGTCATTTGCCCGAGCGTACGTCGAGAGGGCCTGGTGCCTTGGTAGCCTCATGAGCAAGGGCATCATGTCCCGCCAGGAGGCCCTCGCGGGCATGAAATCTGCGGTTGAGAAGGCGATGTCTTTGGACCCCGGTCTCTCCCACGTGCACGCGGCGATGGCGGGGATTGCTTGGTTCGAAGACGACCATCCCTTGGCTGAGGCTGAAGCAACCAGGGCGGTGGAGCTGAACCCGAGCGATTCCGATGACTATCACATGCTCGCTCTCGTAAAGGCGACTCTCGGATATCCCAACGAGGGTCTCCGCATGCTTGAGACAGCGCATCTCCTCGACCCGCTTTCAATCTGGCCAATAGTCAACCTGAGCCGGATGTACGTGTATCTGGGCCATCGCAAGGAGGCCGGAGAATTATGGGCCAGATGCGCCGGGGTCGCGCCTCTGCCCGTCTTGACGGGAAAGGCTCTGACCTATCTGATCGACAAAGACTTCGGCAGTGCCGAGGCGACGATCAAGGAGCTTGAACTGGAATTCCCGCAGGAGATGACAACCATCAGCCTTCGCGGGCAGCTCGAAGCCATGAGGGGCAATAAGGGGGCGGCTCTCGCCGCCATTCAAGAGCTGAACAGGAGGAAAGGAGACCTGCCATCCAGCGACGTCGCCTGCATCAAGTACCTGATGGGTGACGTCGACGGGTATTTCGAGGGGATGTTCGAATGCGTGGAGGGCCATGTGCTGGACCCCATAGTGTTCCGGTACTCGCCGCTGTACGATGGGGCCAGGAAAGACCCCAGGTACCGGGAAGTCCTAGTCAGGAACGGGTTGCCACCGGACCTCAACGAGTAGAAGTCTCGCCCTTCCTTCGGCTGCTGAGAGGCCAAGATGTTCCGAAGGCCGCCCGCGGTCACCTGCCCAGCCCTACCCTGGAAGGGGCGCGGGACGTCTCCACCAGTGGTAGAGCACGAGCGCCACTACCGCAATCCTCCCGTAGACCGACGCCCCCATCAGGTAGGACGACACTGGAATCATGAACAATCCCCCCTGGAATGTGAACAGTAGCTTCCACCCCTCGAACCCGAGCTGCCCCGCCAGCCAGGGGAGGAGCTGCACGTGGAATCCGAAAAAGAGGTCACCGCTGAAGTAGTATCCAAGGTCGTTCACGAGCGAAACCAGCAGTCCAAGGCTGAATGCCAGCTGCCAGTCCTTGAGCCCCTGAAAGACTAGAAGCACGCCGAAGGGCGCCATGTAGGTTAAGATCAGCCAGATGTGATATGCGGGGACTTGGTTGTAGTACAGGTCGATCCAGTTCACATTCACGAATCCGTAGACCAGTGCGAAGACGACCAGCTTCACCAGGGTCAGCTGCTTGCCGGTGCTCGGCCTTAGCCCCGCAACTACGCTGTCCACGCCGTTGATGACCAGGGCGAGGGTCAGAAGCGCCACCAGGGAGACGATGGTCAATGTCGGCAGGATTGCGATGGTCGCAGCGAGCACGAGGGTCACCGCTCCCGTCGTCAGGGCCGACACGCGGAGCCATCTGGGGTGCCCCACGTGAGCGGTATGGGCAAGCCTGGCCGCTCCCTGAATCGCCAGTCCGATGGCGAACACGAGAGCCAGGGTCGCTATGCCGACCGAAGGCGAGAGGATGGCTATTCCCACGATGATGGCTGTTAGGAGCCCGAGACCCACGCTCACCCCTCTCAGCATGGGCGGAAGGACGGCTCCTCCTGAGGATACGATTCTCAGTGCGTTCAGGATGACCGCCATCGCCAGAAGCGACACAACCGTGGCAGACCCGAAAGTAGGGTTCAGGATGACAACAAGCGTTACCATGATCGAGAGGACCCCCAGGACTACCTCTGCCACGCGGACCCACGGGGGCGAAATCCCCTCCATGGCGCAGGGCTCGCTTACGCGGCACTAATGAGGATAAGGGGGCGGGCCGTCGCCAATCCTAAATACCCTGGCCGCATCCGGTCGACCGACCCATACGAACACCCCTCTGCTCGCCTTCGCGGTGATACTGATCGTGGTGGGAATCTTCACGAACGTCCTCCTTTCGGTCTTCGGCTTCATTCTTCTCTTCCCCGCACTGCTGACGCCGTCAAAGAAACCTCCCTCCAAGACTCCATCCTCTGTGCCGGTCGAACAAAAGACCGAAGAGCCAACGAGGTTCCCCTCTCCATCCCGGCCGGCCGAGGCTCATGCGGCAGGCGCGTCTCCCATGATGTCCGCCGAGGCCCCATACAGCGTCCCATACCTGCCCATGTCTGCGGAATCGAGCGCGAGTTCGGCGCTTTTTCCCAACACCATGTTCCCGACGCATTCGCTCGGCCTTCCCGCTATGGGTTCCGCGCCAGCCGGAGAGACGAAGCAAGGTGTGCCCGAACCTCGCGACGAATTGCTGGAGTTCGGCCTTATACTCGCAGTCTTGAAGCTGATCTCGGGCTAGGGCACGTAGACGTTCATTTCGCGGGCCAGCTTCCGGAGCCTCTCTATCCTATGGGGCATGGAGGGGTGCGTTGAGAAGAGTTCGGTCAGGGAACTTCCCCTGAACGGATTGACTATCCACAGCGAGGCGGTCGCAGGGGACGGCGAGCTTTTCGGGTTGGTCCCGATTGGCCTGGACTGGACCCTGGTCGAGATCTTCTGCAGCGCGCTGATGAGCCCTCCTGGGTTCCGGGTGAGCTTGGCTCCGTACTCGTCTGCGTTGTACTCGTCGCTCCTGCTTATCCCAAGCTGCACGAAAGAGGCCCCGATGGGCACTAGGATCGCCGCGAGAAGCACGAGCAAGGACGAATTCCCGTTCCGGTTCCTGCTGCTTCCTCCCCCCAGCCACATGGACCACATGGCAATCGTCCCGATGTAGGAGATGGCCCCCGCCATGGTTGCGGCCACGCTAGACATGAGGACGTCGCGGTGCACCACGTGCCCGATTTCATGGCCTATGACGGCCTCGAGTTCATCGGGGGTCAGCACCTGTAGGATGCTTGCCGTAGCGCAGACGACGGCTTTCTTCGGCCCCCTCCCCGTCGCAAAAGCGTTCGGCTGTGGGGAGTTCACGATGCCGACCTTTGGCATAGGTATCCCCGCCTTCTGCGCGACGTTCCGGACGACGCTGAAGAGGGTTGGGTTCTCGCTCTCTTGGATTATCTTGGCCCTACTCATGCGGATCACAATTGAGTCGCTGAAGTAGTAGGAGACGAAGTTGAAGACCGCGGCCAGGATCAGGGCAAGCCCCATGAACGCTATCGGGTCGCCGAAGTAGAGCCCCACGGCATATCCTATGACCAGCAGAAGCGCGGTGAGCACGACGAAGAGTGCAGTTATCTTTGCGTAGAGAGTAGCGGCCATGAGAGGTGCCCGAACGACTCGCGGTCGAGGACCCGTGTAAATACTTTTGGCCACACCTCTTACCGAAAGGATAAAATTCACCAGGAGAAGCAATCTGGCAGCGAATACCCTTGGAAGACAGGGATGAGGACGACGAATGGCCCTACCGGCGCCGCCGGGGCTTCCCCTTCGGCCCCTGGGGCTACCCCGACATCGACGACCTGATGAAAGAAATGGAACGGGCGTTCTCTGAACAGTTCAAGGAGCTCGAGAAGGAGCTCCCCAAGAACCTAATCAGAGAGCGCAGGTCGCCTGACGGCAGCACGAAGAAGGAGATCGGTCCCATCGTCTACGGCTACTCGGTGACCATAGGGCCGGACGGGAAACCGGTCGTCAGAGAATTTGGCAACGTTCGGAAGGGCGAGGGGACACCCTGGAAGCAGATTCAGGACAAACGAGAGCCACTTGTTGACATCGTCAGCTCTGACAAGGAAATCAGGGTGATTGCGGAGATGCCGGGAGTGAGCAAGGAGGACATCAACGTGACCGTAAACGAGAAGTCAGTCACAATATCGGTGGACAAGGAGGAGAGGCGGTACTACAAGGAGCTGGAGCTTCCGGGGATAGTGGACCCCAAGGGCGCAAGGTCCATCTACAACAACGGCATACTAGAAATCACGCTTCCGCTGAAGTCTTCGGGCGGGTCGGACGTAAGGCTGAAAGTCGACTAGCCTACTGGTAGGGTCCGGCCTCTTCTCCTTCCTTGTACCGTGCGATCGCGTTGAAGGTGACCTCCTGATACCCGTGCTTCTCGGCGATCACCCTCGCAATGTCCCCGGCAGTGACTATCCCTGAGAGTCCTCCCGTCGCCCCGATCACGACTAGGCGCCGTATCCTGTACTGCGCCATCACCTCGGCGGCCTTCGTCATCGTCGCTTCAGGAGAGACCGTGATCAGCGGTGTCGACATGATGTCCCGCACGAGAACCTTCGAGGAGTCGAGGGCGTCAGACATCACCTTTGAAACAAGGTCCCTTTCCGTAACTATGCCCAGGGCGGTCCCGCCCTGGACCACGACGGCCGAGCTGACCCCCCTCTTGGACATTGCCTTGGCGCATTCCTTCGCGTTCGAGTTGAAGTCTACCACGAGCACCCTCTTTTCCATGATGTCCTTCACCGTCTCTTCCGAGCTGCTCATTGGGCCGTGGTTCCAGGCTGGGCTAATAAATCGATTGGGAATCGCCTCCGAGCTCATTCAACACGGACTCGACACAAATCGGGCGGATGACCGGCTCTGGTTTATACGGTCGAGGTCCCGCGGACCCTCGATTGGAACGGGTCGGCATCCTAATCGTCTCGAAGTGCCTCAGCGGGGCCGCGATTATGGACACCTTCAGGAGGAGCGAAGAGTACTCTCCGGAGTTCTACGTCGTCGAAAAGCAGGCCAACCCCTTCCTCCTTCGGGGGGCAAAGCTTCACCGGGTCTCTCCAGATCTCGACCTCAAGGCGGTCACGGACTTCGCAAAGGAGCACAGCAACCGGATTGCTTTCGGGCTGACTGATACGGAGGATTTCGTGACGGCGGGCGGAAGAGATGTCCTTGAAATGGAAGCCAAGGTCCAGATGGTCTGCGTCTCGCGGGACTACGCGTTAGAACAGAGCAAGGCCGACCAGCGACTCCTCTTTGACAGAATCTTCCCCGAGGCCAACCCGGCCTACGCCGTCTTCGACCCCCGGCGCTACGGGTCACGGGAGGGTGCGCGTGAGGCCTTCAGAAGGGTGCTTCGGCGGATTCCGTTCCCCGTCATCAAACCTGACGCGCCAGAAAGGGGCGCTGGGGTAGGCGTCTGGGGGAGCGACTTCGACACAATCGAAGATGCCGAGGCGTTCTTCCTGAATCTCCTCGCCAAGGGGAGAGTCGTGGTAGAGGAAAGGGTCGAAGGCGAGGAGTCGAGCTTCCACGCGATCAGTGACGGGAGGCACTTCATCCCGCTTCCCCTCACCAGGGACTACAAGAGGAGCCTGGAGAACAACGCCGGCAGCCTCACGGGCGGAATGGGAAGCTACCGTGGGCCGAAGAACAGCCTTCCCTTCCTCTCCGATTCAGACTGGGAGAGCCTGGCCGACAGAGAGGAGCGGGCCTTCAGGAAGTGGAAGGGGAGGGGGTCCAGGCCCGGCCTGCGCGGCGTAGTCCTCTACGACGCCATAATGCACGCGAGGCGAGGGTTCAAAGTACTGGAGAGGAACAGCAGAGGCGGCAACACCGAGTTCATCAATCTGCTGACCACTCTTGAAGATGACTTCGTAGACGTCTGTTTCCGAATCCTTGACGGCTCGCTCAAGAGGGTCAGATTCAGCAGCCAGGCTTCGGTGGTCACCTGCGCCGTCCCCCTCACCTACGGGAGGAAGGGGACCCCGCCTCCCCCAGTCCAGCGAGTTGACCTCTTCCACGCCGAGAAGCAGGCCGATGATTCGGGAGGGAAGCTCAGGGTCCTCCCCATGGACGTCCGAGTCGAAAGGGGGCGGACCATGCTGGGCACCTCGAGGGCCGTCGCAGTCGTCGGGGTCGCCGACGGCATCGAAGAAGCCCGAAGCATCTCGGGAGATGGCTGCAGGCTGATTCGGGGCCCCATTATGTGGAGGAGCGACATCGCGAGCCGCGCGGACATCGAGAGGAGCCGTCGCCATCTCGGAGCGCTGAGACGACGGAAGGGAGGGCGCTAGTGTTTGAAGGCACGCGTGTGAGTGAACACCATCGCCATCCCGTACTGGTCTGCGGCCTCGATGGAAGCCGCGTCGTTGGCCGAACCTCCCGGCTGAATTACCGCGGACACCGCGGCGGCGCCCAGTAGGTCGATGCTGTCGCGGAAGGGGAAGAACCCATCCGACGCGCAGACGGCCCCCTTCGCCCTGGCGCCCGCGTTGTCGAGCGCTATTTTCACCGCCCCGTTTCTCTTCCTGAAGCTCCCGACGCCCAGTGTCCAGAACCTGGTGAGCCGTTCGCCATCGAAGTTTCCATTCGCTATGACGATCCCGTTTGATTGGACCTTCCTCACGACCTCCCAGGCGGCCAGGAGCTTCTTGAATTGCATGGGGTCTGGTTTCGACTTGGTCGGAACGGTAGCCTTCGACGGGTCCAACAACACCCGGTAGTCAACCGAGTCCTGTGCGAGTATTACCCCTTCGATGACCTTGAGGTCGTACGGATACTCCGGCCTCGCCGTCGTCTTAATCAGCCTGATTTTCTTCTTCTGCTTCTTCTGAAGCAGGGCGAGGGCTTCCCCAGAGAACCCGGGGGCGATGACTATCTCGGTGTACACGGAACCGTCCTTGGCGCCCTCGTTTCTGCCGATGAGCCTCGCGGCATCCATGTCGACTTCCCTATTCGCGATCACTGTCCCCCCGAAGTCCGCCTCCGGGTCGCAGGAGTGGGCAAGGGAATACGCCTCAGAGACCGTCGGAGCGAAGGCGAACCCGCTAATCTGGCCGTGCTTCACTGTCGCCACAGCCGAGGATTCTCCGTATCCTTCCACTATGTCGTACGCACTGCCGACGTCGAGGTAGTTGTTGAACGAAAGCGTGTCTCCGGCCAGCTGCTTCCAGCTCGACATGGTCGTCCACCCGTCGATGGAGTAGATCACCGCCTTTCTGTCGGGATTCTCGCCGTACTTTGCGTCGTTGACCTTGAGAGCTGACACCAGGAGTCTCTCCGGGAACTCTGAGGGGTTTCCCCTCAGCCCGTTGAAGATGGCGGCATCGTAGGCCGAGGTCACAGAGAATGCCTCGATGGCCAGTCTTCTCCTGAAGGCGAGGGTTGTCGCGCCGTCGTTCTTGGACAACTCGTCGGCCACTGGCCCATAGAACCCGGGCGACGGGACCACGGTCACGTTCTCGAAGTTCTTCGATGCCGCCCTGACCATCGCGGGGCCTCCGATGTCTATGCTCTCGACCAACTTCTCGTCCACCGACCCCTCTTTCCGCAAAGTGTCCGAGAACGGATAGAAGTTGCAGACCACCATGTCAATGGGCTTGACCCCCATGGCTTCGAGTTCCTTCAGGTGCTCACTCGTCCGCCTCGCCAAGATGGACGCGTGAAGGGGCGCGTGCAGCGTCTTCACCCTTCCTGACAGCGCGGTGGGCAGTTTCATGTCGTCCTGGAGGCTCTTGACCGCCACCCCCCTCTCCTTCAGCGCGGCGTAGGTCCCTCCTGAGGCGAGCATCTCGACCCCATACTTCGTGAGGGTGGCTCCGAAGTCTGCCAGACCGGTCTTGTCTGAGACGCTCACCAGGGCGGTCTGAATCTTCTGTAGGCCCGCGGGCATGCGCCCCGCAGCCTCCGGCGGGCTAATTAACGAAATCTTTCGCTATGCGCAAACAATTAGCAGGTTCATTGCAAGAGTCATTTAAATAGCGTCCTTGAGGCGAACGAAAATTGAGCATTGGCGAAACTCTACACGGTGAAGGTGGTAGTCGCGAACAAGGAGGGTGCGAGCGACCCTGAGGGGGAGACCGTCTACCGGGACCTCGTCTCCAAGTCTGGGTTCGGCCGCGTGAAGTCAATAAGGACCGGCAAGTTCCTCAGAGTGTCGGTGGAGGCGCCCGACGCCCCGAGCGCGAAGCGATTAGTGCAGAAGATGTGCGACGAGCTCAGAATCTACAACCCCGCCGCCCACTCTGTCACGGTCGAGGTGTAGGGGCATCAGGGCCAAAGTCGCCGTCGTCAGATTTCCCGGGAGCAACTGCGACCTCGATGCCTTGCAGGCGCTCAAGACCCTGGACAGCGTCAAGGCGGAATTGGTCTGGCACGAAGAACCAAGAATAGGGGACTACGACGCCATCGTCCTGCCAGGAGGTTTCTCGTTTGGCGACTACCTCAGGGCCGGCGCCATTGCGGCCAGGAGTCCGGCTCTGGCGAGGATTTCGTCAGCGGCTGACCGTGGCCTGCCGGTGCTCGGAATCTGCAACGGGTTCCAGATCCTAATCGAGGCCGGGCTCCTCCCCGGCGCACTTCTGAGGAACTCTTCTCTTCGATTCGTCTGCCGGTGGGTCAACGTGAGGGTCGACAACGGCACCACGAGCTTCACGAAGAAGATGAAGAAGGGGGCCGTGCTCCACCTTCCCATAGCTCACAACGAGGGCAGGTTCTACGCATCCGAGGATACGCTGGGCGAGCTGAATGAGGATGGAAGGGTGGTCTTCCGCTACTGCGACGCTGACGGCAACGCCAGCTCGGCCGCGAACCCCACCGGGACGCTCGACAACATTGCCGGAATCTCCAACAGGGATGGCAACGTGGTCGGGCTCATGCCTCACCCCGAGAGGGCGACCGAGTCAGTCCTGAGCCCGTTCGGCGACTCGGACGGTTCGCTGATCTTCAGGTCCATGCTGGAGCTCGAGTAAGTTGCTCTCTCCGGCGCCCAGAACCGGGTTGAGCGACGACGAAGTCGAGACCGTCCGCACGCTGCTTGGACGGGAGCCCACGGACACGGAATGGGCAATCATAGACGCCGAGTGGGCGGAGCATAGTTCCTACAAGTCGTCAAAGGCGCTACTTCGGCGCTTCCCCACGACCGGGGAGCGGGTCGTGTTGGGCCCAGGATACGATGCCGGAGTTGTGGACGTGGGGGACGGCTACGTCGTCACCCTCCACATCGAAAGCCACAACCATCCGTCTGCGGTCGACCCCTACGGGGGCGCGGCGACCGGGATCGGGGGAGTGCTCAGGGACATAATCTCGGTCGGGTCGAGGCCCATCGCCCTCGTGGACGTGCTTCGGTTCGGCGACCCCAGGGAAAGCGCTCATTCCAGATGGCTCTTCAGGAACGTCGTCCGCGGGATTGCAGACTACGGCAACTGCGTAGGGGTCCCGACCGTCGCCGGAGACATCGAATTTGACAGGAGCTTCGAGAAGAACTGCCTGGTCGACGTCGCCTGCGTGGGGGTCGGAAGGAAAGGCTCCGTGATACTCGGGGAAGCTAAGAGACCCGGGGACATGGTCGTTCTGATTGGAGGCAGCACTGGCAGGGATGGAGTCGGCGGGGCAGCCTTCGCGTCAAGGAATCTGGCGAAGGGCCCGGAGTCGGAACGGACTTCCGTCCAGGTGCCTGACCCGTTCATGAAGAAGCTTCTGCTAGACGCCCTCATGGAAGTGGCGGCCACCGGGCTTCTGCACGGGATGAAAGACCTGGGGGGCGGCGGGCTGTCAACGGCCCTGTCTGAGATCACCTCCAAGGGGGAGACAGGCGCCGATGTCGAGCTGGCAAAGGTCCGGGTCCGGGAGCCTGACATGACGCCCAGGGAAATCATGGTCTCTGAGTCCCAGGAACGCATGCTGCTCATCCTTGGCCTCGAGGGGTCTGACCAGGTCTTCAAGATTCTAGACAGGTACGAAGTTCCACATGCGACCATCGGCTGGGTGACCGCAACTGGCTCGCTCAGGCTCAGATGGAACGGGACAGTGGTGGCCGACCTACCGGCCAAGGCAGTCGCGGAGGCGCCCTTGATTCCCAGAAGAGCAAGGAGGCCCCGAAGTATATTGCGAGGTCCTGAACCCCGCGAGGCCCGAGACATCGCCGACGCTCTGTCAAGGCTTCTGTCCTCCCCCAACATTTCGAGCAGGAGATGGGTCTACGAGCAGTACGACCACGAGGTGGGGCTGCGGACGGTGCTGAAGCCTGGAACGGCAGACGCTTCCCTTCTCAGGCTCCCTAACGGTTCGATGCTCGCGGTCAAGGCCGACGGCAACAGTAGGCACAGCCACCTCGACCCGAGGAGGGGCGGCGCCGGTTGCGTGGCCGAGGCTTCGAGGAACGTCGTCGCGGTAGGGGCCGAGCCGCTGGCCGTGGTCGACCACCTTCAATTCGGCGACCCGTCCGACGAAGAGGTGTACTGGACCTTCACGGAGACCGTCGAGGGGATGGCCGAATACTGCAGGAACCTTCCGCTGCCGGTCGTCGGAGGCAAAGTGAGCTTCTACAATGAGGACGCCTCCAGCAAGCAGGCGATCAAACCCTCGCCGGTGGCCATGGTAGTCGGGCTCATGACTGCCCCGGTGGCCCGCATCGGAGCGGGCTTTCGTAACGGAGGCGAACCAGTCTTCGTCATCGGCAAGACCGCAGCCGAACTCGGCGGCTCAGAATATTACGAGCAGTTGCTTGGCCTGCAGGCCGGAGAGGTGCCGCTCCCTGACCCCCTGAGCGACTCGCGGACCTACAAGGCGGTGAGGGGGCTTATGGCGGCTGGACTCGCGACTGCCGTCCACGATTGCTCCAAGGGGGGGCTAGGCGTCGCTGTCGCGGAGATGTGCATCCAGGGCGGCATCGGGGCCGAGGTGGACGTGGGGAAGGTTTCAGGCGATGGCCTGACTTCGGCTCAGGCACTCTTTTCGGAGTCTCATGGCCGCTTCATCGTCAGCGCGGACGACGCCCCGAAGACCGAAGCCTTCCTGGCCAGGGCGGGCGTCGCCTTCGCCCGTCTGGGGGCGACGGGCGGACGAAAGGTGAGACTCACCCGACAGAGGAAGACGCTTGCAGCCGTCAGTGTCGACGCTCTCGTTGACGCCTGGGAGACGCCCATCGGGAGGCTGATGGACTAGTGGAGAAGAAGGAGAAGTGCGGGCTGGTCGGGGCGTACTCGGCCAAGGCTGACGACGTCGCGTCAAGGATGCTGCAGGGGCTCGAGTCGCTGCAGCATCGGGGCCAGGAATCATGGGGGCTCGCCGTCTGGGGGAATACCCTCCTCCGCCGGATGGGGCTCGTTACCAACTGGCGCACCGAAGCCCCGGAGGCCGCCTCGTTCCGAGGAAGGTCGGGAATCGGGCACGTGAGGTATTCAACAAAGGGCAAGTCAGTCCTAGAGAATGCCCAACCGATTCAGGTCGAGTCAGAGTTCTCCATAGCCCACAACGGGACCATCGTCAACTCGGACCAGTTGGCGGCACCGGTCGTGAGCGAGTTTGGGGCTTCATGCGAGTCCGATACGCTCGCGGCCGGCTATCGACTCCTGCACCACCTGAGGGAAAGCGGCGACATGTTCGAGGCGTTCGCCAGGCTCTCGAGGGAGATATTCGGCGCTTACTGCTTCTTGATACTGGACAAGGAAGGAAGGGTCTACGCCGCGCGAGACCCGCGAGGATATCGGCCACTGTCTCTGGGCTGGGACAAGAAGACAGAGACATTCCTGGCGGCGTCCGAATCCTGCGCCTTCGAGGCAATGGGGTCCGACTTCGTGAGGGACATAGAACCGGGTGAGATAGTGATGCTGGGTCCCCACGAGGGCACGCCCGCGTCCTTCAGGTTCTCTCCGAAGGTGGCGCCGGCCTACTGCTCTTTCGAGTACACCTACTTTGCGCATCCCTCGTCTAGGCTGAACGGCATTAGCGTGTACGAAGCCAGGAAGAGGGTGGGACGGATACTCGCAAGGCAGTTCAGAGCAAGAGCCGACATAGTCATCCCGGTCCCTGATTCGGCCAGGCCCGCGGCCTTGGGCTTCGCCCTCGAGAGCGGCATCCCCATGGACGAGGGGCTGATGAAGGACAGGTACCGCAGGAAGGGCAGCATCAGGAGTTTCATCGAGCCTGAACAGGAGGGGAGGGAAGATGTCGTCAGGAAGATAATTCCCGTACGAGACGCGGTGAACGGCAGGGACGTGATGGTGGTGGACGACAGCCTGGTCAGGGGAACCAGCTCAAGAATAATCGCGGAGTCGCTGAAGAAAGCCGGGGCGAAGAGCGTGAAGATGGCTGTCACCTTCCCCGCAATCAGGCACCCATGTTTCATGGGCATCGACTTCCCCGACAGGGAAGAACTCCTTGCTCACAGGGTGGCCGGAGGGGAGCCGGACTCCGAAAAGACAGCAAACGCGGTGGCCAAGGCAGTGGGGGTTGACGCGTTCTACTACAACGACATCCGCGGGCTGAGCGAGGCGATAGGGCTTCCAGAAGACAGCCTCTGCTTCGCCTGCGTGACAGGCGACTACAGCAAACTCGGATTTCGCCCTCCCGCGCTCGCCAAGGAGGAGGTCAAGAAACACGATGCTTGAAGTCGGCGTTCTTGTCTCGGGCAGGGGTTCGAACCTCGAGGCCCTGCTGAAGTCGGCTGAAAGAGGCTACATAAAGGGCGCCAGGGTCGCCGTCGTCATCAGCAACGACCCAGGGGCCAGGGCCCTTATGGTCGCGCGGAAGCACGGCGTCAAAGCCGTGGCCCTCGACTCAAGCGGGGACTCGAGGGAGGCCTATGCTGCCAAGCTGGCCAATGTGCTCATGGAGAACGGTGTGGCGCCTGGCAAGGGGCTCGTCCTCCTCGCCGGCTTCATGAAGATTCTTCCAAAGTCATTCGTCGACATGTATGAGGGGAGGATGATGAACATCCACCCGTCGCTGCTCCCCGCGTTCCCCGGCATCAGGGCGCAGCATCAGGCCCTCTCTCACGGGGTCAAGGTCGCCGGTTGTACGGTCCACTTCGTCGTGGCCGACGTGGACGCCGGACCCATCATCCTTCAGAAGGCGGTCCCGGTCCTCGACGGGGACGACGAGGACGCACTCTCGGCCCGGATTCTCAGGCAGGAACACAAACTGTATCCGCTCGCCGTGAAACTCTTCGCGGAAGGGAGGCTCCGGACCGAAGGGAGGATTGTGAGGCGAGAAGAATGACCGCCATTCCAATGGACGGGAAGGCCCTGGCCGCGACCATCGAGTCTCGGCTGAAGGAGGACTCGGCGAGGATGATCCAAGCAGGGGTGCAGCCGACCCTCGCGACAATCTTGGTAGGGAACGACCCTGCGTCCAAGGTGTACGTCTCAAGCAAGCACAAGGCAGCAGCCAGGGTCGGCATCTCCTCCAGGAGCCTGACGCTTCCAGAAGAGACCTCGGAGAGCGAGCTCCGCTCCCTGATTTCGACCCTCAACGCAGACCGGAACGTCAACGGCATACTGCTACAGCTCCCGCTCCCAGGCCACTTGGACGAGATGAGGATGATCGAGTCGATTGAACCGGGAAAGGACGTCGATGGCCTTACTACCACCAACGCAGGCCGCCTCGTCTACGGCCAGACTGACATGATCCCCTGCACCCCCCGAGGGATAATGGAGATTCTCCACCATTATCGCATCCCGATCGGGTCGTCCAGGGCGGTGATCATCAACCGAAGCACCCTGGTCGGCAAGCCGCTGTACAACCTTCTACTTCATGAGGACGCGACCGTGACCGTCTGCCACTCGAAATCGAAGGACCTGGCATCCCTGACGCGGGAGGCGGACATCCTCGTGACGGCTGTGGGCAGGAGGCCGCAGTTCGTGGTGACGGCCGACATGGTGAAGGAAGGCGCGGTTGTCGTGGACGTCGCAATGAACCGGGTGGACGGCAAGTTGCTCGGAGACGTGGAATACGGGGAGGTGTCCCAGAAGGCCTCGCACGTGACTCCGGTCCCGGGGGGCGTCGGGCCGATGACGGTGGTAATGCTCATGCAGAACACCCTGCTGGCGGCCGAAAAGCAGAACCGCCTTCTTGTTCCTTCGGTGCCGCAACCATGAGCAAGCGGGAAGTGAGGAAGGAGGTCCTTCAGACGAGGAAGGGACTTGCCGCCGAGGATGTAAGGAGGCTCAGCAGGAAGGTCCACGAGAACCTGTTGTCGCTCTCCGAGTTCGGGACGGCGAAAGTCATCGCCAGCTACGTGGCAAAGAGAGACGAGGTCCAAACTGACGAGATTCTCAGACAGGCCCTGGAATCGGGGAAGAAGGTGATAGTGCCCAGGAGCGACCTTTCGTCGGTCAGGCTCAGGTTCCACGAGATCCGCTCTCTTGCCGAGCTGCTTCCGGGCGCCTTTGGAATTCCCGAACCACCCACGGGTTCTCCGACTGTTCCCCTGGCCGATGCGGACGTCGTACTCGTCCCGATGGTCGCCTGGGACCTCGAAGGCCACCGCGTGGGGTACGGCAAGGGCTACTTCGATAGGGAACTGAAGTCCAGAGGAGACGCTTTGGGTGTCGGCCTTGCTTTCGAGTTTCAACGTCGAGACTCCCTTCCGGCCACTCCGACCGATGTTCCCATGGACGCCGTCGTCACTGATGGGAGAGTCGTTCGATTCGGGAGGAATTCGTGTTGAAGGGGGCCCCCCAGGTCGCGATTATCGCAGGGAGCAAGAGCGACCAGGCGGTCGCGCAGGAGGCTTCCGGGGCGCTCGCTGAGCTTGGAGTCTCGCACGAGGTCCAGTTCATCTCGGCGCACAGGAACCCCGAGAAGTTGAGGGAGTACGTCGCCAAGTCTCCTGCGAAGGTGTTCATCGCCATTGCGGGCCTCTCCGCGCACTTGCCTGGAGTCATCGCCTCGATGACGCTCAAGCCCGTCATCGGCGTCCCGGTCAACGTAAAGCTCGCGGGGCTGGATTCACTCCTTTCCATAGTCCAGATGCCCCCTGGCGTCCCAGTCGGGACCGTGGGGATAGACAACGCCAGGAACGCCGGCATCTTGGCCGCTGAGATACTCGGCCTTTCCGAGCCCGTGTTCCGCGAGAACCTGCAGAAGATGAGGGAGGCCTGGAAGTGAAGCCCCCGGGGAGGTTCGTCAGGTCGGGGAAGGTCAAGGACCTCTACGAACTCGACGGAGGGCGCCTTCTCTTCCACTTCACCGACAGGGTGTCCGCCTACGACGTGATTCTGCCCACGACTATCCCCCGCAAGGGGGAGGTCCTATGCAAGTTGGGGGCCTACTTCTTCGAGACCATGGGCGTTCCGCACCACATGGTTCGGGTGGAGGGCGACGACATGATGGTGGTGAAAAAGATGGACATGATTCCTGTAGAGTGCGTAGTGAGGGGGTACCTGTACGGAAGCCTCATGGAGAGAGTGGCAAGGGGAGAGGTGTCCCTACCAGGGGAGAGGGTGATGGCGGCGAGGCTGCCGGCGCCGTACTTCGACCCTACCACGAAGTCCGACCTGAAGGACGAGCCCATCACGGAAGAGGAAATAGTGGCTCAGCGTAGGACTACCGTCGGAGAGCTCGCGCACATCAAGCGTTCCTCCCTCGGGATCTACGACCTTCTGAGCCAGAAAGCTGCTGCCTCTGGGTTCATCCTGGCCGACATAAAGCTCGAATTCGGCAGGCACGAGGGCGGGGTGCTGCTGGGGGACTCCATCGGACCTGACGAATTCAGGATGTGGCCTACTTCAAAGTACTCCCCCGGAAAGACTCAGGAAAGCTACGATAAGCAGCCCATCAGGGACTGGCTCTCCACTCAAGGATACAGGGCCAAGCTGGACCAGGCGAGGAAAACAGGGGCTCCGACTCCCCCGCCCCCGGAGCTCCCAGACTGGCTCGTGGAGGAGACTTCTCGGAGGTACGTTGCCGTGTACGAGGCCCTGTCAGGAAAGCACCTCTAGGGTGCCGGCGGTTGCCGAAGCTATCATACTCGAAGGCGGGGGTGGACCTCGAGAGGGTGAGGGTGATTCAGCGTTCATTGGGGGAGCAGATGGGCGCAACGTTCGCCTTCAGGAAAGGGAGGAGGGGGGTCCCGACCATGCCGATTGGGCACTATGGGGGTGTCATAGACATCGGGGGAGGCGACTGGCTAACGCTCCACACGGATGGCGTCGGGACCAAGGTGCTTGTCGCACAGGAGATGAAGAAATTCGACACCGTAGGCATCGATTGCGTTGCCATGACGGTCAACGACCTCATCTGCCTCGGGTCGGAGCCCGTCGCATTGCTCGACTACATCGCCCTGGAGAGGGAGGATGACGCGCTGGTCAAAGAACTCGGCAAGGGCCTGGTCGAGGGAGCGAGAGCGGCATCCGTTGCCATCGTAGGCGGGGAGACCGCGGTCATGAATGACGTGATCAAGGGTATTGGGGGCCGGGGTTTCGACCTGGCCGCCATGGGGGTCGGAATCGTCAGGCCGGAGTGCATCATCGACGGTTCGGCGATAGTCGAAGGAGATGCAATCTTGGGAGTCGCCAGCTCTGGGCTGCATTCGAACGGCTATACGCTCGCCAGGCGCGTGCTCAAGGGAAGATCGTTGAGGGAGTGGGATCCCAGCCTCGGTTCGACGCTCGGCGATGCCCTGCTGACCCCCACTTCGATTTATGTGAAGCCCGCTATGGAGGCCCTGAAACGGCTGGACGTCCACGGCATCGCGCACGTCACTGGCGGGTCCTTCTCGAAACTCTCCAGGCTGACGGGTGGTCGGAACCTGATTTTCGACATTGCCCTCCCGCAACCCCCCGAGATCTTCAGGCTCCTTAGCGAATCGGGGGGCATCGCAGAGCGCGAGATGTACAGGACGTTCAACATGGGGACGGGCCTCTGCCTCTGCCTCCCCGAAAGCGAGCTGAGAAGGGCCGCGCGGATCTTCGGCCATTCTGGCTTCAAAGCATACAGAATCGGGACCGTCAAGAAGGGCAAAGGCGTCAAAGTCAACGGCGTCCCCATCGGCTGACCGACCCGCTTGGTCTAGTACTCAGGCCCCCCGCTGTCACTTCGCACTTGATGCCTCGAGAGGATGGGGTCGACCTTCCCCTTCATGAACGAGTCGCACCTCTCGGGCGCGTCGCCGACGTAGCGGGTCGCATCGAGAAGCTCGCGCATTTCGGTCCTGGTCATCCTTGCCGAGACTGAGCGGTCGGCCCAAAGCAACTTCTCCAGGGGGTTAGGACGCCCCTCCATGACCTCCTTCCACGCCGCGAACGATTTCTTCCTGATTCTTTCGTGCGTCTTCTGCCTGTCCGCTCCCCTCTCGGCAAGTTTCATCATGATCGGCTCGGTTCCCGCGAAGGGCCCGTACCTCTCCAAATTCCTCCTAATCATTGCCGGATA
The DNA here is from genome assembly GCA_035626235.1 of Nitrososphaerales archaeon. Classification (GTDB taxonomy): domain Archaea; phylum Thermoproteota; class Nitrososphaeria; order Nitrososphaerales; family Gagatemarchaeaceae; genus DATFYP01. The sequence continues at coordinate 19,250 of DASPOB010000075.1, read as the reverse complement.
GACTTGGAGGCCGGTCACCAGTCTCTCGTAGATTGTGAGGCACTCGTCCGTCGCCAGGAACGCCTCCGGAATCGCAATTCTTCGTGCGGCCGAGTCGTCAAGGGTGCGCTCCAGGACGCTGTTGGCCGCGTTGAGGAACGCCACGCCCGGAAGCACGGAGACGAACCTTGCCAGGGAACACATCCTCTCCGCCGTGACGGGGTTTCGCTTGAAGGGCATGGCGCTCGACCCCACCTGCTTCTCCCCGATTGGTTCCGAAAGCTCCCCGAACGGAGGCGACTGCATCACCCTCAGGTCGAGGCCGAACTTGTGACAACTCTGGGCGACCGAGGCCAGCGCAGAAAGAAGCACGAAGTCGGATTTCCTCGGGTATGTTTGAGTCGTGACTTCGAAGGACTCGATACCGAGGTGCCTCATCACTTCAGACTCGAGCTCGGAGGGCCTTCCTCGCCTTCCGAGCAATTCCTGAAAGCTGGCTGACGTGCCCACCGCTCCTTTCACCCCTTTTCCCCTCAGGAAGGTCGCCCTGACCGACTCCAGCAGTTCCACGTCCAGCACTAGGTCTTGGGCATAGGACGCAAACCTGTACCCCAGTGTGGTAGGCTCGGCAGGCTGGAGGTGTGTCCATGCCATGCAGACCGTCCTTCTGTGCTTGACTATCCGCTCCTTCAGCGCCGCAAGGCAGCCCGTCATCTTCGAGAGAAGCATGTCCACCGCCCGCCTGTGCAGTATCACGTCGGCGTTGTCCTCGATATCCATAGAAGTCGCGCCGAGGTGCAGCTTCCCTCCGCCCTTTTTCGCCTGACCGGCGAACACCCTAAGCTCAGCCATCAGGTCATGGCGTATCGACCGCTCGAGGTCGTGGGACTTGCCGATGTCAACATGGTCGCCCCCGGCGTGTGCCCTGATGTCTGCCAACTCCTCCTTCGAAAGAATCCCGCGTTCCATTTCTGCGCTGGCCAGCGCCAGCCAGACCTGCCGCCAGGTGGCCCTCCTTCTCCTTTCAGAGAAGAGCTCCCGCATCTCCTTGCTCCCGTAGCGCCAAGTGAACGGCGACAGGAAGTCCCCGTACCCGAACGCGTCCTCTTTCATTCGAGAATCACGCCATGCCGCCTAGAATCGCCTTTTGGCTGTTTCGAGAGGGCCGCCCCCGAGCGACGCGGCCGCCGGCAGGCCGATGACTTCGCGCCACCCCTGCATCAGGTTCAGGTGTCGCAGCCTCTCATCGGGGTTGAGGGCCTGGTCTATCATGTAGGTGGACCCCGTGAAGACGAGGATCTCGCCGGGTCCCTTCAGGTTCCTGGCGACCTTGAGAGTCGCTCGGGGATTGGCCTCGAGGTGGATCGGGAGGGCAGGGTACTTCTTCCTGAGAGAGGAGTACACCTTCCCGGCGTTCTGCCCCTTGAATCCTGCCGATGTCACTATGATCGCCTTGGCCTGCGGGACAAGCGGCCCGATTACCTTCACCGGATCCCTTTCCCCCGAAACCCCGATCACGAAGACCTTCTTTCTCCGCGGAAAGCGACTCTCCAGCTCACTGGCCAAAGCCTCAGTCTTGCTGGGGTTGTGCGCAACGTCGGCGTAGACCCCCTCTTCGAGCTTCCAGAATCTTCCCACGTAGCTCGTCCTCAGAATCCTCGAAGCGATTGTCCTGACGTTTGCCTGACCTACAAGGGTCGTAATCACCTTCACTGCGACTGCCGCGTTCTGAAGCTGATGCCGAGACCCTTCAGTGAGGTCGTGACTGGCCCCTTGCTGCGGGGACTTCAGGAGTCCCTCGAGTTCTCCTACTTCCTTTCCTGTTACCTTGATCAGGGGCGTGCCGGCGTCCCTGCATGCTGATGTGACGACTTCGATGGTCCTCTCGTCGCTGTCGCCCAAGACTAGGGGGATGCCGGGCCTGCATATCCCTGCTTTCTCGAGCGCGCGCTGCCAATGTTCGCTCCCAAGCACAGCTTCGTGGTCCTCCCCCACGTTTGTCAGCACGGTCGCCACCACCTCGAGGGCAGAAGCAGGGTCATACCTCCCGCCGACCCCCGTCTCGACGGCCGCCCAGTCTAGCCTGTGCCTCTCGAAGATCCGTAGCGCTATTAGGATGCTGGCCTCCTGGTGGTTAAGCTGCCAGGCCTCCCCCCTCAGCGCGCTTTCCACGCAATACGGCTTGACGAAACCGTTCCACGCTTCTACGATTTCGCCGTGGCTTACCTGCCCGGCTTCCGCGGTGAATCTCTCGGAGTAGTCGAACACGTGGGGCTTGACGTAGCACCCTGCCCTCCCGTAAGCGGACAACCCGGCTTGGAGGAATTTGCATGTTGAGCCCTTGCCGCTCGTGCCGGCGACTTGGATCAGCCTGACGGGGTACCCTGCAGGCTTGGGCCAAAGGTGGTCCAACGCCTCTCTGAACACCCGTAGCCTTGCAGATGCTGCCGCCGCCCACCTTGCGTGGTATATCTCGTCGAGCCCCGCGTAGTAGGACCACTCTGAATACTTCTTGCTCTCTCGGGCTAAGCGTCGGGATCGCGGGGTAATCTTCGTCCAGCTCTGTCTCCCGAGCAGCCCCGAATTGTGATAAGCTTTTCCGAAGTCCAAGGAAGGAAGACTTGAGACTAACGCCCTGGAAGGTTGGTCCGCGCGTTTCAGTCTAACGGTTAAAGAGACCAGAAGTTGGAGCCTCGTTTGACGTAACCTGACCGACGAGGCGCCTCTCAACAGGCCACACCCCAGAATCGAAACGCTCGCTGACCTCATCTTCGGTCTAGCTCTGTCCGTGGGCGCCATTACCCTAGTGAGCCAGCCACCGACCAGCACCGCGGGAATTTACAGTGACCTTGGCACCTTCGGGTTCAGCTTCATAATCCTGATTTCCATTTGGCTACGTTATACGCGGATCATGTCGGTGATGCCCGTCGAGACCGGCCGGACTACGCGTCTCAATGCTGCGCTCCTCTTCTCGGTTTCAGTTGAGCCGTTTCTCTTCGGCCTCCTCACGAGGCCGCCCAACATAACCTCCTCGTCCCTCTTCCTATTTGAGGGGAGCGCGTCGGCCCTCTACGCGCTGGACTTGGGCGGCATGATGGCTATCCTGGGCTTCTTCTCGATCACTCTCGCCAGCGAAGAGAAGGGCCTTGTCAGCAAAGAGTTTGCTAAGCAGTTCAATCAAGAAGCCAAGGGCCTGTTTGCAGCCTCCGGCGCGTTCCTCGTCTCTATTCTGCCTTTCTTCTACACGACAGGCTTCGGACCCCTCGGCCCCATTCGATTCTACGTCTGGATTGCTCCCCTCTTCATAGTCTGGCTTCGCAGGGGCATCAGGACGTCAAGGGAAAAAGGGACGCAGAAGCCTGCTTCGGCTCAATCGGCTGCCTGAAAACCGATTCGTCACTGGAACAAGACCTGCGCGAGTGAGCGAGGATTCCCGAATGCAAGCTTCCTTCGAGGTCGAACCCCTCCCGCTCTGGTTCGCTCGCCAGGGCTCCAGTTTCGCCTTGACATCAGGGGAGGGAAGCCCCATAATGGAAGTGGACCGGGGGGGAATTGAACCCCCGACCTTGGGACCTTCAGGTTCTCCCGCGTGCAAGGCGGGCGTTCGTACCGCTGAACTACCGGCCCACGATGGGGCGTCGGGTCGAAGCTTCTTATCTTCTCGCATCTGAAAAGGAATTATAGCCTGAATCAGGCCGTTCGGGAATGAGGGCTGGTAGCTCAGCCTCGGGCAACCCGAGGAGCAGCTTGGCTAGAGCACCCGACTGATAATCGGGAGGCCAAGGGTTCGAATCCCTTCCGGCCCATCATTAATAGCTCAGAATGAACTCCGATTGCTCATCTGAGCATCGAATTGGGCTAGTTCAGGGGCCGCGATAAAGCCATCCGACCTGAACCCTTGGCCCTTCTGGTTTTCCTTATGCGAGGATTTGGGCGAGCAAATGCTTCTCTGCTTTGCGTATGTGTTCTGAAAGAGTGGACTTCGAGATTCCAAGCGTCTTGGCAAGCGCCTTCGAGTCAGTCCTCCTCGGAACATCAAAGTAGCCGCTACTGAACGCCGCGGCCATAGTCGTCCTCTGACTGGCTGTCAAGGACATGAACAGAGAATCAGGGGTGAATCTCGCCTCACTTGCCGAGACAATCCCGAATGGCATACCACTTCTTTCAAGGCTCAATAGCATCTTCTCCACTTGCGTTTTGGTCCCGACAATAGTCTTTCTCAATGAGGTTTGAGTCAGCTCGGGGGCGAGCATGTATCCGTACTTGCTCGAGTCGATTTCAATCCATCTCGAGTCAGGTTCACCCGAAACGTATGCCATGATGGAGCCGTCCTCGAGCTTCGTGAGTACTTGAAATCTGTCGATGTTTAGGTGCGTCAGCAGATCTGAGGGGTCCCGGGTAGGCGGGCGCAGCCTGATTTGGCATATCCCAGCGAATCCACTTTTGTCGGACCTAAAGACTTGGACGACTCTCCACGAATCGAGAATCTCATGTCCTGGGAAGCCAGAGGCGAGCTTGCTCCTTGGTATCTCGACTATGACCTTGCGAAGTGTTGTTCCCATTGCGTCCCACAAACCCCTTAGTTTCCTTCCGGGGCTCTGATATTAGCATTACCGAACATGTTCGGTGGAATTGATATCAAGATACAGGCCGGCTATGCTTCCAACTGGTAGAGCAAGTATGAGTCAAGCCCATGACAAGAGAGTCGTTGTAATGACCGGTGCCACTTCGGGGATTGGCGCCAACGCTGCCATGCGAATCGCTACGGAGCCCAGCATCCGTCTAATCATCGGGGCTCGCGGAGGCCATACTGGACCTCAAGGAGCCGAGGTCGTCCCACTTGACCTCGCATCGCTGGCAAGCGTCCGCACATTCGCGAGTGAAGTCAAGAGAAGCCTAGGTGGAGCACAAATCGACATGTTGGTTCTGAACGCTGGAGTTCAAACTACCAATGCGACAAAGCGGACGATCGACGGATTCGAAGTGACATTCGCAGTCAATCACCTGGCCCACTACCTGCTGGCCCGGATGCTGGTTCCACTCATGTCAGACAGCGGGAGGCTCGTCGTCACAACCAGCGACACGCATGACCCTGCTATCTTCTCTGGCGCCCCGAAGACGTTGGACCCGGAGGCTCTTGCACATCCGGATAGGAACAAGACAGGAGTGAAGTTCAGTGCATACCCAGCGTCCAAGCTTTGTGACCTTCTGATGGCACGATCTTTTGCCGCACTCTCTGAAGTCCAGCCGCCTCACATAACGGCGATTGCCTACAATCCAGGGTTGACCTTGGGCACGGGTTTGAGTCGAGATGCGCCCCGCCTGTTGCGCCTTTTGATGAGAGGGTTGATTCCGTTGATTGGCGTCTTCAAGCCTCAGTTCCGCCCCGGATCTCCAGAACGGGCAGGTGAGGCACTCGCCCAGTTGGCTCTAGGGGAAGTCAACCTGCCTCCAGGGCGCGTTTACGCTTCGTTGGTCAAAGGCAAACTCACATTCCCCGATCCGTCCCCATTGGCACGGAACGACAACGCTAGGGATCAGCTATGGCGTGAGAGCGCTATAATGGTCGGCCTCTCTTAGCTCGTCTGTCCTCGCATCGTGCGAACTGGTTTTCGCTCCAACCTAGTATCGAGTGCTAGCCGATTCGAACCTGCCCTCATGTCAGAGGTTTGGGCAAGGAAAACCGGCAGGGCCGCACGTTAGGTAAGCCCTTTATCTTGAAGATCGAATCCACACAGGCTCAAACCCTTGAATTTCGAGCCCACTTCTAGCATCAAAAATGATGCGGAACCCTTCCGGCCCATCTAAGCTCAAAATGGGTTCTGTTTGCCCAACAGAAGAAGGCTAGATCCCTTTGCGCCATTGAGACGCTGCACTCCAGTGATAGGGCACACTGTCGACTCGCGAGAGTACAGAATTTCAATGGACGGCCACAAAATCTAAAGCCCAATCGAACTTGCGACAGGCCCGTGGGTCGAAGACTACCTCCACGGTCCCGAACTTCTGGGAGAAGACGCGCTGTAGGGTTAGGCGGAGTCTTCCTCCGCGCTTCTGACCCTCACTCACTTTCAGAGTGGTACGCTACGCACCTCGGAATAAGAACGAAAGACAACATGGCCACATTCTCGTGGAACAGCCCCAACCATAGAGGCAGGCGTGGACATACAGTATGGGCCCTATTCACCAAGGACAGCGATTATTTCCCGGCTGACAGACAAGTCATGCTGAACTACAGGGTTCGCAACCTGGAATCAGTGCTCGCCCAGCTCAGAAAGGAGGGAGTCAGGGTCGACGACAAGACAGATGTCTCGGAGTATGGCAAGTTCGGTTGGGCGTACGATCCTGAGGGAAACAAGATAGAGCTGTGGGAGCCGCCGCAGGGGCGGAGCGCCTCCCCGCACGAACTCCCGATGGAATAGTCGCAGTCTTCCTACGGCTTCAACGTGTCAAACGCTCGGGTTCTGTTCACGCCTGTTGTGCCCGAGACCTCGACCGACTGCATGCTACGAGTCACGCCACGTTTATGAGTTCCAAGAATCAAAGAGGGACAGCACATCCACGCTTCGGAAGCCTGGAGCGAGTCCCAGGTCAACGGCGCGAAACGCTCGCGTAACACGGCGCATTGACGGTGTGTTCAGTCTCAATTGCGGAAGGCTAATATCGTCGGCGGGCGTTGTCCCGGTTGACCAGGTGGGCATGCTATTTTGAACGAGAAAGTCGGCACGACGAACCGAGACTGGTGGCCGGACCAACTGAGGCTTGACGTCCTGCACCAGCACACAAAGTCCAGTCCGATGGGCGAGGATTTCAACTACGCCAAGGAGTTCAGGAGTCTCGACCTGAATTCCGTGAAGAATGACCTCCGTGAACTTATGACGAAGTCGCAGGACTGGTGGCCGGCGGACTTCGGCCACTACGGACCGCTCCTCATCCGGATGGCCTGGCACAGCGCGGGGACCTACCGCATAGGTGACGGCCGCGGCGGCGCGGGGTCAGGCAGCCAGCGATTCGCGCCACTCAACAGCTGGCCAGACAATGCGAACCTCGACAAGGCGCGCCGGCTGCTCTGGCCGGTCAAGCAGAAGTACGGCCCGAAGATTTCTTGGGCCGACCTGATGATACTCGCCGGCAACGTCGCCTTGGAATCGATGGGTCTGAAGACCTTCGGTTTCGGTGGAGGGCGCGAAGACACCTGGGAGCCCGATGAGGGAGTCTACTGGGGGAGCGAGAAGGAGTGGCTCGGGGACAAGCGCTACTCGGGCGACAGGGAGTTGGAGAACCCTCTCGCCGCTGTGCAGATGGGCTTGATTTACGTGAACCCAGAAGGCCCGAACCGCAATCCGGATCCGCTCGCCGCTGCGAAGGACATCCGCGAGACGTTCGCACGCATGGCGATGAACGACGAGGAGACCGTAGCACTGATAGCCGGCGGCCACACCTTCGGCAAGACCCATGGTGCTGGCGATGCGTCGCTCGTGGGCCCCGCGCCCGAGGCCGCCCCGATCGAAGATCAGGGCCTCGGCTGGAAGAGCAAGTTTGGCACAGGCAAAGGTGACGATACAATCACCAGCGGCCTGGAAGTCACCTGGACTCGGACGCCGACGAAGTGGAACAACGACTTCCTCCGGAGCCTGTTCGGCTACGAATGGGAGCTGACGAAGAGCCCTGCGGGTGCGCACCAGTGGAAGCCGAAGGGTGACGCGGGCGCCGGCACCGTGCCGGACGCTCACGACCCGTCGAAGCTTCACGGGCCGTCCATGCTGACGACTGACCTTGCTTTGCGGTTCGACCCTTCATACGAAAAGATTTCACGGCGCTTCATGGAAAACCCCGACCAGTTTGCTGACGCGTTCGCTCGGGCTTGGTTCAAGCTGACGCACCGGGACATGGGCCCCCGCGCGCGCTATCTCGGGCCAGACGTCCCGGCGGAAGAGCTCATCTGGCAGGACCCGATTCCTGCAGTTGATCACAAATTGATTGACGCGGCGGACACCGCCTCCCTCAAAGGCAAGATCTTGGTGTCCGGACTGTCAGTGCCGGAGCTGGTTTCCATCGCCTGGGCGTCGGCGTCCACGTTCCGCGGGTCCGACAAGCGCGGAGGTGCAAACGGCGCGCGAATTCGTCTGGCGCCGCAGAAGGACTGGGAGGTCAACCAGCCCGCCCGGCTCGCGAAGGTGCTCAAGACCTTGGAGGGCATCCAAGGCGCGTTCAACGGTTCGCAGTTGGGCGTAAAGAGGGTGTCTTTGGCCGACCTGATCGTCCTGGCCGGTTGCGCAGGCGTCGAACAGGCTGCGAGGAGCGGTGGTTACGGGGCTACGGTTCCGTTCTCACCTGGACGCATGGATGCCTCGCAGGAGCAGACCGACACTGCCTCCTTCGCCGTGCTCGAGCCGGTCGCAGACGGGTTCCGCAACTATCTCAAGGCCAAGTTCTCAGTGCCGGCCGAAAGACTGCTGGTCGACCGGGCGCAGCTGCTGACGTTAACGGCTCCTGAGATGACGGTTCTCGTCGGCGGCATGCGGGTCCTGAATGCCAACTTCGGACAGTCCCAGCACGGCGTCTTCACGAAGCGCCCCGGGATGCTGACGAACGACTTCTTCGTGAACCTGCTCGACATGAGGACGGCTTGGAATCCAAGCTCGGAAGACAAAGACCTATTCGAGGGCCGCGACCGTGCGACAGGCAAACTCAAGTGGACTGGCACGCGTGTTGACCTCATCTTCGGTTCGAATTCCCAACTCCGGGCCTTGGCGGAAGTGTACGCATACGAGGACTCCATGGCGAAGTTCGTGCGCGACTTCGTGGCGGCGTGGAGCAAGGTGATGAACCTTGACCGGTTCGACCTGGCCTCCTTGAAAAACTCGTGAAGGAGTTCAATCGGCAGGGCCGGCATCTAACGAGATGAAACCGCGCCCAGAATTGGCCCCATCACTCCGGGAGACCTTCGGATGCTAACGCTTCAATCCCACCCATGATCTGACGACGGAATCAGCCTTCCGCTTGCACGGGGTTTCTCAGTACACCAATCTTGTCAATCGCGGCTTCCACAAGGTCGCCTTGCTTCAGGAACCTCTGATCCGTGAAGACCGCCACTCCAGGGCCTGTCCCCGTAGAGATTACGTCTCCCGCTCTTAGCGTTATTCCGGCTGAGATGTGCTCTATCACCGAATCAATCTTGAATATCATGTCTCCCGTGCTTGAATCCTGCTTCCTTTCCCCATTCACAGTTAGCGAAAGCCTCAGGCTGTAGGGGTCTGGAACCTCGTCGGTTGTCGCCAGCCAGGGGCCCATCGGGAAGGCGTTGTCCAGTCCCTTCCCCTCCACCCAGTTCTGACCCAGCCTGCTCAGTCTTTCTGGCCATCCCTCGGGGAACTGAAGGTCTCTGTAGCTGACGTCGTTGGAGACCGTATAGCCGGCTACGTAGTCCATGGCGCGCTCCCTCGGAATGTACTTACCATCTCTTCCGATGATCACAGCAAGTTCGGCTTCCCAGTCGACCTTCTCTGATACCCTCGGAACCAGAATTGGGTCGCCCGGCCCGATTATCGTGTTTCTGAACTTTGTGAACAGGTAGGGTTTCTCCGTCGGCCTGCCGCCGGCCTCCTTTTTGTGAGCGCGGTAGTTCTCGGCGAGGCAGAATATCTTCTCAGGAGAGAGGATTGGGCTTCGAAGCTTGACAGACTCCAGCGGAAGGCCCGTCGCGCCTCCCAACCTCCCCTCCCGCTCCCTGACGGAGTTCAGGAGCCCCTTCTCGAGAAGCCGGTCGACGGTGGACACCTCCGCAAGAGAGGGGATGCCGATATCCCCGGCGGACTCGGCCAGGTCGAAGATTGATCCTCCCCGGACGATCCCCACCCGCGTCTGGCCGTCCGTCACAAAATTGGCGAGTTTCATGGGTCGGAATGACCCCGATCAGTCCTCCTCACGAAATGTCTCCCCTTGGAAGTCGTCGCCTTGATTCCCATTGGCAGCCGGGAGGAATCGTTCGCGGAGGGTGGCCCCCTTTCATTCTTCATTCTGGTCGTAGCGCCCTTCGTGCGGCAAGATACCCTATGACGCCTAGAACCGCGGCAAAAGCAACGAGGTAGATCATGTCCCACGCGTAGGTCGTCACCTGCGCTGGGGACAGCGAGCTGTTGATCAGAAGCAGCCTCGCGGCTTCGTTCGCCTTGGTGACAGGATTCAGGTCAGCGATGGTCTTCAGCCAGTCGGGGAAGGATGATGGCGGGAAGAAGGCATTGCTCATGAACATGATTGGCAGGGTGAGGAAGTTGACTATGGCCACAAGCGAGTCGATGCTCCTCACGGAGAGTGCTAGCGCCGTGAAAATGAAGGACAGTCCGAGGCCCAGGAAGATGAACGCGCCGAAGATCCCGACGAAGTCGAGCACGTTGAACGAGCCGGGGAGCTCGAGGCCGTTTGGGATGACCAGCGCTACCACGAACGTAAGCACTCCAAGCACGAGGACCTTGACCAGGTTCTGTGCCACCCCCGACAGGAAGATGGCGGCGCGAGGAATCGGGGCCGTCAGGAGAGAGTTGAGGTAGCCGAGCTGCCTGTCGAGCACCAGGTCTATGCCGCCGAAGGCCATGTTGAAGACGAGTATGATGCATATCACCCCCGACGCCAGATAGGTGATGTAGGTCGGAGCGCCTCCGAACGCGACCTGCAGGACAGACGAGGCTTGGCCGCCGGCGCCTGACGGGAACAGGTTGGCAGGGTTGAAAGAGTTTCCGAAGAGAACGAGATAGAACAGCGACGTGAAGAGCCCGGGCATGATGGAAGCGGGGCTGCGCACCCACTTTCTCAGGGCTCTGAGTGTGAGGGCAAATGTCTCGCGGAACATCGCTTACCTCGCCCGCTCCATCCTGATGTTCTCCCATGCGGATTCGCTCTGTGGGGCCTCCTCGTCTCTCATTGACTTGCCCACGACGTCCAGGAAGACCTGGTCGAGAGTCGGCTTGGAGAAGGAAATCTCCTCAATCCCGGCTTCCTTCTGGACAACCCCGGCGACGATCGCGGGAAGGGCCTTTTCCGTGCTCGGGAGCTTTATCCTGTACACCTTTCCTTCCCGGGTCACTCCTTCTACCCCCGCGATGTTTGAGAGGAATGAAGTAAGGTCCTCTTTGTCGCTGGAGACAGTCAAGGTGATGATGTCTCCGCCGTGAGCCGCCTTCAGTTCCGCGGGGGAACCCGTGACCTTGATCGCCCCGTGGTCTATGATTGCGATTCGGTCGCAGAGAGAGTCGGCCTCGTCCAAGTAATGAGTGGTCATGAAGACGGTGAGCCCCCTCTCCCTGTTCAGCTGTTTTATGTACTGCCACATCCTCGTCCTCGTCTGGACGTCAAGGCCTAGGGTCGGTTCGTCGAGGAAGAGGACCTTGGGCTCGTGCAGCAACCCCATGACAAGCTGTAGGCGCCTCCGCATCCCACCGGAATATGTCCTCACCTTGCGCCCCGCGGCCCCCTCCAGGTCCACGAGAGCGAGCAGCGACCTGATTCTCGAATCCGCCGTTGACCTCCAGACCTGGTGCAGGTTGGCCATCAGCACCATGTTCTCTGTCCCGGTGAGCTCATCGTCGGCAGTGAGTTCCTGCGGGACCACCCCGATGCTCTTGCGGACTGCGCCGGCCTCCCTGGCGACGTCGTGGCCAGCTACCGTGGCGCGCCCGTCCGTTATCGAGGCCAGGGTGTTGAGCATCTTGATGGTGGTGGTCTTCCCGGCGCCGTTGGGCCCAAGGAACCCGAAGACTTCGCCTTCCCGCACCTGAAACGAGATGTGGTCGACCGCCGTCACTTTCCCGCGGTATACCTTGGTAAGGTGATCAGCGGTTATGATGTCTACCATCTTTCAGCCGCCCTTCTTTCGAAGTGGGATAAATCTTCAGGTCGCCGACCGTAGTCACGGTGAGGAACCGCCCGGGCGGGTTTTCGGCCCGGTTCCCGCTGACCCCAAGTCCCTCGTCGCCGTGCAGCGAACCGAACGCAAGTATGCTTGGGCCGCCGCTCCGCCGCCCTTCCGTTTCGCCACGGGACCGAACGCCGGACTGTCAAATGGAGTCACCTGCCGCAGCGTCCGCACGTGCCGGCTCGAAAGACACACCTTTACTGACGGCGCGGGGGTTCTCTCGGTTCTCTAACCACCGTACAGGTCGGTCGAGAGATACTTCAGACCGCTGTCCACGGCCACGGTGACAACACTCTTCCCTGCGCCCAGCTCCCTTCCTACTCTGGTGGCTGCAAGGACGTTTGCGCCCGAAGAGGAGCCGGCGAATATCCCCTCCTCCCTTGCTAGTCTCCTGGCCATCGCCTTCGCTTCTTCGGTGGATACCGTCAGTACCTCGTCGTAGAGCTCCCTCCTGAGGAGCGGCGGCACGAAGCCCGCCCCGATGCCCTCTATGTCATGTGTGCCCTTGATCCCCTTCGATAAGACCGGCGATTCCGCTGGTTCCACCAGGCAGACCTTCACATCGCTATTTCTCGCCTTCAGCACCTCTGCGACACCCATAGAACAGCCGGCCGTTCCAAACGAAGCCACGAAAGCATCAACTCTGCCGCCCATTTGGTCCAGGATTTCGACCCCGAGAGCGTTGTAACCCGCCAGCATGTACTTGTTGTAGAATTGGTTCGTCCAGTAGGTGTGAGGTTCTCTTGCCATCTCTTCCGCAACCTTCATCATTTTCGGTATTATCTCGGGGGTCGTCTTCCCTGACCCGCTCGGCACTATCGTGAGCATGGCGCCGAAGGCCTTCATCGTGTCCAGCTTCTCATCGGAGAAAGCGTCCGAGGTCACCACTTTCAGTTTGTAACCCTTCACCGCGCAGACGAAGGCCAAAGAGGAGCCCGTACTGCCTCCCGTATACTCTACTACGGTGTCTCCCTTTCTCAAGAGACCGTCTCGCTCCGCCCCTTCAATCATGGCAAGAGCCATCCTGTCTTTGTAGCTTCCCGTAGGATTGTAGTACTCTAGTTTCATGTAGACGTCCGCGGCCACTCCTTTCGTGACCCGGTTCAGTCTCACGAGTGGCGTGTTCCCAATCGCCGATAGCGTGTTCTTCCTCGGCTGGCGGGGCGTCAATTGCACCCGGAATCGGGAGCACGCGTCCTCTTTAATGTGGCTATCAGGGTCACGGGTGCTGTCTCCAGACTCGACATATTCGTGGGGTATTTCTCCGTCTGGTCCGTTCGATCTCGGGTCCTGCCCGGTAAGTCCGCCAGTCGGAGCAGGGAGGTGGGAATCCCTTCTGGTCAGCGCACCAAGTGCCCTGGCCACAGGCAAACCCATTCCTCGCCTTCAGGGAGGGGCCAGTCCAAAGGGCCGTGACGCTCGGTCACACCCTAATCCATGAGGGAACCCCAACGACTTAAATATGATATCGTGAAAAGCCGGAGGCGGCACCCCTAATGTACTCAGTGCACCCAGAAGACAAATTCTCAGACAGAGTAAAGAGACTATTGAAGAAGTCAGTCACCTCAGCGAAGCGTAGGGGAGCCTGGTTCTCGCTGGACAGAAAGGAAAGAGGGATACTTTCTCTAGCGATACGGCTCGATATCAAGTTCTCGAGCATCGAACTGCTCCGTGCCATAACATCCGTCCTCAAGAAGCTCGAGGAGCACGGGGACACCCTCTACTCGCGGATTCGGAGAGGCATCCAGATGGCCTGGGCCTTCTCTGACGCAGCAGTCTCATGGGGGAACGCCTCAGCCAGGGAGTGGAGGCATGACAGGGCATATGCGGACTACCTCGGCCGCTTGTATTCGGGGGCAAGAGGAGGGCTCTCCTAGTGTTCATACGAGGCGCTGGGAATTGCCGTCCCGCGCGTAGTCCTGTCCGCAGAAATCTGGAAGGTCCGTGCCATTTCCGTAGCCAAGATTCCTCAGGCAGTACAATCCTAGGGTTCCGGCGCGGTCGCGAGGGACGCGAATCGCCAAGGGGCGGAGCGGGACTGCGCTCAACCACGCCTCCAAGAATCGAGAGACGCCGTTGAAGGCAGTACTCTTGGTCGGTGGTGCGGGCACGAGGATGAGGCCACTCACCTACGTCGTCCCCAAGTGCCTGCTCCCAGTGGGGGGGAAACCCCTGGTGGAGAGGACGATTCGCTACCTCGAGGAGTACGGGTTCAAGGAATTCATCCTATGCGTGGCCTATCTGAAGAAACAGGTCATGGATGCAATCGGAAACGGCAGGGGGCTGGGCGTCGATGTCGTCTACGCAGAGTCTGAGACTCCCCTCGGCACCGCAGGCCAGCTCAAGACTGCCGAGCCTTACTTGGATGGCACCTTTCTGGCGATGAACGGGGATATAGTGACCAATCTGAACATAGGCCACCTTGTTGCGAGCCACCGAAAGAGTGCTGGCATTGCCACATTGGCCGTGAAGAAGTACGGATTCAAGATACCGTACGGCCACATCACGGTGGATGAAGGCTCGCGCATTGTTGCGTTCGCAGAGAAGCCGACCATCTCCTACCTTGCCAACGCTGGTGTCTACGTCATGGAGCCGAAACTCCTGAGTCATATTCCCCGCGGGGTGCAGTCGAGTCTGGAAACTGAGGTCTTTCCCCTTCTGCTCTCAAAGGGGGAAAGGATCAATTCGTACTTTGAGGAAGCCAACTGGGCAGACGTCGGCTCGATGGCCGACTTCGAACGTGTCAACGATCAGGTCCTTGCAAGCGGCACCTAGCACAGGGAACGGCGGAGGGACTTTGTACAAACACGTGCTTCTTGTGTTCCTATCGCTCGTGCCGTTCGGTGTGTCCACCGTCGTGGCACTCGCCACGTGGGAGGTTCTCCAGGCTCTCGCTCCCGTATCCCGTCTGATCGCCGTGGTAGTACTGTGGATCGTCGCCTTCGCAGCGGCCACCCTAGCGTTCTGGAAGGCAGCAGAGGTCATCACGCCCTGGTAGCTTCCATAGAGCCGCTGGTGGGGACCGCCGCAGTCTTGCTGGCAGCGTTGTCATCTTATTCGATTGCTAGGTACCAGAGCGGCAAGTTCGCTTCTCTCGGTATCAGCGGAATAGACGTTCACAAGCCTTCCCGCCCCGTTACCGCCGAAATGGGCGGTCTCGCGGTCCTTTTTGGCCTCGCCGTTGGCTCGGCGGTCTTCCTGTTCGCCGCCTTCCCTCAGGACGGGTCCTCCCTCTCTTTCATAGCTGGGGCCTCGACCGTGGGCCTCGTGGGTGCCGTAGGAATCGCCGACGACCTCTTCGACATCAAACAGCGGTACAAGCCATTCATGATTGTAGCAGCGACGGTTCCCTTGATGTTCTTTCTGCTCGGCAGGGGCTCGATCTACATACCAGTGATCGGATACATCGACGTATGGCTCCTATACCCGCTCGTGGCGGTGCCACTCGCCGTCACGACCTCTGCTAACTTCACGAACATGCTGGCTGGCTTCAATGGGCTGGAGGCGGGCATGGCGGTAATATCCCTCGGAACCCTCTCATTCCTCTCGGACGTCACTGGCTATCCGACCGTGGCGATGCTCGGCGCAATCCTCACGGTCGCCTACTTCGGCCTCCTTATCCTGAACTGGTACCCTGCCCGTATCTTCCCGGGGGACACGGGGACGCTCACCGCGGGAGCCGCCGTCGTGGTGATCGCCCTGCTTTCCAAGCTCGAGTTCGTGGCCGTGATACTTAGCATCCCTGCGGCGATGGACTTCACCCTCAAGGCCGTGCGAAGGAGACCGTTCGGCGGTAGAAAGATCCACGGCGACGCTGTCGTCGAGTCAGACGGGACCCTGAAACCTGCGGAGTATCCTACGCTGGTCCACGCATTCATGAAGGTCTCGCCCATCAAGGAGAGAGGGCTTGTCATGTCGATACTTGCGATGCAGGCCCTGTTCGCCCTGATTGCGGTCATAGTGACCCTCGGCTTCCTGTGATGATCTGATGGCTCCGACCACATCCGAAAAGGGCGCCAAGATCAGAAAGATATGGGTGGCCATGAGCACGCCGTTCCAGGCCAACTTCTTCGCGCCTCTGATCAACGAACTGAGGAGGGACTTCGAGTTCGTTGTCACCGCGAGGGAGCACGACAACATCACCCGCATCCTCGAGGCAAAGGGGATCGACTACATACAAGTCGGAAAGCACGGCGGGAGGGACCTGTCGAACAAGCTGGAAGCCTACGCCGACGGAATCAAGACGATGGTGCCGATCATCGAAAGGATGAAGCCCGACCTTCTCCTTACCGAGAGGTGGCCAGAAGCCGTCAGGGTGGCCTTCGGCTTGAACATACCTTCGTGGACGATCTTCTATGACGAGAGGGAGACCCACGTCAACCAGATGGTCTTTCCGCTCGCTAGCAGGGTCTACGTGCCGAGGTTCTATCCCTTCCAGCAGTTGGCCACGAACGGCGTGACAGATCCAGACAAGGTCGCCTGGTTCAACGGGTTCCACACGGGTTACCTCAAGGACAGTCCACCGAACATAGAGAATCCCTACAAGAAACTGGGCCTCGAATCTCCGCTTGTCTTTGTGAGGCCAGAGCCTGAATTCGCCTCCTTCTTCCCCGGCCGCGAACCTATCCTCGAGAAGGCGGTGAAGCAGATCGTGAAGGCAGACCAGGCGTCCGTAGCAGTGCTTCCGAGGACGGAGACACAAAGAAAGAGGTACTCCGCGATGGGCGTTACCGTGCTAGAATCCTCCACGACGGAGTCCCCCGTCGCCCACGCAGACGTCGCCCTTGGGGCCGCCGAGACCATGCTGATGGAGGCCTTCGTCCTTGGCAAGCCCGCGGTCAGCGCCATCTACTGGGAAGCGTCAAGACCAGTCGTCGAACTTCACCGATACATACCCCACTCGACAGACCCGATGAAAATCGCCGAGTACGTCCACGGATATCTTGACTCCGAAACTCAGAAGGCATTCAGCGAAAAAGTCTCGCTCATAGTGAAGAACATGGACAACCCGGCTCAACTCATGATAGAAGACATCAGAAGGCTGAACGAGCCCAGGCCTCAAGAGTCGTCTTTCAAGAGGAGGTCAAGGCTCGAGATTTACCTCGACATAATCCAGGCCGCCTCACTCCAGCCACTCCGACCGACTCAGATCATGAAAGAAGCGAACATCTCCTATAACGAGCTGAGGGGGATCATCGAGAACCTCGAAACGAGAGGTCTCCTCAAGACAGAAAGCACGTTTAGTGGGAAGTACTACCAGTCTACCGAGGCTGGACTCCGACTTCTTGACGATTACCGGTCCGTCAAGACCAGGTTATTCCCCCGGCAGTCAGGAGCCTAAGTCTAGAAGCCAGAAGTGGGCGTGCGGTTGAGCTGCCCTCTGTTGGAAGGCGCTCAGGATTTGGCACCCCCCCACACACCCGATGCTCTAAGCACCTTCCAGGGAATAAAAGGCTGATGAAGCTGAAAATCATGCATGTGGTTGCGAAATCCTTACGCAGGGCTGCGCTTCCAACGGGGGGCCCGTCGTGGACCTGAAGCGGGGGGCGAAGAGGCTCGCGTTGAAGTCAGTCTCGTCCAAAGTCGGCTCCTCGAGCATAGTCTCAAGGGAGGTTCTGAAGATGCTCAGGTTCGAGTATGGGCCCTTCGACCGAAGGCTGCAGACCCCGCCCCATGGAGCGGCGTCATGCATCTCCGTCGACTTTGACGTAACCAACTCCACGCGCTTCCAAGACAACCGCAACGGCACCCAGGCCCTGCTCCAACTGGCGGACAAGTACAAGATGCCGATCACCTGGGCCATCTGCGGGAAGTCCGCGGAAGACGACATGGCGTCGTTCTCGGCCATACTCGGTTCTCCGATCCGCCACGAGCTGGCAGTGCACACCTACTCCCACATCGACGCGACTCGATGCTCGGCCAACGAGTTCAAGGCAGACATCACGAGATGCATACAGTCGCTCGGACTTGACCACCCGAAGACCTTCGTCTTCCCCTGGAACAGGGAGGCGCATTTCGACGTCCTCAGGGAGCTGGGGTTCCGGAGCTACCGGGGAAAGCGCAGGGCGATTGGCACTCCCGTGCAATGGGAGGGTCTTTGGAACATACGGCCCGTCTACTACGTGGACCAGAAGTCGAGCGCCGCCGGTTCGCTCATCACTAGTTACATCGACTTCTGCATCAATCGTTCCGCCGTGTTCCACCTTTGGACTCACCCCTGGAGCATAATGACGAACGGAAAGGCCGAACCGATGCTGAGGACCTTGGAGAGTGTGTTTGAGCACTTGGCCCGGAAGCGCGAGGAGGGTGTCCTCGCCACTCACACCCTGGGTCAATTGGCGGCGATGCTCGACATAGAGGAATCACCTCCCCTGACTTCACGAGAACCCGTCCAGCAAGTCTCTCGGAGAGTGCCGCGTTGAAGATAGCGCAGGTCAATTCTTACTACTACCCATTCATGATAGGGGGGGCGGAGTGGTACATACGCAACATCTCCAGAGAACTCAGCAGGGCCGGCCATGACGTGACCGTGTTCACGGCCAGAACCTACGCGAAGCAGGAGGCGGTTCCTGATGAGTCTTTCGAAGGAGTGAAGATTCGCCGGTTACCATTGAAGCTGGACCTGTCCTACAGGTTGAAGTCATGGAACGGCCTCAGAGAGGCGCTCACCAAAGAGGACTTCGACATAATCCACACCTACGACTACGCTCAACAGCACAGCGTTGACGCCCTTCGCGCGGCGTCGGACAGGAAGACTGGGTCGGCCCTCACCGTCTTTGATGTGCACTCCGCCATTCCGAGGTCGTGGTACAAGAGAGCTCCGATGAGATACCTCGACTCCTACTTCGCTCGAAGAACCTTCCCCCTCGCGACTAGGATACTGGTCCGCGCTCCAAATCTCGTGGACGGCCTCCCAGGGGTGGATGGCTTCCGAACTAAAGTGAGGGTGTCACCTTCAGGGGCAAGGGACGAATCCTTCGGAAGGTTCGACGGGGAGAAGTTCAGGCAGAAATATTCAGTCGCAGGCTCCCCACTAGTGCTCTTCATGGGGAGGCTCAACCCCTTGAAGGGACCTCAACTACTGCTTGAAGCGATCCCCGGGCTGCTGAAGGAATTCCCAAAGGCTGCCTTCGTGTTCGTCGGACCCGACCAAGGAGGCTACAGGATGGCGCTAGAGCGCAGGGCGTCGGAGCTTGGTGCCGATTCGAGCATCCGATTTACCGGGGCCATCTCAGATTTCGACGAAAAGATGCAGGCATATTCCGCATGCGACGTTTTCGTCCTACCGACGAGCTACGAGGGAACCAGCCAGGCTATCTTCGAGGCCATGTCCCAGGGTAAACCCGTGGTCGCGTCCCGGGTG
>DASPOB010000074.1:0-32973 GCA_035626235.1 Nitrososphaerales archaeon | reverse complement strand
CGCACTCAGGTCTTCACGCGCTGGACGGCGCCCCTGGGACCCTTCTCTGAGAAGACATCAGCCTGGAAGACCTCGATCCTAGTGCGGTCGTCTAACCACGCATCAGGCGTCATCCCTCCTTTCATGCATGCCTCCGAGAGGAAGGTCTCTGCATCCCACCCAGTCTCCGTGGCTACTTGCGGGAGGAAGAGGGCCGAGGCTTCCGGGCGAGAGACCACGATCCCGTCGGTGCCCAGGCGCAGAAGCTTCGGGACGTCTCGGCGGCGAGGCGCGGCTACCTCCTCCGGGCGGGTGAGGACGCTCACTTCCACTTCAATGAGGGGGAGCTCGCCGGGGGTGACCGGTCGGAACCTTGGGTCTTCCGCCGAGGCCTCCATGGTGGCGAGCTGAATGGCCTCCCCGAGGGGCATTACGGGCTGCGGAAAGCCTATGCACCCCCTGAGCGACTTTGGACCGAACTGGGTGGTGTTGAGGGTAACGAATACCCCCCGCTTCTCTGACAGGAAACCCTTGTCCCACTTCTTGGTCTTGGGCCTCATGCCACCGACGAACGAATCGAGGGTATCCCTGGCCAGCCTGACCACCGTCTCCCCCTCTTCGTCTGACAATGGCAAAAACGACACACCAGCCTGAGCTATGCCCTGTGACCGAAGGCCCTTTCGAGGCCGCTTAACTTTTTCCAGTGTCCTCCCTTCCAGTAGAGCTTCCCGCAGACTTCGCAGCGGAGGAACAGACGGTGTCTTTGCAGGACAGAGGGAGGAACCCCCGACGCTGCCTCCTCGCGCGAGACGACCGCAAGCGCTCCGTTACAGACCGAACAGAGGGGGTCCCCCCGCTTCAAAGTGATTCCCGCCTCCTTCGCAGCCCCCAAGAGAGAGGAGATGCGTCTACCGTCAGTGCGGCCCTCGACAAGCAGAACCCGGACTCCCTTTGAGGAGGCTCTCGCGAGGAGCGCCCTATCCGACGTGAGGATAACACGACCTTCTTCCTTGGCGAGTTCCAGGATGCCCTCGTCACCCCCTTGCCTGTAATAGGCGGTGTCGAAGCCGAAGGCCCTCAGCTTCCTGGAGAGGGATCCAAGCATCGCGTCCGCGGCGAACCTCGTCCCTTCCCGCGGCATCGGCCTCGGCCCCTCACCTTGTCGTCTCTGAGGACTTCACGAGGCTCAGGAGTTTTCTCGCGGACGGGTCCTTCTCAAAGTGGTTCCTTATGGGAGAGACCACCTCGTCAATAGCCTCTGCTACCCCCTTCTTCAGGTCGGCAGGGTGAAGCGAACCCTGGGTGTAGGCAAGTTGAAGCTCGGGGAATGAGCCGAACTCCACCGTCCCCCCGTACTTCTCAGGGCGGTCGATTCTCATCGTGCTCTTCTTCCTGAAGACGATGTACTTCGAGTACTCCATGAGTGCGTTCCCTTCGACGACCTTGGCGGGGCAGTAGGCCGAGTTCACTTTCCGGATGATCTCCTCCCTGCTGTCATGCACGAATATCGAGGTCTCGGGCTTGCTCTTGCTCATCTTGCTGGCAATCTCTGCGTCTAGGGCGCGGTTCTCGTCAAAACCTTCGGGCTGCTTGTTGCCCTGCAGACCGATCAGCATGTGATGATGGACTGCCACGGGCTTCTTCCACTTCAGCTTCCCTGCGATCTCTCTGGCGAGAATATTCGCCCTCCTTTGGTCGAGCCCCAGCTGGCAGATGTCGACATCGAGCCAGAACACATCCGCGACCTGCATCATGGGGTAGAAGAGCTGCGCCGTCTGGACCAGCTCGCCGGCAGTCCTTCCCATGATCGTGATGCCCCTCTGGGTGCGCGCGAGAGTCGAGTTCTGGGCCACTGTGATGACCTTCTTCCAGTACTCGTCGTGCTCGGCCACTTCGCTCGTCCAAACAATCTCCACCTTGCTCATGTCAACACCGGCGGCTTTCCAAACCTCCACGAAGTACTCGCCCACCTTCTTGATCTTCTCTAGGTCGCCACCCATCTTGCCGTTCACCCAGGCGAACCAGTCGGCCAGCAGGAGCTTCATCCTCACCCCCGCCTCCAGAAGGTCAGAGACGAGGATTGGCCTCAGGACCCCGAACGGGAGGTGCGCCAATCCGCTCGGTTCGAAGCCGTCGTAGGCAGTCGGATGGGAGTTCGTCTCAAGCAGTTGCCTCAGTTCCCCTTCGGTGATAATCTCTTCCCCGACCCGGCGAATGCAGTCGAGCCTCGTCTCGATGTCCAAGAGCGGGGACCACCCGGATTGGGACGGATAAAACCGTTGGTCGAATGCTACGCCGCGAGTGGAGTCAAGGGGGGATCAGAGACGCGGTTTCGCGCCGAGCCATCGAAAGCGCGTACAGGGCTACCCCGAATATGAGGATGCCAAGGGCCTGGTGGAGCGCAACCAACTCGGCATAGAGGTCCTGGGCAACAACGGCCCCTCCCAGGACGACCTCGGCGATGACCAGCAGCGACGCAGCCGCCAAGGCTCGGGCTACGGGTTTCTGCTTCTGTCTCCAGAAGACGAAGGTAGACACGAAGAGCAGGAGCGAGGAGAGCGCCGCGAGCAGCCGGTGGGAGTACTCCGCGACCGGTGCCAGCACCGGGGGCGGGAGCAGGTTTCCGAGGCACAGCGGCCAGTCTGCCGGCACCTGCGTTCCACAGGCTTCTCCGTCCATCGCTGCGGTCACGTAGGCACCCACGACCAGGAGCAGGAAGAGAGAAATCACCGTGATAGAAAGGAGCACGAGCCTGCCCTTCAACGGGGTCGGGACGGCCAGCCTGTGTCTTAAGGAGTTGCTATGACTTCTTGGTCAGGGACTCGAGCTTCTGCTTGAAGACGGCGGCGGGGACTGCCCCAATGACTATGTCCTCGACCTTTCCATTGGAGAAGAACATCACTGTCGGGATGCTCATGATTCCGAACTGGCCAGCCAATTCTTGGTTGTCGTCAGTGTTGATCTTCACGAATTTCGCCTTCCCCTTGTATTCCTTCGAGAGTTGCTCCAGTACAGGAGCTATCATCTTGCAGGGCCCGCACCAATCCGCGTAGAAATCCACCACGACCGGCAGGTCCGAGCGCACGACCTCCGCCTGGAACTTGTCTCCCTCGATGTGGAATATTGTCTCACTCATCTTCTCATCACCCAGATGGCGGCCACGAACCCCTGTTTATAATTCTGCCTAGGGGGAAACTGGGGGGACTGCCCCTTGGCTGGAACGGGAGGCTGCGACCTCTTCAAGAAGAGAGGTCTTCAGCTCTAGGGTGTCGGGGTTGTAGGCGGCTAGCGTTCCCCCGGAGACCGAAGTCCTGACGACTTCCGCGAGCCGTAGCCGTTCGAAATATCTTGAGACGAGCTCATGCTTCACCCTGGTCCTCGGATGCCTTGTCACGATGGCACAGCAGTCCTTGTATTCCTCAATCGCCGGCCCGTAGGTCCCGAGTCTCTCTGCGAGGCGAATCACCTCGTCTTTGTCGTAGGTCAGGAGGGGCCTGAGAATCGGCAAGGACGACCCGACGTCGAATCCGGCGAGATTCCACACGGTCTGCGAGGCCGCCTGTGCCAGGCAGTCGCCGGTCGATATCGCTGAGGCGCCGAAGAGGGGAGCGAGCACCTCCGCGGTGACCCTCATGAACCTCCGGAAGAGGGATGGCTCGAGATCGGCGGGAGCGCCCGCAGTCGACAGCTGGTAGTCTGCGAACGGGACCAGCAGGAGGGTGCTCTTCCCAGAATAGGCGGAAAGGATCTTCACCAGCCGGAGCACTTTGCTTTCGAGGGGGTAAGTGGGCGTTGGCGCGAGATAGAAATGGAGGTAGATGGGGGTGCACCCCCTCTTCATGAGGAGCCACGCTGCGACGGGCGAATCAATGCCACCTGAGAAGAGGTGCATTACCCTCCCGGAGGTCCCGACGGGGAGTCCTCCCGGCCCCCTTCTCCTGCTTGAGTAGACCAAGGCTTTTCCTCGCATGACGTCAACGTGGATGGACTCTTCCGGGTCTGACAGGTTGACCCTCCTTCCGGTCTCCCGGACCACCTCTGCCCCCAACCGCCTCTCCATCTCCATCGAGCCCAGCGGAAAGGATTTGTGGGTCCGACGGGCATCGATTCTGAAGGTCCGACCGAGGCCCGGCCTGGCGGCAGCGATGACGTGGTCGCGGATGTCCTCATAGGTGGGCCCCGCCACGGATGTTCTGGCGAACCACGCCACGCCGAAGACGGTGGAAAGACATCTGCAGACCTCCTCCGGGTCGGCGTCGCTCTCGACCATGAAACGACCTTCGTCCAAGCCGACGGTCGTCTCTCCCAGCCCCCGGACGGACCTTCGTATGTTCCTCCTCAGGTGGCGTATGAAGTCGGGCCGGTTCTTCCCCTTGAGCGCGACCTCGGAATAGTGGACGACGTACGTCTCGGCCATTCTGCGAGCGCCGCGCGACGCTCCCCACAAAAAGGTTGCCGAGCGCGGAGGTGCAGACTCAGACCAGCACGGAGACAATGGCCGCCAGGAATATTACGGCGAGGTAGGGGCTGGAGAACTTGAAGGCTAGCCACGCGTTCTCCCTTATGGGCGTCACGAAGAGCTTGATGTTGGTCGCCAATAGGAGCAGGTCGAACAGGACGGCCACGGCTAGGTAGACGTACAGTCCCGGCGGGTACAGATAGAAGGAGAGCAGCAGACTCACCGGTATCAGAATCATGGTGTTGGCGACGATGTACCTGGAAGCCCGGGCCGCTCCCACCACCGAGGGGAGCATGGGAATCCCAACCGCAGAGTAGTCCTCGCCCGTGATGACCGCCAGGCTCCAGAAGTGGGTCGGCGTCCACACGAAAACCAGGGCCGCCAATATCCATCCCGCCGCGGCTTCCGATGATGTCACTGCGTACCACCCCGCGAGCGCGGCACAGCTCCCCGCGAAACCTCCAAGGACGATGTTCCAGGCTGTGCGGGGCTTGAGCCACAGGGTGTATACCGGGACGTAGACGAACGCGCCGAGCGCCACGAAGAAAGTCGCTACCAGGTCGACAGTCAGGAACGCGAGGGCCACCCCGCAAGCGACGAGCACGATGCCCAGGACCAGGGCGTGGGACGGCGGAACGATTCGCTGCGACGGGAGCGGCCGGCTCCTCGTCCTCTTCATCTGCGCGTCTATCCCTATTTCGAGGTAGCTGTTGAGGGCCAGGGCCCCGGCAGAGGCGACTGCGCCGCCTCCCAGCACCCCTACCAGTATGCGCAGCGGGGGTAGCCCCCTCTCGGCAACCATCGTCGAGCCGAGAGCCACCATCACCAGAAGAGGGATTATCTTTGGCTTGACAAGAGCGAAGTAGTCACGGAAACTCAAACGGCCCACCCGCAGGACTTTGGCGGCCTCCCCTTCACTTATATTGAGTTTGCCCCATCGGCGGGCCTTCGTTCTTCGTGAGGGGACCGTGGCTTCAGGTACCGTCCTCGTCCCTAGACAATGGAACCGGCTTCCTGGCTTGGACCCAGTTCTCTCGCGAGAGTGGAACAGGAGGGCGGAGTCTCGTCTCGGACGGGAGGGGCTCGGTTCTAGATACGCGCCCCCGCGAAGGAACACTTAAGAAATCTACGAGAGTCGCCGGACCGTCCCGCGGTAGCTCAGCCTGGTAGTTCCATGTGGAGCCAAGAGCTTCCGGCTGTAGATGTCGGCCATCGGCTGACTCGTCCAGCCTACTCAGGCAACAGTGACCGGAGTGTCGTCGGCTCGAAAGGCGTCGAGAGGCGCCCAGAAATCCGACCCGCGGGACTGACGCTTCTTTTCCAAGTCGAGACGTGGGTAAGCCACATCTGAGGCTCGGGGGCGTTCTGGTCATTGTTAGCAGGAGGTCAAGTCGGAACGGAACCTTCTTCACACTCCCTTCTCTCGGCGCTGGTCGATGCGAGTCTGGATTCCCCTCGCCTTTGTCCTCTTCCTGGTAATAGCGTCTGTCGCCCTATACGCGGTGACGTCCGCAGAGACGCAGAGGGCCTCCTCGGTCGGCCTGGCAAACATCGCGGGTCTCATGCTTGTCTTCGTCGGGGTCATCGCCGCTTTGCTGATCATGCGCAGGGCAAGGCCCCCAGGCGAGCCATCATCGTAGAGTGAGACCGGGCCCATCGGACCGACCGGATTACGTGCCGGCAGCGCGCATTGATGGTTTCAGCCAGTGGCCAGCATCAGGAGCCTCCGGCAACCCTGCGACGCCCGCGGCATCTCATGGTCGAGCGCCAAGCGCCCCATACGAAGGCTTTTATCTTCGCGACTGATTATAGTGTTGAAAATGGAGACTCATGTAAGTCATACAAGGTTAGCGATTAGCAGAGCCGCAGCCATCGGAATCGCGGTCGTCATCGTTTTGGCGGCCGGACTCGGCGCATACTACGTCTCGACGACTACGGCTCCATCACCCAGCACAACAACCTCCCCTATAGTCTCTCAGACCACCAATTCGACGATTCCGACGACCTCGACGAGCAGCACCAGCATCACGTCGACTTTCGTCCTGAGCCCGATTAATGCGAGCCAGCTGACGGACGAGACCATGGGCCAGTCCGCCCAGACACCATACGACTCTCTGGATCCCGCAGTAGGGTTCTTCGTCACCGACGGGTATTTCGCGAATGTCTTTCAGGGCCTAGTCCAGTACAACGGGTCAAGCAGCACCGAAGTGGTGCCGTCGTTGGCATCGAACTGGACCGTGTCGAGCAACTCCGAGAACTA
This sequence comes from Nitrososphaerales archaeon, assembly GCA_035626235.1. Classification (GTDB taxonomy): domain Archaea; phylum Thermoproteota; class Nitrososphaeria; order Nitrososphaerales; family Gagatemarchaeaceae; genus DATFYP01. Next base: position 26,275 of record DASPOB010000074.1, on the reverse strand, counting down.
CACGTTCACCATGAGGGCGAACACCTGGTTTTCGAACAAGGATCCAATCAACGCCTACGTGGCGTGGTTTAGCTTCGTGAGAGGAAACTGGATCAACGCTCCCTCGGCCGCATACTACTCCAACTGGCTGTCCCTCTTCTACAGCGGTGCGACGGCATACAGCCCAAGCTGCGCCAGTACCCCAACTTTAAGCGCGTGCCAGACGATGCCTGACGCATCCGGGAATGTCTGGCCGTGGGGATTGAAGGCTGCAGTGAGCAACACCTTCGGGATACCCATCACCAATGAGAACAAGCTCGTCGCCGCGCTCAACAACGTCCTGAGCAACTTCAACACTGACAACTCGAGCATCAAGGCGCTCGCATCCTACCCCGGCCAGGCATTCGTTGCATCAGGCCCAATGACTTTCCAGCTGAACCTGATTCAGCCATACAAGCTGCTGCTTCTGGCCCTCCCACCCCAGTGGGGGGCGCTTGTTGACCCCGTCTACATCGACGCGAACGGCGGCGTTGCCAACAACACCCAGCCAGCCAACCTCAGCACCAAGGGCATGATAGGCAGCGGTCCGTACGTGTACGGCGTGGTCGGGCCGTCCCAGTCCCTGCTCGTGTTGAATGCGAACCAGAACTACTGGGCCAAAGGAGTCTCTGGCTTAGCCAAGGTGCTTCAGCCGGCGATCATCCCGACCATCATCATGAAGTTCGGCCTGGAGCCGAGCACGCAGATAGAGGACTTCGCCTCCAACAACGCCCAGCTCGTGAACCCGCAGCCGGCCGAGTTCGGCGACCTATACTCCAGCTACAAGTACGCCCAGTACTTCCCGTTCAGCCAGCTTCTGGTGCAACAGGGATACCCGCTCTGCGACCTTGCGAACGGTATCAACACGCAGACCTACCCTACAAATAGCACTCTCCTAAGAGAGGGCATCGTCCATTCGGTCAACTATAGCCAGTTCGTGCAGCAGCTCTACACGTTCCAGGGAACGCCGCTGGCTCAACTCTTCGTGCCTCCCGTCCCGCCAGGATGGGGGCCGCTTGACAACCCGAACAACATTCCGCTCTACTCCTACAACATCAACATCGCAGCCAAGTACGTCAACGAGGCAGGAATCCAAGGGCATTTCTACACGGTCATGGCCAATGGGACCGTCTTGGGCGACGCGAAGGGGACGCTTCTGCCGCCGCTCGACTACGACTACCTGGTCCCGCTCTCCCCAACGCAGCTGACGGTCAACGAGATCCTTTCCAATGACCTGGGCCAGGTCGGCATCAGGATCGTCCCAACAGGGATAACCGAGGGGCAGTACGAGGTTAATGAGGCGTCGCCTCAGACGACTCCCTCGATCACGATGGTCGGCTGGTGCGCCGACTGGCCGGACCCAATCTTCCAGCAGTTCAACGACATGGCGACGGGAGCCGCTCACGAGGCGAACTGGGTCAACAACGCCACCCTCAACCAGTTGGCCGCCAAGATACCCTTCGAGACCAATTCGACCCAGCAGAAGAATGACGCAGGGACGGCTTGGGCAATGTTCACCCAGCTATCGACGATAATCCAGTACCCGAACGTGGCGAACCTCTTCGTTGTTCAGCCATACGTCAAGGGCCTGGTCTACTCGCCATTCCAGTTCGCAGTCTTCTATAACCTAGCCTACTATCAACCCGCGACAGGACATTCCTAGACTCTGTCTAGGAAACCCCCTTATTTTTTCCGCCTCCTAGCGTAAGCCTTGGGCGAGTATCTCAATTCCAAGGGCGGGAGTAGCGCCCGCTGGAAAGGCTAATATTCTAATTCGAGCAATTCTTCTGATGGAAGCTTGGTTTCGAACTTCGGGCTGTTCGTGGTCCGTAGGGCGATAAACGCTGCCGTAACCCTGGTCCTGCTCATCGCGCTCGTGTTTGTCCTCCTTCACGTTCTTGTTCCCTCGCCTGTGGCGATGGCCAGAATAATCACTGGGAATCCGAGGGCCACCCCCGCGATTCTCGCCTCGATCATCAAGGCTAACGACCTTGACGCTCCTCTTTACATCCAATTCTACAACTACCTCATCGGGATACTTCACGGGAACTTTGGAACAGACACCCTATACCACGTGCCAGAGCTCCAGGAAATGCAGGCCTACCTCCCGGTCACTCTCGAGCTGGTCGTCGTAGGACAAATCATCGGAGTGCTCATCGGCCTGTACACCGGGGCCATCGCCGCCGCCAACAGAAACAGAGCGCCGGACTACGGCATGAAGGCGCTTTACCTGACAACATGGTCGGCGCCGATCTTTCTCGTGGGGTTCATCATGCAGCTCGTGGTCGCCTACTGGCTGAACCTCCTGCCGGCGACGGGGGTCGTGGACCCGACTCTCATTCCCCCTCCCGCCGTAACGGGCGCGCCCATCATAGACGCGCTTCTGGCCCAGAACTGGGTGTACTTCTGGAGCGCCGTCCAGCACCTAATCCTTCCTGCCTTCGCAATAGCGGTGATCGGGTTTGGCCTCGTGACCAGGCTCGGCCGGGCGAGCATGATCGATGCGCTCGACCGCGACTACGTCAAGCTGGCCTACATGAAGGGGTTGAGCAAGGGAAAGGTCGTCTGGGGGACGGCCTTCAGGAACGCCATGATTCCGATAATCACGCTCGTCGCCCTCCTGTTCGCCTTCTCCGTTGGCGGGGCCGTGATAATCGAGGACGTCTTCGCGTACCACGGCATGGGCTTTTTCACTGTCAATGCCATCTACAATGACGACTACACCGCGGTGCTGGCGTTCACCGTCATTACCGGAATCGCCGTGATTGTGGCGAACTTTGTGGCCGACATCCTGTACGCCGTCGCAGACCCGAGAGTGAGGCTGACCTAGGTGAGCCTCTCGTCGTTCCTCGGCCATTTGGCCAGGAGGCCGATAAGGTCCTCCGGGCAGGTAGCTCTCAAGACCGGCTCGGCAGCCGCGGAGACCAAGGATGTGAAGAAGGGCGCTTCGTTCTACCTGGAATACATAAGGAAGGACAAACCCGCGTTTGTCGGACTCCTTATCATCGCGGCGTTCATGTTGTTCGCCATATTCGAAGCGATCATGCAGGAGCTGGCGAACGTCATCGGGCAGCCAGACCTGGGGTGGATGCTCCTGCCGACCAACCCGCTTGCGCTGACGTTCGACCTGAAGCTCGAGCCTCCCTCGCTCGCGGACTTCCCTGCGAACATCCTCGGAACGAACTTCCAGGGGCAGAGCATACTCTCTCGCGTCCTTTACGCCACCCCCCACGACGCGGCCGCTTCGGTGATCGTCGTCGGGAGCGCCATCGTGGTTGGGATGTTTCTGGGCACGGCGGCTGGATACTATGGAGGCTGGGTCGACGAAATCATGATGAGGCTGACGGATGCATTCCTGGCGCTCCCCGCGCTGGTGCTAGCAATAGCAGTCGCAATCCTGATCGGAGGGGGCTTCACGGCACTCCTCTACGCGCTGATGATCATCTGGTGGCCGACCTACGCCAGGTTCTTCCGGGCCCAGGCCCTCACCCTGCGGAACAAAGCCTACGTCGAAGCCTCCAAGCTTAGCGGGTCCAATTCTTTTGCGATACTTGTGAAGCACATCATCCCCAACTCGGTTGATCCAATCATAGCCTACGCGACCCTAGACATGGGGACTGTGATCCTCACCTATGCCGCGCTCGCATTCCTCGGCATCGGCGTAAGCTCAGACTACCCCGAATGGGGAGCCGAGTCCGCCGCCGGGCTGCAGTTCTTCCCACTGCAGTGGTGGTACTCGATCATGCCAGGGGTGGTCATAGCAATAGTGGTTGTGGCGTTCACCCTGGTTGGAGACAGGTTGCAGGACCTCATCGGAGGAAGAACGACCTACTAGATGCCCACGCCTGGTACCGGGAAGGACATAGTGGACGTAGAGAACCTTGCAATCACCTACAGGACGGTCTACGGGACGCTCAAGGCGCTGAACGGCGTGAACCTCACGGTTGGTGAGGGCGAGAGCGTGGCATTAGTGGGTGAGAGCGGATGCGGCAAGTCGACCCTTGGCCTCGCAATAGTCCGTCTCCTGCCCCTCAACGCGAGCTACTCGGCTGGGCGCCTGATGCTCGACGGAAAAGACGTCGCCACCATGAGCAACCGCGAGGTCGTCAGAATGAGAGGAAGCACTGCGTTCATGATATTCCAGGACCCCCTGAACACACTGAACCCGGTGAAGCGCGTAGACGTCCAGATGCTGGAGGCGATTCACTCGAGGGCCAGGCACACGAATGCCCCGTTCAGCGAGGGTGAAGCACGCAAGGAAGCTGTCAAGAAACTCGAAGACGTCCGCATGCCTGACCCCGAATCGATCATTACGCGGTACCCGCACCAGCTCTCCGGGGGACAGATCCAACGGGTCGTCATCGCCATGGGCCTTGTCATGCGGCCCAAACTGATGATTGCGGACGAGCCCACTTCGGCCCTGGACGTGACCGTGCAAGCCCAGGTCCTCAAGCTGATGCGGGAACTCCAGCGCGAGTACAGGATGTCCATCATCTTCATCACTCATGACATAAACGTGGCCTACAGCATATGCGACAGGATGGTCGTGATGTACGCGGGGGAGGTGGTCGAGATGGGGGAGGCTGGGCACATCACCAGGAACGCCCTTCATCCTTATTCGCAGGCGTTGATAGCGAGCGTCCCGAGGACCACGAAGGACCAGGGGAGGCTGACGTCCATCTCGGGCTCGGCGGCGAACATGCTCAGCCCCCCAAGCGGGTGCCGCTTCCACCCGCGCTGTCCTTACGCGATGGAGATCTGCAGTTCGAAGTCGCCCCCTGAGACCGAAAAAGACGGGGCGCTGGTGAGGTGCTTCTTGCATGGCGGGAACACTAGTTGAGACGGTAGGCCTGAAGAAGTACTTCAGGACCGGCAAGACCGGAGTCCTCGAGACGCTGCTGAGGCAGTTCCCTCCCCTGGTGAAAGCAGTGGACGACGTCAACATCAGAATCCAGGAGGGGGAGGTGCTCGCTCTCGTAGGGGAGAGCGGATGCGGGAAGACGACCTTGGGCAGGATGATAGCGACCTTGGAGACCCCTACGGAAGGCAGCATCCTCTACTCCGGAGAGGACGTGTCCAAGAGAAACCTCGGCCGGATCCGTAGGGAAATCCAGATGGTCTTTCAGAACCCGTTCGAGAGCCTAGACCCCAGGGCGACGGTAAGGGCGATAGTGAGGGAGCCGCTGCAGAAGCTCGGTTACGGGAAGGCGGCCAAGGACGCTGCAGTTGACAAGGCGCTCGATTCAGTGGGTCTGGAGCACAACTTCGCTGAACGCCGTCCCCGCGACCTCTCAGGGGGACAGCGACAGAGGGTCGCGGTCGCGAGGGCGATAATCTCCACGCCGAAGCTTGTCATACTGGACGAGCCCACCTCAGCCCTCGACGCGTCGGTCCAGTCCCAAGTGCTCAACCTGCTTCTGGACCTCAGAAACGAGTTCAAGCTCACATACCTTTTCATCACGCACAACATCGCAGTGGCGCGGTTCATCTCCGACCGGACGATGACCATGTACGCTGGAGAGATTATCGAGGCGGGGCCGACGAAGAGCGTGATAGGCTCTCCGAAGCACCCATACACGCAGGCGCTCTTGAAGTCCGTGCCTTCCCTGGACACGAAAGAAGTGGCGCCCCCCACCGGAGAGGTGCCGAGCATGGTCAACTTGCCGCCAGGCTGCAGGTACAACCCCAGGTGCCCCCACGCCATGGACATCTGCAGGACGGACGACCCGAAACCCATCAAGGTCGAGGACGAGGATGTCTCCTGCTGGCTCTACAAGTGAGGGCCCCGCCGAACCTGCGACCCTTAGGCTGAGGCCCAGGGTCGCCAAGACATTCCTGAAGGGCCTCATCGCAATCGGCGTATTCTCGATTTTCCTAGAGATCACTCCGGCCAATCTCGTACACTACCTGATATTCCTCGCAATCTCGGTCGGGCTGCTCCTGATAGTGGTCGGAATAAAGTACGAAACGAGAATCGAAATCTTCGACGAAGGTCTGACAGTGAAACGGCTCTTCAGGGGCGCCGACTCGGTCCGCTATCAGGACATCCTTGACATCTCGGTGTCGCAAGGCGTACTCGCGAAGAGGTTCGACTGCGGCACCGTTTTCATGATACTCAAGGCAGGGCGCGGCAGCGTCCGTCTAATGGGCGGGGGGGTGGCTGAGCAGCTGGAGGACATTCCCAGCCCGAACCATGTCTGCGACCTGATTTCGTCAAGAATTGGCCCCTTCGGAGCGACCGTCGGGGAGCCCGACTGACTTCCTAGGGGTTGTTCCCAGTCCCGAGTCCAGCCTTCCCTCGACGAACCGATTCATGAGAAGAAACTTTTAAGAGAAGTCTGGCGAACGACTCAACGCACGTTGGACTCCGAGTTCCTGGCACTATCCCTGTTCTTCATACTCGTCGGAGCCGCGGGGATCGTGCTCTTCTACGGACCGATGAATTCAGCGGGTGATTCTTGCTACTGCTTGATTCCCAGTCCCGAGCCCGGGGCCGCCCAGGGGACCTCCAGCATAATCCTAGCGCTTGGTGTCCTCTTCTTCCCGATGGGCCTCATGAAAGGAGGGTTTCCCACCTGGAGGAGGGTGCCGGGGCCGGCGCCAGTTACCGCACCGGGCGCGAAGGGGACGCCCCCCGTCCCGATTTCCAACGGCAAGCTCTTTGCTGCGGGAGTCATCGTCCTGATCCTTGGCGCCGACGCCGTCTTCATTCCCGGTTTCCTCGTTCTGCAGAGCGCCCCCATGGAGGGGGCCGGTGTCCTGCTGACCGCTCTGGGCGCGCTGGCCATGTACGTCGGGTCGAGGAGCCCGAAGCGACCCTAGCCCAGGTCGTGGCCGGGGCGGCCCCGGTTCAAGAAACCGTTTTAACGAGACCGATGGGGGGTTCCTCTCCAGTTGAGCGTCAGGAGCAGGGCGAAGCCCCGAGCCAAGAAGAAGGAAGGCACCGAAGGTTCCACCAAGGCTGGGAAGCCGAGGCCAACCAGGCCATCGGGCCGAATCCCGGGGGCTCTCGTGAGCGCCAGGCACGGCACGGGCACGATCAACAGGGACGGGAAGGGATTTTCTATGAGAGAGCTCGCCGAGGGAGGGCTCCCGCTGGGCCTCGCCTTGAAGTGGCAGGTGCCAGTCGACTTGAGGAGGAGAAGCACGATTCAGGCGAACGTCGCCGCCATAAAGAAGTGGTACGTCGCGTCGAAGAAGGCCGAAGCGGCGGCCCCGCAGAAGGCTCAGCCAGCGCCCAGGAAGAGGGCGCCAAGGAAGAAGGAAACCTAGCTCGTTACTGGTCCCGGACCCTTCCGTACATGTAGAGATACTGTTGGGCGTAGCCCGAGTAGGGCCCGAAGTATCCTCTCGCAGCCCGTGAAAGGTCTGCGTACTCGCGATAGGTGAGCTTCCCCCCGTGCTCCCGGGACAGTTTTTTCAGGACGCTGGGGTCGACCAGCCTTGGGTAGGAGTCAGCCAGCTCCCTGGCCACCCAAACGTCGATTGGGAAGGCGTCGTCCTTCCCGCAAGAGTAGAGAAGCACGCAGTCTGCCACCTTCGGGCCCACGCCGAGGAGCAGCTTCTCGCCGGAGAAGACCTTCAGCAGGGCCGAATGCGCCTGCTCGTAGTTCTTCAGTTCAATCTCCCCTCCGTCTACGGCCCCACTGGAGACCGACTCGGCGACGCGTCTTAAGAAGGGCGCCCTGTACCCGAGCCCGCACTCCCTGAGCTCGGCCACCTGCGCTTCGGCCAGCCTTTCGGGAGGGGGGAATCGAAAGTACTTCAGCCCCTCGAACTCTGTCGGGTCACCGAACGTGGAACAGACTGAAGAGACCATCTTCTTTATGCGAGGGATGTTCGCGTTGGTCGCGAGCAAGAAGGAGGCCAAGCACTCCCAGAACTCCTGCCTGATCAGGCGGAGGCCGTAGAACCTCTGCACTGCCGACGCCATGGTGCTGTCCTTCATGATCGAAGCGAGGATGGGCTCGAGCTGCTCGTCCAGCCGGAAGTAGGACCTCACGAAGGCCCCGTCCATCGATTCGGAGCTGGATACACATCTGATCGAGTCGGCCTCCTGCTTAACTTTGATGACTCCCATCGGAAGGACGCCGTACCACCATTCGCCCCTGTTCTCCCAGCGGAACACCTGACCGCTCTCCAGGGTGTAGTCCAGGCTGAAGGGTGACTCCAGCCCCAGTACGAACTCCATTTCTGAATCCGATTGGTAGACCCACTAATGGGAGTTGTGGCCCCGCGTGATTCAGGCCCTTCGTGGTGCAGGAATATGCGTAAGGAGTCCGACTCCGCTGACAGCAGCCTGTGGTTCGCCAGTGATGGCTTTGACAGCGACGGAATATGCCGGATGCGATACAAAAAGGGGTTCGGCGCTGCCCTCAGGGCAACGCCCAACTCAATCTATGCGGAGCGTGTTGTTCTACCGATGCTCGTGCTTTCAGATGTGCGGCTGGCCTTCGATTGGAGTCTTCTCCCGAGCAGCAGTACGCCCAGGAAAGACACCGCGGCTACCGCGATGACAGGGAGGCTGAATTCTGGGACCGTCGTTCCCCCGCCTGGGCAAGAGGTGCCACAGGTCAGGGTTATGTCTCGCCACTGTAGTGATTCGTTGCAGTTGCCAGGTGAGTCTGCCGGGTTGATGCAGGGATTGTAATTGACTGCGTCCTGCCCACCGGTGTCCAACGTGTGCCCGTTATCGAAGTAGTTTGTCGGAACACCGTTCACGGTGATTGTGATTTCAGGAGCGTTTGTGGTGCAGATTGCCGTTGTGGACTGCGGCCCGGTGCTGCAATTGTTGGCAGGGTTGTCAGCTACGGGCAAGGAAAGTGGAAAGTCGCTCGTGTCGAAGCTCTCCGAGTCTCCCGTCTGAGCGAAGATGGCGCTTTGACCTGAGTTCAGGGTAAATGGAAGGTAGGAGCCCCAGATGCTGAACGTGGGCGAGCCCACGGCGGGGTGAAGGTTGACGGACAGGTCGTTAATCGTGAGCGAGTTGGTTCCAGTGTTGGTCACGAGGATTGCTCCATCGTCGAACTGTGTATCCCCAGCAATGCAGGGCTCGCCAGTGGCGGCGAACAAGGCAACGCCGGAGTCACCGCACCATGGCGATGGGAAGAAAGGCGTGGGCCTCAGGTTGTCCGCATAGCCAACCTGGACAGTGTACGATGTGGTCGCATGCGCCGCGGGCGCGGCGATGAGGAGGAAGGTCGATGCTACGAGAAGTGCAGTAGGTAGAAGAGCGCGTGCGTAGTTTTTCATAGTTAATGTTTAGGAAATCCTGACCGCTATTAAGGAAGATGTGCCGTGTGCTGCATCGTCATTGATTTGAGATTCATGCGCGAGAATTCGCGCATGAATCGTCCCAATTCCCAAATCATACAGATTACGCGTCCCGACCCATTGCAAAGTGGAGGGTTTCTTTGCCGACGGACTACGGAGTGCACGGTACGACGTCTGGGAGGAAAGCAGGGAAAGCAGGGAAAGCATGGTATCCGGTCAGCCGCCCCCGCCTGCGCCCGTCCACGCGCTCCAGGCGATGTTTCATATACCGAGGCAGGGCGGTGAGAGGTCGTTGAGACCCGATTACGTCGCGAAGACGACTCTGTCCGGCCGACTATATGGCCGGTCCAAGAAGGTCTTCGCCGGCGGGGTCAACCACAACGCTAGGTTCTACTCTCCGTACCCTCTGTTCCTGAAAAGGGCGAATGGGCAGCACGTCTGGGACGAGGACGGAAACAGGTACGTCGACTACTGGATGGGGCACCTGGCGCTCATACTGGGGCACTCGCCGGCCGTGGTGGTCGAGGCGCTGAGGAGGCAGGTCGGCAGAGGGACTCACTACGGAATGAGCAGCAGGATGTCCCTGGAGCTGGGAGAAGAGGTGCAGCGCAGCGTCCCCTGCGCCGAGATGCTGAGGTTCTGCAACTCGGGAGCCGAGGCCACGATGTACCTCGTGAGACTGGCAAGGGCCTACACGCGAAGGAGCACGGCGATCAAGATAGCAGGAGGATGGCACGGATACAACACGGAGCTGAACAAGGGGGTCCACAGACCCTTTGACCGGGCGGAAGGCGAAGGGATTCTTCCGTCGGAACAGTCGAGCCTGATCACCGTCAGGTTCAACGACCTTGAAGCAGTGGAAAGGGCGATGAGAGAGGCGAGGCACGACGTGGCCGTGGTGTTCTTGGAGCCTGTCCTCGGGGCGGGAGGGTGCATCCCTGCGGACCCGGCGTACCTGAAGGGCCTTCGCGAGCTCACGCAGCACGACGGGGCGCTCCTCGCGTTTGACGAGATAATCACGGGGTACAGGCTGTCGCTCGGAGGGGCCCAGGAGCGGTACGGGGTCAAGCCTGACCTGGCGAGCCTAGGCAAGATAGTGGGCGGGGGGCTGCCGATAGGGCTGGTCTGCGGTCAGAGGGAAATAATCTCCATGGCCGACCCATCCAGGAGAGACCGATTCGTCTCCATCGGAGGGGGGACCTTCTCGGAGAACCCACTTTCAATGGCTGCCGGACTCGCTACGACCAAGTTCTTGCGAAGAAATCGGGGAAAAGTCTACCTTAGGCTCGAGGAAGCGGGCAAGAGGCTCAGGTCGGGGGTGGATAGGGCATTCGACGAACGGGGCATCCAGACTCACACGACGGGGATGGGGTCGCTCTTCTTCACGCATTTTGGGCCAAAGCCCATGAGCGCCGAGGACGCCGCCGCCGAAGACAAGACGCTGGCGATGGGGTATGCAATGCACCTGCTTTCAAACGGAGTCTTCGTTCTCCCTGGCCACGCAGGGGCGGTTTCGACATCTCATCAGAATGCAGACATCGACCGGCTGATTCGGGCGAGCAGCGACTACGCGTCCACGATAAGCACTGGGACAAAATGAGGTGGCGAAGGTCAGCGCTTGACCTTCGACAACCTTGAATCCACGTCCGACCAGTTGACTACGTTCCACCAGTTCTCAACGTACTTGGCCCTGTCATTGAGGTAGTCTAGGTAGTAGGCGTGTTCCCAGACGTCCAGCCCCAACAGGATTGTCATCTGCGCAAGGTGCATGAAGTTCTGCTTTTCGACCTGCGTAAGGACCAGCTGGTCGGTCTCCGCGTCGTGCAGGAGGAGGGCCCAGCCGCTCCCTTCGACGGTCTTCGCTGCATCGCTGAATTGCGCCTTGAACTTGTCGAAGCTGCCGAAGTCCTTGCTGATTCTGTCTGCAATCGCCCCGCCGGGCGAACCCCCACCCTTGCCCGCAGGGGCCATGTTGGGCCAGAAGAGCGAATGGAGGATGTGCCCGTCGACGTTGAAGCTGTAGTCTCTGAGGACTGCCCTTATGTCGACCTGGAGTTCTCCCTTGCGGGCCTTCTCCAGTTTCTCGAGCGCCGCGTTGGCGCCCGTGACGTAGGCCTGGTGATGCTTGTCGTGGTGGAGGGTCATGATCTTCTCTGAGATGTATGGAGCCAGCGCGTCGTACTTGTATGGAAGGGATGGTAACGCGTATGTTTTAGCCATGAATCGGCGCCGAATTTCCTTTCCGTAAAAATGTTGCTGATGGCGAACTAGCCCTTTTTCGCCTTGTTCCAGTCGTCCAAGAAGCGTTTGAGCCCCGCGTCCGTCAGAGGGTGCTGCCACATCTTCTCCATGACCTCCGGAGGCATGGTGGCGATGTCGGCACCGATCTTGGCTGCTTCGAGAACGTGTAGGGGGTGCCTGATACTCCCGACGAGGACCTGGGCCTTCAGCTTGTAGTTGTCCCGTATCCTTACCAGGTCTTCGACCACCTGCATCCCCCTCTGGCCTACGTCGTCAAGCCTGCCGATGAATGGGCTGATGTAGGAGGCCCCGGCTTTGGCGGCCAGGAGTCCCTGGTTCGCGGAGAACACGAGTGTCATGTTCACCGGAATCCCCATGGCGCTGACAGTCTTGGTGGCCCGCAGCCCCTCCGGGATGACCGGTATCTTCACCACGACGTTCGACGCAAGTCCGTGGAGGTGTTTCGCCTCCTTTACGATGCCGTCGTAATCTGTGCTCACGGCCTCGGCGCTGACTGGGCCCCCGACCTCTCTGCAGATTGACTTGATGATCTCCTCGAAGTCGCCCGGCTCCCTGGCGACGAGAGTGGGATTCGTCGTGACCCCATCCACCAGGCCCATCTGGTTCAGTCTGGAAATCTGGGAAAGATTCGCTGTGTCGAGGTAGAACTTCAATTTCTTCACCGCGCCGCGTTTTCGTTATTAAAGTCTAGTGGCGCGCCTGCATTATCATGGAAGCGGCGGACTCGATGTTCGCCGCCGTCAGGCCGTACTTCTTGAGCAGTTCCGAAGTCTCCCCGCTTTCCCCAAAGGTGTCCATTACGCCGACCCTCTTCATGGGGGTGGGCTTGCTTTCGCCGAGCACTTCTGCCACGGCCGACCCCATTCCACCGATTATGTTGTGCTCCTCCGCCGTCACCACGCTTCCGCACTTCCCCGCGTACTTTACAACTGTCTCTGCGTCTATCGGCTTCACAGTGTTCAAGTCGATCACGGCAGCAGATACCCCTTTGGCTCTCAGAGATTCCGCGGCCTTGATCGCTTCAGGCACCATGATACCGCAGGCGAACAGGGCGACATCCGACCCGTCCGCGACTACACTAGCCTTCCCCAGAGAGTATTCGAACCCGCCCTCGTAGACCACGGAGGTGGACGGTCTGGTGAGCCTGATGTAGAAGGGGCCCGATATATCGGCCACGGCCTTCACGATGGCCTTCGTCGAAACCGCGTCTGCCGGGACGATTACCCTCATCCTCGGAATCGAACGCATTATCGAGATATCCTCCACCTGCTGGTGCGAGGCCCCGTCGGGCCCGACGGAGATGCCTCCGTGCGAACAGACAATCTTCACGTCGAGGTTGGGGTACGCTATGTTGTTCCTTATCTGGTCCACGCACTTTCCCGGGACGAAGATGGCGTAGGTCCCTGCATAGGGCACCTTTCCGGCCAGTGCGAAACCAGCGGCGATGGAGACAAGATTCTGTTCGGCGATTCCGACGTTGAAGAACCTCTCCGGGTAGCGGGAAGCGAAGACCCCCGACTTTAGCGAGCCCGTGGTGTCTGCCCCCAGAACCACAACTCTGGGATTGCTGGCCCCCAGGTCGAGAAGGGCCTCCCCGTAGGCGTCCCTCATCGCCGCAACTCTAGCTGACATCAGGTCGACCTCCTCGATGACTCGGCGAGGTCCCTGAGAACTGAGATGGCCTGCACCGGGTCCTTTTTGCCATACACCCCTGCGCCAGCGACGAGCACGTTTCCACCCCTCTTAACCACTTCGCGGACGTTTTCTGGCTCAACCCCCCCGTCAATCTCGACGTCAGTCCCTGTCCCCCTTTCGTCGATGAGCGCCGAAAGGCGCTCGAGCTTTGGCAAGACGGCGCGGTCCATCTGCTGCCCGCTGAACCCCGGGTTCACAGTCATCACCAGAAGGGTATTCAGTCTGTCCAGCCTCTCCACGGCCCAGGATGGGATCTCGGTCGAGGGCTTCAGCGCGAGCCCCACGTCCTTCCCTCGCCCCCTGACCGAAGTATACAGGTCGTCGAACTGCCTGGCAGTGATCGCCTCGGCGTGGAAGGTGAGCAGGTCTGACCCCGCGTCAAGGAACTTCTCTGCGAATTTGAGCGGCTCGTCGATCATTAGGTGGGTGTCGAACCTCAGGTCGGACCTTTTCCTCAGCGCCTTCACAGTGCCGGGTCCGAAGGTTATGTTGGGGGCGAAGTGGCCATCGATGACGTCGAGGTGTACCTGGTCCGCCCCTCCGGACCTGCAGATCTCGACCGCTTCGTAAAGGGCCCCCGGGTCCCAGGCGAGGATCGAAGGGGCTATTCTGATTTGCTTCAAGAAATCACTTTAGCTCGTTGAGCACATCCGGGAGCGTGTCCTTCGCCGGAGCCGTCCCGTGGTATCGGGGCGACCACTCCATGAAAGAGATCCCTTTCCCCTTCACGGTGTGGGCGATTATCACCGTCGGTCGGTTCCTCGTGCTTGCCGCCAGGTCGAACCCATCGATGAGCTGCGGAATGTCATAGCCGTCGACCTCGATCACGTTCCAATTGAAAGCCCTCCATTTCGCCGCCAGGGGCTCGAGGGGCATTATCTGCTCGGTGAGCCCGTCCTGCTGGATGCCGTTCCGGTCGATCATGGCTGTGAGGTTGTCGAGCCTGTACTTTGACGCGGCCATGGCTGCCTCCCAGACTTCCCCCTCTTGCTGCTCCCCGTCGCCCATAAGGACGTAGGTCCTGTACCCCTTCCGGTCAAGTTTCGCCGCGAGCGAGGTGCCCACTCCCAGGGAGAGTCCTATCCCTTCTGAACCGGCCGGGGCCTCGACCCCGGGAATCCCCATGGAAGGGTGGCCCTGAAGCCTTGAACCAAGCTTGCGCAGCGTCATGAGCTCGCTCGGGTCGAAGTAACCTGCCTCGGCCAACACGGCGTAGAGCAGGGGTGCCGCGTGCCCCTTGCTCAGGAAGAACCTGTCCCTGTCTTCCCACTTGGGGTTCTTCGGATCGTGGTGCATCACGTGAAAGTATAGCGTCACCAGCAGCTCTACCGCGGAAAGAGAGCCCCCGGGATGGCCTGACCCCGCCTCCGCGAGTGCCTCCAAGATGAGCCGCCTGGTGCTCCGAGCCGAGTCCTTCAGCCTGAGTACTTCTTGGGCCTTTTCCATCATCTTCTCACCGGCGCCTGGATGATGTGCTGGACGAAGTCGTCCATGCCAGCCGCCCTTGTCTCCAGGTCGTGGAGGGAAAGAGAGGCGTTCCTCGGGAGCTCGCTCCGGGCCTGGCCTGCGGCGTCGCTGAGGACCGAAGCCTGGTAGGCGTTCCCGCCCGCTGCGACGGCGATGCCAAAGACTCCCGTCATGGCATCCCTGACCCCCACCTTGTTGAAGACGTTCTTCTTCCCTCCCATGGGGGGGAACATCGTAACGTTGTCCTTGTCGAAGAGGGTCAGTCCGGCCTCGCCTCTCGTCACCAGTATCGCCTTGCAGTCGAGCCTTCCCATGAGGTTGACCCCCATGTTCCTGAGGCTGGTCTCGTTAACTATGCTCATGCCGGTGGCGTGTGCTGCCTCCTCGAGGTTCGACTTCACGTATGTGACCCCTGAGAAGTCAAGGTAGTGGTGCATCTTGGGCTGACCCACGATTATCTTGCCAGTCGGCTTCGCGGCGGAGACTATCCCTCCTATCACGTAGCTCGTTATCGCCCCCCGGTCGTAGTCCGAAAGGATCACGCCGTCCGCCTTGGTTATCTCCGGCTCGGCCGCCGAAAGGAGCCTCTTGGCTATGGCAAGCGGGACGTCCCTTCTGTCTTCCCTGTCAATCCTGAGCGTGTGGAACCTGTTGACCATCATCCACGTCCGAAGGGACGTGGGCCTGCTCGAGTCGGCGATGACTCCAGAGTGAGAGACCCCGCTCCTTGAGAACTCAGAGCTGAGCCACGCGCCGTACTCGTCCTCCCCCATGAGCCCCACCACACTCACCGACGCCCCCAGGGCCACCAGCTCCCGCGAAAGGTTGGCCGCCCCTCCTGGAAGCAGCGTTTCGCCGACGTAGTCCCCCGCCGGGACGGGAGCCTCCCTTGCGAGCTTTCTTGCGGCAACCTCGACGAACCTGCTGACCAAGAGGTCGCCGACGACTAGAATCTTCCTTCCCTGGAACTGCCGTAGGAGCGCCGTCAGCTTGTCCTTGCCGACAGTCTCCAGAGGCATCCTTTTTCGAGCATCTCCGCTGATTGACCCTCTTTTAACCTTGGACTTTTTCTCCCCGTCTTTCTTCCCGTGTCCTCTGCCCCCTCCAAAGCCGCTCCAGCGCTTCGTTGACAACCACGACCGCATTCCTCACCTCGCGGTCTAGCGCCAGCGGGTCGTACCCCTTTGGCGCCGGGTAGTCGAGGAACTTCTGGTTGGGGTCCGAGTTGAGGAAGTCCTTGCTCGCCTCCAGTATCGACATCAGCGCGGGACCGTCGAGCTTGCCGAGTTCGGACCTCCACGCGTGATGGAATCCCTTCTCGGAGACAAAGGTCACTTTGATGTCCCCTTCAGCTTCTCTCCTGACTCCCTCCCAGAAGGCGCGGTCGAAGTCGTCGGCGACGACCTCTCCGGACTTCAGCCGTATCTTGTACGAGGAGACGAGCTTCCGGACAATCGTGGGGGTCGTCTCGAAGTGAGCGGCGATCTGCTGAGTTGTGAGCCCAAGGCTCGACAAGTAGTAGCACCCCTCCTCGAGGACCGACTCGTCTATTTCGGACTTCATTTCAGCCATCCCCGTCCCCCTCCGAGAGGGGAGCGGTCATGCGGGCTGGCGTTTCCTCGCGTAAAGCTGACCGCCTTCCTCCTTCACTTCGAACAGAGGCTCGTCCTCCAGCGGCTCGTCGAATTCGGCCTTTCCAGTCCTCAGGTCCCACACAGCACCGTGCCCTGCACAGGTGACCTGGAACCCGTCGAGGGACCCTTCGGAAAGGTCCCACTCTTCGTGGGTGCAGGCCGCCCCCATGGCGAAGTACTTCCCGCCTACGTTTGCGATGACGACAGGCTCCCCTTCGACCTCCACCGTGAGTCGGGCTCCAGGCTTCACCTGCGAGGCTTCGGCCGCCCTCACGAAGTCCGACATGCGTGGCCGAGCGTCAGGCCATGGAATAAACCCTTTGCGAGGCTAGGGAGCGTTGCCCGGTGGGGCCTGCATCGACTCCTCAAGCTCTCTCAGGTCTTTCATCGAGTCGACGAACCACCACGTCCCGTAGTATGGGTATGATAGGAGCTCCCCGTGTTCCACAAGCTTCGGGAATGTCTCCCTCTCGATGTCGCCCTTTTCGGGGAGTGTCCGCTGGAGCCTCCTGGAATTCAGCAGATAGACCCCGCCGTTTATCCAGACATCGGGGAACGCCGCCTTCTCTTCGAAGCCCCGCACCATCCTGAGCTTGTCTATCTTCACGACGCCGAAGCGCGAGCGATAGGGGACCACCATCATCGAAGCCGAGATTTCGCCCGCTTGCCTGTGGGCCTCGACCATCCGCTTGAGGGGGAGGTCCGTGATGATGTCGCCGTTCGTGACAACGACCACGTCTTCGGACTGGCCTGTCGCCAGTGCTCGTCTCAGCGCCCCGCCAGTCCCGAGCGGCTCGTCCTCTACGGAGTATCCGATGGGGGTACCCTTGAAGTTAGCCCCGAAGTGCTCTTTCAACCTCTCCCACTTGTAGCCACATGCGAAGACGACGGAGTCGATTCCCCCCTCCTTAGTCAGCCACTCGAGCTGATACTCGGAAATCGGCCTTCCGTTCACGGGGATTAGCGCTTTCGGCCGGTCGTCCGTCAGCGGCCTGAGCCTCATTCCGAGGCCCCCGGCTAGTACGATAGCTTTCACTTGGAGCCACTCTCCTTGAAAACAGACATCGCCCTTCTGCTCCTCGAACTTCATAAATAGTTTCTTTGGCGATTAAACACGAAGCTGTCGAGATTGCGGGGCGCAGGCAGAGAGAACACAGTCGCTTCGCTGGATCATCCCTTCCGACGGGCGACGCTGCGCCGCCTAGCTGACCACTTTCCTGAACTGATAGAGGGTCGCACCCAGCGTCAGCACGGCGAGCAGGGCGGTGACACCGTAGGCCGACAGCATGGTGCTCCATGTAATCCCGCCAAGGGCGAGGTCCCTGATGGCATTGACGTTGTAGCTGACCGGGTTCAGGCTCGAGACTATCTGCATCCAAGACGGGAGGAAGGCCTGCGGGAAGAGCGCGGTACTCATGAAGAGAAGAGGGAACGTGAGGAAGAACCCGATGGCGGTCACGGTCTCGGCCCTTCTGGTGGCCAGCCCGATGCTGAGCGAGATGCCAGACCACGCGAGCCCGAAGCTGGCGATGGTGACCAGAATGACGACGACCCCAGCTATGCCCGTCACCATCTGAGCCCCCAAGAGATAGGCCATGACCAAGATGATGATCGATTGAACGCAAACCCTGAAGGCGTCGCTTAGCAGCCTTCCCAGGAGTATGGCCGACCTGTTCACCTGAGTGACGAGCATGTTCTGGAGGAAACCCGAGTTCAGCTCGTCGACCATGGACGTCCCAGACTGAAGAGCGCTCGTGAAGCCGTTCTGGAGGAGAATCCCAGGCGTCACGAAGGCGATGTAACTCCCGGAGGGGAAGCCAGCCAGCCCCCCGAGGCCCTTGAAGAGCTGGGTGAACAAGGTCAAGAACAGGACCGGCTGGAACAGCGAAAAGAAGAGTAGGATTGGATTCCTTATCACTTTCTTCAGGGCACGGACAAAGAGGTATTCGGTGTCAAAGAAGAGGGTCATCTTCTCAGCCTTCTCATCCCGAATACCATTTCGGGTCTCTTACCGAGCTCCTCCGCCCTTATCCTTCTTCCAGTGTGCTTGAGGAAGACGTCGTCGAGGCTGGGGGTCGAGACGTTCAGAGAGGAGAGCCTCACCCCACCCTCGTCGAGCGCCCTGACGACGTTGGCAATCAGCCTGCTGGCGTCCTTTGCGTGGGCGGTGAGCCCCCCATCGGAGTCGAAGACCTCGGTCACACCTTCGACGCCCCCCAGAATCTTCTTCGCCACCGCGGTCTCCCCGTCTCTTCCGCCCTCGAGAGAAAGCGCTATTGTGTCCGCCCCCACCTCTCTCTTGAGTTCGGCCGGTGACCCTGACGCCACAATCTTGCCGAAGTCGATGATTGCTAGTCTCCCGCAAAGCTTGTCGGCCTCCTCCAGGTACTGGGTCGTGAGGAAAATCGTAATTCCCTCCACCTTGTTCAACTTCTCCAGGTAGTTCCAGATCCCTGCTCTGGACTGCGGGTCGAGCCCCGTTGTCGGTTCGTCCAAGAACAGGAGCTTGGGCTTGTGAACGAGGCTCGCGGCCAGCTGGAGCCTCTTCTTCATTCCTCCTGAATACCGACCGGCCTGTTTGTCCGCCACCTGCTCAAGTTCAACCAGCCTTAGGAGCTCATCTACCCTTTCGGTCAATGACGTACCCTTCATCTGCTGCAGGTTCCCTTGCAATGTTACGTTCTCCCTTCCGGTGAGGTCGGGGTCTATGACGCTCTCTTGGGCTTCGACCCCGATTAGCTTCCTGATCTCGCCCTGCTCGTGCTCTATGTCGTAACCGGCAACCCTTATTCTGCCGGAGGTCTTCTTCAAAAGAGTGGTCAGGACCTTGATGGTCGTGCTCTTGCCGGCGCCGTTGGGACCAAGGAACCCGAAGAATTCACCCTCTTTCACGTTGAAGGTGATGTCGTCCACTGCCTTGGTGCCGTCAGCATAGACCAACACCAGGTCGCTCACGTCTATGATGTCGCCCAACTAGCGCACATCCCAGGGGATCATCCCGCCGGCACTTTGGCCCTGCGGCTGGACCTTCTTCGCCTGCGCAACACGACCAGCGCCGCGACGAGGACCACCAAGACCACCAGGAATGGGACGCTGAACACAATACCGTTCGCTATCTGGAAGGCAGAGGCCTGCACCGGGAGCATCAGCACGATGTCCTGGCCAAAAGGCTGACCAGCCCCGAGCTGGTTCCAAGTTCCGTGGAGCACGAGAGGATACGCGCGGGGAACGAGGTTGGAGTTGACCTGTATTATTACGGTCAAGTTCGTGACCTTCCCCGGCGGGACGGTCCCAACCCCTGCGCTTGCGGTTGTAGTGAAAGAGCCCTGAGTGCTAGGCTCGAATACGTAGGACGGCTGCAACGTAAAGGTGGCAAGTTGTGCGGCGGCTCCCCCCACGTTACGTAGAGTCAGAACGATCTCGTCTGCCCCGTCACCAGACGCGATCTGGGGAGAAGACACGGAGACGACTCTGAAGTTCGCCTTCTGCTGCTCGACGAATGGGATGCTGAATTTCACAGGCGCGACCCCTGAGGACGTGACCAGCAGGGTGAGGGTACCGTTGATCGGCTCGGTACTGTTCTGGATGCCCAGGGTGAATGTGAATGGGGCACTCTGGCCTGAAGGAAGCAGCCCAGCGGCCTGGAACAGGGACCCGCTGGTTATGGGATAGACGGGGCTTGAGGGGATTAGGGTAGCGCTTACGTTCGACCCGGAGGTGGTCCCAGAGTTGAATACCACGACCTGTAACGACGCGACCACGGTCCCCGGGAAGATGAGAGCGGGATTGTAGGAATAGCCCGAGAGGCCGAGCACCGGGGTCGGGGCACCGGGCGCAGAGGATATGCTCTTGACGTACATGCCTATGGAAGCCGCGATCTGATGGGCGTTGCCGTAGGCGTCGGAATAGGTCCCCCCTATTGCGAGCGGGACTGAGGAGCCTGCAAGCGTCGGAGCAACGTAGATGTCGACGTAGGTGGTGACCGACTTGTTTGGCCCGATGAGGGAGATCTCGGGAGACGTGTTGAGAACACTGATTACCGCCGATGACTGAAGCATGATATCAACGCTGGTCGCGTTGCCCGTTCCGGAGTTCGTCACCATGACCGACAGGTGGTTCACGGCCCCAGGAGAGAGCGCGGCCTGACCCGCACTGAACTGGAGCAGGACTTTCCCCTTCAACTGCACGGTGGCTTGGGTATCCTGCGACTCAGAAACCGACTGCACGGGGTTGAACTGGGTTATCGCCCCCCAGGATATGCTCATCGGGAACGTGTAGCTCCCGACGGGCTGGCCCGAGGCGATGTTCAAGTTGAAGGTGATCGGCACGACAGCGCCTGACGGCACCTGGTTCGCCACATAGGCGGTGGTAACCGAGTTCCCGTTGGTGTCGGTAAAGCCCGGCGGGAGCGACAGCGTTACGCTGATCCCTTCAGCCGTGTTGTAGTAGTAGTACTGCAGCGTGATGGTTAGCGGGACGTTCTGGGTCCCCGGCCCCGCTTCCACGGGCAAGGTCGGAGTCCCCCAAACGGCAGACACGACGGTGAAGCCTGATGCTGTGGCGGCCCCGGCCGGAGGCAGAGAGACGAGAAGAGGCAGCCCTATCAGGGTAGCAAGGAGCACTGCCATTAGCTTGGACGGCCCCGCAGACTTCAAAGTAGACGTAGAGCGCCCTTTTGCGGTCGGATATATATTTTACGACTGATTATGCGACATGTCGTAAGCGACACTTATAAGGGGGCCACTTCCACGCGCGGCATTCCATTGACTTCAGCGCCTTTCAGAACGGGGGCTAGCGGCGTCTGAGCCAGCCGCTCAAGCGGATCAGCCAGCCCAGGGGCCTGCTCCGGCTGTACATTCTCTACCGACTGTCCAAGAAGCCTATGTCCGGCTACGACCTGATGTCGGACCTCGACGAACTCACTGGCGGGGCGTGGCATCCCGGGTCCGGCTCCGTCTACCCCACCCTCGAGGACCTGAGAAGGCGCGGCCTGGTCGAAGGATCATCCAAGGGGCGGCGGTCAAAGCAGGTCTATACCATCACGAGCAAGGGACTCGAAGCCCTAAAGGAACACATGAAAATGGTGAACCAGTTCGCCCGCAAGTGGAACAACGTCAGGATAGCCCTGACGGAGCTAATCAGCGCCGAGAATCTCAGCTCAATCCTGCTGGAGGCGACGAAATTCAACAGGGCCGCCTGGGACCGGATCCTCGACTCAGGCGAGCTCAGCAATGCTCAGGTCGTCCTTACCCTTAAGGAGTACAGGCTGCTTCTCCAGGGCGAGCTTCACTGGGCCGAGGCCAAACTCGAGTCGCTGGAGTGATACTCCGTCTCAGTGCGTTGACCAGTGCGGCGCCGGGCAGCGAAAACCAGGAACTCCGTTCCCTGGTGCGGAGTAAGCAGTGGTTCTCGAAAGAAAAACAGAGGAGGGAAGACTGCCTGTTTAGGACAGTCTTCTGACTAATACTGCTAGAACTAAGACTAGGGTGATTGCCGTAAGTACGGCTACGACCAGCACGTACGTCTGAGTCTGGCCTGCGTTTTGCAGCGCAGGAGTCAGGCTCTGGAGAGTAGTCTGGACGCTGCCAACGTTTGTGTTGATGGTGGTTATGGTGCCGGACATGCCGGAGAGCGAAGTCTGCATTGCTGCTACTGTTCCCGATAGGGAAGTCAGCGTGCTGGAAATGCTGGTAATTTGTGCGCCCTGGGAAGTCTGACCGCTCTGAAGCGACGTCACTGCACTAGACAGCGACGTAACTTGGCTGGAGATACTTGCCAGGGTCGAGTTGATGTAGTTGATCTCGGCCTGCGACAGGCCTCCGCCTGAAACCGACTGGGTCGTGTAGGCAAAGGTGGTCGTTGCAGACCCGGAGACCGTCCCGTACGAGTAGGTAGCGTTCACCGTGTAGGTACCCATGATCCAGTTAGGACCACCGGTAACGAAAGTGTCGGTGAAACTGCCGCTCGTACTGACCGTCGTCTCCGTGTAGATCACGGTCGCACCTGCAGGGGTGAGGACCTTGATGACTATCTCTGTGCCGCTCGTTGTCGGTGAGGGGGAGACCGTCCCGAACACCGTGAACGACGTTACGCCTGAGTAGCTGGCCTGGTCGGTCTTCACTGACACCGTCGCGCCCGCGGCGGATGCCGCGAATGGCGACAGCAAAAGGAAGGCCGTCAGTGCGACTACTGAGATGATTGGTAGGACCTTCAATTGGCTCACCGGTTTAGACGTGGATTGGAACGCCTGAGGTGAGGGTCGAGATGGAGCCGCCGGCAAGCGTGACAACGAAGACGTTCGCTGTGTACGCGCCGGAAGGCAGCAGGCTCAGGTCAGCAAGACCCGTTATCGACTGACCAGCGCCTGGCGAGATTGTGGCCGTTGTGATGTAGACTGTCTGCCCCAGTGCGTTCTGCACCGAGACTATGATGACACCTGTGACTTGCGAGGTTCCTGGGTTGGTGTAAGTCACCGACAAGTAGCCGTTAGACTCGGTCGGTGTGCCGCTGATACTGAACTGGCAGGTCGTCAGGGTACACGCGCCGACGCCGACGGTGAACGTCGGAATCACGTTGAGCGCGCTTCCGAAGGCGTTGACCATGCACGAGCCCGGACATATGGCCACATTGTCCGTGGAAACCAGACCTATTTGGTAGGTGCCGGATGCCGCGGTCTGTGGGATGGTAATCTGGGCTGTCCCTTGGCCAAGGTTGTTGGCCAGGATGACTCCGATGATTTGGCCTGTGTAGTCGAATGGGTTGGTTGATACCGGGGCGTAGTTGAAGACTATGTCGTAGAGGCCGCCGTCCACAAGCCCGTTAGCTGATGCCGTCAGGGTTGTGCCCTGTGGCCCTACTGTTGAGCTGAGAGTCATTGATGCCTGGTACGCGAACTTCGCGATACCCTTGAAGCCGTCAGCAGTGCACCCGTGGTTGTCGGTGATGCTCCACTGGACCAACGACCCTATTTCAGGGCCTGGGTTGGCCATTTGCGGGAGCGTGAAGGTCACGTTCGCCGGGACGGCGCCCGTTGAAGTGCTTGTGAATTGCGCGAAGCTGACGCCCGAGGGACCAACGTCATCGTACGGTGGGTTCCCGCAGACGGTCAGATAGAGGAGCGTGTTCGCCGGCAGACCATTGCCCGAAAGGGTCATGGTAGTGCCGCCGCTGCCGATTGATGGCGTCACGATAAGTGACGTGGTAAGGGTGAATTCGAGGTTGGCGAACTGGTCGTCCACGTGGTCTTGTACCTGGCCCCATATCGCGGATACCCCGCTCATCGTCTGGATGTCCACTACGTGGATACCCGACGTGCCGGCGGGAACCGTGAACTGAGTGCCCACAGGTACTTCACCGTTTGACGTGGATGTGAATGTCCCGAGCTGCGTGTTGGTGTCCCACATGATCTTGTACTGGGTGTTGGCTGCGAGGCCGTGAATTCCTGGATTGCCGCCGATGAGGCCGATCTGTCCTGAAACGAGCGCGACAGTAGTGCCTGCCGAGCCCTCGTCAATGCTGAGCGCTCCGCCGAGCGCCACTGGGTCGATGGTCAGCTGGGTGTATTTGCCAGCTGCGTTGTCGTATTCGTAGACAGGGTTGGCGTCTACAACACTGTTCTTGTAATCGACGAAAGTCCAGTCGCCCTTGTAGGAGCCCGTTATGTTCACGTTGTAGCTGCCCTGCGGAAGGTCGGTCGCGGTTACCCCTTGGCCGCCAAGCTGGTGCAGTTGGACGTTCTCAGACAGGTACCCGGAAGGCGCCGCATAGCCAGCGGAGTTCTCGATGTTCCCGTTGCAGAGACCTTCGTTGCCTTGGGAACATGCGTCCCATAGGTCTCCGTTGACGTAGATCGTCAGGTCACCCGACGGAGGAGTGGCGACATTGTAGTGCGTCAGGCCTCCTGTCGAGTCTAGGCCGCCGTAAGCTGTGGCTCCGCCAGCCAACCAGATGTAGTCGCCGGCGCTGGCCACGTTGCTGTCAAGGAACCTAATGTCTGGTGTGATAGTGTACGTGGAGTCTGGAGACGGGTTCACCGCGGTCTCGTCGTGCAGGGTGAACTTGAACTGCTCGAGGGTCGGAGTGGTGTACCAGTACACGAAGGCGCCGTTGGCGTCTGTGCCAGCGTTGTCCTGTGCACTGCCTCCGTTCGCTGCGAGTGGGGTGAGGAATGGATAGAAGTTGCCGGCACCGTCCTTAAGCTCGAACGGTCCGGTGTTTGCGTAGGTCAAAGCATTGTTGTAACCAACGCCGATCAGTGCGCCGCTCTGCCCTACCCTCCGGGACGTGCCCTCAGGTAGAGTGGTGATGGCGCCCTGGCCCGCGTGGGATCCGAGAAGGACCCCCGCCGCGTTGTCGAACAAGTTGGCGTTGGGCTGGAAGATGTTGCCGTTGGCGTAGTTGAATGTGATTCCGCCGAGGACGACGTTGAGCAGTCCGACGCCCGACGACTGTGCGAGCGTTATGACTGTGTTCGGGAATTGCCCGTTAGCGTTCGAGTCGATTTCGCCGTGTATCGTAGATACACCGCCTATCGTCACCGACCCGGAAAGCGCTATCGTCGCACTCTTGGCGAAGCCATCACCGTAGACGCAGGTCTTTGCACCTGCGACAGTGTCGATGCTGAATGTGGGGAATGTGCAGGTCGGGTCTAGGAACGCGATGGTCGGGTTGATGGTGAATGTCTCGGACTCTGAGGTACCGCTGCTGAGCCCCAGGATGGTGACACTGCGGGCCCCACCGACTAGGGTGTTGCCGATGCAGTACGATCCTCCCGCGGCGATGCAGCTGGTTGTGCTACCTGTCTCGGGACCTGAGTCGAATGTCCCCTCGGTCACGCCCGGAAGGGCGCCGGTAACGACGAGCGGGTGAGCTGCGTTGGTGAAGAAGCTGGACGGGATCGCCTGAAGCTGCTCGGCGTTGTTGAACCCGACACCGGAGATCTGGAGCGCGTCGCCAACGCCTCCGTTGGTGGCGCCGGTGAAGTCGGAGACCACGTAGATCGCGGCGGACACCGTGAACGGGATTGCCGTAGTCACGACGTTACCCGAAGCAGTTGGATAGATGGCGTACACGATGTAGCTGCCGCCCTGGATGACCGGCACGGCGAATTGCGCCGTGAACCAGCCGTTGGCGTCGGTCGCGACGGTGCCGAAGTCGCTCCCGGCAATCGACGGGTCGAAGTACCCCTGGACGGTGTTATCGAGGGTGTTCGATCCGAGGTCGCATGTGTCGCCTGTGACGCAGTCGCGAGCCACCGACGCCGTGACGGGTGTGCTGCTGGGTATCATCACTATCTGAACGTCGTCCTGACCCGCCGGAAAGCCGGTGCCTGTCACCGTCACCCAATTGCCGAAGTCTTTGTAGTATGAGTTCCAGACTGGAACGCCGGAATCCTGGCTCAGCGTGAGAGTGCCTGAACCTAGGGACGGCGCGAGGGCAGCGGCGTTGGGCGAGCCCCACCCGGTAACAGCGTCCCAGCCGGTGCCAGCATAATAGTAGCCGTTGTTTCCCGACTTGATGTCGTGGAAGAGCGAAGAGTACGACGCGCCGGCGCCCAGCTCATAGATCAGGGGGTCGACGTTGCCAAAGCTCCCCCCACCGCTTGCTTCAAGTGAAACGGCGAGGAATCCCGCCCAGAGCGGCGACGAAAGGCTGGTCCCGGCGCATGCGAACCATCCCGCCGCAGGAGTAGAAACGCCCCCGCATTCGTCCGACAGCGTCGAGTAGACCCAGAAGCCCGGCTCGTAGCCTAGCATCGAGACGTCGGGAACTGCGCGCCCGGGAAACGTGCCGATGGTCGATTTCTGCCAGTACGGTTCTCCAAAGAACCCGCTGTATCCTCCTCCGCTGATGGAAGCTCCTGTCTCGCTTCCGTATCCCGTGCAATCCGTGCCTGTGCAGCCGGCCAGGACGAGATTCGTCGCCCC
>DASPOB010000073.1:0-2901 GCA_035626235.1 Nitrososphaerales archaeon | reverse complement strand
GAGGATTGTCGCCCTGGAATGCGTCGCTGCTGCTCATCCCTGGATACATCCTAGGCGGTGCGATAGCTCCTTTCGCCGGGAGGCTGTCGGACAGGCTAGGGGCCAGGGTCGTTGCCTCCGCGGGATTGCTCATGCAGGCGGCAGGGATGCTGACGTACTCCACCCTGCTTGTTCAGACCCCCCTCTACGTGGTCGTGGCCGGAGCGATAGTCAACGGGGCCGGGTCCAGCACTTTCTTCCCTGCAAACAACAGCGCGGCGATGGCGAGCGCCCCCAGGGGTGCGTACGGGATAGCTTCGGGGCTGCTCCGGACGTTCTCCAACATAGGAATGGTCAGCAGCTTCGCCGTTGCGCTCTTGATTGCGTCACTCTCAATCCCCCAGCAGCTGGCGTTCGAGATATTCCTAGGAGTGGGCAAGATCAATGGGAGCCTCTCGGGGGCGTTCGTAGACGGCATGCACTCTGCCCTTGTGGGGTCGCTCTCGATTCTAGTCGTGGCCCTGCTCCTTTCTATCCTGCGAGGGAAGGAAGCCAGGACGGCCGCGGCACAGGCGTAGTCCTGACCTCCTCATTCGAACTAGGCGGCATTGACCTTCATCCTGCCGACGCGGGAACGGCCTAGCAAACCCTGAAAATCTTCCCTCACAAACCGTGCAGCTGATATGCCCGGGATGGAGCTGCACATCTACTTCGATCAGAGCCGGGATCCGGTGAAGAATCTGTCTCGAGAGGATGAGCTCTTCCGACGTGTGGAATCGGGGGAGCTGCCTGAACTTGTGCGGTTCTGGATAAACTCCGAGTGCCTCGTAAGGGGAAAAGCCAGGAGCGCCAGGTATGGCTGGTACGACGAAGAAGCTGCGAAGAAGATGGGAATCCGTGTGGTAGAAAGGTCCACCGGCGGCGGGGTGGTCTACCATGACGAGGGGAACTTGAACTGGAGCTTCTTCATGAAGACCGAGGGAGCTTTCGTATCCCCGACCAAAGCCTTTGACAGAGCCTCGAAGCATGTGATTGGCGCCCTGAAGGGACTCGGAGTCCCCGCCCAATTCTCTCCCCCGAACCGGATAGACGCCTCCGGCCGAAAGATCTCGGGAATGGCCGCGAGGTCAACAGCTCACACCCTCCTGGTCCACGGAACACTGCTGCTCGATTCTGACTTAGAGAGACTGAACGCGCTTTGCATCCCCCCGGCAGGATGCCCTCCCGTCTCGAACGTCAACGAGTGGGCGAAGGACATAGACTCGGAAAGAGTGGTCAGGGCGGTTTCCGATGTCCTTGAGAATTCGGGCTACCGGGTCAGGATGGCCAGTGAGACCGGGTGACTTCGGTCAGTGTCGGTGCCTCCGAGGGCATGTTTGCCCAGGGGCCGCACCTTTTTGACAGGTCGCTTTGAGGCAGGCGACAAGGAGATTGCCTCACGACCACATGAGGGGAATGAGGAGTTTCTTCGAGCCCGCAAGCATCGCCGTGGCCGGAGTCTCGACCGACCCTGACAAGCTGGGCTCGATAATCTTCGACAACCTGGTTGCCAACTCGAAAAAAGGCATCCTCAAGGCGTCGCTTTACGCCCTGAACCCCGCTTACGAGCGCATCGGGGACCGGCCCTGTTACCCCTCATTGGATAATCTCCCCGAGACACCCGAGCTGCTGATAGTCGCGGTCCCCGAGTCTCTGACCCTTGGGCTGATCAAGGAGGCCGCAGAATCCGGAGTCAAGGCTGCCGTAGTAATCGCCAGCGGCTATGCAGAGGCGGGCAGGAAAGGGCTGGAGGCAGAGATTGGAAAGGTCGCAGAGAAACACGACATGAGGATACTCGGGCCGAACACGATTGGCCTACTCGACACTAGATCAGGGGTCAATTCGCTCTTCCTGCGTCCCATCAAGACACTGCCTGACGGGAGCCAGATTGTCTCGCTGATCAAGCCCCTCGACGGAGAAATCACCATAGTCACACAGAGCGGGCACCTCGGGGAGACCATCGCAGAGGAGCTGGCCTCGAACGGAGTCGGGATAAGGGCGCTCGTCGGGACGGGGAACCAGCTTGATGTTTCGGTCGAGGATGTGATCCAGTACTTCGCTGACGACCCGGGCACGAAGGTAGTGGTCGTCTACTTGGAAGGGCTAAGAGACGGGAGGAGATTCGTGGAGGTGGCTGCGAACGCCGCCACCAAGAAGCCCATAGTGGTCTTCAAGGTCGGCAAGACATCCGTCGGAGCCAGGGCGGCTCTGACCCACACGGCGTCGCTAGTGGGGAGCTACGAGGTATACCAGGCGGCCTTCCGCAAGGCCGGGGTAGTCGAGGCGAACAGGCTCCAAGAACTGGTGGACTACTCGGTCGCCCTCGTCACTCTCCCGAAGCCGAAGGGGAACAGGCTTGCAATCGTGACCAACGCGGGAGGCGTGGGGGCCATCGCGGCAGACGAAGCTGCGAGACTCAGTCTGAGAGTGGATACGCTTGGCAGGAGAGCCCAGCGGCAGCTTCGCGCTGAGTTCGCGGGCGCTGCGTTCATCTCTAACGCCTCGGTCGTAAATCCCTTCGACCTCACCGCGTCTGTGACCACCGATGAGCTCGCCGAATTCAGCAAGTCCGTCTTGGCGCGGCCGATGTATGACCTTCTCCTGGAGTTGCCGACTCATCAGGCCCCTGCGATGGGTTACGACCTTGGCAGGCGAATCGGGGACGCAGTGTCGAATGCGAAGAAGCCTGTCTGCATGTGCGTGATAGGCGACTCCGAGCTAGCGGGGAGAATCCGCAGAGATTTCATGGAAAGGGGCGTTCCAAGCTTCCCGACGCCGGAGCGGGCGGTGAGAGCGCTCGGAGTCGTAGTCGCATATGAAAAAGCCAGGAGAGCTATCGGAGGGCGGTCTCACCTTCGCAAGAGGCACCTACTCCGCTTCAGC
>DASPOB010000072.1:0-40641 GCA_035626235.1 Nitrososphaerales archaeon | reverse complement strand
TTTCCTTGGGTTCGTGCCTGGTCGTACAACTTCCTCAGTTTCTCTTCTTCCACAGCATAATCCGACAACAGGGGAGATGAAGGTACGGCATCTAGTTATGCCTTTCAGACCCGTGCGGCAGAGCTGCCCAGCCGCAAGGGTTCTCAATCAATCGTCGCTATTATTTCGCCGTTCGTCTTGTCCAATATGTTGATTTGTTGGGGGTGCTTCATGAAGACAACCATACCCAAGCAAGCCATCAACTTAAGTCCCTTCTCGCTATTCAGGTCTTCGGAACTACCTGAAGCAACCATGTCTCTCCACGCGCCTCTGGACTTTGGTACACCGTGGGTCTTGATGTGTTTGACTACCGACTGGCTATTGTAGAACTTGGACCTGGTATCCTGGTCTGCTTTCTCGTTCTCCATGCTATTTCTCATCAGATGAAACACACTATAAAAGGTGAACTTTCCTTTTCACCCCAATAGCCAGCGTATCTATTCCAAGCGCCCGTTTACTGGGCACATGTCCTCGGGCGGGCAGAGACACAACTGCGTCCCTTTAATTAGGTCTCCAAAAACGGGTCGCCACCGGATCGAACAGCGGTAGGATGTGTGAAAGCAATTGAGTTTCGGACAGCGCGGAGGATACGGAAATCGAGGAGGTTACAGGAGAAGTTCCGGTTCCTTCAACAAGCCAGTCGAAGTTGGTAAGGAGTACAACGTCAGTATCTCTGAAACCAGCAGGCGTGGCGACGGCATTGCCAAGATCGACGGATTTGTGGTCTTTGTCTCTGGGGCGAAGCAAGGCCAGAACGTCAAGATAAAGGTCACACAAGTCTCAGAGAGGTTTGCCTCTGGACAGGTCGTACAGAGTTCTGAGGGTAATACGGCATCTGCCCCTGAGCCAGCGGAAAAATCGGGCAATTAGTCGGCAGGAATCTCCGACGCACGAGAGTTGGTTGATTCGGAAAAGATCAACCATCCCTTATTCTATGTCAGTCACGGCGACCGCTCTCAGATGCCAAGAGCCTGTCTGAGTCCCTTGTACCTGTTCCTGATGGTAACCTCGGTCACGCTCGCTGCCTCCGCGACGTCCTTCTGCGTCTTCTGCTCGCCTTCCAGGGTGCAGGCTACGTAGAGCGCCGAAGCCGCCAGACCCATGGGGTCCTTGCCCGCAGATATCTTTGCTGCCTGTGCTAGGCGTAGTATCTCGCGGGCTCTTCTCTGCGTCTTCTCAGACAACCCAGCCCGGGATGCTATTCCAGATATGCATCGAGCGGCGTCGGCGACGGGCATCTTGAGCTCCATCTCTCGATGAAGCATCCTGTAAGACCTCGCGAGATCCTTCTTCTTGATATTGCTGACGGCGGCCACATTCTTCAGAGTCCTTGGAATCTGCCCATCGCGACAAGCGGCGTATAGGGACGCGGATATGATTGAGGTTATCGACCTTCCTCTAACAAGGTTCCTTTCAAGGGCTTTCCGGTAGAGGTACGCCGCCTTCTCAGTCACAGCCTCTGACACCGCTAGCTTGTCCCCAAGCCTCCGCAACTCCGAGAAGGCCTGTCTCAGGTTCCGGTCTGAGGACTCGTGTACCTGGCTCCTCCTATCCCAGGTCCTCAGTCTTTCGACGGTAGACTTCATCGACCCTGAAAGCAATCTTCCTGACGCGTCTCTGTTGGCAATTCCAATCACCGTGGCGAGCCCCATGTCATGCTGCGCGATCGAAGTAGGGATTCCAGTCCTGTTGCGGTCGTCCCTTCCGTCCTCGGAGAACCGTCTCCACTCGGGGCCAGTCTCGACAATCTTCTCCTTCAGCACCATGCCACAGTTGCTGCAACATAGTTCCCCTCCCGGTCCATCTGTCACGATGAGGCTCTTCCCGCACCTGGGGCATCTGTCCAATGTCCTCTCCTGCTTAAGGAGCCTCGAAAAGTCGGTCTCGTGGTGTACTCTACCTCACCTCCCGAAACTCAAACCCCCGGAATCCATCTTCTTCATGCACCCCTCGCACACTAGGCCGGCGGGCGTCCGATAGAGACGACGCATTGCCCCACAACCTGGGCAAACCCCAGTCGGCGATCGTTGCGGCAGAAGGGGCTTCTCCAAGGAATCACCGTCGCCTTGAGCGTCTCCGGAGCTGCTCCTGATTGTTCATCTGTACGCAGACGGGGCAAACGAGTCTGTCGCTCGTTTCATCGGGGGTGAGTCTTATTCTGTGGGTGGCGCACGGCTCATCCTGGTTCTGGTTCACGGTCTTCACCATGGTTTCTCCCTATTAAGCATGGACAAAGGGCTATACTGTTCATGAGAGGCCCCAACCCAGGATGAACGCAGCAGGAAGTGCCGGTCAGACCAGGCTGCAGGAGATATTCGAGTCATTCAACAAGGCCTGGCAGAAGTACTGGGAGTCCTACATTGCCCTGCTGAACCAGCTTGACGAGAGTCTCAGAGCGGCCAGGGAAGTGCAATGGCTCTCTGCCACTGACCAGGAGAAGCTCAGCGAAGTCAACAGGCTGCAGAGAGAGATCTTCGCAAGCATGCCTCGTAGCCTGGACTACAAGCCACTTGGCCAGGTTTCGCAAGACCTGGACAGTGCACCCAGCAAGATTGAGGAATTGGAGGCCGCGCTGTCATCCGAGGAGCAGGCGTGCAAGATGCTGGAGGATGCGATAGGGATTCTCAAAGCACAGACTCGTGCGATGAAGGAATCTCTCGCCCAGGTCAAGAAATGAGTCGGGAGGGGAAGAGAGAAGGAGCCCCTTGCAAGGGGCACCGGCCCACGCGCGCAGGGGGCCTATGATTGCGGTTGGGGTGCACGAACAAGCTCAAGAACCCGGCTTCTGAGCTTGTGCAGCCCGTCACCTCTGACTGCTGAGATCCGTATCGAGCGAAAGTCCCTGAAATGAGGGTCTTCCTCAATCTTTTCACTTCTTGCCTCCGTCATAAGGTCGATCTTGTTCAAGACCAGGAGTACCCGCTTGGGGTCGACGCCAAGCTGGCCAAGGACGTCCAGGCAACTGCCCAGTTTCACTCTTGCACTGTCAGCACTCTCGCTGGCGTCCACCATCAGGAGGACCAGGTCAGCGTACCTCAGTTCATCCAGCGTAGACTTGAAGGATTCGACCAAGTAGGTGGGAAGCCTTGAGATGAAACCCACCGTGTCTGACAGAAGCACTCTCACTCTCGAGTCTGAAAGACTCACAACCCGGGTGGTGGTAGTCAGCGTCGTGAAGAGATTCGGTGACTCCTCCTTCGACTCCGAAGCGAGCCTGTTGAATAGGGTCGTCTTGCCGCTGCTGGTGTAGCCAGCAAGGGAGACAAAGGGCATGCCGAGCTTCTTCCTTTCTGCGGTGTGTAGTTGCCTGGTGGTCCTGCTGTCCTCGAGTCTCTCTTTGATCGCCGCCATCCTGCGTTTGAGGGCCCTGAACTTGACGTCCACTGCGGTCTCTCCCATCCCTGAGAAACCTGCCCGCTCACCCTGGACTGAGTATCTGACGGCATCCTTTGCTCGAGGCATCTCGTAGCGGAGCTCTGCAAGTTCGACCTGCAGTTTCGCCTCTGTCGTGTTCGCTCTTCTGGCGAATATGTTGAGAATGAGCCTTTCGCGGTCTACGACCTCTGCGTGAGTCAGTTTGGAGAGCCTGTTCGCCTGAGAGGAGGTCAGACCTTCATCGACGATTATCGTCTTTGAACCGTTCTCTGCCACGATTTGCTGGAGCTCCTGTGCTTTCCCCACGCCGACTCCGTACTCCGACTTCACGACTCGTTTCTGCGTGATCAAAGCCTGGACCGAGTAGCCTGCTGCACTGACAAGCTCGGCTATCTCACGCTTGGAGAATTCGTCTGGATAAGTGACAATGGTTGCCTTACCAGCGAGGCCCACGTTTCCCATGTCGAATCACTTCTCCTTCACTCTCTCGCGCGGAAAAGCCCTTCTATTAGGTCTGAAACGCGTGCCCCTCGGGGCAAGTGGATTGGCAACAGTAGAGTTCGCCCGGTTGAAACACGACATCGAATCGAAACAGGTGCAGGTCGACAGAGCTTTCGCGAGGCTCGATGACTTCGTGCGGGAACGTGAAGGAAGAACAAGGGCTAGCCCCGTCGGCTGAATCAGAGTGTAGTAACGCGAAAGAGAAGCTCGTCATGCTGGAACGCCTAATGGAAGCGATGTTCAAACTGAATGCGTCATACAATGCGTACACTCAAATGCTGGAGAGGACACTCGGATTCTCTCAGTGAGCGGGTGCAAGCACGGGAGGATAAGGTTGTCCGCAACCAAGCGTGCATTCCATGGCCTCCGAACGCGAGGGTCTCGGTCCTTCTGTTCTTTCTAAGTGACGCCCTCACTCAGTATGACTTCTGACCAGAAACTTGTGTTTCTTGCAAGCTGAAACGCTCTCGGATGCTGAGAGCTCAGTGTCCAAAGAGAATTCCCTGACACAACCACAGTCGAAGTAGTACAGATGAGATCTTCCTGATATTTCATCCCTATCGACGTTCTGCCCAGCTAGAAGAAGCTGGGCGTGGATATAGTCGGTGTCGCTCTTCCTAGCTCTCCGGGCCAACACAAGTTTTCTTTCTCTGAGCCATGCCATCATTCATCTTTCTCCTTCAGACTCTTTCACTTGGATTGTCCTACATGTACAGGGTCTTTGAAGTTTGCTAGGAGAGTCGAGGAGAGCTGTAGCATGTGGCATCGCCTCGGCAACGCCAAGAGTCTCTCGACGTTCAGAAAGGGAAAGCGAGAAAGGAACGCTGAGATTGGAGGCCCATCTAGACATAATGGAACTGAATCCCCAATAGGTCGGTGCTTCCTTTATATTGCCCGGATCCATCAATCGGGTTCATGCGGGAGTCGGCAAGGACCGAGAGGACGCACCTGCCGGGAGACACTTACCAGGAGTGGCTGAAATCCCAGAAGGAAGAACCACTTGGGAAGGGGCGTGGGACGGTTGTCACCTCGAACTCCTTCGAGGTTTGGATGGCGAAAAGGGTGGATAGACGAACCAAGAAGGCTGCAAGCAAGGGGAAGTAAGAGGGACAACTTTGGGCAAGAGCTTGGCATCGATTTCTTCCCTGACAGGAAAGCTCAGCCTCTTCTAGTGACGGAAGCGCGGAATCTATGCTCGGTTTCGCAAGCACAAACCTGTGAATCTCCTCCTACCCAACCTTGACACCAATCGTCGCCATAGAATTGAACTCAAAGCTGTGCTCTAGCGCCCATAGTTTTCGGCTTCCCTTCGATCTGCTCAAATCCGATTTGAACCAACCTAGGAACGCTCAAATTCAGATGTGTCGTACTTTCGGTCACATGAAAGGAATCGATGCCGCGGGTCGGATTTGAGCCGACGACACTCCGGTCTTCAGCCGGATGCTCTCCTTGGCCCCCGTCGGTCAGGCTGAGCTACCGCGGCACGAGTAGCCGTCCGATTCGTCGCCGACTTAAGAATTTCCAATGAAACGCTTATAGCGAATCTGCCAAATCGTAGGCTTTCATGAAGACTGCCTACGTCAAGACCTACAAGGTCTCGAAGACCTTCGACGCTCCGCTAGACTTTGTCTACGCCTGGTGTACCGACTTCAGGGCGGACGACCTGCAGATGCTCGGTTCGAAGGACATCCGCAACCTTCACGAGAAGACCGAGCGGAGAGTCATCTGGACGGTAGAGCGCAGGAAACCTTCCTCAAGCACCGACCCGGTTAGGGTCGTGTGGATGCGCCCGCCCGATTCCTGGCACCTGGAGACCTGCGGCGACGGAAGCGAAGTGGGCGAATACAACCTCAAGGCCATCGGCAAGAACAGGACCAAGCTCGACATGTCCTTCACTGAGACGTACAGGAGCAAGAAGGGCATCCCGAGCAAGGCGGAGCTGAAGGCGGAAGCCGCAGACCATTGGAAGACCTATGGAAAGGCCTTGGAGCGAGATTACAGGAACTCGAGGAAGGGCTGAACCGTGGCGGTCCGGGCCGACTATCGGCACGGTGAATTCTCGTTGCGCCGACCAGCTGGCCCGTTTGACGCGGCTTCAGGAAGCTTCGTCCTTCTCTAGGGGCCGTTCTCGCCGTCGTTCAGCACGGCTCTCTTGGCAGTGTCAAGCTTCGGATATCGCATCTTGAGTCCCTCCAAGCTGGCCAGGACAACCTGGGAAACGACAAGGTCCCTGAACCAGCCATGGTTGGAAGGGACGACGTACCATGGAGCATCCCCCGTACTGGTTCGCTCGAGGGCGTCCTCGTATGCCCGCATGTATTCCTTCCAGTACGATCTTTCGTTATAGTCCAGGTAGCTGAACTTCCAGTGCTTTGTCGGGTCATCAAGCCGGTCCTGGAACCTCTTCGCCTGCTCCTTCTTGCCTATGTGCAGGAAGAACTTCAGAATCGTGGTCCCCTCTTCGCTCAGCATCCTCTCGAAGTCGGAGATCTGACGATATCTCTTCTCCCAGACATCCTTGGAGACGATTCCGTGCACTCTCTCCACAAGAACGCTCTCGTAGTGGCTGCGGTTGAAAATGACAACCTCGCCCCTTGCCGGGGCCTGCCTGTGTGCACGCCAGAGATAGTCGTGGTCTGACTCCTCCTGCGAAGGCCTTCCGAAGTGGGCCACTCTGACCCCCTCCGGGTTTACCCCTTCGAACACTCGCCTGATTGTTGCGTCCTTGCCTGACGAGTCCATCCCCTGAAGGACCAGGAGCACCCTGTGCTTGTGTTCGGCGAATAGCAGTTCCTGAAGCGGGTCGAGCTTCTCGATGATGGCGCCGATGGCCTCTTCGCCTTCCTTCTTCCCGCCGTCGAACCCAGTGGTGTCACCTGGGTCCATTCTGCTGAGACGCACGCTCGACCCAGGCTTCACCAAGTATCTCTTCACGTGCGGGTCGGCCACCATCGGGCCCAAGTCCGCCCCCGGGCACTTTAGAGCTTTCGCGGGACACTCGCGACTGCCGCGGGTTAATTAATCGGGTTCCTTGCTTGGCTTCGTTTGGAAGAGCTCTCTTCTCCGCAGCAACGGAGGCTCGCGACCATGTTCCTGACCTTTTCGCTTTCGGGGTCGTTCATCTCCGTTTTCCTGCCAGCCTACTACCTGATCATAGGTTCGGGAAGCCTGAACTGGGCGCTCCAGTTCCTCGCTGTGCAGTTCGTCGTCCTTGCTGTTGTCCCGCGTGCGCTCCTGAAGGCCGCTGGGGCACGCTTCGAATCACTGCTTCTCGCTAGCTTCCCCTGTTACGTACTGTACTATACTCTCCTGCTGCTCAGGGCTGACTCCTTGCTAACCGGGGCGGTATCAGGGGTCGCGCTCTCGTTGTTTTGGCCTGCCTTCCAGACCGTGGCCATCAGGGTAGCCCAGGAGGGGAAGATCGCCACGACCTTCACGATGTTCTGGCTCTTCCTGAGTTCCATTGCCTCAGTGGTCGGCCCTGTCCTAGGAGGTATGGTGATCTCCTTTGGGGGCGGGTTCCTGGCCGCCCTGAGTGTCGCAGCGGGGCTCTACATAGTCGCCCTCGCGTTGATGTGGAGGTTCCGCTTCGAGCCAGTTGCGTACACGGGAAAGCCAATTGAGCTCCGGGGTAGTCCTAGGTTGGGCTACTTCCTGGCCGCGGTGCTGGCATGGGGGATGACTGACGTGACCTGGCTCGCTTACCCGCTGTTCGCGCTGTCCATCGCAGGGAGCTTCCTAAACCTGGGGATTGTAGTCTCGGCAATCGGGGTCGTCACGGCCGTCGTCGGAATCTGGGTTGCGAGGACTTCAGACAGACTGGGCAACAGGTTCGGCGTCTGGGTGGCTGGCGCGGCGGCGACGGCACTCGCCC
Organism: Nitrososphaerales archaeon; assembly: GCA_035626235.1. Classification (GTDB taxonomy): domain Archaea; phylum Thermoproteota; class Nitrososphaeria; order Nitrososphaerales; family Gagatemarchaeaceae; genus DATFYP01. The sequence continues at coordinate 32,852 of DASPOB010000072.1, read as the reverse complement.
TCTTTGCGCTGGGCTTCGTCAGGACGATTCCCGAGCTCCTGGCCGTCTCGGTGGTAACCGGAACCGCCGGTGCCGCCACGGGACCGGTGCTGATAGGGTGGTTCGCGGAAAGCTACACAAAGGAAAGCGCCGCCCCGTTCTGGGTGAGGTTCGAGTTCTTCCTCAACCCGGGGCGGATTGTGAACCTGGTGTTGGCTGCACTCTTCCTTCCGACCGGGAACTATGCGGATTACTTTGCCGTCTCTGGCGCACTTTGCCTGCTCACTCTCCCCCTTCTGTACGCCTTCAGGCGAAGAGGGGACATCCCGAGAGCGGCGCTTCAGCTGGGCATTGGCTAGGACCCCGCGGTAAGATGAGAGCCCCCTCTGTCTGCGCGAGAGGAACCACTCAAAGGCTTAGGGAGGAGGCGCAAATACAATCGGGAGGCGCGCCGCCAAGGAATGGTGACCTAGCCTGCTGACAAGCGCACCAGCTAGCGCTTCGTCATTCGTCCGGGCGAGACCCGGCTCCGAACCAGAATGTAGGATGCCGCAAGCAGAACAGTGAAGGCGGTCAGGGCCCCCAGTTGGGCAGGGAATTCTGGTACCCCTCCCCCACCTGCTGCTGAGCTAGGGGTGGTGGTTCCTCCTGGCACGGTCGTCAGGCTTGACTCTACGGTCGAAGTCGGCCCGAGAGTGGCGGTTGCAGACGTCACGGCGGCGGTCGAGGAAGCTGCATACTCCAGAACTCTGCCTTCCGCATAGTCGGCGACCCACAGATTCCCGCTGCGGTCGAATGCCAGCCCCCAGGGGTGATTCAATCCTGTCGGGGTTGGCGCGAGCACCGGGGTCGCTGCATCGCTGGTGAGATTGGGTTGCCCGATGACCGTGCCGGCTGCCTCATTCGTGGAGAGCGGCGCAGGATACTCCAACACGCGGTTGTTGCCATAGTCTGAGACCCACAGGTTACCTCCTGGGTCGAAGGCGAGGGAGTACGGGAGATTCAGCCCTGTTGGAGTCGTTACGGCGCTGCTATTGGTGAAACTCGTCTGCCCTATGACGACGGAAGCCCCTTCGCCCGTAGAGAAGGGAGGCGTGTACTCTAGGACGCGGACCCCGTCCGCAACCCAGAGATTCCCCCTTGAGTCGAACCCGAGCCCAGACGGCGTGCTGAGGCCAGTCCTGCTGACTTCGTCGTTCTGGGTAGTGAAGTTGGACGCCCCGATCACGAGAGTGGCGGCCTGGCCCGAGGAGAACGGGCGGGTGTACTCCAAGACCCTGTCGTTGAGAGCATCCGCGACCCAGAGGTTGCCCGCCGAATCGAACGCTATGCTTTCAGGCTGGTTGAGCGCGGTCGCTGTAGTCCCTGAACCGCCGCTGGTAAAGTTGGTCTGGCCTATCACTACGGTTGCGGCCTCCCCTGTGGAAACCGGCGCCGGGTACTCCAGGATCCTGTTGTTGCTGGTGTCAACGACCCAGAGGTCGCCGCTGGAGTCGAATGCCAGCCCCTGAGGGGCGTTCAGCCCTGCCGCCGTGGTCGCGAAGGAGTTCGCGGTGAGGCTAGCCTGCCCTATCACCAAGGTGGCGGCTTCTCCGGTCGAGAATGGCGCCGGGTACTCGAGCACCCTGTTGGCTCCCTGATCGGCCACCCACAAATCGCCACCGGAGTCGAACGCCTCGGCGGTTGGTGACACCAGGCCTGTCGGGGTCGCCCGCGGCGAGAAAGACGTCAGGCTCGACTCGCCTATTGCTAGTCCGGCTGCCTGGCCGTTTGACAACGCAATAGCGTGCGGCGCGGAAGACAGCAAAAGCAGGAGCGAGAGCACGACCAGCCCCGTCCCCGTGGGCCTCGAAAGCGAAGGTTTCACGCGATAGGAACGCTTTTGAAAGCGGCTGGGTAATAATGCTTACCCCGTGGGCCACTCCTGCCGCCGTGTGCTCCGGCGAAATCGGCCCCGACGAAACGGATTAAGGAGAGGCCTGGGCGCAGACCACCGATGTACTGTCCAAAGTGCGGAAGCACCGCAGTACAGGACGCCCTCTACTGCCACTCATGCGGAGCAAAGCTGCCGAGGCTGACCATGGAGGAGTTCTCCCTTTCGTCAGACGACCTTGCGCAGAAGGTGAAACAGCTGATACACGAGGGGAACGTAAGGCGGATAGTCGTAAAGGGAGAGAAGGGAGAGACCCTCGTTGACATTCCCGTGACCGTCGGCCTCGTAGGCATTGTCTTGGCGCCGATTCTGGCTGCCGTCGGGGTGATTGCCGCTGTCGCCACCAAGTGCACGGTCGTGGTCGAGAGAGAGGATAGGGGCTAGCGGTGGCTCTCTGCTCCAGGTGCGGAAAGGAGCTAACGGAGGGGGCGGGCTACTGCATCTATTGCGGGACCCGGGTGGGGGGACCCGGCTACGACAGACGGTGGGAACGTGACTGGGAACGCAGCTGGAGACGCCAAAGAAGGGAGAGGGACGGCTGGTGGGGCGCGGTCAGCGCGTTCGGCTTCCTGATCATAATCGGCCTCGCAGTCAGCCGATTCCCGGACGTGTTTTCCCTGCTGGGGGCGTACCTCACGAGCTGGGGGACCCACGGCTATCCCGTACTCCCGGGGCCCGCCCTGGGAGAGGTCATCATCTTCCTGCTAGTGGCAGGTGGTGCATGGGGACTCGTTGCCGCTTGCCTCAGATTCGCCTTCGCTGACTCTTTCGCGAGGCCCATGAGGAACATAGTAGGGGCTCTCTTCTCGCTCTATCTCGCCAGTGAATTCACCCGATTCTACTCCAGAGAGATCAGGGGCTCTGAACTCGTCCTTGCGTTCTTCGTCGGGCTCGCCATCGTGGTCATCGCAGACGGGGTCATCTCCTACCTTCTCCCCCGCCGAATGGGCCGAAGAGAAGCCCAATCCGATTGAGCCGGAGCGTGGTTCAACCTTGCGTCGATTCTGTGCGAGGAGTGTGCGCGGAGCAACGGTCTGGTCAGACTCGCTTCCTGCCTAGTGCTGAGTGAACCGGATGGAGACTCCCTCAATTCTCCGTCAGATTGTCGACCCGTGGTACGACAGCCTGGCAGACCCGAAGGGCAGCCAGGAACGTGTACTGATGAATCTCATCTCGGCGTACGCGAAGACAGACTACGGGAGGGAGCACTGCGCATCAGAAGTGCGGGGAGTGGCCGACTTTCGCGCGCGCTTCCCCGCCGCAAGCTTCCGGTCCCTGGTTCCCTACGTGAGGCGAGTCGAGGGAGGGGATTACTCCGCGCTGCTTCCCGAGCCGGCCAAGCTCTGGGTCATGACCCGAGGGAGCACGGGCGCCTCGAAGGTCCTCCCCGTGACCGAGACTCACCTGGCGCAGATCCTTGAGATGGGTGCGAGATGCGTCGTGAACTTCGCCACAAGGAGGAATCCGGAGGTCCTCGAAGCGGCAGTCCTGAACCTGAATTTCCCATCAGAAGTGCACGTGCTCCACGCTCAGGGAAGGCTCGAAACGTACGGCTACAGCTCCGGCACCTACGCCAGGGCCTTCCCTTCGCTCAGCGGCGCGAGACTCGTACCGGAACAGCGGGAAATCGACTCCCTGGGGGGAGGCATCACTCAGAGGGACTGGGAGAGGCGGTTCGAGCTGGCGTACGAGCGCGCCAAGGGGGAGGACATAGGAAGCCTGATGGGCGTGACCCCGGTGATGTCGGCCTTCGCCTCGTACCTTCGGAAGAAACACGGAGTCCGTCCCAGGCAGGTCTGGAAGCCGAGGGCCCTCTTCTGCACGAGTGTCGCGAAGATACACACGAGGTACGAACGGGAGCTACGATACCAGTACGGCCCCGTCCCCGTCGTCGAGATGTACACTGCCACGGAGGGGGTGTTCGCACAGCAGTTGGACGACCTCCCATATGTTTCGCCGAACTACGACGGGTACCTGTTCGAGGTTGCAACGGGGAGCGGAGTGAAGATGCTACACGAGCTTCGGCCGAACGAATGGGGGAGGCTGCTCGTCTCGACAGTGATGCTACCTAGATACCAAATCGGGGACCTCGTAGAGGCACTGGGGAAAGGCTACTTCAGGATCTTCGGTAGAGATAGGGCTCGAACCAGGCTCGAGCACGCCTTCTTCAACCTGCTGTCGTTTCGGTTCTAGGGAGACGGCACTCTTCTCCGCGAGGCGAGCCCCCCGACCAAGACGAATACTCCGAGCACGACGAGCAGCAGTGGCCAGAGCCTGTCCGTGATGTCGAACTGGGCGGTTGTAATGAAGCTGACCCCGATCAGAATTGCGAACGCGCCGCCTATGATCGGGCCGGCGCCGATGCGTCCTCTCGCATACAGCAGTGCTCCCTGCAGGACCAGGATTGCCCCGACCCCCGCCAGGAAGTAGGCCCACCAGACAAAGGGGTTGAGATTGCCGTTCTGCTCCAAGAAGAACGTCGCCCCGAGCCAAATGAGGATCAGGCCACCCACAAGCGCGCCGAGCATTCCCTGCGGGCCGCCCTTCTCATTTTTCTCCCTCTTCTCCCGCTTCTCCTGCTTCTCTGCCTTCTCCCGGATTTCGACCCTGGCTGGGCCGGGTCCGCCGGCTTGGAATGCCGTTGAGCCCACTACCGCCGAACCGCACCGGGGGCAGTAGGATGCACCTTCTGGTAGCTGGGTTCCGCACCTGTGGCAGAAGCCCGCGTTCCCGCTCATGGGGAGCGATGCGGGTCCAGACCATATAAAATGGTTCGACCCCGCGACGGCCGGCTGCCAGCCACGCGGCAAAGGTGCTTTCGCGGAGTTGTTTCGCTATCGGAGGAATTTGGTCTCGTAGTACTTGAGGAGCCAATCCGGGTTGTATCCCTCGCCGAACTCCCTCTGCAGAAGCTCTGCCGGCGTGTAGGTCGAGCCCCAGCGGTGTATCTTCCGCCTGAGCCACTCCCTTAGCTGCGTCAGGTCACCGGCTCCCACCGACTCCCTAATCATCCTGCCATCTCCCATCTTGTGCCAGATCATCCCGAGCACCACGTTGCCGAGGGAGTACGTGGGGAAGTATCCAATCGAGCCTCCGCTCCAGTGGATGTCCTGCAGGACCCCCCTCGCGTCGTCTGGCGGCTTGATTCCGAAGAGCGACTTGAACGTGTCGTTCCAGAGTTCCGGGAGCTCCGAGACCTTGACATCGCCTGCGAGCACCTTCTTCTCTATGTCGTACCTCAGGGCGATGTGCAGGTTGTACGTAAGCTCGTCCGCGTCCACCCGGATGAAGCTCTTCCTGACCAGGTTGAAGTAGTGGTACAGGTCCTCCTGTCCGTACTTGGACACGAACGAGAGGTTCTTCCTGAGGAGTGGGCTCACCAGCTTGACGAACTCCCTGCTGCGCCCCATTGCGTTCTCCCAGAACCGCGACTGCGACTCGTGGATGCCGTAGGAAGCCCCCCAGTCGATTGGGGTGTATCGAAGATCCTCTCCCACCCCCAGGTCGTAGAGCGCGTGGCCCGACTCGTGAATGGTGGAGTACATCGTGGCCCTGAAGTCGACCCCCTCGTACCTCGTGGTGATCCTGACGTCGTCCGGGGCTATCTTGGTTGTGAATGGGTGGGTCGAGACGTCCATCATGAATGTGGTAGTAGGCATCTTTAGGAGCCGAAGGATGCCTTGGTTGACCCTCTCCATCGCTGGAGTCTCGTACTTCGCTGACTCTAGCGGGTGCCTCGAAGGGTACACTCCGGCGCTCAGGACCTTCTCGAGGATCTTCCCGCTCCCGGGAATCAACCGCGAGAACACCCTGTCGGCGTCGCCAACCGTGAAACCCTCCTCGTGGAGGTCGAGGAGGGCGTTGTAAGGGTGCCTGCGGTACCCCAGTTTTTCGGCCTCCTGCTGCTTCAGCCCCACAATCTTCTCGAGGTACGGCTGGAACAGCTTGAAGTCCGACTTCTTTCGGGCGTTCCGCCACGCCACCGTGGCCTCTGTCGTTACTCTTTCGAGTCCGCTGACAAGCTCCGGCGGGACTTTGGTGTAGTAATCGATCCTCCTCCGGAGCACGCGGACGATTCCCCTGTCGCGGTCAGACAGGTCCTTCTGCTTGTCTGCCTTCAGGACGAGTTCCTTCATGCTCACGGTCGCCTTCTGTACCATGCCGGCCACCTCCCCGGTGGCCATCCCCCTCGCGGCTGCGCCTCCCTCAGGCATTCGGGTTTCCATGTCCCAGCTCATGACCCGCATCGCATGAGACAATGCCCATACGGCGGAATACTTGTCCAGAACTTCTTTGATCAGAGGGTTTCCAGGCAACGGTGAACGGCAGAGGGTGAGCCGGGCGACGAATTAAGGGTGAAGCTGCCCCCGGCCACGTCCCACGATCGAAAGACGTGAAACGAAAGGTGTCACCCTTGGTGATTACCACAGGTGAGCCAACTATATTACGGAACGCTGACCCTCCTGCGCTCATGCAAGAAACGCGGATCCGCGAAGGAGAGGTGGCGGAGCTAGGTAGGGTCGAGGGTGACCTGAGGGCGGGCGACCACGTCACCATCCGCGCAGCCGACGGCCGAGCCGTGTCTGTCTCAGGCAGAGCCGAGTTCGAAGGCAGTGTAGAGATCGATTGCGACTTCGACTGTCTCTCGCTGGAGTCGAGAGACGGGCTTGCCCGGGTCAGCGGGGACCTCACGGTTCGGGGCAGGATCGACGTCGAGGAGGCGCTCTACACCAGGGGCACCGTCAAGGCGGAAGATGTTGATGTGGGCGGTAAGTTGTCAGTGGGAGGCTCGCTTGAAGCCCACAAGGTCGATGTCGGAGGCTCGATTGACGTGCAGGGCGACGTCACCGCCGATTCTGTGGACGCAGGCGGGTCCTTCGACGCCAGCGGGAGCATCAGGCTGCAGCGCCTCGACGTAGGCGGGACGGCGAGCGTAGGGGGAGGAGAAGCGGTAGGGGACATAGACGTCGGCGGGAAGTTCGTGTCAGCCAAGGTGCTGCACTTCGACAAGATCGACACCGGCGGAATCGTAGAGCTGCGCGGGGGGGAGGGCAAGACGGTGGAAGTGGGGGGCAAGCTAAGGTCAGACGGGGACCTGAAGTGCGAGGAGGTCCGGGTCGGCGGCGTGGCGGAGATCAACGGCGGCCTTTGGGTAAGGTCCGCCGAGGTCGGCGGGAAGATCAGGGTCACGGGCGACCTTCAGATGGAGGACAGGCTCCAGGTCGGAGGGGTGGCCGAGATAGGGGGGGTGTTATCTGGGGTAGACGCCGAAGTCGGTGGGATCCTCAAGGCGCTGAAAGCCGTGCTCACAGGCAGGGCGGAGGTAGGCGGCAGGGTGGAGACTAGCCAGGGTTTCAAGGCCGATTCGGTCGAGCTCGGAAACGGAGCGCGCTGCTTCGGAGCTCTGGTCGGAGGCCGAGTCAGGATAGGGAGGTCAGCCCAGGTGCAGGACGTGTACTGTGTTGACCTGGAGGTCGATGGCGGGACGAGGATGGGTAACGTGTACGCGGAGAAGGCGGACATCGGGGACAATTGCGTCGTTGACAGATTGGTCTACACCAAGGAGCTTCGAGAGGGAGAAAGGGTCCGCCACAGGGACCCGCCGGAGAAGACAGACCGGCTTCCTAGTTTCCCGCTGTAGGAGGCAGTGCTCGAAGGGATAGGGTGGGAGGACGAGCAGCAAGTCTCTCAGGCGTTCGAAAACGGACATCTACGCCACGATTCTGGAGGTGGTGCGTAGGAATCCGGGAGGCGGCAGAATCACAAGGGTCTCCTACGGCGTAGGGGTTCCGCTCGACCGATTGAAGCCGATGATGGACGACCTCGCGGCCTTCGGGCTGCTGAGGCGGAACACGACGGATGGAGAAACCGTGTACACCTCGACCCCCCGGGGAGTCGAGTTCCTGGAAACCTACTGGCGGATGAACGCGTACTTGGAGACCTTCGAGGAGACGCCGAGCAGAGGCCTCGCAGCCATCATGTTCTCTGATGTTGTCGGCTTCACGTCACTCACTCAGAAGAACGAGAAACACGCGCTCGGCCTGCTTGAGGACTACCGGGTGGTCACCAGGCGGTCGCTCCCCAGGTTTCACGGAAGAGAGGTGAAGACGATAGGCGACGCGTTCATGCTGGAATTCACGAGCGCTTTGGAGGCCTGCCAGTGCGCGATCGAAGTCCAGCGGGGCATGCACGAAAGGAACCAGCAGGTCCCCGAAGGCGACCGAATGCTGGTGCGCGTCGGCATTCACGTCGGGGATGTCGAGAGAAAGGGCTCGGACATCCTGGGCGACGCCGTGAACATAGCGAGCAGGGTCTACTCTATTGCAGAGCCTGGAGGGATCTGCATCACCCGCCAGGTGTTCGACCAGGTCTGGAACAAGCTCGGGAACCATCTGACGGAGATTGGGAAGCGAGAGGCCAAGAACCTCGAACTGCCCATGGAAGTGTTCTCGGTCGACCTGCCTTGGACGGTGGGGAATCCCACCAGGGTTTAGACCCGAAAATGCCGCTCGCTATGACACTGCGGAGACCTTGTCTTCCATCCTTCTCCTCTTGTCCCGTCTGTCGTCCACCGCCAGCGTGAAGGCGACCCTCGACGCGCCCTCCTTGAAGACCCTCTCGTGCGCCGCCTGGACGGCCGCGAATATCTCCTGCAGGCTCTTCGCTTCGATGACGGTCCCCATCGGGTTGACCGAGAGCCTGACACTCTTAGCCTTCCTAAGCTCATCCAGTGCCGACCTGACGTACCTGCTCAGGCTCGTCCCCTCGCCCAGCGGGTGCATCGAGAACTCGGCGATGACCCTGTACTCGTCTTGGTGATTCATGAATGGGCGCCTTGCTGCTCGGCCCTAATCAGTTTTTGGACCCTCAGGCGGAATCGCTGCCGACTGATTCGCCAGTTGGTCACTAAGACTTAAGGCGATTCGCACAGGCGGGAGAATCTGACTGACATGCCAGCGGACATCCTGTTCCTGCGATTGCTCCTCGCCTTTGGGTCGGGCTGGCTCGTGGTAGCGGCTGTGACCACCGTCGCAGACGCCTTCGGAGCGGGCCGTGCAGGATTCGCCGGCGGCCTGCCTTCGACTGGTCCGGTGAGCCTTCTCTTCATCGGGTGGACTCAGACGCAGGCTGCGGCCGTCCAAGCGGCTGTTGGCTTCCCGCTCAGCTTCAGCGTTACCTTCGCCTTCCTGCTGTTCTACGCACTCCCTGCGCGCTTGAGATTCGGGCCGAGGATGACCCTAGCCCTGTCGCTGTGGCTCCTGTTGACGGTCCTCGTCGTGCTGTCCGGCCTCAACGACTTTATCCTGTCGGTGGCCATGAGCGTAGTGTCGGCTTCCGCTGTGTACACCGCCCTGAGACTGGCAGGGATCAAGAGCGTCCCTCCAGTGCCGACGCCGTTCGATGTCCGGCGGGTAGTCCTGCGCGGCACGCTAGGAGGCTGTGTCGTGGCGGGGGTCGTGCTCCTCAGCATCACGGCCGGGCCTCTGGTGGGTGGATTGTTCATAGCGACCCCTGCGATATGGACGTCTTCCCTCTACGTGACCAGCCGCGCCCAAGGTCTGGAGTTCTCGCGCTCCCTCGCGAAGTCGTTCATCACGGTGGGCATGCTCACCATCGTCCCCTTCGGGTTCGCGGTTAGGTACCTGTTCATCGACGTGGGAGTCTGGTGGGGGACGCTTCTGGCTTACGTCGCCATCACCCCGATGGCCTGGCTGGCTTGGAGGCTGACCGCCAGCCAGCCGCCGGCCGCGGGGCCTGAAGGGTCGTGACGATAGAAGACATCGGAGCTACCGGCAAGCCTACGTGTCCAGGCGGACAATGAATTCTGGCGTCCCCGCATGGCCTCGAGAGCCTGCACAGCGCCTTCGAAAGAGGACGGACCGGTTCGGCTCGCGGACCGGGTGCTGCGCCAGGCACCGATGCCGCCTAGGCCCCTGAGGTCTCGATGGCGCCTTCTTTCTCTGCGACTCTGACCGCCCAGGCTGCAGTCTTGGCCTTCCCCCTCAACACTGAGGCAACTGCGGCAACCAGCGATAGAGCAGCGCCCAGGTAGAAGGCCTCCCTGAGCGAAGACATGAAGGCAGGCGCTATGGCAGTGGGAAAGAATGTCTGGCCGGTCAGGTACAGGGTGACGGACTGAGGAATGGAGCCGGCGAGCTGCGCAACTCTGGGGTCCGCAAGAATTGAACCTACGGGGTTGTAGCCCAGGAACGCCGCGAAAAGTGCGCCGGTCGGCGGTATGCTCGTGAAGACGGGGGCTAACTGCGCGGCTCCGGCGCTCGTGACCGCGGAGCTCAGGGCCGAGGGCAGGCTCCCCGAAAGCGCCGAAAGGACGATGGTGAAGAAGACAGCCGTGCTCGCAGTCTGTCCCACGTTCTGGAGGGTCGCGCGCATCCCAGACGCCGCTCCCCTGTGCTCGGGAGGGGCGGAATTCATTATCGAGACCGTGTTGGGCGACGCGAAGAGGCCACCGCCGACGCCCATCACGAATAGGATTAGCCCGAACTGCCAGAAGACGAAGTCGTAGGGCAGGGCTGAGAGGAGCAGAAAGGTCACCGTGGTGATCAGCATGCCGAGAGTCGCGAGCCCCCGCGCCCCGTGCCTGTCGGAAAGCCTACCGCTCAGAGGTCCGATCACGACAAATCCGAGCAGCATGGGCGTGATGTAGATTCCAGACCAAAACGGGGTAGAAGAGTAGCTGTACCCGTGCAACGGAAGCCAGATGCCCTGAAGCAGCACTATCAGCATTATCTGGACCCCGCCGCGCCCCATGGCGGCCAAGAAGCCGGCCACGTTCCCCGCGCTGAAGGTCTCGTCCCTGAAGAGATCCAACCTGAACATTGGCGACTCGACCCTGGTCTCGATGAAGGGGAATGCGGCGAGGAGCGCCGCTCCGGCGATTAGTGTGGATATCACCCATGGGTTGCCCCATCCCATGCTGGAGCTGCCGTAGGGGAGGAGGCCATAGGTCACCCCCACCAGGAGCAGGGTCAACCCGACGGCGAAGGTCACGTTGCCCCAGGCGTCCAGCTTCTGATTCCTGTTGATTCTTCCGACCTCCTTGAGCTTTGAGTAGGACCAGACGGTGCCGAAGATGCCCACGGGGACGCTGACGAGGAAGATGTACCTCCAGTTGTAGTAGGCCAGGACGCCGCCCATCACGAGGCCGATGAGAGACCCCGCCAGCACGGACACCATGTTGATCCCCAGCGCCTGGCCCCTCTCGTTCTCGGGGAAGGCATCGGTGATTATCGCGGCTCCGTTGGCGAAGAGGAATGCGCCGCCCACCCCCTGCACTATCCTGAAGATGATGAGCTCCAGGGCACCCAGGTCCCCCGTGTTAGGGGTCAGGAAGGCGAGGAGGGTTCCCACGGTGAACACCGCGAAGCCGAGGTTGTACAGCCTGACCCTGCCGAACATGTCGGATATTCTCCCGAAGGTCACGAGGAGGGTCGAGGTGCATACGCTGTACCCGAAGAGGATCCAGAGGAGATACTGGAACGAGCTCAGGGGGTCGATTTTGATCCCGTTGAAGATGGCCGGCAGTGAAATCAGGACGATGGTCCCGTCAAGGGACGCCATCAGGGTCCCGATTGTGGTGTTAGACAGCGCCACCCACTTGTATTGCATAGGACACTACCTTAGAGTCGGCATCCGCCCGCAGGCCCCCTTATGAAACTACCCGACGCCCTACCTGAAAGGCGGGTTCGCGCGTGCGCACCCTAGATTGAAGGCACTTTCAGACTGCTCTCAGGCGTAGATTATTTGGGGCGCCGCCTGCTCCTGCTCCTTCTCCTTGAGTGTTCGCTCCACGGTCATGTCCAGGACTATCTCGGCGACGTCTCGGGCGTATTCAGCGACCCTCTTCTGGGAGTCCATAAGGGCGTGAAGGGTGTAGTAGGTCTGGCTGTCGCTTCCGTCAAGCGACCGTATGGACTCCACTTCCCTTTCGACGAACGCCTTTGACTTCTCCACGACAGAATCAGCGCCTTCGTGGTCCCTCTTGAACAAGGAAAGCAGGGCTTCGTCGACGAGATTGCAGGCGGTCTCGGTCATCGACGCCAGCTTCTGCACCATGGGCTTCGAGATTGGCCCGTCGAGGGCGCTTACGGTTGTCGTGAGGCTCCCGACGTGTGATGCAATACGCTCGATGGTCCTCGCTACGAGTATGTAGCCGAGAGTGTCTTGGTTCTCCAGACGGAGGTCAGGGAGGACCCCTTGATTGAGCGACAGGTTGAGCTGCCTGACTACATAGAGGCCGAACCTTCCGACTTCGTCCTGCCTTTCGGAGGTCGCCTCAATAAGGGAAGGGTCGATGCTCTCCAGGGCCTGGACGGCGTCCTTCCCGAGTGAGTCGACGATGAGCAACATCTTCTTCAGTGCGTTCTCGACGCTGAGTTCCGAGTATCCGAGAAGAACGTGTACCGTCATCCTGTCCCTCGATTCAGCGACTCCTTCGGCCCCGATGAGGTGCCTCCTGATGAGTTCCTTCAGGACTAGCTTCTTCGGCGAGCTCAGGAAACCCCTCGAGCCCTCGATTGTCATCCTGCTGAAGCCGAGGACGTAGAGAGACACGATCTTCCTGAAGATTCTTTCAGGGGGGTCGTCTGCATTCACCTCTAGGAAGGCCTCCAGGCCGCCCCCCTGGGGAGCCTCGGGCTGGGCATTCACGAGGAGTGACGTGAAATTGAGCTTGGTGATCGTGACCTCCGAACCTTGTTGGAGCCCCATTTCCCTGACCCACTTCTTCGGGAGCGCCACCATGCAAGACGACTTCCCCGAGATCTGGACCTTCCTCCTTTCCTTCTCCTGTCTGACTAGCATTAGAACTACTTACTCAGCCCACAAGCAGGCCTCGGGTTCTCTAAATACCGATTCGTCTGGGAAGATAGTGGCGTAATGCTTCCCAATACTTGATTGGGGAATGAGCCTCGAGCAGCAGCGCCGCGAAAGTGCTAACCCAATCCGGCAGAGCTCAATCTCAGGTATGGCAGAAGCTAGGTAGGAGCGGTGAGCAGAATAGCCGGCAGCCGCGCCGCGGCCGTGTCTTCTTCGTATCGCCTCGTAAATCCCTTGTAGCCGCGGTGCCTGCTCCGCTCGAGTTTGGCGATTATGTCCTGCTTCGGAAGCCGCACGCGGCTGCGCCGAAGGTAGTTGATGGCGACATCGAGGTCGTGAATCGCGCCCAAGGACTCCTGCCAGGCTTCGAGCACGGAAAGCTCGGGGGGCCGCCCCTCCGACAGCTCCAGGAGGTACCTCAGTTTCTTCGACTCCTTGCGGAGCGCGTGAAGGTCTGCAACCCTCGATTCGTCTGCCAGCACCTTGCCCACCAGCTCTCCAATGACTTTTGCGCGCCTGTCGGCTCGCTTCCTGAACCTGACGGCGAGCTTCTTGGCATCGATTTGTGACGATTCGACGCCTGGGGGACTGGACATCGAGACCGCCTCGATCGCTCGCACTGCTCCGCGCAGAGAGTTTTCCCGTTCGCGGTTCAGGACGTGGAAGAGCTCGGCAGGCAACGACCCTCTCGCACGCTCCAGCGTCAGCGTCAATGTATCAAGGTCGCGTATTCTGGATGTGGCCTTGAGGAGGGAGCTCAGGACCCCGGCGAACCTCTCCTGCTCTTCAGACCTCCGGCAGACCTTGGGCAACAACCTGCATAGGACTTGTGCCCTTCTGGCGGAGACCCTCAGGTCGTGGACTGCGTCCGGCGAAAGACTCCCGGTGAAGCCGTCCGCGAGTTCGAGCAGGCCTTTCGTCCTCCGCAGATACATCCTCACGAACGCCTTCGAGCTTGGTCCGCTGATGGCCACGGCGGGTGGCCATTCCCCTGAAAGAAAAAGACGGCGGTCTTCGTCCCACGACCAAGTGCGCCACAACTGACAGGGGCGGTTTCACTATAGGTTCGCTTGGTCACCATATTTGCGGTAGGTTCCACTGATATACTGGTAAATGGAGTGGATGAGGCATGCTCCTTCTTGCTTTCTGCATTCAGCGGGAGGTGGCCTGAACGGACCTCTACCTCCTCAGGCACGCCGAAGCGGGAAAAAGGATGGCGATAGCGTCAAGGGACCGTGGAAGGTCACTGACTGTCGCGGGCAGAGAGGAGATGAAGAGGGTCGGTGAAGCCCTGGAAGAGGCGGGGTTCGAGTTCGACGTGGTCGCAACCAGCCCGGTCAGGCGTGCGAAAGAGTCAGCCGCCATTGTGAGCAAGGCATTGAAGAGAAAAGGCGCGGCGGAAGAGTGGGGGGAACTCGCCCCGGAAGGTGATAGGGAGGCGCTCTACAGAAGGCTCGCCAACCTCAGGGCCGGCTACGTTCTCTGCGTTGGCCATGAGCCCTACCTGACCACGACGATCGGCGAAGTCATCAGCAAAGGCGCTTGGACCCAGGCGGGAGTCAGAATAGCGCTGAAGAAGAGCGGCATTGCGAAGCTGTCGGTCACCGCATTCACCCCCCGTATCAGCGGTGAACTCAGATGGCTCCTAACGCCTAAGCAGATTAGGAAACTTGCTTGAGCCCGATTCGCCGGCTAGTACGTTTTCGAGGACGAGAGGGTCTGAAAGGGAGAATGAAAGCTGAATGAAGGTCGCGGTAATCGACGTTGGATTCAACTCCCTGAAAATGGTCAAGTACAAGATAGAGCCCAACGGCCTCGCCACGGCCTATGGCCAGCTAGGGGTGATGGCCAGGCTGGGCGAAGGGCTCGACAGGACGGGGTTTCTCGGAAGAGAGCAAGTCTCTCGGACGATAGAAGCGATTCGACTCTGCCGCGAGGCCGCGATGCTCGATTCAATCAAGCACATCCTGCTGGTCGGAACAAGCCCGGTCCGAGAGGCGGCAGACAGGGATGAGTTCCTGCGGCTCGCAGAGGAGGAGACTGGGCTGAGAATGCGCCTGCTGACTGGGAACGAAGAAGCCCTGTATGGGTTCATTGGGGCGGCGAGGTCGGTCCCCGCCCCCACTGCCCTGTTCTTCGACCTCGGAGGCGGCAGCATTCAGATGACCTATGCTGAAAGGCTACGTGTGCGAAAAATACTGTCGTTGCCGTTAGGGGTTCTGAGGCTCTCGTCGCTCCACGCAGGAGAGGATGGGGAGTATTCGCGGAAGGGTCGGGCCAAGATGGTTAAGCGCATCTCCCAGCTTCTTCCGTCGAGGAGCGAGCTGGGCCTGGACAGGGACACTGTGCTGGTCGGGACTGGGGGGACGGTCAGGGCAATGGCCAGGTACGCCCAGCACGCCACCAACTACCCATTCGACAAGATTCACAACTATGTAATCGACTACGACATGGTCCAGCAGATGAGCCGAGAGTTCTTCAGGCTGCGGAAGGACGAGCTAGATGAAACCGACGCCATAGGTGAAACCAGGTCGGGGACCATAGCGGCGGGGGGACTCGTCGTTAGGCTAGTGATGAAACGCCTCGGTTTTTCAAGGATGACGGTCAGCACCCATGGCCTTAGGGATGGCCTCCTTGCCGAATTCCTCGAACGCGGGGCGCGCACGTCCCTCAGCATGGCGCATGTGGAAGAGTTCGAACGCATGGCCGCCCGTGAGGGCATGCAGCTTCGGGTGAGTGGAGGGGATGTCGCCCAGTGCCTGGAGCGGAACAATATAATCGACGGGCGCCAGCGGGCCCTGCTGCTGACGGCCGTGGAGAGAGGCCGGTCGCAGGAGAGCGTGGAAGCGAGCTCCGGCAGTCTGTTCGGAATCTTGATGAACGAAGACCTTCCAATCAGCCACGAGAATCAGCTGTTCATGGCGATGTCCTTGGTCAAGGCGCGTCGGCCGAGGACAGCGAACTGGCTCATGAGGAAGTACGGTGCCATGCTGACGCGCGAAGACCTCAAATCGGTAAAGAAGATGGGGGCTGTCTTGAGGCTCCTGGAGATTCTCGACAGGTCCGGGGCGCACGTCAAGGTGGCCTATACGGGAGGCCTAAGAATCGGTGTCGTGGAGAGCGAATTCCCCTTCCCCCTCGAGCTCGCGAAGACGGCTGCGATGACACTGTCGGCATCGATCAAGCGGCCTGTTGCAATCGTCGTCAGCGCCAAGGAGAAGGAGCGCCGAGCTGAGTCTCCGAGGGCCGAGAGCTGACTTGGCGAAAAAGAGCGTCGGCTCCGTGGGGGGCCCTACTGGCCTCCGCGGAAGACTCGTGGTTGTCGAAGGGATAGACGGGTCCGGGAAGACCACTCAGCTCCACCTCCTCGACAAGTGGCTCCGGAGTCTCGGCCTCAGGGTCTTCTTCACGGAGTGGAACTCCTCCGACGTAGTGAAGGAGATCACTTCTAAAGGTAAGAAGAAGGCGCTTCTCACGCCCACGACGTTCAGCCTTCTCCACGCGACGGACTTCGCCGACAGGTACGAGAGGAACATCTCGCCTTTGCTCGAGGCAGGATACTTTGTCCTGGCCGACAGATACGTCTACACCGCCTTCGCGCGCGACGTGGTGAGGGGGTGCAGTGCTGCCTGGGTCCGGAAGGTCTACTCCTTCGCCGTCCCCCCAGACGCTGCATTCTATTTTCGCGTGGCCCCTGACGTGGCCATGGACAGGATTCTGGAGGGGCGGCCGAAGCTGAAGTATTATGAGGCTGGGATGGACCTCAACCTGAGCAACGATGAATACGAAAGCTACCGGATCTTCCAGAGCAGGATAGTCGAACAGTACGAATCGATGGTGCAGAGGGACAGGCTCGTGGTCATCGACGGTACCCTCGACATCGAGAGACAGCAGGAGCTGATGAGGCAGCATGTCTCCAGACTGACGACCCCGTCGAAGGTGTCACCGGAGCCCGGAATCGGCACGGAAAAGGAGGTCAGACGGAGGTGACCGTCAGAGAGGTCACTCCTCGTCCCCTCAGATTCTACGGCGAGGGAATCTCGTATTTGAAGAAGGTCGAATCGAAGGGGAGCCTGGTAGTCGTCGAGGGGCCCGACGGGTCCGGGAGGAGCACCCAAATCGACCTGGTAACGAGCAGGCTTGAGGCCGAGGGGCACGCGGTCATCACTACCGGCCTCAAGCGCTCCGAGCTGATAGGCTCCGGGATTCTCGAAGCCAAGCACAAGCTGCCTCTTGGGAAGAAGACCCTAGCTCTGTTCTATGCTGCCGACTTCGCCGACCAGTTGGAACACAAGATAATCCCGGCACTCCACGCAGGATACGTCGTCCTCGCCGACCGCTACATCTACACTCTCATGGCGAGAAGCAGCGTCAGGGGCATTCCCAGAGCGTGGTCCCACGACCTGTTCGGGTTCGCAACCAAGCCCGACCTCGTGTTCTACCTGGACGTCCCGCCCGAGGAACTCTTCCACAGGGTCTTCCAGAAGTATGGTTCGCTGGACTATTATGAATCAGGGGCCGACATGGGCCTCTCCGACGACCTTTTCGAATCGTTCGTCCTGTATCAGAGGGGGATAGCAAGGGAATTCGAGGCGATGGGGCCCAAATACGGAATAGTCAGAATTGACGGCGGGCGGCCGGTCGCCGAAGTGAACTCAGACCTCCAGCGACGAATTGACGACTATCTCGCGAGCAGGTGACCGCGAGCGACTCGGGGAAAGATACTTTTTAGGCCCGTCTCCGATTGATGCCCGAGGATAGACAATGGCCGGAAAAGTCGTGGTGATCACCGGCGCGAGCAGCGGTATTGGGGCTGCTCTCGCCAGGCAACTCGGGGCCAGGGGGGAGCTGCTCGCCCTTGGAGCCAGACGGGAGCCGCTGCTCAGGAACGTGGCAACCGAATCGGGGAGCAGAGCCCTGGCAGTTGCCACCGACGTGACCAAGAGAGGCGACGTTGAGCGTCTCAGGGACGCTGCGCTCAAGGAGTACGGCAGGGTTGACGTGTGGGTCAACAATGCAGGGAGGGGAATCAACAGGCGCGTCGAAGACCTTACCGAAGAGGACGTGAGAAGCACCATAGACGTCGTCCTGATGTCAGTCATCTACGGGATGCAGGCGATACTACCCCACTTCAAGGAGCGTGGGGAGGGCCACATCATCAACGTCTCGTCGTTCCTGGGGAGGGTTCCATTCACCCCCTACCGCTCAATCTACAGCGCCGCCAAGAGCGCCGTCAACGTCCTCAGCGCAAACCTGAGGATGGACCTGAAGTCGAAGTATCCAGGGATTCATGTCTCAGTGATGATGCCAGGGGTGGTCGATACCCCCTTCCACCAAATAGCAGGCCCGGGGCTCACCGTGAGAGCGGGAGGCTTCTTGGGCCAGGCGAGGGTCGAGTCCGCTGACGAGGCGGCTAGGAGGATTGTCGCGCTCATCGACAAGCCCGCACCGGAGGCCTACAGCAACCCTGCCGCCGTGGAGATGGTCACTTCGTACTTCAAGGATGTGGATGCTTTCGAAGAGAACTTCTCTAGGAGAGAGACGGGCAATCCCAGGCAGTAGGCCCTCCTGGTTCCTTTGCTTTCCAGCCAACGCGTCATCTCGCCAGCAGCGGAGCACATAGGAGCGTCGACCCCGGACCCTTGGCGCTTACGGGAAGGCAGCCTCTGCGTCCATCATTCGGGCCGGGGAAGGTGGTAGCGAACTGAAGACGAGCGCGGTCATTCCAAGGTTCGCTTTGGTCCGGCCGTGGGGGACCGTTCTACGTAGGTGAGATGGCTCGGAAGGGCTAGTCCGGCTCTCTGACCTGTATGGACACGTCTAGCAGAGCAGTGGGCCTATCGGCGCGCGGTGACGGTCCTGCCGTTTACGACCTTCTTAGTGCCTCGACCGGGTTCATCCTCGAGGCCCTCCAGGCGGGGATCAGGCCTCCGAAGATGCCCACGGCCACAGCCAGGAGCACCGCCAGGGCGACCACCTCGGGGCTGATGGCCGGCGCAATGTTGAGAGTGGTCGAGGAAGCCGCAGAAGCGGCGGAGACAGAGGAGACCGCGCGCGGCCCTGCCGACCCTGCCCGTAAGGCGAATCCGCCACCCGCAAACCCCCCGCCAGCGCCTGCTCCCAGCGCCAGAGACGACCTGCTGAGCAGGGATATCACCACGTAGGAAAGCCCGACTCCGGCCGCCGCGCCGGCGACCCCGCCGAGGATTCCGGTGACGAGGGACTCAGCGAGGAAGGTGAGCATTATTCCGCGACTGCTCGTGCCCAGAGCCTTCAGGATTCCGATCTCCTTCGTCCTCTCTATCACAGAAGTGAGCATCGTGGTCATTATGCCGATGAAGGCCACCAGCACCGATGTCCCAGCCACCGCTTCGAGCAAGGTCGTCGTCCCCGATGTCACGGACTCGATCGAAGTGAGGAGGGAGCTGACGCTTGTGGTCCTCACGTCCTGACCATAGAGGTTCGTGATCTCTGTGATCACCGGAGTGACGGCGCTCGCGTTGGAAGCGACGACCATCAGGCCACTGTAGTCTACGCTGTGCAGAATCAGTTGGCCGGACGACAGAGGGATGAAGACGGAGGTGTCAGGATTGATCCCGAATCCCTGCCCGAACTCGGAGTAGATGCCCGTCACTACGAACGAGTGCCCGGTCGCGGTCGTGCTAGGTTGGACGCCGGCCGAAAAGAAGAACACGCCACCGCCACCACCGCCGATGGCGAAGGACGATCTCCCGACGCTGGAGACTGCCAGGACCGTGTTCAGAGTGACGTTTGTGGCGCCGGTAATGTCCGGGTACGCGACCGAATAGCCCACGGCGGCCCCCACCGGATCCGTAGAAGCGGGTATGGAGCCCTGGGAAAGCGACAGTGTCGGGAGAACATGACTTAGCTCCGTGAGGTTCGTCGCGATTATCTCGACTCCGACAGTCTGGCCTCCCTGTGTAATCTGACCGCTGATTTGATAGTACGGGAGCACGTATGAGACCCCGGAGAGGCCCTGAATGGTCGAAACGTCGGCGGTAGTAAGGGTCACGCCGCGGCCTACGGGACTGACCAGAATCGTTGTCGCGCCAAGACTGGCGAACCTGCTCGTCGCAGCGTTCGTGTAACCCTGCGTGGCTCCTACGAGAGAGACTATCGTCGCCGGGCCAATCATTATGCCCACGATCGTAAGTATTGCCTTCAGCTTCCTCTCGGTCAGCGCTTTCGTCGAGAACTTGAACAGATCTGTGGGGCGCAGTCGAGACTCACCGTCGCTTCAAATCACTTCGTGGTCAGCTTTGTGATTGCTCGCCGCTTCGCTGTCGATTGCCCCCGCCCTGTTTCTGCGGATGTAAATGGCACCGACGAGAGCAACGACCACCAGTGCGGCTATGACGCCGTATTCAAGATACGTGAGAGCGCTGGATCCTGACGAGGACGAGGATGACGAGGTCGAAACTTGGCTCTGCAGAAGCTGTTCTGCCGACTCGAGCGTGGTCGGTACCTTCGAGAGCTGCTGCCCAGCTAAGCCGAGGCTGTCCTGGTAGCTTATGTTGACCGTGATGTTGGCCGGGAGGTTTGCAGTGGCCTTTGGCGTGTAGTTTATCGTGACGCTGAACGGGAGAGGGGTGTTGGGGTCCACTTCGCCTAGGTAGTCTGGTTGACTGGAGCCCTTTGCGCCGGCGAGGGAACCAGTCACGCTGGCGTAGTAGGCGCTTGAAAAGCCCTCGTTGAGAATGGTACCAGTGACGACCAAGGTGGAGCTGCCCTGCGTGACCTGCGGATCTTGGATGATCAGGTCAACCTTCCCGGAGAGAACGAGGCCCGAGGAGAAGCTCGCGCTCTTCAGGCTCCCTGAGCTGTCCAAGTAGTTCACGGTCACAGACGCCGAGTAGTACCCCGGAGTGGAACTCGTGCTGGAACCGACCACTGCCTCGTAGACAACGGCTTGCCCAGGTCGGAGGATCCCTCCCTGGATGGGATAGGTCGAGTTCTGCGTGACGACCAGCGGGGAAGGTACAGCCAGCGATAGGACTGGGGAAATCAGTGAGTCGGGTCCGGCGTCCTCGACCAGAAACGCGATGTCGGACTGCGTCCCCACGCTGACTTGGCTCCTCAGGGGTCTTACGGAGACCAGAGTGCTCGGCAGGGTGGTAGTCGTGTTTGCGGAGTAGAGACCGACCGTCTGGGAGTATGTGCCGGCGTTGCCGTACTCATCGGTGTAGGAAGAAGTGAAGGTGAGGGTGAGCGGGGCCCCTGCCAAGTTCTGCGGGACGTATATGCCGATGTCGGCCGTGGCCGAAGCGTTCGGTTCCAAGCTTCCGATGATGGGGAACTGGTCAAGTACGCTGGACTGGCCCGAAGATGTAATCTGAGTGTGGATGTCGGAGACCACTCCGGAGCCTAGATTCCTTAGGGTGACTGGTATAGTGGAATTCTGCCCAGCCTCGACAGAGTCCGACAGCGCTTCGAAGCTGAGCACGGGCGGGGAAGCGCGATCGGTGTAGAGGCCTATCGCCTGACTGGCGGTCTGGGAGCTGCCGTAGGCGTCGTAGTATGTCGCCGACACGGTCATTGTCACCGAGGCTCCCGAAAGCGACGCGGGGACGTAGAGCCCCACACTCATCGACGTCGACTGGCCCGGCGCCAAGGACGCTACCTCGAAGATTGGGTTCAAAACGCTCACGCCCGTTGCTGAATCCGAGATTGCGATTTGCGACGCAGCACCGGACCCTGGGTTGCTCGCCGTCAGTGAAACGGTGTTCACTCGGCCGGGAACGAGTGCGAGCGGTGAGGCCCCAAAGACCAAGTTGGGGATTCCGAGCATGGTCAGAGAAATTGCGGCGGACTGCGCTTGGTAGGTCGGATTTCCAGTGGTCGATTCGGTCCACTGGAGTTGAATCGGAATTGAATATGCTCCGACTCTTGTAGTGTTGGCTATGTCAATGAAGTAGGTGAGGGCGAAGGTGCTCCCGACCCCGATTGAAAAAACCGAAGCCGTGGCCGTCGTGTTCCCGTATATGTCGGAAAAGCCGGCAACCACCTGTTTGTTGATGGTGGCGGCACCTAGCTGGAGAAGCCCCCTCACGGATTGCGCTTCCATGTCTCCCTGATACTCGACCGTCACCGTGAGTGGGACGTCGGCGACTCCCGGGGCCGCCTCGATGGGCTTGGCGCCAGTCCCCCAGCTGGCGCTTACAACCGTGAACGGGGCTGAGCTCGAGGCACCCCTGGCGGGGATTGAGGTCAGCAAGATGAGAATCAGGACGCCCACGGCGACGAGCATGCGGGCCTTCAATTCACAATCTCCTCCCTTTCGACGGCGCCGTCCCTGATCGCGATTATCCTTTCTGCCCTGTTCGCGACGTCTGGGTTGTGGGTGATGATTACGACGGTCTTTCCGAATTCGACGTTGAGCTGCTTCATGAACTCCATCATGACCTCGGTGTTCCTCGTGTCCAAGTTGCCCGTCGGCTCGTCTGCGAGGATTATTGCGGGGTCGCTGGCCAGTGCTCGGGCGACGGCGACACGCTGCCGCTCTCCTCCGCTGAGCTTGTTGACGTTTCTCTCGGCCTTCGAAGCCAGACCGAACCGGTCCAGGAGCGACATCACGCGCTCCCGCCGCTTGTCCTTCTGAACCCCCTTGATGAGAAGGGGGAGTTCGACGTTTTCGAGAGCCGACATCCTCGAAATGATGTTGAAGTCTTGGAAGACGAAGCCCAGCTTGCTGTTCCTGACCCGGGCGAGTTCAGCGTTCGGAAGCTTGGAGATGTCGATGCCGTCGATGAATACCTTCCCGGATGTTGGCCTGTCAAGCGCACCCAGAAGATTCAGGAGGGTCGTCTTCCCGGACCCGGACGGCCCGATTATCGCCATGAACTCTCCCTTGTGGATGATGAAACTGACGCCCCGCAGCGCGAATGTAGCGTCAGGGCCTGTTCCGTATCTCTTTACGAGGTCGACCGCTTGGACCGCTGACGGTGTGTCCGTGCCGATCTCGGGGCGCAAAATCCTTCCTCCCTAGGCCGCCGGCTTCACTGGTCTCGCACGGATGAAGATGGAGAAGACCTCAAGGAGCAGCCCAGCGGCGACCAGGCCGATTCCCGCCAGGGACTCGAGTGCAGTGAGACTCCCCAGTCCGAATCCGCCGGCCCGCCGGAAGGTGGTGGGAAACGAGCCTGCTGTGAAGTTGCCCCTGGTGAAATTCCCGGTGAAGCCACCGCTGCCAGGCGTGAATCCTCCCGTGGCGGTGACCGCCCTCAGGAGCGGGTCGCTAATCACGATGAGTACGAGTCCGACGGCGACGAGCGCGACGCTCGTTAGGACGAGCTTGCTAACCAATGCTTGTCGGGGAGGGGAGAATGGCCTTGGCTTATAGCAGATTTCCGAGAAGGTTCCAGAATCTTTAGCGAATCCTTGCAAGAAGCTGTGGGCGAGTTTGCCTACGGGATCTGCGCTCTCAGGGGCGGGAATTGGCGCGTCTATTCGAGGCTCAGATAGAGGAATACGGTGAAGGCTATGATCGTGAAGATGTCTGCCGAATCCAAGAAGGGTCCGTGCCCTACCGGGAACCTGCTAATGAGCCCGAGGAAGATAGGATACTCCAGGAGGGACTCTGCCAACAGCGCAGCGAGCACTATGTTGATCCCGAGGGCGAAGTTCGCCTGCGTCTTGGAGTATACCCCCAGATAGACTACGAGTAGCGCCACGAGCAGGGTGATGCTGACGGTCGAGAGGACCACGTGAAGGATGAAAACGGGGTCAAGGACAAATGGCGCGAATTCATACCGCTCGAAGGGCGCCGGGATAGCGAACGAAATCGTGATTCCGAGGAGAACCCCGACTACTATGACGAAGGGCACCCAAAGTTTGGAAGGCGCCTTCCTTCCCGGCTGACTTTCAGGAGTCCCCAATCATCTCACCCCCCGCTTCCGGCTCCTTTCAAGTATCTCCTCTAGCTTGGCCCAGTGAGACTCCATCGCGTCAGTCAGGAAATACAGCTTGCCGTATGAGTTCCCCTCTGTAAGCACTATGTGATTCTGGGTGAGAACCTTCAGGTGGTGCTTGACGGTGGTGTAGTCGAGCTTGAGCCGCTCCGAAAGTTGCTGAGCATTTCTCGGTTCCTCCTTGATGGCATAGACAACGCGGGCCCTGGTGCTTCCTCCGACGCTGCCGGCGAAGAGCCACCACAGGAGCCTCTCGAACGCGTCCACGGCAGCGCCCACGGCCTTGGGTGAAGGCAATAACAATATCGTTCCGTACGCGGACGAGGAGCGCGTCGGACTGCCGCCCAGCCCCCTCTTCCCTCCGACTCTTACACCCTGCTGTTTCAAGGTTGCAGCCCCCACTCATTGGCCCGGCAGAGTGCCGAGGGTGACGGTCAAAGTGACGGGGTTTCCGGACCTGACTATCCCGAGCTGAATCTTCTGTCCAGAGGTTGTGTTTTCTTCCAGGTAAGCAGCCAGCCCGTCCTGGTTCAGGACCTTCGTACCGTTCACGCTGACAATCATGTCCCCGCCCACAAGGTAGGTAGTCCCCGCGATTACCACCGTCGAGCTGCCGGCGTGAATCCCGGCCGTGGCCGCAGGGCTGCCGGCCGCCACCTGCTCCACCATGATGCCGTATGTCACATTCGTCTTGGCGGCGAGTGCGAGTTGGTAGCTCATGTCAACTCCCGAGATGCCCAGGTACGGGTGGAGGCGGTATGAGCCGCCAGAGACGAGATAAGGCAACTCGCGAAGAATCGTGTCCGAGGGGATGGCGAAGCCGAGCCCTTGCGAATTGGTCACGGCGGCCGTTGTCATACCAACCACGATCCCGCTCGAGTCGAGCAGCGGTCCCCCGGAGTTCCCGGGATTGATCGGAGCGCTGAACTGGACGATGTCGGATATCGAAACGTTGCTGGTCGACTCCGTGATCGTCCTTCCTGTCTGGCTAACAATTCCGTAGGTCATGGACCCCGATAGCCCGAAGGGATTGCCGATCGCGTACACGGCGTCCCCTACGGCCGCCTCCTGGCCAGGGCCTGCCAGGGTGAGGGGCGCAAACTCGCTTGCGGGCGCCTGGAGGGAAAGCACTGCCATGTCGCTGTAGGGATCCGACCCGACGACCTTGGCTGGGTACGAATTGCCGTCCGAGAAGGTCGCCGTCAGGTTGGACACCCCGTCCACCACGTGGAAATTGGTGACGACGTAGGAAGAATTGCTGTAGGAGACGACGAAACCAGAACCCAAGATAGTCGACACCGATGTGACGGGCCCGAAGAATGTGCTAATGATCGTCGTCTCGATACCCTGAACGGTGACGACGCTGGGTTTGGCGTCTGAATAGATCTTGACGGCGGTCAGCCCCGAAGATGAGTTCGAATGGGCCTTCAATGCGGCCAGCTCCGCCTGAAGTGCCTGATTCGACAGCTGGACACTCCCTATCTGATTCTGGACGCTTGCGATTTGGCTCTGCGCGCTCGAAAGCTGGCTCTGGAGACTCGAGATGCTCGAAGAGTATCCGTCGGGGCCAGGCTGCGCAGCAGCGTAGTAAACGAACGCCGCCGTCAGGAGAAGCACCGCCACCGCCACTATGACGTAGCCCTGCAGTCGCGAGCCCTTCGGACTGGCTGGCGTTTCCACGGTTGCTCCGAACAGCTTCGGCTATTTAGTGGATTTCCAGAATTACTCCCGAATCCTTAGAGAATCTCTGCACGGCTTGGTCGCACTGCATAGGACGGGTTCCGCAGCTGCACCGAATGCCGTTGCCCTCCAGTTGAAGAAGGCCGTCGCGGGCGGATGCTGGGACACCCAGCGAGCGCGCCGGGATTCAAGCGCCGAGGCGAGAACCATCCAGCGGCGCCCGGGGACAGATGAGCAGGTGTCAGTATTCGGGGATTTCGGGGTCTACCTGCTGGCGCCAGGCCTCAATCCCTCCCTTCAGGTTCGCCGCCCTCCGATAGCCAGCATTCCTGAGGAGTTCGGTAGCCTTGACGCTCCTGACGCCGTAGTGGCAATAGACTACGATGGCCTGGTCAGGGTCGAGCTCGTTCAACCTCTGGGGAATCTGCGCGAGTGGAATGAGTCTGGCGCCCTTAAGATGGCATATATCGTACTCATCCGCCTCCCTGACATCGAGGAGAATCGGCCTTTCTCCCCGGTTGATAGAAGCCTCGAGTTCGAGCGGCTCGATGTCGAACGCCCTGCCGGCCGCCGCCTTCGTGCCGCAGAACTCATCGTAGTCGACGAGCCGTTTCACGGTGGGGTCTTGCCCGCACGCCGGACAGCTCGGATTCTTCCTGATTCGCAGTTCCTCGAATGTGGAGCTTTGGCTGCTGAACACAAGGAGCCGCCCAACGAGAGAAGATCCTGTTCCAAGAAGAATGTTGATTGCCTGAGCAGCCTGCACGAGCCCCATCAACCCCGGGACCACGCCGAGCACTCCCGCCTCCTCGCACGATTCAACGCTTTCAGGGGGCGGAGGTCGAGGGTGCAGGCACCTGTAGCAGGGGCCGTCGGGCGCGCAGAAGACGGATGCCTGCCCGTCGAACCTGGCCGCGCTGGCATACACATCAAGCTTTCCTGCTAGGAGGCAGGCGTCGCTGATCAGGTAGCGACTCGGAAGGTTGTCAGTCGCGTCGACCACGACGTCGAACCCGCGGATGATCTTCAGGGCGTTTGTGGAGTCGAGCCTTCTTGGTAAGGAGACTGCGTCTATGTTCGGGTTGACTTCGGACAGCCGGGCCTTGACGACATCGGCCTTCAGGCGCCCGACGTGGGACTCCGCAAAGAGGACTTGCCTTTGAAGGTTCGACCTCTCGACGGTGTCGCCGTCCACCAGCCCTATCCTGCCGACGCCAGCAGCCGCCAGGTATGTCGCGGCGGGGGTCCCCAAGCCCCCGACCCCAACGATGAGGACCGAGGACGACTTCAGCCGACGCTGTCCGGCGACGCCCACCTCGGGAAGCACCATTTGCCGCTGGTAGCGGGCCATCTCCTCCGGAGACAAACCGGGGAGCCTCCTGAGCATGGGACTGTTCGGGGGCAACTTGCTGACCCCCTGGGGCACGTGGCTCCTCTTGAAAGATTCGGTGGCTGCAGGGCTCCTTGGGCCCTGTCCGGCGCTGGAATTTTATAACACCCTCCGAGGACCTGTCTCAGCTTGACCGAAGTCGGACAAAAGGCTCCAAATTTCACACTGTACGACGCGGATAAGAAGGCGCGGACCCTCGCGGAATTCCTCATGAAGGGGCGGAGGACAGTCCTGGCCTTCTTCCCCGGAGCATTCACGGGCGTATGCACTCAAGAGATGTGCACATTCAGGGACATGCTTCAGGACCTGGAGAGCCTGAAGGGGAGCGTCGTGGGAATATCGGTGGACGCGCCCTTCGCCCAGAAGGCGTTCGCGGAGAAGAACGGCCTTACCTTCCCCCTGCTCTGCGACTTCAAGAGGGAAGTTGTGGAGAAATATGGCGTGGTGTGGAAAAACCTCGGCGGAGTGGACGGGTACGTCTCCGCCAACAGGGCCATCTTCGTCGTGGACGGGGAGGGAACGGTTCGTTACAAGTGGGTGGCCCCGAACCCCGGGACGCTCCCCGACTTTGACGAAATCAAGCGGGCGCTGCACTGAAATCTGAAAACGCTTTAAGAAGACTGGGCAGGCGGGCGGTCAGCCGCACTCGGTGGCCCTGGTGGTGCAGCTTGGTTAGCATAGGAGGCTGTGGAACGCAGGTGCGGACACCTCTCGATCGAGGGTTCAAATCCCTCCCAGGGCCGTCCAATCTGCGTACCCTAGGTCTCAAGACCATCCTAAGGACCTGCGCCTGGAGCAGGCGTAGCAAGCACTAACGCAGATTTCGTCGCGGAGACCAAGGGACAGGCGACTGCGACGTGATCAACGCCGAGCAGGTGATTAGGGAATATTGCCTAATACCTTGCCCAGGAGGCCCGTACGCCTTTGAAGCTCAAGAGGAGCGCCATTAGTCGTGTGGTCATCGTTGCTGTCCTGGTGGTGATAGTGGTCGTGGCGGTCGGGGCGTATTACCTGACCTCAGCTCCGTCGTCCGGTGTGACTACAGCGCCGAATACGACGTCGGCCTCATTTTCGAGCACGCTTGAGTCGACCTCACCGCCTGCGACGACTCCTCCCTCGACTGCCAGTGCAACGGTCACCTCATTGTCAAGCTCCACGACTCCGACGTCCACGGCAACGTGTCCCTTGGCTACGACCAACTCTTCGGTCTCGACCATTCTGGCACTGGTCCCGCAACTGAATGCCTATCCATCCATGACCTTGAGTTTTTCTGGAAACACCAGCACCATGACCAAGAGTCGGACGTTCAGCTTTACTTACACGGTAGCGGCAGTGACCTCAACGACTTACACCGTGAACATGCAGTACGTCGCCAACAAGACCCACCAGTTCACGGCGTGGCTTCTCAAGAACGGGACGACCTTGGCCATAAGTAGCCCCAAGGGAAATATTACAGGTGCGCAGGCTAGCAGCGAAGTCCAGGAGTACTTCGCTGATGTTGCTTCTGTCCTGGGATTTGTTCAGGACCAGTCTACGTACTCCAACCTCTTCCACTCCAACGGAACCTCGACCGTAACGATTGGAACCAGCACGTTCACAGTGATGAACTACGTCGCGAATTCGCTACCAGAGACCATTCAGCGCTGCAGCGGAGAAACCACCACGCTCACGGCGTACAACCTGTCCGAGGGGATACCAAGCGGGTCGAGTTCCGAACTGCCGACCTACGTGGACATCGCAGGCTCGACAACCGTGAACGGGGCGACGACGCCTTTCGCCTTCAAAGTCCAGATAACAGCCTTCACAGTCCCATAAGAAGTCGCTTTCCTGCGCCAACAGAACAGCCGATCGTGTATACATCTTGGGCTCGGACAGCCGTGAGTCAGGAAGGCCCCAAGGTCGTTCCTGTCCTTGACACTCCTGCGTCCCCGTGAAACCTGTCCGGGTCTCGGAGTCGAGCGTCAGCTGGTTAGGCCCGATCAGAGCACGAAGTCGGAAGCCTTTGGAGAGGAAGCCCCTCTCTCAGCGGACTCGCATCACCACCAGTGACGAGACGCCTCGAATCCCGAGGGCTCATTACTCTGAAGTCCCATTCCCTCCGATCCTGAATCAGTCCAGGACGAGGCCTTTGGGTGAGCTCCGCCGCTTCAGCCTGGAGCGGGTTCGACCCTGCTCGCTTCGTGGGCGACCGTCCCGACATGAATCCTCGGCCGCTCCCCTGTCCGCTTACCCTGCGATTCCTCCGGGCCCACAATCTTGCGGTGGAACACCCTAACTATGAGGTATAGTGAGAAGACGATGGCAGTGACGAAGAAGCTCACGGGGTACGGCTCGTAGAAAGCCACAAAGAGGCCCGTCCAGGTCGCCGCCAGGGCAATGATTGCTGAGAGGACGATTACCCGCCGCGGTCGACTGGCCAGATGCTGAGCGGTCGCTGCCGGTGTAACCATAAGGGAGAAGATCAGCAGGACGCCTGTCACCTGGATTGAAACCGACACGGCGACGGCGACGAGCAGCAGGAAGGCGATTTCGATAAAAGTCATGGGAAGGCCCTTCGCCTCGGCGACCTTCTCGTCAAGCGATGAGAAGAGGAGAGGCCTGTAGATCAGGCCGACGCCGATGAGAACCGCAACCGACAGGGCGAGGGTCAGCAGGACATCGTTGGAGGAGATCCCGAGGATTTCCCCGAAAAGGATCGAGTAAGCTTCAGTGGCGTAGCCGGTGTAGAGGCTTATGAAAAGCAGGCCGAGGCCCAACGAGAACGCAAGGACGATTCCGATGTAGAGGTCCCGGTGCGAGGACCGGCGGCTGAGCAGGGCTATGCCGGTGCCTCCGACGCTCGAGCCGAGGAGCATGCCGACAATCGCCGGGACGGAGACGAGAATCGCCCCTGCGGCCCCAGCGAAACCGATTTCGGAGAAGGCGTGAGCGACGAATGTCGAACGCCTCAGGACGACGAAGTATCCCATTATACCCGCCACGACCGCGACCACCGTCCCTGCTTCGAATGCATGCTGCATGAATTGGTAGTGCCACACCTGCTGCATGTCCGCGATTAGGTTCGGACTGAAGGCCACTCTATTCCACGTCCCCGTGGTGCCCCTCGATGCCCACTATGGCGAGGTTACCCCTCGAATCCCGCAGCACCTCGACGTGGGTGTTGTACAGGGCGCTCAGTCCTTCCGACGTGAGCACCTCGTCAGGCTTCCCGCTGGCCACCTTGCCGTTCGCGATGTAGATCACCTTGTCCAGGTACGGAAGGAGCGGGTTGATGTTGTGGGCTATCAAAAGCGCTGCGACACTGCGGGACCTTACAATGTTGTTGATCAGCCACAGGAGGTCTCCTTCGCGCTTGATGTCGAGGTTCGAGAGGGGCTCGTCGAGCAGCAGGAGGTCGGGCTCGCTTACCAGCGCCTCGGCGAGGAATATCCTCTGAAGCTCGCCTCCGGAGAGTTCGGCGAGGGGCCGGTGGGCCAGGTCGGTGGCCCTCACGCTTTCCAGCGCAGAGAATGCGGCCTTGGTGTCGTCGTGGGAGAAGAGGTTGAATCCCCACTTCTTGCCAGAGGACCCAAGACGGACCAGCTCCAGGGACTCTATGTGCGACTCGTCGTCTATGGTGTGTTGCTGGGGGACATATCCAATCCGGGAACTCCCCCTCTTGGGTTCGGCGCCGAACACGCTGATTCTCCCCGCCAGCGGACGCTGTAGACCGAGCAGGAGGCGGAACAGCGTCGTCTTCCCCGCCCCGTTGGGCCCGATGACAGCCACGAACTCCCCCTTTCTGATTTCGAAATTCGCATCCTTCCACACCGCCTTTCCCGAGTAGCCCGCCGACATGTCCTCTGAAACCGCAATCGTCGAACCGCCTTCGCGAGAGGCAGGCTGCGCTCCGGTGGCCTCCATCCGCTATTGTCCCAGCTGCTGTGCGTTAAGTGCGTTGGTGAGGCTTGCTACTTCGCCCTGCATCCAAGCTTGGAAGGTGTAGTTGGGCGGCTGTATGGTTTCCGTGACGCCAATCACGGGGATCTGGTCCTGGGCAGCCAGCGCCTTGATGCTCTGCGTGAGCGGTGTCACGGTCTGCTCGTTGTATACGAGGACCCGAACGCTCGAGTTCCCTCCCGCCAGGAGGTTCTCGAACTGGGCAACGCTCTGCGCGGGAGGGTCGTTCCCTTCAGCCACGGCGTCCATGAAGGATGGGGGTGAGATGACGTTCAAACCGGTGGCGTTCGCCATGTAGACGAAGATGCTCTCTGTGGACGCGACCGGGACCCCCGAGTAGTGATTTCTGATGTAGACCTCCTCGCTCATGTACGACTGCCAGAGCGAGGAATTCAGGCTGGCATACTGCTGGCGAAAGTACGCGGCGTCGGTGGGGTCAATCTTGACCAGGTCTTTGTAGATTGCCGCCACCGTGTCGTTGACATAGTAGGGGCTGTACCAGAAATGAGGGTTCGCCCCGACCTGCTGCCCTATCAGTTCCTGCACGTTCAGGATGGTCTGCTGCGGGTTGTTATCCGCCGCTACCAGTGAAAGCGCCCAAGTATCGTAACCCGCGCCGTTGACAATCACCAGGCTGGCGTTGGCCATGGCCCGGGCATCTGCCGCGTTGCTCTCGTATTCGTGGGGGTCCGCGTTCGGATCGCTGACTATGCTCAACACGTGGACGCGCGTTCCCCCAACCTGTGAGGCCAAGCTCCCCCAGAAGTTCTCTGCCGCAACAACCTGAATCGCGCCAACAGGACCTGGACTAGTCCGCGCCGTACCGTTCGAAGATGAGTACCAGAGATAGGCGGCCGCAGATAGGAACAACACCAGCGCCAAAGCCAGCATGACCACCAAGCGCCGATTCATTCGCACACGGGAGCGTGGCCCCCTTTATCAAGCAACCTGTTAATATCTAATAATTGATGCGGGAAAGCATTTATCTTGTTAATAAGAAGCCCAGCGGCGTGCCAATCGTAAGCCTTTCGCTCCCCGACCAGATGGTGAAGGCGATGGACGAGATTCAGGAGTCCGTGGGCTTCGCGGGGAGGTCGGAACTCATGCGGGCCGCCATCAGGTTGCTTCTCGAGGACACCAAGGACAAGAACGCCCTGAGCGGGAAGACCAATGCCGTCGTCGTGGTCGGCCACGCAAGCGAAGATGAGGAGCCAGTAACCAGGCTGAAGCACAGTTACGGAGATGTAGTCAAGACGCACATCCACTGCCGGGTCTCGCAGGAGGACTGCATTGAAGTGTTCGTGCTAGCGGGCGAGGGGAAGCAGATTTCTGAGATGGCAAAGGGATTCGAACGAGAAAGGAAGATCAAGATGGTCAAGCTCTTGCGAGTGTAGCCCGCCGGGGCCCAGCAGGCAGGTTCCCTACTGACACCGCCTTCTCGTCAGATCACGGGCACACAGAGGCAGCGTGATTCACTCGCTTCACGATTTCAGGAACCTCGCGCAGATCCGACACAGCGTAGTCTGGCTCCGCCGCGGTCGACCCCCCGTGGTTTGGCGCCTGGCTGGAATTCAGCATCATGATCGTCAGCATTCCGGCACGCTTCGCCCCTACAATGTCGTTGACAGGCGAGTCGCCGACGAAGACAGACTCGCTCGGGTCTACGGAGAGCATGGCTGCGCATAGTCTGAAGATCCGAGAGTCTGGCTTACGATAATGCAACTCCGAAGACGCCAGGACTCCCGAGAAGTATGGGGAGATTTTGAGATCGACAAGGTGCCTTCGCAGCGCACCTCCATCATGGTGGTTGGAGATGATGGCCATCAGCCGTCCCATTGCTTTCAGCCGTCTAAGGGAGGACACCGCACCGGTCCGCAGCCTGTAACACTCGGCGACCTGGTTCCAAAAGGCCGCGTTTGCCTCGGTGGCCACCATCGCTCGCTTCATGGCTGGCAGCTTGGCAAGTACGAGACCCGCCAGTTCCCGGCACTTCAGTAGATCGGGGATGTCCCTCTTCTCTGCAGCCTCTATCTCCGCGTACCTGGAGAAAACCTCCCTATCTCGCTCTGCGAATGCTGCGGAGTCCATTTCCAAGCCGTTCCTCTTGAACACCCGGAAGGCCTTTTCCAATGCCGCTTGCATTATCTCGTCGTCCGGCCTGGTC
>DASPOB010000071.1:0-43633 GCA_035626235.1 Nitrososphaerales archaeon | reverse complement strand
AGGGAGGCGATGTCTTCGGCGACGCGGTCAACATAGCGTCGAGGATATACCCGATTGCAGGACCAGAGGGGATTTGCGTCTCCCAGCAGGTCTACGACCAGGTGCAGAACAAGTTCGACCTTCCCATACTCTCTCTTGGAGAGAAGACCCTGAAGAACGTCAGCAGGCCTGTTCAGGTTTATTCAGTGCAGATGCCGTGGGAGCAACCTGCGTCAAGGGAGGCAACACCTTACCCGGCGAACAGGGTTGCAATCCTACCTTTCACCAGCTTCAGCTCCAATCCAGACGATGCATACTTCGCAGACGGCATGACGGAGGAGGTCATCTCCACCATCTCGGGAATCAGCGGCCTGGAGGTCGTTTCCAGAACCTCTGTGATGGGATACAAGGGAACGACGAAGAAGGTGAAGGAAATTGGAAGAGAACTCGAAGTCGGGTCGGTCCTCGAAGGGAGCTTCAGGAAGGCGGGAGACAAGATACGTGTCACTACTCAGCTGATTGATGTCGCCAGAGACAGACATCTCTGGGCCCAGAACTACGACAAGAACCTTGACGACATCTTCGAAGTGCAAAGCGATGTGGCCAAGCAAGTAGCGGATGCCCTAAGAGTGAGAATCCTCTCGCCCGAAAGGGAACGAATAGAGAAGAAGCCCACGGAAAGTACCTCGGCCTACACCCTCTACCTGAAGGGAATGCACTACTTCAATTTGAGGTACATGCACAGCGCGGGGGAGTCGAAGGAGAACGTCAAGACCGCCCTCAGGTTCTTCGAGCAGGCGGTCGCGGAGGATCCGCGCTTCGCTCTTGGCTACGTGGGGCAGGCGGGATGCCACGACGTGCTTGGCCACACGTACGACGTCGAGCGCGAAGCCAACCTGAAAAGGTATGAGGAGTTGATAACCAAGGCCCTCGAACTCGACCCGGAACTTGCCGAAGCGCACGCGTCAAGAGGGTTACATCTTGACTCGTTCGAGGATGCGGAGAGGGAGCTGAAGAAGGCGATTGAGCTGAAGCCGAGCTACGCGGTGGCCCATGGCTGGTACTTCCAGTGGCTGCTTGCCAAGTCCAAGTGGGAGGAAGCCCTCGCGCAGATAGATAAAGCCCTTCAACTCGACCCCCTGTCGCCGCAACTCAACGTCTGGCACGCGTGGTTCTACGAGGACAGAAGAGACTACGGGAGGGCGCTGGAGCTGTACAAGAGGGCCATCGAGCTGGGGGTAACGGGAGGGCATGCTGTGGTAGCTGAAATTTATGGGAGAATGAAGATGTTCGACGACATGAAGCGCGAGTTCGCAGCTTGGGTGGAACTCGAACAGGGCTCTTGGTCCTTTGCCAGGACCTATGCCGACTTCTACACCGCCTACTACGAGAACGACAGGCAGACATGCAGAAGACTCCTCCCCGAGTTGGAGGCCCACTTCGGGAAAGAGATGGGGCCTGATGCATCGCAAGTCGCGAGAGCCTACTTCTGCGTGGGCGATAACGACAAGGGGTTCGAATGGCTTGAACGCTCCTATTCGAGGAAGGAGGGAGGGGACATCACGCATTGGCCAGAACTGGACGGCCTCCGCAACGACCCTCGCTACCTCGACCTCGTAAAGAGGCTCGACCTGGGCTGATTACAACCACGGAGTGCTTCCGACCCCATCCTCGGTGCAGACCCTCGCCGGGCTATTGATATCTCGAACTCAGCCTTGCAGAAGTGGTCCGACTCGGAATGCCCCGGGCGCCGTACCAAACGGGGCGGAAGTCTCCGCTGGGCATCCTCGGAATCATCGCAAAACCGTTTTATGGCCGAGTCATTTCTGGCACGTCAGTGACTCAGGCGTCAGATGGCGAGCGAAGACTCGCCGCGATAATGTTTACGGACATCGCTGGCTTCACTTCTCTTTCCCAGAGGGACGAAGCCCTCGCGATGCGACTCCTGGAGGAGCACAGGAACCTCATCAGGCCCTTCTTCCCGAAGCACAATGGGACCGAAGTCAAGACCATTGGAGACGCCTTTCTCGTGGAGTTCACAAGCGCCCTAGAAGCCGTCCGGTGCGCCTTCGACATCCAGCAGTCGATGCAGGAGATCAACTCCGACCGCGCCTCGGAGAAGCAGGTCAAAATCAGGATTGGTGTGCACGTCGGCGATGTCATTCACGCCCAGGGCGACGTCTACGGGGACGCGGTGAACGTAGCTTCGAGGATAGAGCCTCTCGCCGTCCCGGGCGGAATCTGCGTTTCCCGGCAGGTCTACGACAACATCAAGAACAAGTTCGAGTTCCCCCTTTCGAGCATCGGCAGGAGAGAGCTGAAGAACGTGGGCGAGCCGGTAGAAGTCTTCAAGGTCGGGCTCCCGTGGGAGCAATTCGCGCCTGCTGACAGCCCTTCATTCCCGACCAACAGGATAGCAATCCTGCCCTTCGCCAGTTTCAGCGTCGACCCAAACGACGGGTTCTTCGCTGACGGGATGACAGAGGAGGTGATTTCAACCGTATCAGGAATCAGCGGGCTGAGCGTTATCTCTAGGACGTCGGTGATGGGTTACAAGGGCACGACCAAGAAGGTGAAAGAAATTGGAAGGGAGCTCGAGGTGGGCTCAGTCCTGGAAGGAAGTTTCAGAAAGGCCGGTAACAGGATTCGGGTAACTGCGCAGCTCGTCGACGTGGCGAGCGACAGGCACGTGTGGGCTCAGAACTATGACCGGAACCTGGACGACATCTTCGAGGTGCAGAGCGATGTGGCGAAGCGGGTGGCCGACGCGCTCCGCGTACGGATACTTTCCCACGAAGCAGAGCGCATGGAGAGGAAGCCTACCGAGAGCACTGCCGCCCATTCGCTCTATCTCAGAGGCAGATTCCTCTGGAACAAGAGGGGGATGGATGACCTAAAGAAAGCCGCCGAGTACTTTGAGCAGGCGACACAGGAGGACCCTGGCTTCGCTCTGGGGTACGTAGGGCAAGCTGATTGCGCCGTGCTCATGCGAAGCAATTGGAAAGTCGACCCCGAGGCGAACCTCGCGAGGGCCAAGGCGATGGTGGAGAGAGCTCTGAGTATTGACCCCGGGCTAGCCGAAGCGCATACCACGAAGGCGTTCGTGCTTAAGGAGGAGTTCGACCTCCAGGGTGCAGAGATCGAGTACAGAAGGGCCATTGAGCTCAAGCCGAGCTACGCCACCGCTCATCAATGGTACTTCTCGATCCTACGCTCCGAACTGAGATGGGATGAAGCTTTGAGGGAGATAGAGAAGGCAGTGGAGTTGGACCCGCTGTCTCCGATAATCAACCTGAACCACGGTGACTACTACTACTCGAGGCAAGACTTCCCCAGAGCGCTCGTGTCTTACATGAAGGCCTTGGAACTGGGCGCCATGAGCGCTCATGGGCAGATGGCTGCCGTCTACGGTAAGATGAGGATGTATGACGAGATGAGACGAGAAGCAGAGGCATATGCCCAGTACATGGAGGGCGTCCTCCCAGGGGTAATGACGTTCATTGAGGCAGTCACCGCATACTTCAGGGACGACGTGGAGACGGTCAGGAGACTTCTTCCTGAGCTGGAAACTCAGGCTCGGGAGTTCAATGTCAACGCGACAGAAATCGCGGACCTGCATTTCTACCTCGGCAACGTCGACAAGGGGTTCGAGTGGTTAGAAGTAGCATACTCCAAGAGGGAGACTTCACTGCTGGACGTCCAATGGGACAGGGACATGGATCAGGTCCGCAACGACCCTAGGTACCTCGACCTCCTCAAGAGACTGGGCCTAGCCTAGGCGTCGTCCAAAGCGAACGGGGACGAAGGCACGGCCGCATTCATCAACCATCTCGCCCGAGCGGAGATAGATTTTGCAATTTCGTTTATCCTTCTGTCTACTCCAATAGACACATGGACGTAATGGTTCCAAAGGACTCTGGCACGAAGGCGTTGAGCATCGGAGACTTCGTCACGCAACACTTCTGGCTGGCCCTTCTCTTGGGAGCGGGAGCGATCATCTTCGCGATTGCGTTCCCTCTCGTTGGATTCTTTCTGGTAATCCTGG
Organism: Nitrososphaerales archaeon; assembly: GCA_035626235.1. GTDB lineage: Archaea > Thermoproteota > Nitrososphaeria > Nitrososphaerales > Gagatemarchaeaceae > DATFYP01. Next base: position 39,609 of record DASPOB010000071.1, on the reverse strand, counting down.
CCGTAGCATTTGTCCTGATTGCCAAGGATACCAGGAAGCAGTAACCGAGCCACCGGCCGTGTGCTCAAGTCGGGTCGGGCGCGGGCCCCATTCGTCGGGGCTCCCGATGCGGGAGGCGACCTTCGGCATGGCTCTCAACTGGCGAGATTAGCGTCCTTGGGGAGCAGGAAGACGAAGACCGCGGCGCCGAGAATCAGCACTGCGAGATAAGTGAAGTACACCTGCGCGCCCTGAATCACAAATACCGCCAGTATGGTGAAAGCCGATGTAAGGACCCTGCTGACAAGCGACATGAACCCGGTAGCTGCGCCCTGTACCTCCTTCTCGTGGAACCTGCCGATCCAATCCATGATTATCGGGTAAGCCGGCAGCATCAGGAGGCCGCTTAGGGCAAGCAGGGCGAATATGGACAGCTCCGACGTCAGGAACGACAGAGTCAGGAACGAAAGGAAGACGACCAGGACGATGGCCCTGAGATATGGCGTCCTCTTGTTTCTTGCCGCTATCACGTTCGGGATGAGCACGACCCCCACGAGCCCGCTCAGAATCGTGGCAGCCACGGCCAGGCCCGCAATCTGGCCCAACCCGACCGTCTGCAGTACAGGCTGGAGCCAGGTGGAGATGTTGTCGAACACGGCTACTCCCAGCCCCAGCACCATGCCGAGTATCCAGAGGTCGCGGCGCCTGATTATCGATTTCATCTCGTCCCTGATGTTGCGCCTTGCGACCTGTTGGGAGTTCGTGACGGCGCCGCTGCCGGCCAGGATGAGGATGATTCCCACCAGCGAGACGGCGGCCACCGGCAATGAGACCATCATGATTCCTCCGGCCTCGTAGAGCTGCAGTCCGATGGCGAGAGCGACTACGGTCCCCAGGTACATCGAGAAGCTCAGGACGGACACCACGAGCGGTCTGCTCTTCTCATACAGACGGGAGGCGTACGGAACAAAGGCGTTGAGGAGGAAGGGCTGGCCGAGGGCCCCAAGCAGCTGACAGGCGAGCAGCCAGGAAAAGCTGTCTGGCATCACGACGCGGAGGGAGCCGCCAGCAAACGTTACCACGCCGCCGAACAGGAACCATTTCCTGAGGTCCCTGTCAATCAGGATGCCCGAAGGCACCGTGAAGACCAGGAAGAAGATGGGATATGCGATTGCGAAAAACCCGAGCACGGTGACGGAGACGCCCAGGTCCCTTGACGCATACGTGAGTATCGGCGAGAAGGTTACCCAGATAGCCTGGGACGCGAAAACGATTAGGACGAATCCAAGAAACAGGAGCTTGGTTTTCATTTGAACATGCCGTTTACAATCTCTTTCGCGAGTTCACGTGCTGTCTCTTCAGGGATGGCTTCCAGCATCTTCACGATGGAAGCAGAGTCGACTTCTCCCCGCTTGACCAGGTAGAGGAGTTCCTCCAATCTTCCCTCTGACAGTTTACGGACCGTTTCCGCCACCTGCCTCGGCGCGGGGGACTTCAGAGACTCTTGTGAATCCTCGACGAACGACTGGGCGACGGCGTCGTGGACAGGGGTGATTGTCATGTGTATGTTGTAGGGGACGAGGCCCTCGATCCTCCTCTGGAGTTCGAAATGCCACCCCTTCATCTTCATGGCGAGGACGAACACCAGCAGGTCGGCTTCTTCGTTGCACAGGGAAAGTATGCTGGACTCGACGGGGGCTGTGGGCTTGAACCCGAGGCCCCCGAGCCCATCCCTAATCCGGTTCCTTGCGGAGAGAACCTGCCCTGCAAGTTTCAGGTAGCCAGCCTTGCCCAGGTATGACTGGACCGCCCAGGCCGCGGCCATGGGGCCAACTGACCGCGACGACAGCAGTGTCGTGTTGACGAAGGTGTAGCTCGGCCAGGACACGTTCACGTACGTGCATTCCTTCTTCAGCTCAGGGTTTCTGAAGAGAAGCAGGGAAGAGCCCTTTGGAGCGTAGCCGTACTTGTGGGCGTCGAGCGACATCGAGGTCACGCCCTCGGCTCTGAAATCAAAGGCGTCGACCCTTTCTCCCGACATCTCAAAGAAGGGCAGAATGTAACCGCCAACGCAGGCGTCGACGTGGAACAGCGTATGCTTGTCCTTCAGGAAGTCTGCAATGTCCTTTATGGGGTCGATGGTCCCGTAGGGGAAGTTCGGGGCCGACGCCGCGACCAAGGCCGTGGAATCCCCGACGGCCTCCTTGAGCTTCTCTGTGTCGGCCTTCTTGTCCACCGCGCTGATCGGCACCTTCCGAACGCGGAGCCCCATGTACTCCGCGGCTTTTTCGAACGACGGGTGGGCAGACGATGGAATCACCAGCTCCGGTACGACTTGCATGCCGCGAACCTTCCGAAAGTAGTCCCGCGCCGCCTTTACGGCGAGCATTATGCTCTCCGTCCCCCCGTAGGAGTAGGTACCGAGGACGTCTTCGTCGCCGTGCAAGAGTTCCCTGGCGAACTTGACTAGCTCTCTCTCGAAATACACGGCACTCTTGAACACCGTGAAGTCGAGGGCGTTCCTGTCGTAGAACTTCAGCAGCGCCCGGTTGGCGACCTCTCTGATTCTCTTGTCGCCCGTTTCGTAGACGTATGTAAACAGCCTTCCCGAGTACGGGTCCTGGTCGAGTTTGGCCACCTCGTTCAGAAGCCCTTCTAAGTCAGGAGAACTCAAGGCGCTGCCCTTCGTCGGAGCATGTTCTTCGCAGCCCCTCGCCATTCGCCGCTTGCTGCGTTATTAAAGCGTAGACTGCCCCTTGCATCCGTTCTGGCTGGCGCCGGTCATTCTCGCGTAGGCCGCGCTTGGGCTTGCTCATCCCCCGCTCGACCGGAACCTGTCCGGGCGCTCAGCTGTGACCGCTCACGGGCTGAGCCAGATACGGCTCTTCCAGGTACTTCGCGTCCTCCTCAGAAATCTTCACATTGACCGACTCGACCATCTCTTCCAGGTGGTTCACCTTCGACGTGCCTATTATCGGTGACGTCACTCCTTTCAAGAGCAGCCAGGCAAGCGCGACCTGGTTGGGGGTGATCCCATTTCTCTTGGAGACTTCTACTACCCTGCTGACGATCTGGTCGTTCTGCGGTCTTCCGACGTACCTGGCATGCCCTGCCGTGCCCGGGGCCACCCTGGCACTGTCCCTCTCGGTGGTCACGAGCCTTCCGTCAGCGAGGTACTTGCCCGAAAGGAAGCCCCCGGCCGTAGGGCTCCAGGGAATCAGCGCGATTCCCTCCGACTTGCAAAGGGGAATCATCTCTCTTTCTTCTTCGCGGTACAGAAGATTGTACAGGTTCTGCATGCTGACGAATCTTGCGTGGCCCTTCATTTCGCTGACGTAGAGCGCCTTCGCAAGCTGCCAGGACCACATGCTGGACGCGCCGATGTAGTGAGTCTTGCCCTCCCGAACCAGGTCGGTCAGGGCGGAAAGCGTCTCTTCTATGGGCGTCTCGTAGTCCCACCTGTGGATCTGGTAGAGGTCTATGTAACCTGTCCTGAGCCTGCGAAGGGACTCCTGCGCCTGCCACATTATGTGCTTCCTCGACAGGCCGCTCTTGTTGACCCCGGACCCCATCTCTCCGCGGACCTTCGTGGCCACTACCGCGTCCTCGCGTGAGCCGCCGAGGAACTTTCCAAGTATCTCCTCTGACTTCCCTTTCGAATAGACGTTCGCCGTGTCGAAGAAGTTGACCCCGAGGTCCCAGGCGCGCTTCAGCACTTGGTTCGCCGATTCTTCATCGGCCATCCAGTCGGCTCCGCCCCCGAACGACATGCACCCGAGGCAGATTCGCGAAACTTTGAGGCCGGACCGGCCGAGCCTTAGGTACTCCATGGACTCCAGACGGGGACACTGCTTATGAGCCTTCCTCTCTTCCCCTGCCCCTCGGACGCAACCTTGGAGGTCTTTCTGAGATGCGCTGTACCTCCCCCTTCTTTCTCCGGCCTCTCGGGAGCCACTACGTCCAGTCAATGAGGCGATCTTGGCCCGCAACACGACCAGTCAGGATTACGCACTTCCTGCAGTCGGGAGCGCCTTAGATGGCCGACTCTATAAGCCTGAACTCGACCGTGCAATCTCATAACGACGCGTTCTAGCCCCCTTCCAGTCCGTGGAGTCAGGCTATTGTCCTGACCGATACCCGAAGTCCGATAATGTTCGCGTTGGTCGGGCAGACCCTTCTTCAGCGCTGAAAAGGATTGCAAATCCTGAAAGCTTATTAGCTTTGAGCCTTCGCCAGAGCCCGAAAGGTGTAGCTTAGTGGAGCTAGAACGCTTAGAGCTCAGGGTAGCGGCAGCGAAAGCGGGCCTTCATGTGGCGGACCCACCACTGTTGACGGGGCGTTCTGGTGTTACCCACAGATTCAGCTTCCTGGCAAGCGACGAATCAGGATCATTCGGGTTCGACTTCTATGACACGGTTGGAGAGATTGAGCTCCTGAAGTCCGCCATAAAGAAATTCGACACGGGCGCCATAATCCAGGTTGTATGCCTGAAGGGCGTCCCTTCGCCCGAGGCTGAACTCCTGGCGAGGGACCTGGAACTGAAGATCCTGAGCCCGGAAACCCTTGTCAGCTCCTTCGAGCAGATGCTCATAGAGACTACGGCGGAATAGGCGAAGCCCAGGTCAAACTCTTTTCCTCCCGCCTTCCTCTCTGCCGGCCGGGCAACTGAACTGGAAATTCTCTAGAATTAAGTAGCGACCGGGACTCGTTGTAACCGACACCGAGACTTGATGGAGCTGGAACGCCTTATGGTGAAGGTCGCGGCTACCCGGGCCGGGCTTCAGGTCGTCGAGCCGCCTACCCTCGTCGGCCGCTCCGGGGCCACGCACACCTTTAGCTTTCTGGCTACCGACGGCTTCCAGTCCTTCGCGTTCGACTTCTATGACAGGGTGGGAGAGGTCGACCTCCTGAGCTCCTACGTAAAGATGATGGACACGGGCGTCCCGGTCCACATCGTCTGCTTCCGCGGAAACCCATCCATCGAAGCGGAAGGCGGGGCCAGGGACTACCGCATCAGGATTCTGAGGTCGGGGGAGCTGGCCAAATTCTTCGAGAAGAGAGTCGCCGCTGCCCCTGCCTAAACTCCACCCCTGACTACTTGGCCGAATTGCCGGCGGGGGCCTGCGCGGTGAATTGGGCCATCCTCTCGACACGCGTGTAGTTCCCCTCGACATCCTTCTTCACCGCCTCTAGCTCTGCGGCGTTCTGGGGCAGAAACAGATGTGAGTACCTTCCCTGCGACTTCAGGAACTCCTCAACGGGCTTCGGGCTCGGGACCGGTACCGTGATCCTGTAAACGCCCCCGTCCACCTCGTACAAAGGGAACAGCCTCGTCTCTACCGCGAGCCTGGACATCCTGATGGTCTTGGACCCGTCAAACCGCCACCCTCTCATGCACGGCGCCATCACGTGAAGGAATGTCGGCCCGTCGACCGAAAGTGCCTTCCTGACCTTGTTCATCAGGTCTCTCCAGTGGGAGATGGAGGCTGTGGCTGCGTACGGGACGTGATGGGCCACCACTATCGACATCAGGTCTTTCTTCGCCTCAGTCTTCCCGGCCCTCGCCGACCCTGTCTGGGTCGTGGTGGTCCACGCTCCCCTCGGCGTCCCTCCGGAGCGCTGGATTCCCGTGTTCATGTAGGCTTCGTTGTCGTAGCACACGTAGAGGAACTTGTGCCCCCTCTCCATCGCACCGGAGAGAGCCTGAATCCCTATGTCGTAGGTTCCACCGTCTCCGCCGAACACGACGATCGGGTGCTCCTCTCCTTCTCCCCTTCTCGCCAGCGCCTTGAGACCAGCGTCAATCCCTGACGCCACCGCGGCCGCGTTCTCGAAAGCGGAGTGGATCCAGGGCCGATTCCAGGCCGAGTAGCCGTAGAGCGCGGTCGATACCTCGAGGCAACCGGTCGCGTTGACTACTATGGTGTCGCTAGGTGCCGCCAGAAGGATCTCCCTCACGACGACGGAGGCGCCGCACCCGGGACACAGTCTGTGCCCTGGGGACAGGGGCTCCTGCATGGGCAGTTCCTTTAGACCTCTAACCTGCTGGTACATCTAACCCTTCACCCCGTACAGCGCCTGCGTGGCCGTGAACTGGTCCTCGTCCCGGGCCATGCCGAAGATTTTCTTCCCGTCATCGACCGAGAGGTCTCTTCCTCCGATCCCGTATACGAGACTCATGACGGGCGTTCCCAGACCTGCCCCCTTCAGCGCGGACTTGACGTCTTCCGATATTGGCCCCGAGGGGGCCCCGAGACTGAAACTTCTGTCCATCGTGACGATCGCCTTCGCATTCCTGAGGCCCGCCACGACCTCTTCGGCCGGGAAGGGCCTGTAGAGCCTGATTGTCAGGACTCCGACCTTCTCGCCAGCGGCGTTGAGCGCCCTGGCTGCTGCCCTCATGGTCCCCGCCGAACAGCCGTTCGCCACGACGACTCGGTCGGCGTTCTCCGTGCTATACGAATCGACCGCGCCGTACCTCCTCCCGCTGAAAGCCTCGAACCCATCCTCGACCTCTCTGAAGACTGCCAGTGCGTTCTTCATCGCCTGCGCCTGCTGCATCTTGAATTCGAAGTAGTTGTCTGGATTGGCTATTGCACCGAAAGTGAGGGGCTGGTTCGGGTCGAGGCGGTGCTTGGGTGCCGGCCTTCCGAGGAATCTCTTGATGGCGCCTTCGTCCAGGAGGCGGACCCTCTCCTTGTCATGGGAAATGATGAACCCCTCGAAGCTTATCGTCGACGGCAACATGACCCTGGGGTCCTCGGAGAGCTTGAACAGCTGTATCGTCCTGTCGTACACCTCCTCGACGTTCTCGGCGTAGACCTGAATCCAGCCGGAGTCCCTCGAGCCCATCATGTCCCCATGGTCGGCGTTGAGAACCAGCGGCGCGCTGAGCGCCCTGTTGGCGACTGCCATCACAATGGGCAGCCTCATCCCGGAAGCGTTGTACAACATCTCATGCATGTACGCGAGTCCCTGGCTCGAGGTCGCCGTGAACACTCTCGCCCCTGTCGCGGCCGCCCCCACACAGGCGGACATCGCGCTGTGCTCCGATTCCACCGGGATGAACTCCCCTTTGAACCTCCCGTCAGCCACGAACTCGGCAAGCTTCTCGACGATTATCGTCTGCGGCGTTATGGGGTAGGCGGCGACCACATCCACGTCACTCTGTCGTACGGCCTCGGCCACGGCCTCGTCCCCCTGGAGCGCCGCCACGGAGAAAGCCTGGGCCTGCGTCAAGGTTCCCTCACCATCGAGATCGCCTTCGGGGGGCACTCGGTCTCACAGATTCCGCACCCTTTGCAGTGGTCGTAGTCGATCGTCACCTTGGTCCCTTCGTGCCTCACGATGGCGGGTTCGGGGCAGTAGATCCAGCAGATGAGGCAGTTGGTGCATTTCGCTTCGTCGATTACGGGTCTCTTCACTCTCCAGCCCGAGACGATGTACCCTGCTGAGGTGCCCCCCTTCACCACGGCGGCCTCCTCGAGTTCTTTCCAGCTCACGCCGACTTCACCTCGTCATAGCCGCGTTTCAGGGCATCGGCGTTCCCTGCTTGCACTGCCCCCTTGAATCGCTGGCTCAATACCTTCGAAATCGACTCGAATTTCACCAGGCCCGTAGCCTTGACCATGGCTCCCAGCATAGGAGTGTTGGGAATGTCCTTCCCCAGACTCTTCATCGATATCCCCGTCGCATCCAGCGCCAGCACCTTGACGGCGGGGTCGAGTTCGAGCTTGGTCCTGAGTTCGCCGGGGTCCCCGTCGAAGTTGGAGACAAAGTAACCGTCGCGGGCGAGCCCGGAGATGTTGTTCTTGAAGAATGCCATCGACTTGTCTATCACCACCACGACGCTTGGGGCCTTGATCGACGAGTGTATCTCGATGGGCTCCTCGCTAACCCTCACATAGGCAGCGATGGGGGCTCCCGACCTCTCGGCCCCGAACTCCGGAAAGGCCTGGACGTACTTTCCCTCGAGAACTGCGGCGTCCGCTATCAACTGGGCGGCGGAGACGACTCCCTGGCCGCCCCTTCCGTGGAGCCTGACCTCGGTCGTCGTAAATCGACACCTTCCTGATTTGCACCGACTGCTGACTGTTAATACAATTTTACCCTAAGTGGTTAGTATCTTCCCTGTTTTATTGAGAAATTCCCGAACCTCGGGATTCTCGTTGTGCCAGTCCTCGGACGCGGTCGCTCGCCGCAAACACTTAATGCCATGCTACTCCTTTATTTGCTTCGCCTTGTCTCAGGCGAAGCTGACGCGGCCGGCTGGGAAGGAGGCGGACCTCTGCCGTCCTCTTCCGAGCGGACGGATCCAGTGCACGGCCTGCGCGAGGGGGTGCCAGCTGGCGGAGGGGCAGATTGGCTTTTGCGGGGTCAGGGGGGTGGTCGGCCACAGGCTCTACCTACTTGTCTATGGCAAGGTGATGGCCGGACACATCGACCCCATAGAGAAGAAGCCAGTGGTACACTACCGCCCGGGCTCCAAGGTCTTTTCGATTGCGACAAGCGGGTGCTCCTGGGCCTGCGCATATTGCCAGAATAGCGACATCAGCCAGCTGCGGAAGATCGAGGGAGTCGACGCGACGCCCGAAGACATCGTCTCCAACGCAGCAGCTCATGGCTGCGAGGGGCTGGCGTACACCTACAACCAGCCAACTATCTTCATGGAATACGCCCGCGACGTCGGGAGGATAGCCAGGGGGAAAGGGCTGTTCAACATCTTCGTCTCTAACGGCTACGACACTCCCGAGACCGTGGAAATGATGAGCGGCTTTCTCGATTGCGCTACAGTCGACTTCAAGGGAAGCGGAGAGACTCAGTTCTTGAGAAGGTACGTCAGCATTCCCAACGCCGACCCGATCTTCCAGAGCCTACTGGAGGTCAAGGCGAAGACGAAGGTCCACATCGAGATAACCGACCTAATAGTCCCCAAGGTGGGCGAGTCTCTGGAGGCGGCAGAGAAGCTCGTCCGATGGGTGTACGACAACCTCGGGCCCGACATTCCCGTCCACTTTCTGAGGTTCCATCCCGACTACAAGATGATGGACCTCCCCGCTACTCCAGTCAAGACTCTCGAGAAGCACGTAGCACTGGGCAGACGCGCGGGCCTAAGATACGTCTACATCGGCAACGTGCCGGGGCACCCTGACGAAAACACCTACTGCCCGGGATGCAAGGAAGTGCTCGTCAAGAGGTACGGGTACGAGATACTCGGGTACAACCTCGACTCGGGGAACAGGTGCCGTTACTGCGGCTTTCAGACTCCTATCGTCGGTCCGCTGAGCAAGTCTCACAAAGAAGACAGGTTCATCTCTGTGATACGGTAGCTGCCTCGGCCCTCTGTTTAACGAACTTCTCGGCGTCGAGGAGGGCCCTGCAACCGTCCGCGGCAGCCGTGATCGCCTGCCTATACCTGAAGTCGTGGGCGTCGCCGGCGGCGAACACTCCTGGGACGCTTGTCTCCGTCTCGTTTCTCACCTTGACGTACCCCTTCCCGTCGAGCTCTACCTGCCCCCTAAAGACTTCGGTGTTGGGGTCGTACCCGATCGCGACGAACAGCCCGTCGACCTCGAGTTCGCCCTCCTTGCCAGTCTTCAGGTTCCTTGTCATGACCCCCCTCACCTTTCCGTCCCCGAGGACCTCGGTCACGACCGTGTCCCAGATGAAGCTGATTTTCGGGTTGGAGAAGGCCTCCTTTTGCAGCGCGGCGCTCGCCCTCAACTCGGCTCTCCTGTGGATGACCTGCACTGATGTTGCGAACTTCGTCAGGAACGATGCCTCCTCGATGGCGGTGTCCCCGCCGCCCACCACGGCCACCTTCTTTCCTCTAAAGAAGAAGGCGTCGCAGACCGCACAGTTGGAGACTCCCTTTCCCATCAGCTTCGCCTCCGAAGCCAGGTTCAGCCGCTTCGGGTTCGCCCCGGTGGCAACTACGACCGACAGCGCCTTCGTCATGCCGCTTCCCGTATAGACCTCGAACGGGTAGGTCCTGAAGTTGACTTTCACGACATCCTCTTGTATCAGCTCCGCCCCCAGCCTCTGCGCCTGCGACTTCATCCTTTCCATCAGGTCGGGGCCGAGGACGGGGTCAGGGAACCCTGGGAAGTTCTCGACCTCGCTGGTCACCATCAGCTGCCCGCCGTACTTCGTCCCCATGAACACGACTGGGTCTAATGCAGCCCGTGAGCCATAGATCGCGGCGGTGAGGCCGGCGGGCCCTGAGCCGATTATGACGAGCTTGCGGGTTTCTTCTCTCATGCGCTGAACGACGCGGGTTTTCCCCGCTCATAAATCTGCCCCCAGAAGGGACCTCCGGGGCGCGCGCCGCCTAGCTGCTCCCAGGCAGGGCGGGTCACAGAAGTTTCGATTCTCTCTGGACCACGTGGAGCTCTTCCGAGAGCTGCTCCAGCCCCTTCTCAAGCCTCTTCTTGTAGGATGGGAGAAGCCTGTCGAAGACCTCCTTCCTCATTCTGTCAGTGTAGTACTGCTCGTAGAGGTTCAGGGTGTCCTTCGCAGCCCTGTCCACTTCCCTTTCGGTGGTGTGCAGCTGGTTAAGAATGTCGAAGAACTTCTGGCTGGCCGCCTTCTGTTTCATTTCATTGAGCCTCTGCAGGGCCCTGCTTCTGTAGGCGTCCAGGCGCCCCCTAAGCTCGTCGAAGTATGCTTTGTTTCGTTCGCTGGGGTCTGAAGCGGGAATTTCAGCGAAGAGCTGGTTGATGAGCCCGGTCTTGTCCTCGAAGGCCTGAATCATTGCCGAGGCCCTGTCGGTCGCGGACCCTTCCTCAGTCTCCTCTTCCTGTGTCGTTGTCGTCCTGGTTAGGAACAGCCCGAGAAGCATGATCACGAACAGGACTGAAGCCAGCGGAATGCCAGCCGGGAGACCCCATCCCACCGAGAGGGCGTATCCCAATGAGAGAGTCCCGCTCCTTAGGGGGCTTACACCCGTGGCTGCGACCACCGACGACGTCTGCTTCGTGGGCTTGGCGCCGGGCGGAAGCGACAACTGAATCTTGTAGGAGCTGATGAACGTGGTGATTGGGGGGGCCAGCGGGATTCTGAATGACACCGAACCGCCAGACGCGTTGTAGTACTCCTGGCCTAGGGGATAGGCATAGACGATGGTGTAATTTGCCTGCGGTGGCACAGGGAAGCCCACCCTGCTGTTGGTCAGGTCGATGCCGTAGTTCGTCAATGTGATTGTCGCGGGGTTGAGCAGGGGAGGTTCGGTCGGGGGTTCGATGGTGACCCTGCCGTCAGGACCCGTCAGGGGAGAGACGGTGAGTGTCTGAATCGGGGTGGTTCCGAGATTCCTGAACGATATCGTGTCCTGCACGACTGGGCTTCCACTTGAGCCGACCGTTACGGTCCTGCTCGCGTAGTAAACATCCAACGGATGGAAGTCTTGAAGCGTTATCTGCTTGATTAGCGAGAGCTGCGTCAACGCCTGGGGCAGCACGTTGCTCTGGCTCTTCGCGTAAGTGACGTTCGCGCCCGTGAACGTCTGCCCGAAACCAGCGGGTGCCGCTGCGAATTGCGTCGAGGCAGGCATCTCAATCACCGATGACAGCGAGCTTACTCTCTCGTTTACGTAGGGGGAAGTGAGGAGAAGGACCTGAAGGGATCCGTTCCCGGTCTGTGAGGTGACCCCGTCAAGGAGGACTGTCAGTACGAAGGTCGCATTCCCCCCTGAGGCAACCGTGCTTCCACCCGTCACTTGGAATGCCCCTTGGCCCGACGAGTTCGTCCAAGCGTAGCCGCTTGACACGTTGGCGCTCACCACGCTCGATGACAGGTTTCCAATTCCTACCGTGATTCCGCCGGTCCCGGGGAATTGTGTTGGAGCCGTCCCATTGTTCACCGCCGTCACCTCCAAGTCCTCGATCGCGTACCCGTACCTGTTCAGCAAGTAGTGGCTGTTCACGCTGAGCTTGGGAACCGACTGAGCCTGGGCGGCCGCCTGCGGGGCCGACGCGGCGGCGACCAGCAAGGCCAATACGAGCGCGAAAAGTAATCTTTTCAAGCGATTGCCAGCCACGCCGCTACGTTCTTATTTTAAGCGTTTTTCGGCCCCCGCGAGCACCTCCACCATGACCAATCCCCATCCGCTTCTTCCGAACCTGGACGAATCCTTCGTCTCGGAGATGTTGCGGAAGGTGGGGGCGGACTCCGTTGACGACCTCTTCTCCGACATACCAGTTCAGGTCAGGCTTCGGAGAAGGCTGAAGATTCCAGAGGGAGATTCCGAGTACAAGGTGAAGAGGGAGGTGCAAGAGAGGCTCGCAGGAGACCGGACGCCGCCGTCGTCACTCTGCTTCTTGGGAGGGGGCGTCTGGCCCCACTACGTCCCGGCTGCGGTCGAGTCAATCACGTCGCGGCAGGAGTTCTACACAAGCTACACCCCGTACCAGGCCGAGGTGAGCCAGGGGATGCTGCAGGCACTCTTCGAGTATCAGAGCCTGATGTGCGATCTGCTGGGGATGGAGGCGTGTAACTCATCGCTCTACGACTGGGCCTCGGCAGCTGGCGAGGCGGTGCGGGCAGCCGGGAGGGTCACGGGCAAGAAGACGATTCTGGTAGGTGCTAACACAGGCCCGCAGAGAGCGGCCGTCATGAAGGCGTACGCGGAACCGATGGGCCTTGCCCTTCGGCCGGTGAGCTTCGACACCTCGAAGGGGACCCTCGACCTGGCCGACCTCCGGAAGAAGCTGTCCACAGACGTCGCGGCCGTCTACTTCGAGAACCCCAACTACTTCGGCGTCATAGAGGGCGAAGCGCAGGAGATCGTCTCGGCCGCCCACGAGACAGGGGCCATCGCAGTGGTCGGGGTCGACCCGATTTCGCTTTCCCTGGTCAGGAACCCCGGAGCGTACGAGGCGGACATCACAGTCGGAGAGGGACAGCCCCTCGGCATAGCGATGAACTACGGGGGACCTCATCTCGGCATCTTCGCTGTCCGCGAGGCGAAGCTGGCCAGAAGCATGCCCGGCCGGCTCATCGGGCTCACCACGACAGTCGCCGACCAGGGCCAGAAAGCGTTTGCAATGGCTCTCCAGACGAGGGAACAGCACATCAGGAGGGAGGGGGCGACCTCTAACATCTGCACGAATCAGGCCCTCATGGCAGTCGCAGCCGCCAGCTACCTCGCCCTCCTGGGCAGGAAGGGGTTCAGGCAGCTTGGGGAATCGGTCATCACCAACTCCCACTTCGCGGCGAGGAGGATTTCCAAACTCGAAGGTGTGTCGTCCCCCCACCTCCGAGGCTCGTTCTTCAAGGAGTTCTCAGTGTCGTACGAGAGATCCAGGGCGTCCGCCGTCTTCAGAAAGCTCGCGGCGAAAGGCATCCTGGCCGGCTACCCGATTGACCGGAGGCTGGGCCTAGGCGTGGAGGCTGGAATGTTCTGCGTTACGGAAGTCCACTCCCAAAAGGACGTCGAAAGGCTCGTGGCCGCATTGGAGGAGGCGCTCTAGGCTTGCCAAAAATGTTCAGAGAAGCCTACTGGGACGAGCCTCTCCTCAAGGACCTCAGCAGACCTGGGCGCGTGGGGATGACACCCCCCTCCGACCCTGCAATGAGCAGACGCGCCCCCAACCCAACCTCTCTAATCCCCGCCTCGATGAGGGGGCAGCCCCCCAACCTCCCGGAGCTTTCGGAGCTTCAGGTTCTCAGGCACTTCAATCGGCTTTCGCAGATGAACTTCTCGGTGGAACTCGGAATGTACCCGCTTGGCAGCTGCACCATGAAGTACAATCCGAAGGTGTCGGAGATGGTGGCCGGGATGGACGCAATCAAGCAGGCCCACCCCCTGCAGCCAGCGGAGACGGTCCAAGGGCTGCTCTCGATCTTCTACGAGCTAGAGAGGATGCTGAGCGAAATCACTGGAATGTCCAGGTTCTCCCTTTCGACTGCGGCGGGTGCGCAAGGCGAGTTCGCTGGCGTTCTTATGATTAGGAAGTACCAATCGTTGCACGGCGGGTCGAAGAGAGACGAGATACTTGTCCCAGACTCCGCTCACGGGACCAACCCCGCGAGCGCCGCGATGGCCGGATACAAGGTCGTGAAGGTCCCCTCTGACGGCAGCGGCCAGGTCAGGGCCCGGGCAGTCAAGGACTTGGCCGGCGAAAGGACGGCCGGGATGATGTTCACGGTTCCTAACACCCTCGGTCTCTTCGAGAGCGAGGTGTCCGAGGTTTGCGCGGCGGTCCACGACGCGGGAGGCCTAATGTACTACGACGGCGCCAACATGAATGCGCTGCTGGGAAGGGTCCGTCCCGGCGACATGGGGTTCGACGTGGTCCACCTCAACCTCCACAAGACCTTTGCCACGCCGCACGGTGGAGGAGGCCCCGGCGCTGGGCCCGTCGGGGTCTGCAGAAAGCTGGCCGACTATCTTCCAGTCCCGGTGGTGTCCAAGAAGGGCGGAAAGTACTTCCTCGACGGCGGGCTCGAACACACCATAGGCCCTCTGAAGGGGTTCGTCGGTAACTCGGCCATTCTTCTCCGAGCCTACGTCTACATCAGGCTCCTCGGATCCTCCGGCCTCTCTAATGTCTCGTCCCTGGCTGTCCTCGCGGCCAACTACCTCTGGAAGTCTCTGGATTCCGAAGCATTTCAGGCGTCTCACGGCAAGGAGCTCCGGAGAAAGCACGAGGCTGTCGTTTCCGTCCAGGGGAGGCAGCCAGGAGCGGCACTCAAGGTCGCCAAGGCAATCCTCGACTACGGGATGCACGCCCCCACGGTCTACTTTCCCTTAATCGTGAACGAGGCGCTGATGATTGAACCGACAGAGTCTGAGCCCATGGAAATGCTCGACGAATACGCCGCCGCGCTCAACCAGGTGCACAGGTCGCTGGAGGCGGGGACTCTTGAGGAAGTGCCGAGGAACACCAGCGTCGGCAAGGTGGATGAGGTCAAAGCGTCACACCCGATGACTCTCAGGGTGCACTGGTAAGAGTCAAATATCCTCCTGAGGCGTAGGCGCCACCACTTGGAGAAGGACCTCGCAAAGCGCGTGAGCGAAAGGCTGGACGAACTCGTCGACGAGGAGACAACTAGGAAGTTCGGCGAGCTGAACATCGTCACCGACGTGTCCGAGACCCCCGTGGGTTCTGTCCACATCAGATTCCGGACCCTGTCGGCATACAGCCCTACGGCTGTGGGCATCGGGAAGAGCATCCGCGACGCGGCAATGTCGGTGGACGGGGTGAAGTCGGTGCGAGTCGAATGCGGCGGGCACATGATGGACGAGCTGGTGGACAGGATCGTAAATGGAGACAGCCGCAAGCCCAAAAAGACGAGGTAAAAACGATTAGAGTGGCTCCGCTGCCAAAAGTCAACATTACTCAACAAATGACCTATTATTTTGATTCTTGGGTGCGTAAGTTCCCCTCCTGCTTATGAGCCCGTCGCCCCGGTATGCTTGCCACTAATCAGTCAGAAATAACCGCAATCGGCCTCGGGAGCGCAGGCATCAAGATCGTCTCGCTCCTGAGCAAGGAGTCGCTGCTCGTCGACAGGTTCGTCTACGTCTCCTGCGACAGCAACGACTTCGACTGCGTCCAGAGCGGAGATAAGATTCTGGTCGAGGCGCCCGTCGCCCAGAAGCGGTCCCCCGCGATGGTTCGGGGCCTCGCAATGAATGCGTGCGGAAGGTTGAGGGGCGCACTGACTGGGTCGAAGGCGGTCTTCGTAGTAGCGGGCCTTGGGGGAGCGACGGGCTCAGGGCTGGCGTCCTTCGTCGCTTCAATAGCGAACGAATGCGGAGCCACCACGGTCGGGGTGGCGGTCATGCCGTTCGAGTACGAGAAGAAGATGAGGTTCTACGCCGGGGTCGCGCTGCGCCAGCTCAGGGCGGCCGCCCATGGAGTGATAGTGATCGACAACGACGAGATGATGAGGTCGACTTCCGGAGACTCCACTTTGGTCGGGCTCTATGACGCCGCGAATCGTGAAGCCGTCAAGTCCCTGGGGTCCCTATTGTCGCGCCCCTCCGACACTTCGGTCCCTGTCGGGCTCAACAAACTGCTCGTCACCGTGATACAGGAGGGCTACGCACTCCTAGCGATGTCCAGCAGTGGCTCCTCAGACAAGGCGGAGGACGCCCTCGCGGGCGCGGTCGTATCGATCGGCAAGGTGGCAGAGGCAGCGGAGGCCAGCAAGGCGGTGGTAGCGCTTCGCGGGGACAGGTCGCTCTCCGCCGCGGAAGTGGAGGTCGTCGTTAAGCAGTTAGGTTCGATGCTGAACAGCAAGGATGTCGACGTAGAGTACTGCGTGGATTACTCCGGGTCCGCCCAGCTCCAGGTGAGCGTCCTGGCCTCAGGGTTCAAATCAACGAAATACGACGACTACGACCCACTCACGAAGGCCCTGCACGGGAAAGTCCTCGACTGTGAAGCTGATTCCTCGCTCGTGACCGGGCTGGAGTCGCTCCCGTCATGCGAGTGATCAGCCGGCAAGCTTCCTAGCCGCGTCGAGTTCGCTTTCTTCCACCTTCCTAAAGAGGGGCTTGGGGTCGCGAATTCTGTTCCCCGCCTTCACTCTTAGCCGCTCGGCCCCATCCCAGCCGCCGTCCTCTTCCCGGCTGGCAAGTCCGAGTTGGCTCCAGGCCCCGGCGGAGGCGAAGGGGAGGAAGGGATGCAGGAGCGTCGCCAAGCCGTCCACGAGGTTGCACGAGTAAAAGATGGCGGTTGGCTCGTCTTCTCTTCCCTCCCACGGGGCCTTCTTCTGGAAGTACTGGTTGCACTTGGCCGAGAAGTCTAGCACGCGCTTCAGAGCCCTGTCGTAGTGGCCTGTCTCTATGAGGCCGCCGGCCTCCTTCAGCGCCAGCCCGAGTTCTGCTATCACAGCCTCCTCGTCTGGTCCCGCCCTTCCGGGCTCTGGAACGACCCCCCCGTGCTTGGACTTCACGAACACGAGGGTCCGATGGACGAAGTTCCCGACGCTGGCCACGAGTTCGTTGTTTATCTTGTCCCTGAATTCTGCCCAGTCGAAGTCGGCGTCGGATTGGCTGTAGGGGACAATCCGAGTAAGGTAGTACCGGAGGTAGTCAGGCGGAAAGAGGCCGAGGAAGTCCTTCACGTTGATCACCCACCGCCTGCTCTTGGAGATCTTCCTTCCCTGCAGTAGGAGGTGTCCTCTGGTCGGCATGAAGTCGGGGAGCCTATACTCGCCCTCTCCCATCCTCATGCTCGGGAGGAAGAGGTAGTGGTGGTAGACTATGTCTTTGCCTATGAAGTGGTAGATGGTTGATTCGTTCCAGTAGTCCCTTCCCGAATCCCCCTCCTTTCCTGCCGCCTTCAGCGCGGCAGTGATGTAGCACAGGTGGTTGTCGAACCAGCCATAGAGGACCTTCCCCTTCGCTTCCTCCAGTGGGATGGGAACCCCCCACGCGATGTCGCGGGTGATGTCCCAGTCCTGGAGGCCGTCGGCTATCCAGTTCAGGACGTAGTTCTTGGCGTCGGATTGGAGGGCGGCGTTGCCCTTGAGCCACCCTTCGAGCTCCTTGGAGAAGGCCGACAGCTTGAAGAAGTAATGGTTGCTCTTCTTGGCGACAGGGACCCTGCCGCAGATCGAGCAGTGGGGGTTCAGGATTTCACCCGCCTGCAGGGTCCTGCCGCAGTTCTCGCACCCATCAGAGTACTGGTCCTCGGCTCCGCAGTACGGGCACTTGCCTTGCACGTACCTGTCGGGGAGGTACTTGGCGTCAAACTCGCAGTAGAACTGATCGACTTCGGACTCGTAGATGTACCCCTTCTCATTCAGCTTTGTGAAGAAGCGCTGAACGAGGGACACGTTCTCGGGGGAGCTTGTCCTGTCGAAAAGGTCGTATACGACCCCCAGCCTCTCCAGGTCGACCTTGAACGTTGCGTTCCGGAGGGCTACGTACTCGCCGGGGGTCTTTCCGGCTTTTTCGGCCGCGATGAGAATCGGCGTTCCAAAGTCGTCCGAGGCGCATATCTGGATGACCTTCCTTCCCTTCAGCTTCAGGTAGCGATAGAGTATGTCCGGGGGGAGATAGGTGCTGGCGATGCCGCCGATGTGCAGGTCTGCGTTCGCGTACGGAAGTGCCGCGGTTATTATGACGTTCTTCTCTTTGAGCCCATCCACCTTGTACGGTCAGCCTCCCCTTGCGATTATAACCTTTCGGAGAGTCGGTCGCCCGGCCTAGGCCTTCCAGCTCTTGGCGTACGCCCTCTGCTCCTTCGTGGGCTTTCCAATGGATACCCCCATCGACGTCAGGGCAGCCTGGGCTATTTCGCGCTCTGTCTCCTCGTCTACCCCGTACACCCTGCGCTCCATGGTGTCGTGCTCGGAGTGGATCCTGATCGCGGCCACCAGCTGGTTGGCGAAGGACATCTGCATGACCTCGGGAGGGTGCCCCTCGGCGGCCACCAGGTTCGCTATCCTCCCTTTCCCAACGAGGTACACTTTCCTGCCGTTTGGAAGCAGGAGCTCGTCGACGTTGGGCCTCACTTCCCTCACCCTCTTAGCCTTCGAGAGGATGGTCTTGACGTCGAACTCGACGTCGAAGTGTCCAGCGTTGGCCATAATCGCCCCTTCCGGCATGCGTTCCACGGCCTCGTACGGGACGACCCCCTTCTGTCCCGTCGCAGTGATGAAGAGGTCGCCGTGTTCCGACGCGCTCATCACGTCCGTTACCTCGAACCCGTCAAGGTGGGCCTCGATGGCCTTGACCGGGTCCACTTCGACCACCGTAACCCTTCCCCCCATCCCCCTGGCCCTCATTGCGATTCCTTTTCCGACCCACCCGTACCCTACCACCACGATGCGCTTGCCGGCGAGTAGCAGCGCCGTGGCCCTCAGTATGCCGTCGAACGTGCTCTGCCCCGTTCCGTACCTGTTGTCGAAGAGGAACTTGGTCTGGGCGTTGTTGACCGCCACGACGGGGTATGCCAGCCTACCCTCCGACTCCAAGGCCTTCAGGCGGACCACTCCTGTCGTGGTCTCCTCGGACCCCCCCGCAATACCCTTCGCCCTCGACGTGTGGGCTGCCACGTGAAGGTCGGCCCCGTCGTCGATGAGTTGGGCAGGCCGCGAACCCAGAACCTTGTCAATGCACCAGTCGTACTCCTTCGCGGTCTCTCCCCTCCATGCGTAGACCTCCGCCTTGGTCGCCAAGAAGGCGGCCATGTCGTCCTGAGTCGACAGGGGATTCGCGGCCGCCAGGGTCACATCGGCCCCTACCTTCACGAGCGTGTCGATGAGGACCGAGGTCTCCTTCGTGACGTGCAGGCATACCCCAAGCTTGACACCATCCAGTGGCCGAGTCTTTTCATACTTCCTGGCGAGAACCGTAAGCGCGCCCATGTGCGCCTTTGCCCACAGGAAGTTCCTCTCTCCGCTTTTGGCCAGCTTCGGGTCCTTGACCTTGGTCGTTGCTACCCTTCACCCTCGAGTAGCCTGATTGCGGCCACTATCAAACTCTTTACCTTTGGCCCGATTCTTTTCATCTCCCCTAGTACCTCTTCGTGACTCACCTTTTCCTGTATTCCAGCCGCCCAGTTCGTGGCCGCCGCTATGGAGGAGTACTCGAGGCCGGCCTCCCGGGCCAGTACGACCTCTGGAACGCCGGTCATACCGACAATGTCGCCGCCTAGCATCTGGAACATTCTGATTTCGGCGGCTGTCTCGAACCGGGGCCCCTCAACGCACACGTAGACCAGGCCCGAGCGTAGCTTGATGTCGGTCCGCGCGGCCGCCCTAAGGAGGGCGCCGTTCAAGCGCCGGCTGTACGGGCTTGTCACGTCAACATGCCTGACGCTGGTATCGAAGAACGTCCCGCCCCTCCTGCTCGTGAAGTCGATGAACTGGTCGACGAGCCCTAGCTGTCCCACCCTGAATCTCCGGTTCATAGATCCCACCGCAGTCGTGGAGATGACCTCTCTGACCCCGAGCTTCCGAAGCGATGCTATGTTCGCCCTGTAGTTGACCATGTGAGGCGGTATGCCGTGGTCCATGCCGTGCCGCGGAAGCACAAAGTACGATCCATTCCTGGCGGGATATACGACCGCAGGTCCGTATTCCGTCCTGACCGTTTTCCTGTCGAGAACCTCGAAGTGCTCTGTGACCCCGGTCCCCGAGATTACCCCTATCCTCCGCGCGCTACTCCGAGTCATATCCAACGAGGCTGGTGACATCGTAGCCCGAGAGCTTCGCCCTTCCTTTGAGGTACCGGAGCTCCGCCACGAAGGCGAAACCGACCACTTCCCCGCCGAGCTTCTCCACCAGGACTCTAGTCGCATCTGCGGTGCCCCCCGTGGCCAGAAGGTCGTCGACTATCAGCACCCGGTCCCCCTTCGATATCCCGTCGGTGTGCATCTCCAGCCCCTGCTGACTGTACTCCAGCTCGTAGGTGGTGCTCAGCGTCTTCGACGGGAGTTTGCCCGCCTTCCGGGCAGGAACGAACCCGATGCCGAGCCTGTCGGCGAGAGGCGCTCCCACTATGAACCCCCTCGCCTCGATGCCAACTATCCTGTCCAGCTTCGCACCGCCATACTTCTTGACCAGGGCGTCGATGGTCCTCTTCGACAATGCGCCATCCTTCCAGAGGGTGGTCAAGTCCTTGAAGGATACCCCCTTCTTGGGGTAGTCGGGAATGATCCTGATTGCCTTCCTCAGGCTTACTTCGAGGCTCTCGGTCACGTGCCCACCCTCGCATGCTTCAGCGCCGAGCCGCAGTCACAGCCACGCCGTTCGGGGAGCGCTCTGACGGTTTCAGAAATGAGGTTTCTGAGGACCCCCTGGTTCCTCTCGAACACACGGACCACCTCTTCGTGCGAGACGGGCCTCGCGTTCTCGTCCCCCTCGAGGCCGACGTCGTAGTCGGTGACGAGCGAGATGTTGAGATAACAGAGCTCCAGTTCCCTTGCCAGCATGACCTCGGGATACTGGGTCATGTTGATTACGTCCCAGCCCTGATTCCTGAAGAACCTGCTCTCCGCCCTGGTCGAGAAGCGGGGACCCTGAATGACGACCACCGTCCCGGTCCTGTGGAACCTGACGCCGAGCCTTCCGGCAGCCTCCATGGCCACGGCCCTCATCTCGGGGCAATAGGGGTCGGCCGCGCCGACGTGGGTCGTCTCGGGGCCGTCGTAGAACGTGTCTTTCCTCCCGGTGGTGAAGTTCACGAACTGGTCGCAGAAGACCAGGTCTCCCGGCTCCACCTCAGGCTTGAGGCTCCCCGCAGTTATTGGACCTACGATCCTTGTCGCTCCGAGGCTCTTGAACGCAAAGACGTTGGCCCTGTACGGCACAGCCTGCGGAGGGTACTCGTGTTTAACTCCGTGCCTCGGGAGGAACGCCACCCTCCTCCCCCCGATGGCCGAAAGGGCAAGGCGAGCACTGGGTACTCCATATGGCGTCCTTACTGCGGCCGATTCCGCCTTCTCGAAGAACCTGTAGAAGCCCGAGCCTCCGAATACCCCTATCTCGACCCTCCGCTTCACGTAGCGCCTGCCAGGCTTTCTGATTTAATCTTTTGAATCAGTCCGGCCCTGTTCCTTCCATTAGCCAGTATTCGTTCCCGTCGGGGTCGGCAAACATGCCGTTCGTCCCCCATTGCGTCTTCTTGAACTCACGCGCCATCTTGACCCCGTTTTCCGTCAGCTTCTGGGCGATGGCGGCAGCGTCCTTGGCATAGAAGGCGATTCCGGTGTTTCCGGGGTCGGGCTTCCCTTCGCAGAGGTGTATCTTGGTGCTCGCCCCTTCAGGCCAGACAAGGACCCAGTGTCCATCTACGGCGCTCTTGAACCCAAGATTGTCTTCGAACCACTTTGCTGACTTCTTGCCGTTTGTCACCATGACAGCTACGGAGAACTCTTTCGAAACCATGAAATCTCGAACTGAGGGTGGAATTTAGGCCTTTTCCACAGCGTTGAAATACCAAGACGATTGAAAAGGAGGCATGCCCACCACGTACGATGAGCTCCTTTCAAGGGCAAGGTCGGGCCTCGACAAGGACGCAAAGAAGTCGGGCGCTCTCCGCCTCGAACTCCCCGACCCCGACGTCATTTGGGTGGGTAACAAGACGATCTTCCGGAACTACGCAGAGTTTCCCAAGCGCCTGAGGCGCGACCCCCCCAGGGTCCTCATGTATCTGGCGAAGGAACTGGCAACCGCGGCCTCCCTGGACGGTGACAGGGCGATCTTCATCGGGAGGAAGGACAGGGACTCTTTTTCGCAACTACTGCAGAGATACATGAAGGACGGTGTCCTGTGTCCGGTCTGCGGAAGCCCTGATACACACCTGGAGAAGGAGAAGAGAATGTGGTTCATGGTCTGCGAGGCCTGTGGGGCCCGCTCGGTGGCGAAGGTCGCTTAGCGTGAACAACCGAAGGTTCTCGGTCAGGACGTCGGAATACAGGGGAAGCGTGCTCGTCAACATCTGCGACGAGGAGCTGGTCGGCCGGACCGTGGCTCAGGGCACTCTCAAGATGCACATCTCCAAGGACTTCTATGCAGGCGAGGTGGTGGAGCAGGGGGAGGCGCTCAGGCTGATCCGCACTTGCGCCATCGTCAACCTGGCGGGGAGGCGCTCAGTCTCACTCGCCATCGACAACCAGATTGGCGCACGAGAGGCGGTCAAGGAGGTGGAAGACGTCCCCTTCCTGATGATCTACAAGTTCTTTGGCTAGCCCGACTCCGCGAATCTCTTCATCAGCTCCCTTTGGGCGTGTGTCAGACTCTTGGGGATCGCGACGTCGACCCTGACGTACTCGTCCCCGTTCCCCCACCCTCCGATCTTCGGGAGCCCCTTCCCGCGCACCTTGAAGACCGTCCCGGGCTGGGTCCCAGCTGGGACCTCCAGCTTCACGTCTCCGTAGAGGGTCGGCACGCTCAGCTCCGTCCCCAGCGTCGCTTCTGGGACGCCGACCCTCGTCTCTAAGACGATGTCGGCTCCCTGCCTCTTGAACAGCCGGTGCGGCGCTACGCTGGCCACGACGTATAGGTCCCCCTGGGGCGCCCCGTTCTCCCCCGCGTTTCCCTCCCCCCGCAGCCTCAGGGTATGGCCGTCGTCTATCCCCGCGGGTATCGTGACCAGGATCTTCCTGTCTCTCGAGACGGCTCCTTTCCCCTTGCACTCCTTGCAGGGAGAGTCTATCACGTATCCCTTCCCGCTGCACTTGTTGCACGTGGACACCCTCACGAGCCTGGCGAACCCGGCGGACTGAATCCTCCGGACCTCGCCTGTCCCCCTGCAGGCGTCGCAGGGACGGTGAGTGGTGCCGAGCCTTGCCCCGGTGCCGTTGCAGGACTTGCAGGCTTCCGTCCTCTCAATCTCTATCTCTTTCTTCGTGTCGGCGGCGACTTCCTCCAGGTTTAGCCTCAGGCGGTATGAGAGGTCCTCCCCCCTCCCCGCGCCTGCGCCCTGGCCTCCGCCGAAGAATTGGGCGAATAGGTCGTCGAACCCCCCGAACCCCATTCCCCTGAAAATGTCCTGGAAGTTCGCCCCCCTGAAGATTTCCTCTTGGCTGTACCTTTGGTAGACCCCTTCCTTCCCGTAGGCGTCGTACTGGCTCCTCTTCTCGTCGTCCGATAGGACAGCGTAGGCCTCGGTGATCTCCTTGAACTTCTCTTCGGCCTCGGGCGACTTGTTCCTGTCCGGGTGGTACTGGAGGGCGAGCTTGCGGTAGGTGTCCTTGACCTGCTCTTTGGTAGCCCCCTTGGGGACCCCGAGCACATCGTAGTAGTCCCTGCCTGCCATCGAGCCTTCTACTTCCGGTCGTCTACTACCTTGTAGTCTGCGTCGCTGACGTTGGAGCCCTGCTGCGGCTGCTGCCCCGGCTGGCCCTCCTGTCCGCCGGCCGCCGTGCCCCTTTGGGCCTGCTGGTAGACCGACGCCCCGACCTCCTGGAGGATCCTCTTTAGCCCCTCGTTCTTCTCCCTGATCAGGTCGGCGTCCTTTCCTTCCAGCGCCTTCCTCAACTCCTGCGCCGCCTGGTCGAGCCGGTCGAAGTTCGATTTGTCGACCTTGCCCTCAAGATCCCTCTTGGTCCTCTCGACCGTATAGAGGACCGAGTCTGCCTCGTTCCTTAGCTCTGCCTCCTGGCGCTTTTTCCTATCCTGCTCCGAGTATGACTCGGCTTCCTTGACGAGCTTCTCCTTCTCCTCTTTGGACAGCTTCGTGGACGCTGTGATCGTTATCTTGTTCTCCTTGCCGGTCCCCATGTCCTTCGCGCCCACCGTCAGAATCCCGTTGGCGTCGATGTCAAACGTCACCTCGATCTGTGGGACCCCGCGCGGGGAGGGCGGGATTCCCGCGAGGTTGAACATTCCGAGCGAGACGTTGTCCGAAGCCATCGCCCTCTCACCCTGGATCACGTGGATCGTTACGGCCGTCTGAAAGTCTGCCGCCGTAGTGAAAACCTTGCTCCTCTTGGTGGGGATAGTGGCGTTCTTCTCTATCAGCTTCTCAGCAATTCCGCCCAGGGTCTCGACGCCGAGTGAAAGCGGGGTAACGTCCAACAGGAGTATGTCCTTAATCTCGCCTGCCAGGACCGCCCCTTGAATCGCCGCGCCTATGGCCACCGCCTCCATGGGGTCGACCCCCCTCTCCGCGGGCTTACCCGCCACTTCCTCCACGAACTTTCTCACTAGCGGCATCCGCGTCATGCCGCCGATCAGGATCACCTTGTCGATCTGGGTAGGTGCCAGCTTCGCATCGTTCATGACCCTCCTGATGGTGTCCTCCGTCTTCGAGACGATGGGCTTGGAAACTTCCTCCAGCTTAGTCCTGGTCAGGGTGTAGTGCAGATTCTTGGGCCCTGAAGCGTCCGTGGCGATGAAGGGAAGGTCAACATCTGTGGAGATAAGGTTCGAGAGCTCTATCTTCGCCTTCTCGGCGGACTCCTTGAGCCTCGCCATGGCCGTCCTGTCGCCCCTCAGGTCGATACCTGTCTTTGATTGGAAGTCCCTGGCGAGGAGGTCTATGACCGCCGAATCTACGTCAGTGCCGCCGGTCTGCGTGTCTCCGGAAGTCGCTAGGACCTGGAAGACCCCCTGCCCAAACTCCATGATTGTAGCGTCGTGAGTTCCCCCACCGAAGCTGAACACAAGTATCTTCATCTCCTTCTCAGACTTGTCGAGCCCGTAGGCCAGGGAGGCCGCGGTTGGCTCGTTGATGATCCTCACCACCTCGAGGCCGGCGATTTCACCAGCGTCCTTCGTCGCCTGTCTCTGGTTGTCGTTGAAGTGTGCCGGTACGGTGATCACTGCCTTCTTCGCCGGGTAGCCCAAGAAGACCTCCGCGTCGTGCCTTATCTTCTGGAGGATGTACGAACTGATTTGTTCCGGCGAGTACTCCTTTCCGAACGCCCTCACCTTGTAGTCGGTCCCCATCTTCCGCTTTATCTCGAACACAGTGCCGTCGGGGTTCGTAACGACCTGCCTCTTTGCGGGCTCGCCCACTATCAGCTGGCCGTCCTGCGTGAGCGCCACCACTGAAGGGAACATCTTGCCAGCGGGGGTGGCCCCCTCGGCGCTGGGGATTACGACCGGCCTCCCCCCCTCGATCACCGCCGCAGCTGAGTTCGTGGTGCCGAGGTCAATCCCCAGTATCTTCTCTCTGGAACTACTCATTCGCCGCCGCCTCCTGCTCACCCTGGGCCCTGGGAGCCAATTCAACCTTTACCATGCTCGGCCTTACTACCCGTCCTCTGAACACATACCCTGGCCGAATCTCCTCTCTGACGACGTCAACATCCCCGCTCATCCCTTGCACCTTCTCCACGGCCTCGTGAAGCGACGGGTCGAATGGCTTTCCGACACAGTCGATTCTGGAGAGCCCCGTTGTGCCCAGGGAAGTGGCCAAGTGCTTATAGACCATCTCCAGGCCGTCCAACAGCTCGCCCTTCTGCCCAGCTTTCCGCGCGTGGTCCATCGCAAGTTCCAGCTCGTCCATGACACTGAGCAGACTTTCGACCAGCCCGCTCAGGGCCGATTCCTCCCTATCCCTAAGTTCCTTGTCGGTCCTCTTCCTATAGTTCTCGAAGTCTGCCTGGAGGTACTTCAGGCGGGTCAGGAGCTCGTCGCTTCTCCTCTTCTCTTGAATCAGCGAATCTGGCATCGACGCCGCTTCCCCTGCCTGGTCCCCTTCTACTGGCGATTTCTCGTCTGGCAATGTGATCTCTTTCCAGCCACCGAATGCTGAGCCTTGGCGCTCCCGCCGTCCCCGATTTAAGGGAGACTCCCATTGAAAAAGGAAACCTTCAGGAAAGAGACCCTGACATTCCCGGTATTACGCGAGGAGAGGACAAAGAGGATTCCGAGTTCGCCATGAATCTCTTAAGTTCTCCAGCATCCAGGTGACCGCGTGGCCGAGAGGGACGAGTCGAGGAAGATGCAGGAGAGGCTGCTCCGGTCTGAGCGGGACAACCGGTTCCTGAGGAAGGACTCAGACCAGCGGAAGTCGGTGGAGGAGGTCTTCGACCGAGCCACCCTCCTCGCCGTGGAGGAGCTGGTGAGCAGGAAGGACCTCTCCGACCTCTTCGGGGTAGTGAATTCAGGGAAAGAGGCGCGGGTGTACTACGGGGTGGACGCTGGGGGCGGGCCGGTGGCAGTGAAGATCTATCTCACATCGTCAGCTGAATTCAAGAGGCGAATGGGGTATATCGCGGGGGACAGGAGGTTCGGGAAGCTGCCGTCGGGGTCCCGGGAGACCATCTACCTCTGGGTGCGAAAGGAGTTCAAGAACCTCCAACTCGCAGACGCCGCCGGGGTCCGCGTCCCGAAGCCTCTGGCCTTCTACAAGAACATCCTCGTGATGGAATACGTGGGCGAGCCGCCGAACCCTGCTCCAACCTTCGCCGAGACCGAAGTCGACGAGGCGGACTACGAATGGACCTTCGAGGCCATCAAGAGGCTGCGCGCCAAGGGGAAGCTCGTCCACGCAGACCTTTCCGAGTTCAACGTCTTCAAGACCGAGAGGGAGCGGATCCTCTTCGACATGGGGTCGGCCGTCCTTGCGTCTCACCCACAGGCAGACGAATTCCTTAGGCGGGACGTGTCGAATATGGTTAGGTTCTTTAGGAAGAGAGGGGTCTTTGTAAAGGAAGTGGATTCCTGGATGAGAGAGATGGTCCCATGAGTTTCGAGCAGACGGTGAGGGTCCCCGTCGAGAGGGTCGGGGCAGTAATAGGCAGGGAAGGGTCCACCAAGAAGAGCTTGGAGAGCGACCTTGGCGTGCAACTCAGCGTGGACAGCCGAGAGGGCCTCATCACAGTGCGGTCCCAGGGAGCAGGAGGTACCGACCCTTTCACCGCCCTGAGGGTAATCGAGGCCATCGGGCGAGGCTTCTCTCCTCAGCACGCGAGACTGCTCCTCCGCGAAGGGGCGGCGTT
This sequence comes from Nitrososphaerales archaeon, assembly GCA_035626235.1. Taxonomy (GTDB): domain Archaea; phylum Thermoproteota; class Nitrososphaeria; order Nitrososphaerales; family Gagatemarchaeaceae; genus DATFYP01. Next base: position 12,274 of record DASPOB010000071.1, on the reverse strand, counting down.
CGAAGTCATCGACCTTCGGGGCTACGCGGGGAGGAGCTCCCGGTCGCTTGAGAGAATCAGGGGAAGGGTGATAGGGCTCAGGGGGAAGTCGAGGCGGGTCATCGAGGAACTGACGCGCTGCCACATATCCGTCTACGGCAGGACCGTGGCGATAATCGGAGAGGCGTCCGAAGTGCAGCTCGCTTCCGAGGCAGTCAAGCTTCTCGCCTCCGGGAGCCAGCACAGGACCGTCTACAACACCCTTCAGAAGGCCCGCTCAAAGCGGAAGATGGAACGCATGTTCCTCTGGGAGGGGTCCTCCCCCGAGGTCCTGTCGGAGAAACTCGCCAAATTGGAGAGTTAGTATAAATCCGATTCACAGGATACTCCCAGCGCGGGAGTGCCAGCAGGGGATAGAAGTCGATGTTGAAAGCAGTGTCAGATTCGTGCAGTGCATTCTCGCTGAAAGGGAGAGCGGCCCACCGAGGGGACCTAGCCTGAGCAACAAAACATCTTTCGCCGAAATCTCGCCATCGGAATTCTTCTATCGCAATCGCGACCTGGCAGGCTTCACCAATCCTGCTCGAGCTTTGTACATGGCCGTCAGGGAGTTGGTCGAGAACTCCATGGACGCCTGCGAGCTGGCGGGGATACCGCCCAACGTCTACGTCAGGCTGATTTCGGAGGGGGCAAACCTCGACGCCCCTGACCCAAAGCCATACAGGCTGACGGTCAGAGACAACGGCCCGGGGGTCTCCCCTCAGCATGTTCCCAGCGCCTTCGGCAAGGTATTCTACGGTTCAAAGTACGTCTTGCGCCAGTCCAGAGGAATGTTCGGCCTAGGAGGCACGATGGCAATCCTGTACGGGCAGATAACTACTAACAGGCCGGTCACTGTAATCACCTCCCCCGAAGGGAAGAAGCAGTATGGCTTCCAGATGATGATAGACATCGGGGAGAACAGGCCCATGGTCCTGAAGCGCTTCTCAAACGAGGCCGATGGGACCACCGGGACGAAGGTCGATCTTTCCCTCGAAGGCGACTACCTACGCGCGATCCAGAAGATTGGCGACTACTTCAAGCAGACTGCACTGGTGGCGAGCTACGCGAACATCACCTTCGTCGACCCTCTCGGGCAGGTTACATTCTACGAGCGGGTGACGAATTCCATGCCGACGCCTCCGAAGGAGACACTACCTCATCCCCACGGGATTGACGTCGAGGCCTTCAAGCGCATAGTCAAGCTGTCCGAGGAGCACAACATGAAGAGCTTCATGGTGACTCACTTCCACAGGGTCGGGGACAAGATTGCAGCCAAGTTCCTCGATTTCGCTGGAGTGAGCCCCAACCTCCCACCGAAGAGGCTGTCGAACATCCAGATAGTTGCCGTGGTTGACGCCTTGCAGCGCTTCCCCGACTTTCTCCAACCCGATGCCGCCTGCCTTTCCCCAGTGGGGGAAGAGATACTTCTGGCAGGGATCAACAAGGAACTCCGACCTGAATTCTCAACTGTCGTCTCAAGGCCGCCCTCATCCTACTCTGGATTCCCCTTCTTGGTTGAGGTGGGAGTCGCCTACGGTGGAAAGGTACTCCAGCCGGGGGAGAAGAAGCTCTTCCGGTATGCCAACCGCATCCCTCTCCTTTACGACGAGAGCAGCGACGTGAGTTTCAAGGTGCTGAACGAGGAGGTCGACTGGAGGCGCTACCACGTCCCCCAGGAAGCCCCGGTCGCGGTCATCACGCACATCTGTTCGACGAAGATTCCGTACAAGACCGTCGGCAAGGAATACATCGCCGACAGGCCGGAGATCGAACGCGACATCAGGAACGCCGCCAGGGAAGCCCTGAGGAGACTTGGCGTGTTCCTTTCGAAGAAGGGGAGCATGGAGGCGGTCCAGAGGAAGATGAACATATATGGGAAGTACCTCCCTCTGATTGCGAGGTTCGCCACGGAGCTGTCGGACCACAGGAGGCCCCCTAAGTACCACGACCTCATCGGCGAAGGCGAGGCCGCCGCCCAGGACGGTGAGGAGCATCCCGAAGCTGGCGAGGTCGTCCAGCCCGGGACCGGGCGGGAGGTCGACGGAGAGAAGATGACGGGGACGGAGATTGAGCAAAGGAAGATCGACGAGTACCGCGGAAGCTAGAAAGACGAACGTCCAGTCCCAACTGAAGGGCCTGGGCACCACCGTCTACGACGACCTGGACCAGGGGCGATTCCCGAGCGTCACCCTAGCCAGCCGTTCGGTGAGGAACATCGTCTATGACAGGAAGCTGCAGCAGTTCGTGCTTGGGAAGGCTGCGGTCAAACGTTCGGCGGGAAACATCAAGCACATTCGGCCGTTTACCCAGCTGCTGTGGCTCGCATACTTCGCCAAGAAACTCGTCGACGAGAAGCGCACCTCCACCCTTAGGGACGTCTTTTACTCGGCCCAGGCATTCAACATCGAGTTCCAGGACCAAGCAGAGTCCGACGAGCTCATCACAGACCTCGAAGTCCTGATGCAGATGGCGAGAGAAGGGATGAACATCTACCCGGAGGAGAGAAGCGCGATCTTCGGCGACATGACAATCGAGTACACCGTGCCCGGTTACGAGGGAAAGCGGGCGGACCTGTCGGCGAATCCCGACGGAGTGATGATTGGCCCAGCCCTGACCACTGCCAATTTCGCAGACACCAGCGCGGAGATGGTACTGGCCATCGAAAAGGGCGGGCTCTTCACGAGGTTCATCGAGGAGAAGGTCCACAAGAAGCACAAGGCCCTTCTGATTAACACCGCGGGGCAGCCTCCGCGGTCTACACGCTACCTCCTGCGCCGTCTCAACCAGGAGCTCAAGCTCCCGGTCGGGATTCTTTGCGACGCCGACCCCTGGGGAGCCCACATTGCGATGGTCTGCAAGAGCGGGTCGGCCAACGCCGCCCACCTGAGGGAGCTGACGACCCCCGATGCAGTGTGGCTGGGGGTATGGGCCTCGGACATCGTGAAGTACAAGCTACCTTCCGACAAGCTCACCGAGGTCGACATCAAGAGACTCTACGAGCTGAAAGCGGACCCGCGCTACACCGAAAAGATGTGGCACGACGAGCTCGACACCTTCCTGAGGATCAAGAAGAAAAGCGAGCAGGAGGCGTTCGCCCGCTACGGCCTCAGCTACATCGTGGAAAAGTACTTGCCGGAAAAGCTCGAACTCATGAAGAGCGCCTAACCCGGTCCCACCGAGCCGGCCATGCGCCGAATCTCTGCGCCTCTCATTCCGCCGGAACCACCCTGTTCTCCCGAGGCTGCGGTTCCCTCGGCTCTTGGGCTCAGCTAAGCGGCGCCTCCCGAGAACTTCTAAATACCCATTCCTTCGTGCCTCGAGAAGACCGTCTTGACCTCTGACGTCCAGCAGTCGAGGATCGACATCCTGATCAGGGTCGTGGGAATCATAACCCTGGGGTTCGGGGTGGGCCTGGTGTACTACAGCATAATCAACGTGGGCACAGCGGTGGCTCCCGAAATCTTAACAATCAACATCGCGCTGGGTGTCCTGCTCGCGATCGTGGGCCTGCTGGCGTTGGTAGCCAAATTCAAGTGACGGGGATGACAGTCAGGATAGCAGTGGCCGGGGTCGGCAACTGCACGTCCGTATTTCTTCAGGGGCTCCAGTTCTACTCCGGCAAGGAGGCGCGGGGCCTTTGGCACCCCACGGTGGCGGCGCTCAAGGCAAGAGACGTGGAGGTCGTCGCGGCGTTTGACATAGATTCGAGAAAGGTGGGGCTCCCGATTTCGAAGGCCGCGTTCGCTCCACCCAACGTCGCCCGGAGATACGCCGACCTTCCGAGGCCGGGTCCGAAGGTCAGCCCTGGTATCACCAGAGGTGACGCGGCACCCCACCTGAAGGGAACGAGACTCCTGAAGTCGAGCAGGGACGAGGTTGCAGACCAGCTCGCGAAAGCGAAGGCGGACATCCTGGTCAACGCCATCTCCTCTGGTTCTGAGGCTGCGTCCGAGGAGTATGCCTTTGCGGCCCTCGACGCTGGCTGTGCTTTCATCAACTGCACCCCTGCCCTCATCCAGAAGAAATCGAAGCTGGTTGCCGCCTTCACTAAAGCAAAGCTTCCCCTAATAGGCGACGACCTGATGAGCCAGTTCGGAGGGACGGTATTCCACAAGGGCCTCCTCGGCCTCATGGTGAAGAGGGGGGTCAAGATCACGAAGAGCTATCAGTTGGACGTCGGGGGCGGATCCGAGACGCTCAACACGATAGACGAGGCGATCAAGATGGCGAAGAGGAGCGTCAAGACGAGCTCCGTCGCAACAGAGGTACCCTATCAATTCGAGACCGTCGCCGGCACCACTGACTTCGTGGACTACATGGGGAATGACAGGACCAGTTACTTCTGGTTCGAGGGGAGCGGTTTCATGGGCTCCGACATCTCGGTCGACGTCTATCTTCGCTCATCCGACGGAGCGAATGCGGGTAACATCCTCCTCGACGTGGTGAGGGCGACCTATCGCTCTCTGAAGACGGGGAAGCTCGGCGCCGTCAACGAAATCTGCGCCTACGGATTCAAGGCCCCGCCGAAGCAAATGCACTTCGAAGAGGCCTACGCAAAGTTCTCCGCGGTCTATGTTCGTTAGAGACGCCGGGCCCGATGGGCCTTCTTCTAAGAGGCGGCGTCGTTCGGATTTGAACCGAAGACCAACAGGTTAACAGCCTGCTGCTCTACCATGCTGCCCGATTGTTGCGATTCAACCTCTGAGCTACGACGCCGCGGGCGCTCGGTTGTGCGTTGAGCAGAAAAACGTTGTTGGTTAGCTTAAATTGCGAGCAATGAATCGCCCGGCCATTGGCGTTCCCGCCCCAGGCAGACGAGAAAAAGCACGTCGAGGCCGTCATCTACGCCTTCTTCGAGGCTGGGAAGAACAAGGACCTGGCGTCCCTGGCTGGCTTCCATTCCAAGGAATCCTTCACGAAGTTCGACGAAAACCCCCCTTTCACAAGGCAGAACGCCGATGAGGCATTCATTCACGAGCAAGCCGCCTTTGCGAACATCTCCGATTACACGTACCAGGTCGATGAGCTCAAAGTGGACCTCTTTGAAGACGTGGCCGTCGCCACCTTCTACCTGACGTACAGGGGAATATTCGTGAACGACTACTCCTTCGAGGGCTCCCCCGTTGGTTCGAAAGACAGGGTGACGATGGTCCTTTGCAGGGTGCGACAGGATTGGAAGATCGTGCACGAGCATTTCAGCCGCTTCCCGGGCTGGGACCACGGGAGAAGTGACGCTCTCCCGCAGGAAACCGGGTGAATCGGCTAGCCAAGTCCCAGTTTGCCCAGGAAGGCAACGTACCTGGGGTCGGAGCGCACTCCGTCGAGGAACTCGTTGCTCTTGATATAGAAAAGGTCGAACTCCTTTCGCCTGTAGCATCGCTCCAGCCACTCGAAGCCTTCGTCCTTCTCTCCCAAGTAGAAGTGGAGGTCGGCAATGAAACGGACTGCCGTGAAAGTTTCTCCTATGTGAGCCTTCAGCTCGGGCAGAAGTATCTTCACTTCGCGGCTGCTGCCCTCCAGATATGCGAGGATGGCCCTTGCCCCCGTCTCCGCGAGGGGGAATGCGCCCTTTGCGAGCTCTGATCCCCTCATCGCTTCGGACCGGGCTTCACGGAACATCTTCAGCTTGCCGTAGAACCACGCCAGCTCCATGCGCAGGGAAGGGTCGTCGGGATTCAATTCGGCGGCCCGCTGGGCAAGGGCCAGCCCTGATCTGTAGTCCCTTTTCGCCTCGTAGAAGAATATGTGAATGAGGTTGGTCACCTGCGAGAAGGGGTCGAGTTCCACCGCCTTCTCGATGTGAGAAAGTGCCTCTTCCCAGCGCGTTTCGGCCATCAGAAGTTGGGAGTACCACTGATGGGCAGTCGCATAGCTGGGCTTCAGCTGAGTCGCCCTCTCGAATTCCTCCTCCGCCCTTCTGAGGTCGCAGTCGCTGAAAGAGGCCAGTCCCTGGGTCGCGTGAGCCTCAGCGAGGCTCGGATCTAGCTCCAACGCCTTCGTAACCATCACCTTGGCTTCCTTGTCGTTCTCTTCGGGGTCGATCCCCCAATTCGTGATAAGGGTCCTGCAACAGTCCCCTATCCCCACGTATCCGAGTGCGAACCCGGGATCAGTCTTGACCGCCTCTCTGAAATAGCCAGCCGCCCTTCTGACGTCTTCCAGCCCTCTTCTGTTCCAGTTGTAGCGCCCTTTGAGGTACAAAGTGTAGGCCTCCGTGCTCTTCGTGGGCCTTGTCTCCAACTTCTCGCTAACGTGAGGGAGAATCCGGACCTTCAATGCTTCCACAACCTGCCTGGCGATGTCGCTCTGGATGTCGAAGATGTCCTCGAGCGCCCTGTCATAGCTTTCCGACCACATGTGCCGGTCCCGCGTGGCGTCGATCAGCTGTACCGTGATCCTGACCTTATTGCCTGCCTTGCGGACGCTACCCTCGAGGACGGTTCCGACGCCAAGTTCCTTGGACACCTCCCTGACAGGCTTGGGAGTCTTCTTGTATTGCATTACCGATGTCCTGGAGATTACGCCGATCTGGTCGACTCTCGAGATCGTAGAGATCACCTCTTCTGTCATTCCGTCGGCGAAATATTCGTCAGCTGGGTCTGGGCTCATGTTCGCAAACGGAAGCACTGCGAGACTCCTCGCCTCCCTCTTCTGGACCTGTTCTGCTTCGCCCCTTACGATGGATGGTTCCATCCTGTAGACGTCAATCGGAACCGAGATGTTCTTCATTTGCGGAGCCTCGAGCCTGATGAATCGAAACGGTACTTTGTTCCTGACTTGGTCGTAGACCTGCTGTGAGATGCACGTACCGCCTTCCCTGGCGAGATCCACGATTCGCGAAGCTATGTTCACCGTGTCGCCGTAGACATCTTCATCCTCGCGGACCACGTCCCCCACATGAATCCCGATTCTCACACGCAGGGCCTTCGTCTTGCCTCTGTTGTATCGCTGCAGAATGTCCTCGATGTCGGCAGCGCACTGCGTCGCGGCGAGGGCACTGGCGAATTCAACCAAGAAGCCGTCTCCCAGCGTCTTTACCTCCCTGCCCCCGTGGCCGACTATCATCGGCCGAATCAGGTCTCTGTGCCTCCTCAGGGCGTCGAGAGCCTCAGACTCGTTCTCCTGGGACATCGCCGTGTATCCGACGATGTCCGTGAACATGATGGCAGCGAGCCTCCGGTTCGCTTCAGCCAATTCGCTTGCTCGCTATCGGGTGCGTCTCCAAATAAAACCCTTCTCGGTGGGGAAACGAGCCTGGTTCGAGCAGTCCGAAGGACTGAGATTTGGGAATTTCAGAGGGTAGGGGCTACGTCCCGATAACAATCGGAGAATGCAGGTCAATGACAGGTATCCCCCCGGTGATGGTGTTGCCGGATGTGCTGACCCCCGTCACGCTAACCCAATCGCCGTTCTTCATGTACTGCATCGTCGTCGGAGGTTTCCCGGAATTGTTTGTGAGGCTGACGCTGGCTGAGCCGTCAGAGATTCCCACGATTGTCACTTCGAAGTACGAAGGCGAGTTCAGCTTGGAGCGCTTCCCCCACCGGTTCGGGGGCTCCGCGCCGTATGCTGTAATCGTCACTGTGATTGCAGTCCCGTCTTGGGCACTGGACTGTGAGATCCTGACCCTGCCTCCTGTCTTATTCGCGAGGTCGGCGTCTGCGCGTCCGCCCTTCATCTGTGCAGTAACAGTTCCAGATTGCACAGCTTGCTATGGCGACCATTGATAGTTAAACAGTTCCCGCTGGGTCTCGAAGCGTCGACTCACTCCGGAGCGCTGCCGTGGCGCGTGGGGTGAAGTTGTTGCCTCAGAGAAACGATTGGATGACCTCGTCAGCAAAGAGCTTGAGCATCTCCTCCTCTCTGCCTGCGCTGACGTTGAGCATCAGGTATTCTATTCCCGCGTCGGCGAACTCGCCTATCTTTTTCCTGACGCTTTCGGGAGAGCCGCAGATTGCATAGCCCTCCAGCCGGTCGGGGGGAATGCCCTCTCCCTCGGCCATTGCGCGGGCCTGCTGGTCATCTCGTGCAATCACGAGGTGGCCGAGCTTTGTCTTCAGTATGTCGTCGAAGTCCCGCCCGACCGCCTTGCAGTGGTCCCTAAGCACTCCGAGCTTCTTGGTGACAGTTTCTACGCTCCCGAAGAGGTTACACGCGTCCCCATACTTGGCCACCAGCTTCAACGTCACTCTTTCCCCGCCTCCCCCTATCAGGATTGGAGGGTGCGGCTTCTGCACGGGCTTCGGCACGCACATCGCGTTGTTCACTTGGTAATACCTCCCTTCGAAGGTGAAACCATCGCTTGACCACATTCCTCTTATGATTTGCAGCGCTTCCCCCAGTCTTCTCAGCCTCCCTGGAATGTCGAAGTGCGGGATGCCATAGGCCTCCGCTTCCTTCTCGAACCACCCTGCTCCCACCCCCATGAACAGCCTTCCACCGCTCAGCACGTCCACTGTGGCGCCCATTTTGGCTAGCAGGGCAGGATTCCGGTATATGTTGCCGGTGACTAGCGTACCGAGCCTTATCTTGTTCGTCACTCCGATGAGCGACGAGACGACGGTCCATCCCTCGAGCATCGGCTCCTCCATTTTTCCGACACTCGGGATCTGGAACAAGTGGTCCATTACCCAAAAGCTGTCAAAGCCGTACCCCTCCGCGGCGCGGGCCCTCGCTGCAATTGTCTCGAAGACCTTCCGCCCCTCTCCGTCGAACGAGTAGTTCGGATGCTGCAGTCCGAATTTCATGCTGGATAAAGAGGCTGTCCTGGCTTTTAAGGGGTGGTCAGAAATCAAGCCCCCTGGCACGCGCGTGTGCCCCTGGTTAGCTCGACTAAGACTTCGGGGACAGAATTCCTATGCGGAGTCTTTCTTGAGGTGGGCTGCAAAGAAGTCGGTGATCTTCGTGTAGCAGACCACTCGATTCTTGAACTTGATTACGTCGTGCCCCTCGTCTTCGAAGACGAGGTACTCCACCGGCAGCTTCTTCGACCGCAACCGCGCAACGACATCCGCGGTCTCCTTCTCGACCACTCTGGGGTCGTTCCTTCCCTGAATCATCATCATGGCGCACTTCACATTGTCGATGTAGGTCGAAGGCGACCTTTCGGCGAGGAACTTCTTGTCCTTATCAGGATGGCCCACAGAGAGGTAAAAGTACGTCCTCCATGTCTCCGGCAGCCTCTCTAGAAAGGTGAACAGGTTGTACGGACCGAACATGTCGACGGCTGCCTTCCAGAGGTCTGGATGCCTCGAGGCGAGGGTAAGAGTCATGTACCCCCCGTAAGACCTTCCGATTACGCCGCGATTAGAAGAGTCGACCCTTGGCTCCTTGGCTTCCAGCATCTTCAAGCCCTCCACGAGGTCCAGACGGTCCTTCCCTCCCCAGTCGTGGTCAACCATCTTCATGAACTTCTGCCCGTAGCCGGTGCTCCCTCTGACGTTCGGCACGAACACCGCGAAACCGTTGAGCGTGAGATACTGAATAAGAGGCATGGAGAACCAGGTAAAGTCGGGCCTCTCCTGCCCCTGCGGACCCCCGTGGACGTAGAGTACTAGCGGGTACGGTGCCTGAATGCCGAGGGCGGTGGCGGGGAAGTATATCCTGGCGCTGACTCTAAGTCCGTCGAAGCTTGTGTAGCTCGCGTCCTCCCCCGACGAGAGACATTCCGCCGGTATTCCGAGCACTCTTTCGTTCGAGAGCCTGGTGTACCTTGGCTCCCGCCCCACCGTCGAGACGTAGATTTGCGAAGGGGTGATGGCCGTAGTGAACGACGTGACGTATCCGCGTTCTCGCCGCATTCGCTTCCCCTTCGAAGCCGTCCATGGCTCCAGCCCGAGAAGCACGCCGTTTGACAACGGCTCCTTTCCCACGATGCAATTCTCGACGACAAACCTATGCCGTTTCCCACCTCTTCCTCCGACCAGTCTGCCTTCGTAGACAAAACTGCATCCGTCGATGTTGTAGCTGAGATAATATCGGTCCTTCTCCAGACTCTTCACGTCTTCCAGCTCCCCCTTCCCCCTGTGCCTGGTTCCAGAGACCTGAACCCGTTCCAACTTGGAAGGGCTGTCGAGAGGAAGGTATGCTAGAGACCCTTCGTCGTCGAAGAGGGTTGTTCTGACGAGGAGGCCTCGCTCGTCTTCGGTGAAGTTGCACGTCATGATTCCAGAGGGGGGATAGTCCTTGCCGGTCTGCCTCTCTTCAATCGGAGTGCCGAAGAGAAGCTCGCGCCTGCCGGCCTCCTTGGTCCACAGGAACAGAACGTTGTCCGCCGCCGTGTACGAGTCGATAAGAACGACCTTTGTGTTGTTCTCGTTCGCTCCCGCGGCGTAGTTCCCATACTTGCTTGTGCCTAGGGTGGTCTCCTTCATCGTCTTCAGGTCGACCTTTATCGATTCTATGTTCGGCGTTTTCCTGTCGTCATGCCAGAAGTATGCAGTTGAGCTGTTGATGTCCCTCTTCACGCACCCTAGCTGATGGCCGGCATATCTTTCACCGAAGATGTTCTGGGGAATTCCTCCGTCGATTGGTATCATGCAGGCCTGGTAGTTCTCGTCCCCGTTGTTGTCAATCATGACGAGGACCTTCTTCAAGCCTGGAAAGACCACGAACGACTCTCCTATCATCAGGTGAGGGTTCTGCAGAGCGATATCCGGGGGGAGGAGCCCCTCAGGCATTCCGCCCTCTTTGCGCATCCTATAGAGGCTGATTCGCCCGCTCGTGTCGCTCAGGAAGTAAACATGGTCGCCTACAATGACCGGCGCCATAAGACTCCGAGCCGAAAGGAGAGATTCTAGGGGATAGGGTCTTCCCAAGGAGAGGTCAAGCTATGCTCCGACAACTATCGAAATATATCAATATCGATTCGGCCGTCTGCAAAGGCGGATGGCACTGCCGCAAGCTGGCCCTCATCTTTTGTGATTCTCAAGTGGGCCCGCCCGGATTTGAACTGGGGACCGACCGGTGTCTCCGGTCTTGCTTATGAGCCGGTCGCTCTGACCGAACTGCTCGCGTAAGCACTGAGCTACGGGCCCACCTTTCAGTGGCTCGGAAGTTGCTGGCTTTAAGCAATCGCAGATTCTAGAATCCGGTGAGAGAATGCGTGTTCATCATCGCCCGGTGCCTCGGACGAACGGGCCATGTTCGGGGTGAACCTTCCGGCAGAATTCCGACAACAGAGCCTATGTCCATCATACTTATTAGCTTCGGCCGCTCCGGTCGGAGTTAGACAGTGAGCAAAGACCTAGACGAAGGATTCGAGGACATCCTCAAGGAACTGGACCGCGAGGAAGCGCGCGTAAAGATTCGCATGGAAATGAGACGGTTTGGGAAACCGACCACCGTCATAGAAGGGCTGAAGATGAGCGACAAGGACATGCACGAGTTGAACACGAAGATGAAGCGCGGCCTGGCGACCGGTGGGACAGTAAAGGACGGGATCATGATACTTCAGGGTGATCACCGTGAGAGCGCCGCCAAGATGCTCATTCAGCAGGGCTTCTCCGAAAGCTCAATCGAGATACTCTAGCACACCCCAGGTGCGTCGCGTCTCATTTGACCCTAATTCCGCTTATCTTTATAACATGTCAGCGAAACCGCACCGATTCAGGTTAGCACAGCAGCGATGTCGAAGCCGATTACAAGTTTTGAGGACTTCATCAAGAGAATCCTGAAGGTCGTCTTCTGGGTCGTCCTGCTGGCCGTTCTGATTGCGATCCCGACGTACTATATGCTGGGCACGGTCCTCAAATTCCCGATCAACCCCTTCGCCCTAGCTACGGTGAAGCTCGAAGACTTCCCGGCTTTCCTGCTCAAGCTCCTCTCTACGGAGCCCTTCAAGACACTCTTCGCCCTCACGACGTTCCCCGGATTTACATTCGTCGCAGTCTACAGCACGATCTTCATGGGCTGGGTCGAAAGGAAATTCACCGCGAAGATCCAACTCAGGACGGGTCCGATGTATGCAGGGAAGGTCGAAGGAATACTGCAGAACTTCGCGGACTTCTTCAAGCTCCTGTTCAAAGAAATGGTAATTCCAAACGGAGTCGACCGCGCCACCTTCGTTGCAATCCCATTCGCGCTGATGGCAGTTGCGGGCGCTCTAATCGCGCTTGTCCCGCTTTCGCCTACGACTTACATTGCGAATCCAACGGTCGGGGCGATACTCGTATTTGCGATATTGGGATTCTCGCCACTAATTGTTCTCCTGGCAGGGTGGGCGAGCAACAGCAAATACCCGTTCCTTGGAGGC
>DASPOB010000070.1:0-3416 GCA_035626235.1 Nitrososphaerales archaeon | reverse complement strand
TGTTGGCCAGGCTCTAGGGCGAGGGTTCGCCGGGAGGGGACACGGCGTCATGATTGGGTCGCGGGACCCCGGGAGCGCCAAGCTGAAGGCCTGGAAGAAGGCGGCAGGAAAGAACGCGTCGACCGGGACGTTCGCCGAGGCCGCAGCCTATGGCAGCACCCTTGTCATCGCGACTCTCGGGAGCGCGACGGAAGAGGCGATAGACCTGGCCGGACCCAAGAACTTCAACGGGAAACTCGTCATCGACACTACGAACCCGCTCGACTTCTCGAAGGGGATGCCGCCGGGCCTCTTCGTGGGGACCACCGACTCACTTTGCGAGAGGATTCAGCGTAAGCTACCAAGAGCGAGGGTCGTGAAGTGCTTCAACACGGTGGGGAACAGCCAGATGGTCGACCCGACCTATGACGGGGTCGAAATGATGATCTGCGGGAACGACAAGAGGGCCAAGGAAGAAACGGCCCTGATACTCAAAGAGTTTGGGTGGGCAGCCATGGACGTGGGCGACATCGCCGGAGCCAGGTGGCTGGAAGCCCTGGTTCCCCTGTGGGTGAGGGTGGGGGTCGCCCGGAACAACTGGAACAACGTGTTCAAGGTGCTTCACGAATAGGGAATCCAGGCCCCTGAGACGACTGCCGGGTCAGCTGCCTGAGCGTCGCCAATAGCGCATTTATCAACCGCGTTTCGTCTGTCCTTCGGAACTGCGTTGTCTTCAGGGCAGCGGCGCCTCGCCGCGATCATGTACACCGACATGGTGGGCTACACGGCTCTCGGGCAAAGGAACGAGTCGCTCTCGCTCGCCATGGTGGAGGAGCAGAGGAGCCTGATCAGGCCCGTTCTCGCGAGGCACGGCGGCAGGGAGGTGAAGACCATGGGGGACGCCTGCCTGGTGGAGTTCCAGAGCGCCCTCGAAGCGGTCAGGTGCGCCTACGACATCCAAAGGGCAATCAGAGAGTACAACTTCTCCCTGTCCGAGGAGAGAAGGATACACCTCCGCGTCGGCATCCATGTGGGCGACGTCGTTGATTCTCAGGGGGACATCTCGGGAGACGCGGTCAACATCGCCTCGAGGATCGAGCCCCTGGCCGACAGCGACGGCGTCTGCATCACGCGCCAGGTCTACGACCAGGTCCAGAACAAATTCGAGCTGGGGCTGTCCAGCGCCGGCCTCAAGCCGCTCAAGAACGTCAGCGCGCCGGTCGAGGTCTTCAAGGTGGTGATGCCGTGGAGCCCCGGGAGGCCCGTAGCCTCGATCTCCCTGGACAGGAGGCGCATCGCGGTCCTCCCCTTCGTGAACATGAGCCCGGACCCCAACGACGAATACTTCGCCGACGGGCTGACCGAGGAGCTCATCACGACGATGTCCAACATCGCGGGCCTGCAGGTGATCTCGAGGACGTCGGCGATGCAGTTCAAGAGGACCTCGAAGACGACCGGGGAGATCGCCAGGCAGCTCGAGACGGGGAGCGTGCTGGAGGGGAGCGTCCGCAAGGCGGGAGACAAGGTGAGGGTGACGGTCCAGCTCGTCGACGGGAACACGGACATCCACGTCTGGGCAAGCAGCTACGACAGGCAGCTCCAAGACGTTTTCGCGATTCAGAGTGACATCGCGGCGAGGGTCGTCGGCTCGCTGAAGGTCAGGCTGCTGCCGGCCGAGAAGGCCCGCATCCAAACGAGGGAGACGGAGAACGTTGCGGCATACGAAGCGTATCTCAAGGGGAGGAGCCTCCTGCGGGAGGGGACGGAGAAGGCGGTCCGGCTGGCGCGGGAGCAGTTCGAGCTCGCCATCCAGGAGGACGAGGGCTACGCGAAAGCCTACGCCGGCAAGGCTGACAGCATGATGGCCCTGGGCGACTACCTGTTCGCGCCGATACCGGTCGCATTGGAGGAGGCGAAGAGGTGCGTAGAGAGGGCGCTGTCACTGGACCCCGACCTGGCCGAGGCGAGGGTGTCCCGGGCGAACCTGATGATGTACGACTACCGGTTCGCCGAGGCCGAAGAGGAGTACCGGACCGTGCTGGAGGCCAACCCCAGCTACGCCTCGGGGCACCACTCGTACTCGACATGCCTCCAGACGCTCGGCCGCTCCGCAGAGGCCCTTTCCGAGGTGCTCGAGGCCGAAAGGCTGGACCCGCTCTCCCCGTCGATAACGCTCTCCGTGATCTACAGGCTCAGCGCCAGGGGCGCGCAAGAAGAGGTCCAGAAGAGGGTCCGCAAGCTGGAGGAGCTGGACCACGAGGGGGCTCTCCTGGACGAGGCGTTGATGGCGAACGCATTCACCAGGCGGGACTGGGGCGCAGTGCTCAAGCATCTAGGGAGGATGATCGACAGGGACCCAAACGACCCCTACCTGGACTCCGACCTCGCCTATGTCTACGCCGTGACAGGGCGGCGCGAGGAGGCGCTCGGGCTGGTGGAGAAGCTCAAGGGGGTCCCGGAGGACGCGCGGGTCAAGGGGCAGCTGCTCGCCTTCGACTACACGGGCCTGGGAGACCTGGACGCGGCATTCCGGTGGCTCGAATATGCCGTCTCGAAGAAGGAGACGTTCATCAGCTGGGTGAGGTCTCATCCGCTCTTCGCGCCGGTCAGGGCGGACCCGAGGTTCGGCGAGCTCCTGCGGTCGGCGGGGCTCCCCGCGGACGCGGCGGACTCGGGCGGCAGCATGACGGGCTGAAAGAAGGGAAGTGGGCCTATTTCTTGTCCGGTTTCTTCACCCAGACGGTGCCGTACTTCTCCACCTTGGGTATCATGCAGAGGAACTCCGCGTCCTCCTTGCCGTTGTTTTCGTACCAGTGCGGTGTTCTTGGAGGGATGTAAATCGAGTCGCCCGCCTTTACCTCGTGGACCTCCGCGCCGAGCCCGACTCTGTACCTCCCTTTCAGCACATATTGCTCGTGCTCGATGTCTGGGTGGTAGTGTTTCGGGATGCTTCCCCCCGGCTTGATTGTGAATTTCCGCATCTCGAAATTGGGGGCCCCGTCATGCCTGTCCACGAGCCACTCGATCTTGGCCTTGACGGCGTTGTCGACTTTCTGCGGGGTCACTTTGCCCGCTGGTTTGACTGGCAATTCGGACCGCCAGTGAGTCGGTCCGTCTTAAGAACTCTGTCGATTAGGGAGCATCGACCCCACGCCGCAGTCGGAGTCTACACTTGCCCTGGTTCCAAACCCTAGCAGGCCGCGCCTTCCCAGAGCAGCCCCACATAGCTGCGACAGCTGCAGCCTCTGATTACGCAATGTTCACGCAAGGGTAATGATGGCAACACCCCATCCGTCTTCCACTTCAGGTGGGATTCCTTGGGATGCTGGCAAGTGCCACAGAGTGAAACGCTCTCGGCTCGCTGAACCATGGCGGAAAAATGGTAGGAATTCTATTAAGTGCTTGTGGATTTCAGATTCTGTTCACAAATGCGATTC
>DASPOB010000069.1:0-2321 GCA_035626235.1 Nitrososphaerales archaeon | reverse complement strand
AGGAACTCTCCGCTGGGAGCCGACGTCGACACCTGGTCAGGGTTCACCCAGTAGGCGTCCGCCGCGCCCAGGCCGGTCTTCCACGCGCTGCTGAAGGCGACCGTCGCCTGCGACACCTCGGCGCACTCCTCGGCCGTCTGCGACTTTCCTCCCTTCAGTATGAAGAAGGGGGAACCGAACAGGTCGGCGTGGTACACTGTGTCCTCCCCGTCAAGGTGCCTCTTGACGAGGACCGAGTTCGACTGCGCGTCCCTTCCGCCCAATGCCAGCTTCCCAGCGCTGGTGGTGAACCACCTGAACCTTTCATACCACTCCTTCTTCGCCGTCCTCAGCTCCTTCGTCCGCTTGACCGTTGGCCGGCGACCCTTGGCGGCCTTCTTCGCAAGGTCGTCCGCTGCCCTTCCAGCGTCCTTAGCTTTGGCCTCGAGCTCTTTCGCCCTGTCAAAGACCTTCGATGAGGCCGACTCCGCCGAAAGTGCGTCGCGCGAGCCCTTGAACCCTGCCGAATCGAGGACTGCCATCGCCTCCGCGACAGAATCCGCTGCCCTTGCCCGACCCGCCAGGTCCCTTAGATTGGCCGCCTCCTTTAACCAGCCCTCCAGCTGGGTCCTCAGCTTGGCCGCCGTAGCCTCAAGCTCCCTCGATCTGATTTCCGCCTGGGTCTCGAAAGGGGCGGCGACTGATGACGCTGCTTCCATGAGATACTCATCACAGATCTCCGAGACGGTAGCGCACTTCGCCTCGACTTCCAACCCGGGGGGAGCAACCACGAAGACCTCCTTGCCCATAGGTGTGTTGCAAACGCACGGCCGGGGAGACTCCTCTGCCTCCCTCGCGAGTGAGCGCAGGGTCTCGGCGACCTCGTTCTCCTTTCCCGTGAGGGCGGCAGATGGCGAACCCTCCTCTACGCCAATCCGTGAAAGCACTACCGCGACGTACTTTCTAGGGAGCGAGAAGCTCCTCCCCACTGCAGCTCCAGCGGTCTTCTCCTTCGAGATGGCTTCGGTCACGTCCGCCTCAGAAGCTGCATCTGGGGTCTTCCTTCGCTGCACCGGGACGGAGTAGACCCCTCCCCTCACGATTCGTCTTGAGGGGGACCTGACCTCGTCTTGGACCGCGAGAACCCTGTTCTTCGAGTCTGTCACGACGACGTTGCCGGGCGGCATCAGCTCCACGATGAGGTGCTTCGCGCCTTCTCCCTCGCCGAATGCCAGGTCGAATATCCTGTCCCTGTTGAGCTGTCGCGCGGATGAGAACCTCTCCCTCCCGAGCTCCTGTCTCAGCCGGGTCGTGAACGCGGTGGTCTCTGCCCTTTCGGCCACCCTTTTCGAAATCCATACCCCGTGTTTCGGGGAGGCCAGTATGCACACGTCGTCTCCGCCTGGCCTGCCGAGACGGATGACTTGGCTGCCCCCGAGTGAATAAACGTTCTTAACGTAGGTGCCGCGGAGGCCAGTTTCAATCTCTTTGGCCAAGGAGAAGACCTCCAAGCCCGACAGCTCGACCATGAAGCTGAGCACCTCTTCCCCGTTTGATAAGCTATATTGGCTGAGGGTAGGCTTCGGTGCTCTCGCAGGTTTCCTCGCGAACCTGATCTTCAGTCCTACTCTTGACTATACAGACGGGATTCTGGTGGGGGTGATAGTCTACTTCGTGTCCTACTACGTGGCCCGCTACGGATTGTACAGGTCCATTGAAAGGAAGGACTACGGTAAGCTGTACTCAACGGGCATCGGCGTATTCGCTATGATTTTCCTTTTTACGTGGATTCTCCTCTACACGCTTCTGCTCTGAAGCAGCTTCGAGTAGTCCAGAAGCGTGTCAGAGTAGCCCGCGTCGAACTCGTCCGCCATCTGGCTCTGCCTGATTGACTGAGCCGCCCTCACGACGCGTTCTTGATCCCAGGTTTGGAAAGTGCCGTCCTTCCCCTTCAGCATGCTGGAGTATATTCCAGTCGCCGCGAGCAGGCAGCCCTTCTCCCTCTCCGTCTTCACCTCGGACGCGATGGCCACAAGCTTCTTCTTGGCTTCGTCCATGTCGGAGTTACTAAGCGATTCCAGGACCGACGAGACCCCTTCGTACACTGTCTTGCTCGTGAGCACAATTCGTGTAGTGTATTTAGCATTCCAAAAGCTAGGTTGTGAGTTAAGTTACACTACAAGTGAAGCTGCCTTTTACCCTGAAGTGGGGTTTCTTGGGGGTTCGGGAGCCGTTGATCCTGCTTCTTGGCCCGCGGACCGCAAGGGAGACCTCCACACCAGGAAGATTGCCGCTGCGGCCGCGACGATGACGACGAGCTGCAGCACGAGGAATTCGAGCGG
>DASPOB010000068.1:0-38415 GCA_035626235.1 Nitrososphaerales archaeon | reverse complement strand
TCGTAGACCGTGCTGACCTCGCCCGCCAGCATCCAGGTCATCCCGTGGTAGGAGAAGAGCCCCTCCTCTTCGGCGGGACGCAGCTTGGTCTTGAGTTCTTCAAACCAGCTCGGGTGAGTGAAGTCGCCGGTCCCCAGCAGGTTCAGCCCCTTGAGCACTGCACCAGCCGCCATGTGTTCAAGGTCCATATCTCTGCTCGTAGCAAGGGCGTACTTCGAGTGGAGCTGCAGGTCAGCCACAATCCGCATTGCACTTGGGACAAGTGCGCGGGTTAGTTAAGGGGTTGAGCCTACAACCAGCTGCGAGTGAACCATCACGCCTAGTGATTACGTCTCGTGAGCCAATTATAATACCTCGGCGGGGTGGCTTCCAGTCGGGGAACCCACACGAAGGCCATCGAGCCTCAGGCTAGAAGAGGAATCTGGACCTCGGTCCCCACCAAGGTCAGACTTCTAATCCTCACCCAGATCCCGAACAGTTTCGCCTTTGGCTATTTCATGATCTTCGTGACTTCGTACCTCGTGCAGAGCGGCATGAGTGCGTCTCTCATCGGAATCTTTCTGACGCTCGAAGGGGCCGTAGCTATCGTAGCTGGAATCCCCTTCGCAATGCTTTCCGACAGACGCGGGCGCAAATGGAACGTCATCCTGGGGAATGTGGTCTTCGCCCCCACGATTCTTGTCTTTGCACTCACCAGGAACGTGACGTTGCTTGGAGTTGCTGCGGCAGTGAGCGGAATCGGCGAGGCGATGGCCCTCTCCTCGTGGAACGCCATGATTGCCGACCAGACAGATCTAGGAAACAGGGACTCCGCCTTCTCGCTATCCTTCATTGCGACCTCTGCGGCGTTCTCCATGGGCGCAGTGCTCCCCCTCTTCTTTCCATCCGTCGAGGCTTTCACCGGCGGGAGCATTGGGGAAGTGCACAGCCTCGCGTTGATGGTCCTGGGTGCACTGAACTTTGCAACCCCAGTGATTCTCTGGGCTTTGTTGAGGGACTACCGGGAGAGGCAGAGGGCTGGGGGCGCAGAAGGGTTCCATCTGAAGGGTATGGGCCTGATCATGAAGTTCTCCCTCTGCAATAGCATCATTGGGCTAGGCGCTGGCCTGATCATCCCACTTCTCACGACTTGGCTCTGGCTCAAGTTCGGCGTACCCGACACATACAGCGGGCCGTACTCCGCCCTAGCGGGTCTGACGATGGCTTTTGCGGCCGTCGCAAGTCCGAGACTCTCTAAGAGGATAGGGCTGTTCCCAGCCATTCTGGCGACCCAAATCAGCTCGACGGTCTTCATGTTCAGCCTGGCGTTCATCTCGAATGTCTACGTCGCGGGGGGAGTCTACCTGATCAGAGCGTCCCTGATGAACATGAACTCGCCCCTGATGGACTCCTTCCTGATGGGGATTACGCCGTCCGAGAAGAGAGGGCTTGCGAGTACTCTAAACGCAATAATCTGGAGGCTACCGAACACTGGTAGCACCTTCGTCGGGGGATTCCTCCTCAGCTCGGCAGCGTTCGGCATCCCGGCGTTGGGCCTTTCCAACCTCGACGTCCCCTGGGTGGTGGCCACTGCATTTTACGTGGTGGGCTCAGCGCTGCTCTATGCCAACTTCAGAAACGTGAAACCGAGCCAGTGATGGTGCCGTACTAGAAGCCCTGCGGAAGATAGTTGTTTTGCGATAGCCATTCTTCATGGGCCTTGATGTAGCGCCATAGGACATCGGCTCTGTCGTCGTCGAAGTCCCATGGGGCCACAAGAACTATGTCGTGCTCCCTGATCCACACCCTTCGCTTCATCTTGCCCCGTATCCGACACAGCCTGACCTTCCCGTCGGTGCACTTCACGAGTACGTGGTCCCCGCTCGATATCTTGTTGACGCGCCCCAGAAGCTCCCCTTGTTGAGGGAGCACTAGCTCCTTGAGGTTGGACTCGCTCAGTACCTTACGCTTGCCCACTACTCGCCCCTCCTTCTTCGACTATCATCTCTTGTAGACCCCTCTGTGGCGGGGAGACCCGCCTTGAAACGAAATCCCACGCTTGGTGTATATAAGACATCTCCCAGCGATTCGGGCCATTTGGAAAGGCTAGGACGCGCCTTCTACGCAGCGAGTTCCCCTGTGGTGGCACGAAATGCACTGGGGAAGGTTCTGGTGAGGGTTCGCGAAGGAAGGCGGCTTTCGGGGATCATCGTGGAGACAGAGGCGTACAGGGGGTCAGGAGATCCTGCAAGCCACGCCTACCATGGGAAGACAAGGCGAAACGAGGTCATGTTCGGCGAGCCGGGGCATGCCTACGTCTACTTCACCTATGGAAACCACTTCTGCCTCAACCTCACCTGCGAGCCAACCGGGAAGCCTGCGGCCGTGCTGGTGAGGGCCATCGAGCCCATGGAAGGGATTGACGTAATGAAAGGGAACAGGGGGGTGGAGGACGTGCGGAATCTGACAAGCGGACCTGGGAAGCTTACCAAGGCCCTCGGGATTGCCAGAGTTCTCAACGGGGAGGACCTCGTAACTTCCGCCAGGCTGTTCCTGGAGGAAGGCATGAAGCCCAGCGGGGTGGGAACCAGTCCGAGGGTAGGAGTAACCGAAGGGGGCGAGCGGAATTGGAGGTTCTTCGCGAGGGGGAGTCTCTTCCTTTCTCCGGGGAGGCCGTCGGGTGGCTCCCCCAGAACCCATAACTACCGCGGCCGTCGACGCGGCTAATGAGGGGTCGTCGGCTAGTCTGGTCTAGGCTTCAAACAATGCGGAAGCGGCCTTGGGATCATCCCACAAGAACGCTTGAGATCCCCGGTTCAAATCCGGGCGACCCCACATTCAAATCGTCCTTCCAGAAATGGCGGCTTCGTCTTGTTAATTGCATTTGACTCGGCTGGGGACTTTTTTCAGCGGCTTAGCATCTCTCGCCATGGGGTTCCTTGCATCAGTGTGGTGACGGGATTGCTGGAATGGTGCGAATGCTGGACGTCCAAGGGGACCGTTGGGAGATTCCCCAGACTGTTGCGTCAACCGCCCAGGAAGTCAAAGGGCACTGTAAAGGGAATCCCGCCGAGGGCTATAGTTGCGGTCCCGTTGACTTTCCAGGTTGCCTTCCCCCCGTCCATGACGTAGCTTCCCACGGTTCGAAAGGCCGATTTCCAGCCGACGCTGACGGGGAAGACGAGAGTCTGGGAGGATTGGGGAGCCAGGCTATACTCGCGGGCCGTCCGTCCGGTCCCGAAGTACTGGCCATCGACGTATACGGAGTAGTTCGCTCTGTCTAGGGTTGCCCCAAGAGTGTTAGGGTTGTATACCACGGCATCAAGGTTCAGGCCGAGGCCGCTGTGACTCATGCCCGCCATGCTTACTGAAGTGGACTGGATTTGGAGGCCCCCTATCTCGGTCCCTTCTGAAGCAGAATTCGCAGGATAGTACACGAGAGCGACTGCGGCGACGGCGACGAGAATGATGAGCAGGAGCAGGGCGAAGGCAGAATTGTCCTTGGACGAAGCCAAACGGGTTGCCAGCGACGATTTCTGCGATTAAAGGGTTGGCATGCTGAAACAGCAATTCTCCGAGGAGGGCAAGTCGCAGGAGGATCGTCAACGCGACACTCTTATCAGGAAGAGGGGAAGTAATGTGTAGGTCATGAGTTACCGCTCGTTCGTCCTCCTGTGGATGGCGCTCCTCCTGGGGGTAGCCCTTGCGATTCAGACGGGCACGGCGGCCTCCGAAGGGTACGTTGTCTACGATGTGCAGGTGTCATACGGCGGCAACCCGCACAGCGCCTACGTGAACGAGAGCGTCTCTCCGAGCTCGACCCAAGGGGAGTCTATCCTTTCACTCGCAGTGAGGTGGACTTCGGCGAACTTCACATACTCGCATGTGGTCAATTCTTCGTTGGCCGCTTTCCCCTACATGCCAGCGATAACGAATCAGAGCTACGATTACCGGAACGAGTCCTACGGCTTCAGCGCGAAGGTATTTCGAGTGGGGAGTTCGCAGGTGACGTTCGGGGGGAAGGCGTATCCCCTTAGCGACTTCGCGTTCTCCGTCAACTTCACCAGGGGAAACTCTTCGGGAAGCGCCAGCGGCAACCTGTCAGCCTTCCCATCGGGACTGGTCTATTCTGTGACCCTGCACTCGAAGGGCGTGGCGGCCAGCGCGGCCCTGGCGTCGACCTCGCTTCAGCTACAGGAGAGTCCCACGCCCCCTGACCTCCAGGCTGCGTCCGTGGGGGTGGGGGCGTCCATCGCTGCGGCTGCCGTCGTTCTCTCGCTCGGCGTGACAGGGAGACGGAAGAAGAAATCGCCAGAGGCTCAGAAGCCCGAACACTGGGTGGACTGAGTCCCGTAAGCGCATGATAACAGGGAACGCGCAAGCATGGAAGAAGTAGCTAGCCTCGAAGGAGCGGTCAAGGACTACGGGCCGAAAAGGATAGGCCCGATAACCTTCTCCGTGACGGGAGGCGATATCATGGGCTTTCTCGGCCCCAACGGCTCAGGAAAGTCGACGACGATTCGGATGCTCCTGGGCCTCATCCGCCCCAGTTCAGGGCGTGTCCGGCTGATGCAGATGGACCCGCTGCGCGACCATGCGAGGGCGCTGGCCGGCGTGGGGTATTCGCCCGAACTCCCGAACCTGCAGTCATTCCTCACACCGCGCGAGCTGCTGCACCTCATGGCGAAGGTCATCGGCCTCCGAGGCAGGGAGGCCGAGAGTGATGCGTTCCGTCTCCTTGAAAGGGTCGGCCTGACCGAATATGCGGACTACAGAATCGCCAAGCTCAGCAAGGGAATGATTCAGCGGCTCAGCATCGCTCAGGCGATGGTCGGCTCCCCGAGGTTCCTCATCCTGGATGAACCGACTATAGGGATAGACCCAGGCGGCGTCGTTCACTTCCGCTCTGTATTCAGGGATTTCGCCAAGGAGGGTGGCACGGTAATCATGTCCTCCCATATCCTGTCCGAGGTGGAGTCGCTGTGCACTAGCCTCGCGGTGATCCACTCCGGGAGGCTATTGTTCAGAGGAGGAATCGAGGAGTTCATCATGAAAGGTCTTGGCACCAGGTCGATAACAATCCAGGCAGAGAATGTCGGCAGTGGGCTCGTCAGCGCGCTGAGTGAAATGAAGGGGGTGACGCGCGTGACAATGAACGCCACTGGCTTCGTCGTGGAGACGGCCAAGGGCTCTGACCCGAGAGCCGAGATTTCGAAGCTAGTCGTCGAATCTGGGGCCAGGTTGCTTTCCATGGGGTACTCGAGAAATGAACTACACGAGGCCTACGTAAACTTGGTCAGGGGCATGGCCGAATGAGGCCGGACAGGGTCGTCGCGTTTTCCCGCTATGAAGTGAGGAGGGCGGTGGCTAGGAAGAAGGTCCTTGCAGTAGTGGCGCTGACTGTCCTCTTGGACACGGTCCCGTACTATGCCCTTGCAGGGGCGGGGCTCGCCTTGATTCCCGCCCCGTTCCACCCCTATCTGTGGGCCGTGGGGGTCTTCGTTCCGCAGGCGTTCTTCCTCCAGTTCATCGCCCTCCTGATTGCCGCCGGTTCCATGTCGGAGGAGTACGAGCAGGGCACGGCTGAGGTCCTCCTCTCGAAACCCGTGGGGAGGGACGAATACTTTCTTGGAAAGTACCTCGGCGGGTATTCTCTGCTTGTCATCGTCATAATCATGAACTCCGTCCTGAGCGTGGCCTCCGCCACCTACGTCTTTGGGCCGCAACTGGGGCTGGGAGTGCTTCCTCTGGTGCTGCTGGTTCAGGCATTCTCGGCGCTGGTCTTCTTCTCCCTTTCGTTCATGATCGGGGAGCTCGTCAGAAGGTCGTCTCTCTCCTACATCCTTTCTTCGGCTGTCTTCTTCACCAGTCAGATAGTGGGAATCTATTTGACCATAGTCTACAGCCTGACCGGGCAGGAAACATTCAGGGTCGCCAGTCTCTACCTGCCCACCTCGCCAGTCAATTCGTTGCCCGTGCTGCTGGCGGAACCCAGCTTCCCCAGCACCGTCCGGATACTGTTCCGACTGGGCAATACTGGCGCAGTGGAGACCTCAATCCTGTTCTCCGTCCTCTTGGTCGCGGTCTACTCCTTCTCCACACTTGCGATAGCAGCGGCGTATTTCGCAAGGGCGGACGTAGCCAAGAGAATCGCGTGAGACCCAGGGCCTCACTGCCCCTGCCTGGAACGCGTCCCGGTGTCCAGCCGCCAGATTGCTACTCGCACGCGAACGAGGTCGAATTCGCAGACGGGGTGCCATTCGCTCTCTAGCCTCCGGCCAAGGCAGTCCATCCTTAGGGTACGGGCCGGACGCTGTTTGACGCAGCATTGACATAAGCATTAATACTTTTGACACCGACAACGCGCGCAGAATTGCAAGCAGCTCCTAGAAGGGTAAAGACGATTTACAGCGTCATCGCATCTCCGCAGAGGCTGGAGATCCTGAGGATTCTGAACATCAAGGGACCGCTCACCTACAGTGCGCTGAAGACCCTGGCCGGGTTCAAGTCGAAGAAGGAGTCCGGCAAGTTCGCCTACCACCTGAGGAAACTGGTGAAGCAGCTCCTGATCCAGCTCAACAGACAGGAGCGTAAGTACACCGTCACCAACCTCGGCAGACTGGTGCTCAACCTAACCCGCCAGATAGAGGAGCAGTCGCTGGTTGAGAGTGGAAAACTCTACGTGAGGACTTCCCACCAGACCATGGAGGAGTTCAACGCCAACAAGATACTACAGTCGCTAGTCAAGGAGGCCGGAATGCCGGTCGAGCTGGCTCAGAAGATAACCAGTGAAACGGAGTCGCGCCTGTACAAGTTTCAGACGCAGTATCTCACCGCCCCCCTCATCCGGGAAATCGTCAATGCCCTCCTGGTGGAGCACAGCCTTGAAGAGTACAGGCACAAGCTTACCCGTCTCGGCATGCCGATCTACGATGTCACGCAGCTGCTGAGCAAGGCGGGCGACGACGGGGGAAGCGTCGAAACCCTGGTCCACCAGACTGGGAGGCAGGTCTTTTCGGAGTACCTCCTTTTGGAGCAACTCCCCAGGGACGTTGCCGACGCCCACCTTTCGGGAGACATCCACATCACGAACGCCGGAACCTGGGGGCTCACTCCTGACGCCGTCTTCGTTGACCTGCTCTCGGTGAGGAGCGCTGGGTTGAACCCCAAGGGGAGGATTGTAAACACTTCGATGATACCGAGTCCGGAAAGCGCGGAAAGAGCGCTGAACATAGTCCTCAACCTGTCGTCGATGCTCAACAAAGAGGCCTCGGACGAGGTCACCTTCAGGAACTTCCTCCAGTACATAGGGCCGTTCTGCAGGTCGAGGGGGAAGCGGGAGCTGGAGAACCTCTTCCTGCGCTTCTTCGAAGCCATGAGCACCCCGGGAGTCGGGGCGGGGGCGCCGTCCGTCAGCATCGAGCTGAACCCGTACAGGCACGACGAGGTGCCCAGAGACGTGACAGACAAGACCCTCGATGCCGTTCTCGGGGCCTACAGGAGCTTCGTAGAGGAGACCCCCAGGCCAGATGTCAAGCTGCTGTTGGCGAAGCCAAACCGGGTCGACGAGACCCAGACCCTCAAGGACGCGGCGGGGATCATATTCAGAGGGGGCAGGATAGCATTCTTCTCGTCCGACCAGAGGAGAAGTTTCCTCGGGCTGAATGCCAACGTGCTACCTCAGGAACTGCAGGCGGACAACGTCAGCGTTCTCCACGGGCTCAGCCTCAACCTCCCGAGACTCGCCTACGACTCCAACCAAGACGAGACTTACTTCAGGGCGAAGCTGGCCCTCCTGATCGCCGTCGCCTCGGACGCCCTCTCGACGAGGAGGAGGCTGATAGAGAGGACCCTCAAGAGAGGTCTTCTCCCGTCGCTTGCTGGAGGGTCCGACGCCGTGACGACCGATACGATGCCCCTTGTGATGAACATGGTCGGCCTTGAAGAGACCCTCGCGAGCTTGATTCGGGATCCGACGACGGGCTCCAGGTACGAGCTCGCGGACAAGATAGTCCAGACGGCTACTCAGGTCGCCCTGGACAAGTCTTCGAAGAGTGACAAGCTGGCTGTCGCCATGCTCGACCTGGACGGCGCCCTGAGGCTGGCCACACTCGATTCTGAAAAGTACGGGAAGGCCAACCTCCAACCCCTCTCGAAAGGGGCGTACAGTCAGTCTCCCCGGCTCCTTCTGTCGGACCTGGAGAACCCCGAGAAGATGGACTACATCTCGAAGCTCTCGTCTGGCCTTGTGGGCGGACTCTCGCTGACACTTGACGGCTCCTCCGAAGAGGTCAGGGGAATCTACAACCTGATGCTTAACGCCACCCCGAAGCTGCCGTGCTTCAAGGTCGAACGAACGATTTCCGTCTGCAGGAACTGCGGAGCGAAGCTGCCGCAGAAGGCCGTGCGCTGCAACAGGTGCAAGTCAGTGGCCACCATCCAGTATTCGACGGCAGTGTAGGACGCGCGAATCGAGTTAACATCCTGTCAAAAAGAGTTCACTACAGAACGCTTCATGCCGCCAGTCGCTCGAAGGCGAACCCCCCAATTGTCAACGGGGCATTAGCCAAGAGCGAAATATATATCGTCGAATATGGGATGCAGGTCAAGGATTATGACGTCTATCGCTGAAAATCCACGTGACTCTGCGGACGCCGCAGAGCAGGAAAGGGGGGAGGTAAAGCTCCCCATAGAGACTCTCGCAGCATTCGGCGGGGATGAACTGCGGGCGAGAGTTTTCTACGAGAAGTACGCTCTGAGAGACCAGTACGGGAAACAGGTAGAAAAGACTCCTGAGGAACTCTGGCGCCGCGTGGCCATGGAGCTGGCCCTGCCCGAGCAGAACGACGAGAAGCGGAAGGAGTGGACCACCAAGTTCTACTGGCTGCTTCAGGATTTCAGGTTTGTCCCTGGGGGGAGAGTTCTCTTCGGCGCTGGGCAGTCCAGAAAGTCAACCCTGCTCAACTGTTACTTCTTCAAGATCAAGGAGGACTCGATCGAATCCATCTTCGACTGGTGCAAGGAGGCGGCCAGGACATACAGCTTCGGCGGAGGCGTGGGGACAGACATCTCGGTGCTCAGGCCGAGGGGGGCGCCGGTCAACAACGCCGCCATCTACAGCTCCGGGTCGGTCTCGTTCATGGAGTTACTCTCGACCACCACAGGCACCATCGGCCAAGCGGGAAGGAGAGGGGCGTTGATGATCACGATACGGGTCGACCATCCTGACATCATGGACTTCATTACCGTCAAGCGCGACCTGAAGAAAGTCAACTACGCCAACATATCGGTCAAGATAACGGACGACTTCATGCGGGCCGTTGAATCGGACGCTGACTTCCTTCTCCGTTTCAAGAACGAGAAGGCGGACGTGGCGAGGACCGTCAGGGCGAGGGAAGTATGGAAGTCGCTGGTCAGGGGAGCTTGGGAATCCGCTGAGCCGGGAGTCCTCTTCTGGGACACCATCAAGAGAGACTCGACCACCGAATACGGCGGCATGGAGGTCGAAGGGGTCAACCCGTGCAGCGAGCAGACCCTAGAGAGCTACGGCTGCTGCTGCCTTGGCTCGGTCAACCTCAGTGCCTTCGTCAAAGAGCCCTTCACTGAGCGCGCAAGCATCGACGAGGAGGCGCTCACCAGGGCCTGCCAATTCGCCGTCAGGTTCCTCGACAACGTTCTCGACTACAACGCCGAGAGACATCCGCTGCCTCAGCAGAAGAAGGCCTCTCTCTGGAGCAGAAGGATAGGCACAGGCATAACGGGTCTGGGAGACATGCTAATCAAGCTCGGCCTAAAGTACGACGATGAGTCGACCATCGAGTACGTCGACCATCTCTTCGAGAGAATCAAGAATGTAATATACGACTACTCGACGGAGCTGGCGAAGGAGAAGGGGAGCTTTCCGGCCTTCGACGCCGAGAAGCACCTCGCCCAGCCTTTCATCCAGAGGCTGGATGGCAGAGTGAAGGAGAAAATCAGGACCCAGGGTATCAGGAACGCCGCGGTCACGACAATCCCCCCCGTCGGCTCGGGGTCGATTCTGGCTGGATGCTCGAGCGGGGTCGAGCCGGTGTTCGCGCTCTACTACACGAGGAGAAGCAAGTCGCTCAGCGAGGGTGAATTCAAGGTGTTCCACCCGCTGGTGAAGGAATACATGGCCCTCAGCGGGTCGGCCGACGAGGGGCAGCTCCCGAACTACTTCGTGACATCCCACCAGATCAGGCCGGAGATGAGGGTGAGGATGCAGGCGACCATCCAGAAACACATCGACACGGCGATATCGAGCACGGTCAACCTCCCCGAGGAGATAACACTGGACGAAGTCGAGAACGTCTACACGCAGGCCTGGAAGCTGGGGTGCAAGGGCATAACGGTGTACAGGGAGGGAAGCAGGGAAGGAATCTTGGAGACCGAGAAGGTGCCAAGGAAGGAGGAGGAACAGAGGATGACCTTCGAGCGGCCCAGGCTGATGGAGGGCAAAACCCTCAAACTCAAGCTTCCCCAGGGGGCGCTCTATCTGACGGCGAACCTCGTCGACGGCGAGTTGAAGGAGGTCTTCGTGACCCTCGGCAAGTCAGGAGGGGACGAAAAGGCCGACGCGGAGGCCCTGGGTAGGTTGATCAGCCTCTATCTGCAGCACGGAGGAGACGCTCAGAGTGTCGTTTCCACGCTGAAAGGCATCAAGGGGAAGTACGTCTCCTGGGACGAGGGTACGCAGCTCCTCTCGATTCCAGACGCGATAGCGAAGGCCCTGGAGCTCCTGACCCTCAACCACGTAGTGAAGGAGTCGACCATCCCGCTGCAGCCCCAGGGGCCTAGGATGCGCCCTCTCGGAGCCACCTGCCCGGACTGCCATGAAGACACCCTAGTCTTCGAGAACGGATGCTACAGGTGCTCCACGTGCGGGTACTCGAAGTGTGAGTAGGATAGCCGTACCGCCCGTGCGGCCCGAAACGATTTAACGTCAGGCAACGTCCCCGCACTTGTGTCCGCCAGGAAAAGAGGCAACCCGGTGCTGTCAGTTATTCTGATCACCCCGCTGGTGATCGCGCCGTTGGTCCTACTGGGCGTCTACCTGGGGTTCTACGTCGGAGACGCCGTGGGCTACTCGAAGACCATCCTGGCCATAGCATTTTCCACCATCGGCTTCCTGGCGTCGATCGTAATCCTGGTAAAGGTGATAACGGCGTTGGTCGCCAGAAGCAGCTGGGCTAAGTCTTGACCTTCGCCAGGGCCTCGGACTTTGCCTTGGCGACCTTGGCGCGAAGCTCCTTGACGGAACTCTGGTGGGCCTCTTCCACCTTCTCGGACGCCGACTTGAACGGTTCGGCGGTTATGTCTGCGCTCATCCTGCCGCCCTCCTTTCGAGGACCTTCTTTACATGCTTTAGCCTGGTGAACTCCTCCCTCTCCCTCTCCTCTAGTGTCTGCTGAATGAAGCGGATGGACGTCTCGTAGCGGGGGATGATCATATACTCCAAGGCGTTAAGCAGCCGCTGGGTCCTTTCTAGCTCCTTGGCTAGTCTGAAGATCGCGTTCTCGTACTCTGCGGCCTTGAAGATGGAAGGGAGAACCCGCCTCATCTGCATAGACGCCCTGTCGACGGCGACGTTTGTGTCTGCGAATCCGTAGGTCATCCCCACCTCCTTCTCTGAGAGCTTGACAGAAGGGATGTCCACGTCGACGACCCGGCGGACGGTCACTTCGGCTTCCATTCCAGGCGGCGTGTTGGCCGCCACCCCCTCCAGCCTCAGGGGCCCGAGCTTCAGATAGGCGTCATATAGCGCGAGGTACGCGTCAGAAAGAGGCTGCGTTATCTCGTCTCGGGCCTCCCCCGCCTGTACTATCATCTCGTCGAGGCGCTTGAGGAGGACGTCCCGCTTGTCGTCGAGCACTTTCTTCACCCTCACGGCAGTGGCGAGCCTCCTCCTGGTCCCTATCAGCTCAATCTTGGTCGGAAGGACCGCCGAACCGGAAGCTACTGACACTCTAACCAGCCGGCTCTTTCGCCACGTAGTGTTTCTCGATGAACTCTTCCTTGATGTTGGTGAGCTCGTTCTGGGGAAGAACCGAAAGGGTTTCCCATGCTATCCTTAGCGTGTCCTCGAAGGTCCTGTTCTCTTCGTACCCCTGATTGAGGTACTTCTGCTCGAACTCGTCCCCGAACGAGAGGTAGCTCAGGTCGGACCCGGTCAACCCAGACTTTCCGACGATCTCCGCGAGCGCTCTCAGCTCCACAGCCCTCGCGTAGGCGTTGTAGAGCTGGTTGCCGACCTGGTGATGGTCGGGCCGCGCCTTCCCCTGCTTGATTACGTGGCCGAGTGCGGGGCCCATGAGCCTGCTGAGGCTCGAGAGGACGTAGACTGGGGGGTAGAGACCCTTCCTGAAGAGTTCCCTGCCGAGAAAGACCTGGCCCTCGGTGATGTAGCCCGTGAGGTCAGGGATTGGATGCGTCACGTCGTCGCTCGGCATCGACAGAATCGGCATCTGGGTGATGCTTCCCTTCTTCCCCTTGATCCTCCCCGCGCGCTCGTAAAGGGTGGCGAGGTCGGTGTAAAGGTAGCCGGGGAAGCCCTTCCGCCCCGGGACCTCCTCTCTGGCGGCCGATATCTCCCTCAGCGCCTCGGCGTAGTTCGTTATGTCAGTGATGATCACAAGTACGTGCATGTCGAGCTCGAAGGCGAGGTATTCGGCCGCCGTGAGCGCGACGCGGGGGGTGATTATCCTCTCGATGGCAGGATCGTCCGCCAGGTTGAGGTAAAGGATGCTCCTACGGATTGCCCCCGACTCGGCGAGGGTCCGCTGAAAGAAGGTTGCCTCGCTGGAGGAAACCCCCACGGCGGCGAAGACGACCGCGAACTCCTCGCCCTCGCCAACGACGGTCGCCTGCCTGGCCACCTGGGCGGCAAGCATGTTGTGGGGCATTCCAGCCCCCGAGAATATGGGGAGCTTCTGGCCCCTCACGAGCGTGAGCATGCCGTCTATGACCGAGACCCCCGTCTGGATGAGGTCGGTCGGGTAGTCCCTCCGCTCAGGGTTGATTGGAGCTCCGTTCACGTCGAGAAAACTCTTGGCCACCGGCTCGGGCAGACTGTCGAGCGGCCTGCCAAGCCCGTCGAAGACCCTCCCGAGAAGCTGGTCGGAGACCGGCAGCTGCATCGTCTTACCAAGGAACCTCGCCTTCGTCCCGCTTATCGAGAGTCCTGACGTTCCCTCGAAGACTTGGACGACCGCCTTGCCGAATCCCGTCTCAAGGACCCTTGCGAGCCTCCTCTTCCCCTCGACATCCTCGATTTCTACCAGTTCGTCGAATGCCGCCCTGTCGACGCCGTCGACCACGAGGAGAGGGCCCCTGATTTCGGCCACCTTGCTGTACTCGAGGCCCGAGGACGACCTGCTCACGATGCCTTGACCTCCTGCACCCCCCCGAGCGAAGCGAATTCGTCGAGCATCTGTTTGGCCAAGGCCTGAAGCTTTTCCGGCTCCTCGCTCTTGATCGCGAACTTCGCCCTGAGCATGGGGGCGATGACCTGCATTCCCCTAATCCTCGCCAGAGGGACTCCGTTGCGGATCGACCTGAGTGCCTCCTGGTGGAACCGCACGAACATCCTCATCATCGTGAACTGCTTCTGTGGGCTGCAGTATGCGTCCACGTCGTCGTAGGCGTTCTGCTGAAGGAACCCTATCTGGATCATCCGTGCCACGTCGAGGATGAGTTTCTCCTCGTCCGGGAGAGCCTCCGGGCCCAGAAGCCGGACGATTTCCTTGAGGGCGTCCTCCCGCTGGAGCACTGCGTAAGCTTCGGCCCTCACGGTGAACCAATCCTTGTCGACCTTGCCTCCCCACCACTTGCTCACCGACTCTACGTAGCCTGAGTACGAAGTCATCCAGTTGATTGATGGGTAATGCCTCGAGTATGCCAGCCGCGCGTCCAAGGCCCAGAAGTTCTTCACGAACCTGATGGTCTGGGATGTGACCGGCTCGGTGAAGTCCCCTCCGGCGGGCGAGACGGCACCTATGAGAGTGATTGACCCGGCGCGGGAAGGAGTGCCAAGCAGGTCGACCCTGCCTGCCCTCTCGTAGAACTCAGCCAGCCTTGAAGCCAGGTACGACGGGTAGCCCTCCTCGGCCGGCATCTCTTCGAGCCTGCCGCTGATTTCTCGGAGCGCTTCAGCCCACCTGCTCGTTGAGTCAGCGACGAGGACGATGTCGTAGCCCATGTCCCTGTAGTACTCTGCCATGGTGACCCCAGTGTAGATGCTGGCCTCCCTCGCGGCCACGGGCATGTTGCTAACGTTGGCCACGAGCACCGTCCGCTCCATGAGGGGCCGGCCGCTCTGGGGGTCGGTCAGCTCTGGGAACTCCACCAGGACTTCAGTCATCTCGTTGCCGCGCTCCCCGCAGCCGATGTGGAAGACCACCTTCGCGTCGGCGTACTTCGCGACGCTGTGCAGACTGACCGTCTTTCCAGTCCCAAATGCCCCTGGTATTGCTCCTGTGCCCCCCTTCGACATTGGGAAGAAGGAGTCGAGCACACGCTGTCCCGTAATCAGAGGGATTTCCGGGTCGAGCCTTTCGCGGATGGGCCTCGGAGTCCTCACGGGCCAAGAATGATAGAGCTTCAGCTCAAGCTTCGCCCCGGACTTGTCTTCGGCAGTTACAACAGCCTCGTCAATCTTGTACTTCCCTGCCTTCGCCACGTCTGTGACCTTGGCCTTGGGGGAAGTCGGGGGGACGAGAATCCTGTGCTCTATGAGTGGAGTTTCCTGGACGGTGCCCAAGATCGATCCTCCCTCCAGCTTGTCCCCTTGTTTGACAGAGGGGACGAACGGCCATTCCTTGTTAAAGGGGATCGAATTGGCCGTGACTCCCCTCGTGATGAAGGCGCCGGCCTTCTTGGCGATCACGTCGAGTGGTCTCTGGAGGCCATCGTAGATTGTGCCTATCATCCCGGGACCGAGGGTTGTAGAGAGGGGCTGGCCGGTTCCTACGACGGGCTCTCCTGGCCGAAGGCCGCTTGTGGACTCGTAGACCTGGACGAAGCCTATGTCTCCTGTTAGCTTGATGACCTCGCCGACGAGCTTCTCCTCCCCGACCTGGACCACCTCGTACATTTTCGCGGAGGACATCCCCGAGGCTTTTATGGCCGGACCTGAGATCCATTCAATCTTCCCCTTGACAGGCAAAACGGAATCTTCTGGGGCGTCCTAGATCTCGGCCTAATAACGTTTTGAAGCGAAGAGTCAGCGCTTGAGCCCGAGCACCGCAGCTGCCTCTTTCCGGAGCGCGGGCTTCATCCTCTCGAGACGTGCCTCGAAGGTGTTGTCGAACCTCACGTTGCCGTCGCCTGCCGTAAGGACCACTCCGCCGATGGTGTCAAAGGGGTTCGGGTCGACCGTGAGCGCTACCGGTCCCCTGCTGAGTTTGCCTGCCACCGCTGACACCAAGTCTCTGTCCTTCGCGCTGCAGGAAACGGCCGCCTTCGGCCCAATGATTTCGACTCCTTCCTTGATGAGATGGACGATGCACTTCTCGTAGCGTGCCTTCGAGACCTTGCGGATGCCTCGAGTAGCGTCGTAGAACGCGTTATTCACTGCCTCCTCCATGGCCTTCAGCTGGTCGTTTCTCACCTTGAGCTCGGCCGCTCCAATCATCTGCCTCTTGAGCGACTCGGCCTGCTTGGCACCTGACTGCAGGGTCTTGGCAACCGCCGCCGACGCCTCCTTCTTTTCCGACTCGATGAGCGCCAGGGCCTGTCCACGCCCTTCCTGGAGGTCGGAGAGGACGCCGGCTTCGAACTCTTCAGAGACCTTCTCAAGGGTGTCGGCAGCAGCCTTGCTCACGATGTCATACCCCCAAAATCGCCCTCAGCATCGCCCTGTATTCGACCTTCTCAGGTTTGCTGCCAGGACCCGGGACTTCGTATATGAGCGGAACCGCTTTCTTCGCCTTTACCGCCATCAGCTCTTTCCTGATCGGTTTGGCCACTTCGTCGCTCACCATTATCAGGCCGATTTGAGGATCTTTGACAAGCTCCCGTATCCTGTCGAGGACGGCCTCCGGCCTATCGACGTACTCGCCCTCCACGCCTGAGAGGACGAACCCTGTGACGAAGGCCTTCCCGCCGACCGCGACGACCTTCAACTTCGCTCACCCAAGAGCGTCTCTTCTACGAGCTCCACCGCCTTGGGCCGCTGAGTCGCAAGTGCCTTCTTGAAACGCTCGACGGCGACGTCTCCCTTCTTCGCTATTGACTCCGCTTCTTTCTCGGCCTCCTTCTTCGCCTTGGCCAACGCCTCCGACGCGATCTTCTGTGCCTCCGCGACCGCAGCTCCCTTCGCGGCCTCGGCCCATTCTGCGGCCATCCGGAGCATCTGCCGCTTCGCTTCAGAAGCCTCGGCCTTCGCGCTGTCGAGTTGGGCTTCGAACTCTGTGAGGGCCTTCAGCGTCTCTTCGATGGCCGTGCTCATGAAGGTGACTTTTCGGTCTGGCCCTGAGTTCTGTAATTAAACGTTCGGCTCAGGATGTGAGCTTGAGGATCGCCCTTGCGACCTCGCCGTCGGCCTCGGTGAGGGCGGCCATCGCCCTCTCCCGGTTAACCCCCGCCTGTTGCTGGACGAGGACGATGTCCTCTTCGTTGAAGGCCTTCTTCTCGACCTCCGTCTCCTCGACCTCGCCGGCGACCTGGAAGACCCTGTTGCCCTGGGCGTTGACCTCTGAGACGGTCGCGTTTGTAATGTGAAGCTCCTTGTCAGAGGTCCGTATGATCACTTCCTGGACGTCGGGGAGCTCCTTCATGTTGATCCCTAGGCGTTCCATCGCCCTCCTGGCCTGTCTGTTGTCCATCTTCATCTGTTTGCGCCCGCCCTTACCTTGACAGCAATCCCAGAGCTGAACTGCTTGATGAACTTTCCATTCAGCACTGCTGTCCCCACCCCGAGGACCCTTCCTCTCCTGTCGATCACAGCCACCTCGCTCCTGGGAAGGACGTTGCGCCCGGCTCTTGTTACGAACTTGCAGAAGACCGACTTTCCGCCGTGCACGAACTCCGCTGCCTCGTCTGCCACTGTGACGCAGCTCTCCTTGAACTCCGGGCTCCGGCAAAGCAAGCCGGCGCCGTAAATGCTGAGGGCCATTGAGCCGTTGGGCTTGACCGTGGCCATGAGCTTGCCTGCATGGAAGACGAGTTTCACCCTCCCCGACCTTCGGGAGTACACGAGCCTGATTCCTTCTTTCGGGAGGGCCCTGCTCACCCCTCTACCGAAGAGATAGTCGAGCATGAGAGAGAGCCTTCGTCTCTCGTCGATGATGCGCATCCAGCGGCGCACCCCTGCGGGGCGATAAAAGGTCTGGCTAAATAGCGAAGAGCGTCACGCCCCGCCGCGTTGCCGACGCCAAGAGCGCTGCTCATTCACTATCCCGAGAGGTTCGAGGCGGAGGAGGCTTTGGCCCTCACCGATGCGGCGGGCTATGAAATAGCCGGTACGCTGACGCAGCGGTATCTCTCTAGGTCGAAGTTCGGCGTCGGGGAAGGGAAGGCCGAGGAAGCGGCCGACATGGTCCGCGAGAGGACGATCGATGTGATCGTCTTCGATTCGTCGCTCAACGCGGCCCAATCGTACAACCTCGCGAAACTCTGCAAGGTGGAGGTCAAGGACAGGGAGAAGCTGATCCTCGAGATATTCGCGAAGAGGGCCACGACCGCGGAGGCGAAGCTCCAGGTCGAACTCGCCGAGCTGAGCTACGAGCTGCCCAGGGCCCGAGAGAAGGTGAAGAGGGCGAAGCTCGGAGAGCAGCCCGGCTTCTTCGGTCTCGGGAAGTACCAGGTCGACGTGTACATCCGCATGATGAAGAGGAGGATGGCCACGCTGAAGGCGAAGGTGGCCGAAGTCAGGGATAGGAGGGAGATATTCAGATACCGAAGGGAGAAGACAGGCCGACAGACCGTGGCGATTACGGGGTACACCGGTGCGGGAAAGACCACCCTGTTCAATAGACTCACGGGAGAGACAAAGGAGGTGGATGCCGGAGTGTTCACCACCCTCAGTCCCACGACCAGGGGGGTGGACCTGGGGAGGAAGCGGATTCTGTTTTCGGATACGGTAGGTTTCATCAATCGCCTTCCCACCTACATGATCGAAGCGTTCAAATCGACTCTCGAAGAAGTTTCATTCTCGGACCTAGCGTTGCTCCTGGTTGACGCCGGCACACCGGTAGAGAGACTTGAGGTCAATTACATGAGCTGCGTGACGACCCTCGCCGAGCTGGACGTTCCCGAGTCCCGGATTCTGAAAGTGGTGAATAAAGTCGACCTCCTGGCACCCGAAGAGCTGGAGGACAAGATGCAGAGGCTGGGAATCAAGGACGCAGTCTCAGTCTCAGCGAGGACGGGCGCTGGAGTCCCAGAGCTCCTCCAGCGGGTTTCCGCACGTCTCGAAGGTAGCGGTGCAGGGTAGGAAATTGACGAGAAGCATAAGGGTGCTGCGGGTCGGTCAGAGATACGTCAGGGACGACAGGACTCTAACCCACCTCTGCCTGGTCTCGAGGGCTCTCGGGGCGGAGTCGATCTACCTCGAAGACGTCGAAAAGGACATCCTGGGAACCCTGCAGGAAGTGAACAGGACATGGGGAGGGAGCTTCAATGCAGTCGTGGGAGAGCCCTGGAAGAAAGTGCTCAAAGAGGCAAAGGGGGAGGGGAGGTCTGTTGTCCACCTGACGATGTACGGCATGCCTCTCCAGGACAAAATCGAGGAGCTCAGGAGGGTGGATAAGATGCTGATAGTGGTGGGAGGGCCGAAGGTGCCGGGCAAGGTGTACCATGAAGCCGACTACAACGTAGCGGTCTCGTCGCAGCCTCACTCCGAAATCGCGGCCCTGGCCATCGTCCTTCATGAGATTCAGGGTGGAGAAGAGCTTAAGAGGAGCTTTGGGAAAAGCAGGCTCAGAATCCTGCCGTCTCAGACTGGCAAGAGAGTCGTAGAATCATGAAGATTGAGTATGAGGACACGTTTGTGAAGGTGGCCGGCCTCATCGGGGGCCCGGATTACGTGAGGGTGGCCAGGGCGCTCCTCAACAACGAGAACGCGACAGATGAGGAGATAGCGTCAGCTACCGGCCTCAAGATCAAGACCGTGCGCAAGGCCCTGTACGACCTGTTCGGCAGGAGCCTGATAACCGGCGTAAGGGTGAGAGACCCCAAGAGGGGATGGTTCGTCTACAGGTGGAAGGCCCAGAGGGACCAGACGGACGGTTTCATTCAGACTCAGAGGCGCAAGGTTCTGAACCGACTGAAGCAGAGGCTGGAGTTCGAGGACCTGCACGAGTTCTACCACTGCGGAACCGCCACTTGCCAGACAAGGACGTTCGAGGACGCCATGGAGAACTTCTTCAAGTGCCCGACTTGCTCTAAACCGCTCAACAGACTGGACAACGCAGAATTGAAGTCCGCGCTCAAATGGAAGATTAACCAGCTCGAAGAGGAACTGGCCAAGTGATTCCCTCCGAGGAAGAGGCCCTGGCCCTTCATCGGAGATACGGCAGCAACGACGTCATGGTCAGACACTGCCTGACCGTGGCAAGAGTGGCGAAGGTCATCGCAGATGAGTTCCGTCGGTCGGGAAAGCCGGTGGATGCCGCGGCTGTGACCGCGGGGGCGCTTCTGCATGACATCGGGAGGAACCGAACCCAGACGGTGCGGCACGGCCTAGAGGGGGCGGCGATGCTCGCTGACGAAGGGGTCCAAGACAGTGTGGTCCAGATCGTAAGACGACATGTGGGCGCTGGAATCTCGGCCGAGGAGGCGAAAAAGCTCGGCCTCCCCGACTTTGATTACGTGCCACGGGCCCTGGAGGAGCGAATCGTTTGCTTTGCAGACAAGCTTGTTGAATCGGACAGAGTCAGGCCATTCGCAGGGGAGGTCGAGAGATTCGTCCAGAAGGGGCACGACGTGGGGCGATTGACGGCACTGAAGAAGGGGCTCCAAGACGAGCTGGGGCAGGACCCTGAAAGGCTCGTGCTGGACAACGTTAAAGAATCCGGGTAGAGAGCGGCCTATTCGTGGCCTCGTGCATCTGCCGTGTCTGCAAGCACAAAGACCTCGAGAGCTGCCAGAAGTGCAACTGCTGCAGCTATCACAGGTGCGCCTGCATGCCGAAGCCGGTTTCTGTCGGGTGATTGGTTCGGCAGTCGTTAAGTAAGGGACTCCAAGATTATTTCACGCCACGATTTAGCCCGCAGGAGCGTCAGGCTTTCGAAACTGGCTGGTAACGGGGCTTGTAGACGGCGAGGGAACCATACAAATTCGATACAGAAGCGACAGGGACTCGATGTACCCTCGCCTGAGAATCTACGAGACCGTCAAGCCCATAATCGATGAGGCAGCCCTGATAATGGGAGTCAACCCGTACCCAAGGAGGGACCATGGAAGGCTGGTAGCTGGTACACTTCAGTTTCCCACAGAAAGGCCCTCATCGTGCTAAGGAGGATTGAGCCGCACCTTACAGACCCTTCGGAGAAGTGCCGTGCTCGGACGGTATTGGACCGTTTTGGCGATGTGGGAACGGCTCACGGGGGGATGAGTACTGCCGAATTCTTCAAGGACTGCCCACCGCCGACGAGGATTCGGCAAGCGGCAAACGTATTTAACCGCCAAAACGGTCGCCCCACTTCAGCGAGGTGGGGAAGCCAGGATCATCCCGGCGGGCTCATACGCGCAAGCCGAGAGACCCGCAGATCGGTGACTTGGCGAAAACCAAGCCGAAGGTTCAAAGGGGGTGAAACCCCTGAAACTCCACCCCTCGCTACTTCTTTAGTGGGATTCGAATCCCTGTTTCGCATGGTCGTGAGCTTATCTACGCCGCTTGCTGCTCGTCTGTCATCTTGACTGGAGACTCTACAAGGTCGGTGCATGAGGCTGAACCATACGATCAGGAGACCGGGGCGCTGGTAACCCCCATCTTCGAGACATCGACCTTTGGGTTCACGAAAGCGGCGGAGGTTGCTCCAGCGATGGC
The DNA here is from genome assembly GCA_035626235.1 of Nitrososphaerales archaeon. GTDB lineage: Archaea > Thermoproteota > Nitrososphaeria > Nitrososphaerales > Gagatemarchaeaceae > DATFYP01. The sequence continues at coordinate 17,426 of DASPOB010000068.1, read as the reverse complement.
CGGCGAAAGGGGGTACGTCTACTCCAGGTGGGACAATCCAACCGTCGTGAGACTGGAGAAGAAGCTTGCCGCGTTCGAGGAGACAGAGGATGGTGCCGCATTCGGATCTGGGATGGCGGCCATCTCGACGACTGTGTTCTCGCTGATAGAGAAGGGGAGCCACGCGGTCGGTATCAGCGATTTGTACGGCGGGACTTTCGCACTGCTGAGTTCGATCCTCCCCCGCCTCGGAGTCGAGACGACCCTCGTGGACACGACGAACTTCGAAGAGATGGCTAGAGCCGTCAAGAGGAACACTAGGCTGATACTAATCGAGACCCCCACCAACCCAACCCTCAAGCTAGTGGACATCTCGAGGGTGGCAAAGCTGGCCCATGAAGTCGGGGCCGCACTTCTCGTCGATAACACGTTTGCTTCTCCAATCAACCAGACTCCCATTACCATGGGGGCCGACTTCGTCCTTCACAGCGCAACCAAGTATCTCAACGGCCACGCCGACGTCGTGGCCGGATTGGCCGTCGCCAGTAAGGAGAGGGCACACGCAATCAAGATGATGAGGCGCGAGTTCGGGGGGACGCTTGACCCCCTGCCCGCATGGCTGGTCCTCAGAGGGATGAAGACCATGGCCATCAGGGTGAAGCAGCAGAATGACAACGCCCAGGCACTTGCCGAGTTACTTTCGATGCACCGAAGGGTGAAGGCGGTGAACTATCCGGGCCTGAAGGCTCACCCGCAGCACGCCCTCGCGAAGAAGCAGATGAGAGGGTTCGGGGGGATGCTGAGCTTTGACCTGAAAGGGACCGTGCACGACGCCATGAAGTTTACAGAGTCGCTGAAGGTGGCGAGTCTAGCTGCGAGTTTGGGAGGAGTGGAGACGCTGGTGTCGCAACCCGCTCTGATGACGCACACTCAGATGTCCGCCGAGGAGAGGGCGAAGACAGGGATTCCAGACACTCTCGTGAGGGTCTCGGTCGGAATAGAGGACTCGGCCGACCTAGTTAGGGACTTCGAGCAAGCGCTTTCATCGGTTTAGACGGCCCCTCAAACCACCCGGGCACCTTCGGCGATGCGACGCCGGCTGTCTCGGTTCCGTAGCGAATGAGGGGTTTCGTCAGATGCCTGTTGGCCCGGGGGGAGGAGATATACGTCCCCATCGCCAGCGTCCTCCTCTCCGTCGACCGAGCCATCCCCAGAACCTCCATCTTCTCCACGTTCAAGACCTTCTCGTGGGCAGTGGTTGCTCGCCTTACGCCACCTGAAAGCTTCACCCGGTCTCCTGGAACGAGCCGCTTCGCCGCCCTTCTGAGGTCGCCCGTGGGCTCGTAGAAGGCGCAGTGCCGTGCGCGTCCGTCGCTGTTGAGTTCCAAGTAGACGTGCCCACCTCGGCCAGTCTCGACGCTGTTCACTCTTCCTTCCGCCCAGCCTGAAGAGAAGACCTTCCAGTCCAGTGGGTCTTTCAGGTGGGCGTCGGTGTGCTGGTTGGAGATGTAGACCATGTGTCCCTCCAGTCTTTCCTCGAACCTGAGTTGGGCGAAGGCATCGACGACCACCGAGGGGGAGTCTCCTCTCACACCAGCGAAAACAGGGTCTGGGCCGTGCGGAGCAATCAGGACCTTGTTCTTCTGGTAGTCGTAATTGTTGAACGTGTGGGGGAACGTCCGCCTGTCCATGTCTCGCACCGACGAAGGGTCGACGACTCGCTTGAGGCCCCACGATTCGCGCCGCCTGTAGGAAATGAGCTCGAAGGAATGGTCGTAGGACTCGCAGAAAGCCAGCGATGCGGCGGCTCCCACCAGGCCCATCCCGTTGCCGAGGGAGGCGCAGCGAACCCCCCTGTCCTTCAGGAGGGCGCGGACGCTTGCCGGATTGATGACCTGCGCGAGCGCCCTGTCGTAGAGCGGCCCGAAGGAGGGGGCGATCCTGGGTTCCTCGAGGAAGACAAGCCCTGAGTTCGCGCCGCCGTCCACGTCGGCAAGCTCCTCGAACTTCTCGCGCAGTGCGCGGAAGGCCGCGTCAGGCTCCGGGGCCTCGACCTGCAGGCAGACGGCGGCGTTGCCCCTGGTCTTGAACGGGATGTTGGGGTTGAGCCTCACGAGCCTCGGGTACGGGACGACGGTTAGGTGCGCCCTCAGGTCGGCAGCGATGCGGAAGGCGAGGTAGGTGGTGCAGTAACCCCTTGCGGAGTCGGTGTCGTCGATGCCCACCAAGCAGCGCATTCGGACCCGATTCCTCGGTGCCCCATATTTCAACGTAGGTCGGGGGGACCACGCAGGATGGGATGGCAGAACCGACTCCGGCACTCTTGCCTGCGGAGAATTGTCTATTCTTCGGACATCGTCAAAAGCTAGGAGAGGGCGTGGCTTGTGCACCGCGACTCGAACCTGATGGCCTTCCTCGACTAATACCCAGCTATGGGGGCACATGGCTCATCATACCGACTCGGCAGTACGAGAGCAAGTTCGATGTTCCCTGTGCAGTGGGGAATCGTCCCCCTCTCGAAGAGGCCCCGCAAGGAGTATCAAGCCGCCCCAAAGATTCAGGAGTCTCCATCCAGGTGCCGAATCACAGGGCCAAGACCAGCCTCCACATCCACCGGTGTGCGATTCAACGCTAGGACAAGCGCGAAAGGAGGGACCGGGCCAGAGGTTTCCTAAGGCTACTGGAGCGACCTCGACAGATGCCGGCCAAAACAAAGGCGGAGTTCCCCGGGCAAGAACGAGCGGCCGGGCAGGCGTGGTAAACGAGGACTACGCTTCTACGACGATCATGGTGAGGGTGCTCCTCACCTTGTCGAGCCTTCGGATGTTCCAGGTTATCGTCTCCTTTACCTTCTCCATCGTGTCGGCTTCGACACGCGCAACGACGTCGTACACGCCATAGACGACATAGACGTCCTTGACGTTCTGGATGTCCTTGAGCTTCTTCAGCAGGTCCTCTTCAGCCCCAAGGTCTGCGTTGATTAATACGAACGCCATCGGCAATTGGCGAAGTTCTACCTCTCGCGTATCATTGGTTTCGAGTGGTAATAACCGTTGCTGCTTTATCGGCTATTCACGTCGTGGCTAGTGCCGCCTTACAGCATGTGGCAGCAGGTCGCAGGTCATTTCGACGGCGACGGAACAATTTCCTTTTCCGATGTCACGAACCGGCCGTTCAAGCTTGGCTTATCCCTGATAGACGTCGACCAATCGGTTGATCAAATCACCACGGTCAGAAGCTTTCTGCTAAACCACGGCTTTAGGACGAGCAATGTCTTGAAGACATCGAAGGGAAGCGCCTGGATGGTTGCGGTCAGCGAATTCAGCTCAGTCAGGGAGACCTTGAGGGGAATGGGCGCCTTACCTCTGCAAGAAGTCGAATGAGGCAAACTCCGCTCTGGATTACTATGAGGGCAGAATCACAGGAAACGAGCTGATTGCAACGTTCAGAGCGGAAGTCGAGGCGGGCCGTCGAGAGAGGCGAGACCGAAAGGTCCTCCTTGATGTCCCATATAAGCGGCCTGAAGGAGACTTGATGGTGAAGCGGATTCGAAATGATTAGCTGCGCGACGCCATGGGAAGAATCCGAGCAAAGGTGACGCCCGAGGACTACGGGGCCATCAGAAAGGAGCACTTCGAATGCAGCACGCGCCTCTGCGACCTCGCAAGGGAATACCCTCAGTACGCGCGCGAGACAATTCGCCGAGTTCTTGGTGGAAGAAGAGGCTACGTCCTCGTCAAAGGGCGAGTCAGAGTAGCGAAGGCGAACAGCAGATAAGCAACCCGTCGAGGGGCACTTCGGAGAGTCATGCTCAGCGTTTATGCAATCGAACTCTGCCAGGACGACCCCGCCAAGTGCACCGCAAGGAAGATGATACGCATGGACCTAGCGAAGGGCGTCGGAAGGAAGTTCCACGCGTCCGACAGCATGATAGTCTTGAATCCGTACGGTCACAGGGTTGTCTCGCCCGACGACGGTGGCGCGAAGGGTGTCGTCGTCGTGGACGCGTCCTGGAACCAAGCCCAGGAAATCTTCTTCAAGAAGCTAGGGGGCAAGCACAGGAGACTCCCTCTTCTGCTCGCGGGGAACCCGATCAACTACGCGAAGCCAGGCGTACTCAGCTCATTGGAGGCGGTGGGTGCGACTATGTACATATTGGACGAGGTAGAGGAGGCTAAACGGTACTTGTCCATCTTCAAATGGGGGCCCACATTCCTTTCCCTCAACGCCGAGCCGCTGGAAGCATACAGGACCGCCAGGGACGAGTCGAAAGTCCTGACGCGAGAGAGGCAGTACTTCCCTCATCTCTTCGCAGAGTGAGAAACAGTTATTTCCTGACCCTCTGACATGGGGCCAGACGCGAGTCGGCGGACGGGCCACGGGGACCTCCTGGGGAAGTTCCTCCCTCACGGCAGGACGCGCGGCGCCAAGAGGCGCAGTCGGAGACGGCTGGCTCCAGAACAGAAACGACACCCGTCCCACCAAGGGCGATGATGGGGCGACCTTGAGGTCGGTGGGGTGCGGGATGAAACGGCTGACCCGCGCGGAGCAAGGCCGAACGTGGTCGATGACAGGCCTGCGGGAGACCAAGGTAGGCCGCTTAGCTGAATCCCGTCTAAAACAGGAGGAGGACTACGGCCGAAGACGCGTCTGAATCCCTATGGAGGGAGTAGCTCTCCCTCCGTCAGGGACTTTCAGGACTTTGAGACCTTCGACGTGCCGTTGGACTTCGTCACACGGAAGATGTGGTCGGCCATTGATTCGAGTTCTCTCTCGTGGGAAACAAGGATGACCTGCGTGGAGTCCAGCTCTTCGAGCAAGTCCCTCATCTTGTAGACCTGATCCTTGCTGAACCCGTCGGTAGGCTCGTCCAAGATCACGAGCTCGGTCCTAGCAGAGATGTCCTCTCGGACGACCGAGTTCAAGGCGAAGCGGTAGGCGAGTGCCATGCTGGTGCGCTCGCCGCCGCTTAGTGCCTCGTATTCTTGCTCGAATCCCTGGCGCTCGAAGACGGGGGAGAAGTCCTCCTTGACCCTCACCGCCAGATCGTGGTCGTCTACCAAGGTCGTGAAGAACCTTTGAAAGTGTTGGTTGAACCTCGAGTTTGCCTGGGTCAGAGTCTGTTCTTCGATTATCCCAATGGTCGGAAGGAAGAAGCCGTGGAGCCAGCCTTCGTAGTTTCCGAGTGTCTGCGCTCGTGACTTGAGGACTTCCTTGGAGGCGACCGTCTTTAGCAGTCTCTCGCGCTCCTTCGTCACTTCTTCGCGCTGGGTTTTCGCCCGGGCAACCGCTATGCCGGCATCCCTAGCCCTGAGGCGCGCCGTGTCCAGGTCCCCTTCCAGTTTGTCAAGGCTTGCCGAGAGTTCTGCGATGGAAGAGACTTCGCGTCTTGCACTGTCCAATTCGCTCCGATTCTTCAGGAGTTCCCGCCCGATCTTCTCCAGTCTGGCCTCAAGATGCTTGACCTCTCTTTCGATATCCGCCTTTTCCTTGACCAGGGAGAGCACCACCCGCTCTTCCTCTTCGAAATCGCGCGCCTTCGCAGTTTCGTCGGTGAGCCTAGCGACTTGCGCCTCGAAACTTGCGATCCTCTCCGACACTTTGACAGACTCCTTTTGCGCATGCTGAGATCTTTCGAAGTTGGGAGGAATCTTCTGACCGCAGACCGGACAGACGCCCTTCGAGATCAGATCTCCTGTGTCCCTGAGCTGAGACTCCAAGACTGCCCGGGCCTCCTTGCTTGTCTGAAGCTCGGTCGCCGCCACTTTGAGCTCGCCGTCGAAGGTCTCGGCGCTCTTCGTAGGCCGGCGCGTCGATTCGAAAGCCCCAATCCTAGGGTTGATATCGCCCTGTATGCGCTCCTCCAATTCGCGGACTTTCTCCGAGGCGTCTGCTTCCTCGGCGACAAGATCGCAAATTCTTTCCTCGATGACTGGAATCTTCCCGGTAACAGCCTTGACCTCCTCGCGCTTGTCTCTCAGCCCCTTCCATTGAGACTCTAGTCCATCAACCAGCCCAGCTGCGGTCGCCTCCGCCTCTCCCAGACCTGGAAGCCGAGAATCCAGGTCCTCCAGGACCGTCTCCTTCTCCCTCAAGTTCGCCTTGACCTCCTCCAGGTCCGCGCTGGACTTGTTCAGGCCGTAGGAGATTTCAGCCACCTTCCTCGCCACCAAGCCGGAGTTTTCAGCCGCAACTTCGTAACTCTGAACCCCAAGTACCCTCCTGAGCACTTGGAAGCGAGTCTCCACGTTCTGGAGAAGTATCTCTTTCATCTGTTCCTGTGGCGTGAAGACGGCGTACCTGTAGACCAGGCTCTCCGCCCTCGGATGCGTGGGCTCGTTGAACCTAAGGATTGCCACTATCCTCTGCTTAAGGTCGCTCGGAGAAATGCTCTCTCTTGCCCCCGCCGATGCGATGGAGCAGTTCTCCTGCACCACTTCTGATCCTCGCCGCCTGAGCCCTCGCCTCACGACGTACTCGCTGCCGTCAGCGAGAAACGTAACCGTGACGTGCCCGTCGTTCTTCCCTTCGCTGAGGAGGTGCCCTCCCTTCACGTCGCTCAGGCCGAACAGCGCGAATTCGACAGCGTACAGCAACGTGGACTTGCCGGAGCCGATGTCCCCCTCAAAGAGGACCACACCTTCCGGGAGCTCGATGCCCACCTCTTCGCCGTCGTTGTAGCTGCGAATGTTCTTCAGCCCGATGCGTTTTAGCAGCATCACACTTCCTCCCCTGTTAGCCCGAGGGCGTGGAGGCCTTCCTTCTCGATTCGGGACTGGTATTCACCCTTGTTCTCGTTCTCGAGCCTTTCTGCCTTCATCGCCTTCAGCAACTCGAGCGAGAGGGCCACCCCATCTTCGCCCCGAAGTCGCCCCACGTTGGACTTCACGGCCGCGATGCGTTCCCGGAAGAGTACGCCCTCCGTGACTTGCGCAGGCTTCGGGTGAGGAACGCTCCTCGATAGGTCTACCGAAGTGAGACGGCTGAAGTTCGAAAGCACGGTTATGGGAGAGGAGGCCATGAGCAGCCTCCGTATGCCACCGAAGTCGATGTCGGAGGTTTTCCCGCTGCCCAGTACGCCGTCCACGGTAAGAAGGACAACCTTCCCTCCGACCCTCGCATTACGGGCAAGAGAGAGAAGGTCGTCTGACGCTTCGCGTGACGACTTGCCCTCGGCCCTGTATTGGAGCTCCACAACCTCGCATACCTTGATTGGGACGAACTGCACGTTCCTGACATCGTCGTCGAAATCGACAAGGTAGAAACCACGCTCTTCGCCGCGGGCCAGTGGGATTAGTTCAGAGTATTCCGTCGCGAAGATGGGGCCCGGGTAGGCGATGTTCTTCCTCCCGGGCAGCGACTGCACCTGCCGACCGTGGACATGCCCCCCCGCGTAGTAGTTGAAGGCCGAAGGCAGCAGCGAGGAGCTCATCCCTTCCATCCTCTCGAGGGCAGGAGGCAGCATCTCCTGGACGGCGCCGTGGAAAACGAAAACCTTGAACCCGTCTTCCTCCTCCAGCGCCTTTCTGTCCAGGACTCGGTAGTCCTCTATGTCCAATGAGAGTTTCTTTCCAGAGACTCCGCAGATTTTCGCGCCCGTTGCGTCGTTAAGGAAGCTCAGACGCAGTCGGCCGTCCTCGGTCTTCCTCTTCTCTGCCACCAAAAAGAGCCCGGCACTTTCGAGCACGTCCACAATCGACGCGTAGTTCGGACTGAAGTCGTGACTGCCGTATACTACGTAGAACCTGATCCCTTCATCCACTGCCTGCCTCAACTTCAGCGTGGCTCTTCGCACGGAGGCCAAGTCAGGGATGTTCGAGTCGAAGATGTCCCCAGAGATTATAACAAATTCCACCCGTTCGGAGATGCATCTGTCGATGGTGCTCTCGAACGCCCTCAGTAGCAGGTCCTTCAGCTCCTGCTGCCTGAAAGCGCCGATGTGAAGATCGGACATGTGCGCGAACCTGTGCATCGTCCCCTCAGCGCTAGCCCTGAGGATATTTATCGATAGGCGGCGGAAAGTCGCAGGCCCGAGCCAAGCAGTTTAAGAGCGATGCATCAATGAAACTGAGGTCCCTTGCCTAGGCGCATCGCGTGGCTCTCAGAGGTCATCCCTTCAAGCGTCACCGGGCTAGAGGAGGAAGCGGCGAAGTCCATCCAGGTAGTGGAGAATCCTCCCGCGTGGATGTGCCTGCAATGCAGGGGAGCAAAGCTGCTGTGCGGCAAGCCGAGGTGCCCCATCATAGTGAAGGCGCAGGCGATAGCCAAGGCGGGGGCCACCCTCACCTCTGACATCGAGGGGTCGTCACCCCCGGGCGTGTTTGTGGGGAGGCTTGGGTACCCGAAGGTGTCAGTCGGCCCGATGGTCCCTCCAACCTTCGGAGACACCGCCATTCTCGACACACCTGAAGACTGGCTGGGGAGGCCCATCGACCAGATTGTCGACTACAGATACTCGCTAATCCGGGGGAACGTCAGGGCCAACGTGATAGACGCCAGGGAGCCTGGGAGGCTGCTCACAAATCTGCAGGAGCTCGCGATGGCGAGCCACCCAGTCGACTCGGAGCTGAGACTGACGAAGGCACCCCGGAAGATTTTGACTCTTAGCGAGGACACGCAGCCTTTCGGGCCCTCGGCCCCGATGGACAGGTTCAAGCTGGGGAGCTCGACTCCCGACCGTAGGATAGAGACAGCATACTACGACAGGGACCTGAAAGCGGTAGAAGCCGTCTCCGAGCTGTACAGGAAAGGCGTCCTAGTAACGAGAATACAGAAGGCCTTCAGCCTGGGAATGTTCGGGAACGGGGCTCGAAGGAGGATGGTTCCTACGAGGTGGAGCATCACTGCGGTCGACAGCACCATAAGCCTGAACACCCTCGGGAGGGTCAAGCACAACCCGACCATAGACGAATACAGGGTCTACGGTTTCAGCGTCTACGACAATCAGTACGTGGCGATTCTCCTCCCCGAGCCGTGGAGGTTCGAATGGATCGAAGCGTGGTTCCCGAACACCACGTGGAACCAGTTCACGGACGAGCCTTACATGATAGGTGACTACGAAGAATTCTACGGACGGAGTACCTACGCGAAGGTCGGGGGCTGCTACTACTCCACGAGATTGGCGGTGGCCGAAGCGCTCGGTCGGGAGAACAGGCAGGCAGCGGCCGTCGTCCTGAGGGAGACCTATCCAGGGTTCATCATGCCACTCGGAGTCTGGAACATACGCGAAAGCATCAGGTCGATGATGAAGCAGCGGTACGAAAGGCACGAGACGTTCCGCAGCGCAATGAACTCCGCTCTAGCGAAACTCAGGATACCGAGGCAGAAGTGGATGAGAGAGAGCGTTCTGATTTCAAGGGAGCTTTCGCAAACCAAGATAACGAACTTCTGAGAAGTGCAACGTTAATGACACGGCCGTTAAGGTGGGCGAAGGTTTGACGAGGAAGCTGTTCTGGGAGGACATGTATCAGCAGGTCTTCGAGGCGAGGGTGGAAACCGTGGCTGGCAACAACTTAGTGCTGGACCAGACGGCCTTCAACCCCCGTGGAGGGGGGCTCGTCTCCGATACTGGAACCATAAACGGAATCAGGGTTGTTGAGGTCACAAGAGAAGGGGACACCATCTCTCACGCCTTCGCGTCTCCTCCACCTCTCAAGACTGGCGACCCCGTCAAGGGAGTACTGGACTGGGAGCGGAGGCACAGAGTCATGCGGATGCACACGGCGGCACATATTCTGAGCTCCGTCGTGAACCGGGAGACGGGCGCGCTGATAACGGGAAACCAGATCAATCCCGACGAGTCGAGGGTCGACTTCAATCTTGATTCCTTTGACAGGGAAAAGATGTCAGTCTACATCGACAGCGTCAATGAGGCGGTGAAGCGGGGCCTCGAAATTCGGACGTACTTCATGAGGCGGGAGGAGGCCGTGACCGTTCCTGGACTCGTTAAGCTCGCCAAAGCGGCGCCGCCATCCCTTGAGGTCCTGAGGATCGTCGAGATAGGCGACGTCGATACGCAGGCGGACGGCGGCGTGCACGTCCGGAACACGAACGAGATAGGCACCGTGGTGGGGCTGAGAACTGAGAACAAGGGTAAGAACAACCGCAGGTTGTACTTCACCGTTCAGTGATCAGTAACCGAGCACGGTTAAAGTAGTCCGACTCTCGCAATGGCCACATGAGTCCGACAGAGGGCTACGTAGCCGTTTTGGGATTCGACCTATTCTACCGCCAGTTCGGCCAACCGAACAGGGGAGAGGTTCTCTGCCTCCACGGGGGCCCAGGGATGACGCACGACTACATGCTCCCGCTGGCGGACCTCGCCAAGAAGGGATTCAGGGTGACCTTTTACGACCAGCTGGGATGCGGACGTTCGGAAGTACCGAAGGACAAGTCGTTATTCGTGCCGGAAAGGTACGTCGAGGAGGTCGAGGGATTCAGAAAGGCCATGGCCCTCGGGAAACCGCACGTAATCGGTTCCAGCTGGGGAGGGATGCTTGCCATCGCCTACGCACTCAAGTACCAGAAGCATGCGACAACTCTGACGATTGTCGGCGGGCTGCACAACGTCCCCCTCGCCATCAGGGAGATGGAGGCGATGAAGCGGCGGCTGCCGAAGGATGTGCTGAGGACCATGGAGGAGCACGAGTCAGACGGGGACTACGGCGCCCCCGCATATCGGGAGGCGGTCATGGTCTTCTACAGGAAGCACCTATGCCGGCTGACCAAATGGCCGAAGGAAGTCTCGTACTCCCTCGAACACGTGAGCGAGCCCGTCTACGGCACCATGAACGGACCGAACGAATTCACGATAATCGGGAACATACGATATTGGGACGTCACCAGCCAACTTCACAGAATTCGCATTCCCACCCTAGTCTTGACCGGGAAGTACGACGAGGTCTCTCCTGTTGTGGGCAGAGACATCCACAGACACATCAGGGGGTCGGAGCTAACCATCTTCCCGAGGAGTTCCCACCTCTCATTTTGGGAGGAGCGGGAACCGTTCATGAAGAGGGTAGCGAGGTTCCTAGAGCAACATTGAGGACGGCGAGAGAAGAGCCAGGCGCGGGCTTCCGGTGAAGGGCCGGCGCAAGCCCGCGCGAGTCGCGGTTGGACGATCGGCCCAGCCAACGGTTAATAGCTCGGTCACATGGGAAGCCTATGCTTGTTCTTCGACGCGGGGATTTTTCTTGCAGCGTCAGGGATAACAACCCTTGAGCTGGTTGAGGCGGCTGCCGTAGGCTTGGCGCTCTACGCCGACTCCGGCAAGGCCTCGGCCTTCATTTATGTTGCCGCCGGGGTCCTGGTGGTCCTGGTTCCCACTATTCTCGTGGGCGGGCTAGTTTCAGCCCTCCCAGAGCTATACGTTAGGCTGTTCGGCGGCGTTCTCCTCCTGTACTTCGGGCTTAGACTGACCCGCAGCGCCAGGAGGTCCGTTGTCATCAGCAAAACGACGGGCTTCAGGAGCGAGGCGTTCGAAAAAGGGGTGATGTACACGGGCTTCTCGGTAGGAGCAGTCGAAGCATTCGAAGCGGCGATAGTGCTCGTTGGCCTTCTGCCAGAGAACTTCGCGTCTGCGGGCATCGGCATCATGGTCGGCACGGTCATCGTCGTCATTTCGACTTATGTGCTAAAGACGCAGGTCAGGAAAGTGAAGCAGGCCAACATGAAGGTAGTAGTCGCAGGCCTTCTCCTTTCGTTTTCGACATTCTGGTTCGGAGAGACAGTGTTCCCATTGCTGAGCGAGCAGCAAGCAAGCGACCTTGTCCTCATCCCCCTTTTCGCCGTTTTCGCATCTTCAGTCTACTGGTTCGCGAACAGGCGAGTAACAGCTGTGCACCCTGGACCCAAAGAGCAGCAGTGATGCCGCATGCGGGGACGCAGCGCCTTCCCGAGATTCCCTGAGCCTACCTTCTTCTGGCTAACCAGACTGGCATCCTCTTCGCAGTGCAGTTGCCACAGAAGGTCTTCATCGCCCGTGTGTTTTCGTCGAAGACAGTCGTACAGTGCGACATGCACACCTTGATCCCACACTCAGCACAGGCTGCCACAGCGTGGCCTTTGCAGACCGAACACCTTGCCGTTCACTTCACCCCCAATTTTTGCCTGCCCAACGGGCGCACGATGGGGCCACGGCGATACTAGTTCGGAGCGGCGACAGGTGCGGAGTTGGAGCACTTTCCACGGCGTCCTTCGGGTTATAAAACAGTAGCGTCAAATTGGCAGTCTGATTTCGCCGTCGAACCTTTGGACGCCCTTGGCTGCCAGGGTGCGGGCGACGACCTTGACCTTCTCCCGCGGGAGCCAACCCGAGATTGCCTTGGAGTTTCCCTCGTCATCGCAGATGACGACGGCTGCGGTTGAGTTCTTGCCCTCGACGACCGCGAAGAGGCTTTCTTTGCCGACTGGAGCCCAGTCCGGGCCCCCCAACTTCAGGAAGAGGACAGGAGAAGAGGGCCCGGCTGCCTCCTGCAGGGTTTCTATGGCCTCCCTGACGCGGCTTCTACCCTCCTGGACAGCGGCGAAGTAGTCCGTCACTGTCCCCCCAGGTACAAGAGCGCGAAGACCCCGGCTACGGCGAGCATCAACCCCAAAGCCTGATTTGTCTCGAGGCGCTCCTTTAGGAATATCAGCGCGTACAAGGCCGCCACGGCTCCCCCCATTCCGGATATGGCCGCTATGACCGGAAGGGAGTCGGAGCCAAGGGACAGCGCGTAGTTGAAGACGACGAAGCCGGCTGCCTCCAGGGCTCCCATTGCGAGCATGACCCTCGAGAACGAGGCTCTCGTAGGCTTTATGCTCTCTCCAAGTACGGGAGACGCCGAGATTCCGATAACAGTCCCCACCCCTCTGAGGAGCGCCACCGGAAGGACGTATCCTGCCACCGGCGTGGCGTAGGCGATGCCCACGTAGGCCACTCCGAAGAGAACTGACGCGACCACTGCTGGAGCCACCCCTGCGGTCAGACTCGGAAGGCCGCCACCCTGCCTTCGCCCGCGGAGTTCAGAGAAGCGAGTTGACAGGAGGAGCACCCCGGCAATCACGCACCCTATCAAGACTATTCTCATGGGAGCCAAGACAACCCCCAAGAGCAGAACGGACATGATTGCGGTGACCACGGGGTAAGTGTAGGCCACCGGCGCCACCACCGACACTACCCCGGTATGGAAAGCGCGATAGAGGTTGACGAAGGCGAGGAAGTTCAGGGCCCCCGCCGCAAAGAGAGCGAGCGCGGCTGGGAGGGTGAGGGAGGCCGAAGGGGTCAGTATCGGCACGAGGACCAGCAGTATGAGGAACGAGGTCACGTGCATGTAGACCACGGTGTTGTAGTAGCCGACCCTCTTTGACTGGCTCCTCGAGAGGTAGTCGGAGGTCCCCCAGCAGACCGCGGTAGCGAGTCCGAGAAGCACTGGAAGATACGGCATGCGGGCGAACCGGGCGCCTCGAGTGGTGCGCGATAATAAGCGCTGGGCTCCCTCGCCGTGCAGGCTCAAGAGCAGTCATCGCTCCGGCGCGTTGCTTGAAGGTCGATGTCGAGGTTCTCGCTGAGCCGGTTTCGGACTTGCCCCGCCTGTCTCGACGGGCGGAGGAGTACGGGTTCAGAGCTTGATACTGATTTCCATCGCATCAGTCACCGAACGTTCGGCATTCAGGGGCGCCTCGACGGTGCTGCTCGCGTACTTGCCAGAATTCCTTACGTATGCAAGGTAGTCGGCCACTTGGTCGGCGAAGACTCTGACGTTGTCCGCCACGACGACGCTCCCGGCATGGAGAAGAGGCTCGAAGGCCCGTATGTAGTCGATGTATTCTTCTTTGTTCGCGTCGACCAGTACGAAGTCTACTTGGTCTTGAAGCTTCTCCAGGACCTCTTTGGCATCGCCCACGACGATTCGAACGCGTTCCGATAGGCCCGCCCTTTCCAAGTTCGACCGCGCCACGGTGGCCGATGTGGGGTTCAGTTCAACGCAGGTCAGCCTGCCACCGCTCGGCAGAAGCCTGGCGATCCTAATGGCACTGTATCCTACTAGAGTCCCGATTTCCAGGGCACTGCTCGGCCCGTGCCTCCGGATCAACTCGTCGAGTATCGCCCCCTTGGTCGGGCCGATAATCGGTAGGCCCTCCTCGGGCGCCACTCTCTCAATTGTCCTAAGTACTTCCGAGGCGCTCACAAGGTGTGACTTGAGGTCGCCTGGCTGTAAAGTTGTCGTGGCCTCTCCCTTGCGGGGGAATATTTTAGTAGCGGGAGGCGCAGTTCGGACGAGAGCCCGATGTCGGCAGAGCAGGTAGATATCAAGGAGGTCCAGAGGCAGGTTTCGAAGATAGTCGACCCTGAGATCGGGATGCCAATCGTGGAAATGAACCTGATAGACAAGCTGGACGTCAAGGATGGAAACGTCGATGTCGAGTACCATGCCACGACCCAGTTCTGTCCTCCGGTGTTCGCGCTCAAGATATCTCAGGATCTCAGGGATGGCCTGATGCAGGTGAGGGGGGTCAAGAGTGTGAAGGTAGTGGTTACGGGTCACTACTTCGCTGACGCAATCAACCGGCAGGTCAACAAGCAGTCGCCGGCCGAGGCTGCTCCAACAGGCGGCCAGACAGCCCAGGGTGTTTAGATCAAAGTCAGGGCCGCGGACAGTGCCCCGAGGATCGCTTTCGTCTCGTCAGATGCGCCGCAGAGAACTATTGCATCATCATCTCGTGGCTTGAGTCTGTCCCTAAGCGTAGTCCAGGCTGGGCTGGGGAAATCGGACTCGCAGTCCGACGATCCTCCGGGAATTGTGAATTTACCGCCTTTCACTACATAGGTGGTAGCTCCTTCGGCTCCTGCCATGACGGCGGAATCCCGCTGCTCGAGCCCTTTCTTGACTAGGCTCCCGGCTCCGCGGACTGCCAGGGCAGTCTGGGCGTTGCCTATCGTAAGGTGAGAACCGTCGAGCCTCAGTGGATCCGACAGCGCGTGTCGCAGGGTTCGGTAGGCTGCCGTGCCGGATGCCGTCAGGTGGCACCCTGACGCGTCGACACGTGCATATCCGCTTTCGCGCAGTCTTTTCAGCACGGTCCTTACGGCACCTTCCCCTAGTCCCGCACTCTTGGCCAGCGCGCCTCTCCCTATGGAGCCGCTGGCGCCTATGGCCAAGAAAGCAAGGAGGAAGCGGGCTCGGTCGAAGCTTGGGGAGGGCCCCTGCACAGGGGCCTCTGCCAGCTCCATCAGGCCGGAGAGGGCCGACGGCATGTCCTCGGGTAGGGTTGGTTCGCTATAACACGTTTTACTCGTTTTCAGCGACCATGAGTAGCCCTCCCTTTAAATAGTGGATGGATTATCCAGCCATGATGAGCAGAACCTCCACTGTGGCGGTCGTGGCGGCATTCAGCGCCCTCACAGTGGGGTCAGACATCGCGCTAGCACCGTACGCCAACGTGAAACTCATGGACACAATCGTGTTCGTGGTCGCCTTCCTATTCGGCTTCAAGGCGGGCACAGGAGTGGCAATAGTTTCCGAGACGGCTTGGAGCTTCGTGAGTCCGTGGGGAGTTGCCGGGGCAATCACTCCCTTTCTCGTCGGCGGAGAACTGCTCTTCGCTCTGGCTGGATGGTGGGCGTCCAGGACATGGCGGGAACGGTCGGAGCTGGTGGGAACGCATGCCATTTTCATCGGAGCGCTGATGTTCCTGTGCGCCTTCCTCTGGGACCTGGAGACCAATGCCGCAACCGCACTCCTGGCGTACTGGCCTGCCCTCACGCTGGGAAAGCTGCTGCTCACTGAGGGAGTAGGGCTCCCTTTCGCGCTAGTTCACGAGGGGGCTGACTTTCTGTTTGGGCTGGCCGTCGCTCCCGTGGCAATCTTCGCGGTCTCGAAGGCGAGGTACGTGAACGGCCGGTGACATCCAAAGGAACACTCCACGGCGTCATTGTCGTTCTCCTGGCGGCTCTGGTTGCCAGTTCTTCTCTGGCGGCCGAGTACTACTTGCAGTACAATCGGGCAGCCACCGTCGCGGCGACGGACGCGTCGACCGTCAGAAGTCTCATGTCCGAGAATGGGGCATTGATGACCTCAAACCTCTTGATCGACTTTGGGAACGGCACGCAGCAGTGGCACAACGGCACGCGGATTCAGCCGGGTTGGAATCTGTACACGGAGACTCTTGCCGTGACAAATGGGAAGGTGAACGCGACCTGCTGCGCGTTCGGCTCTCATTTCGTGACTGGAATCGACGGCGTCCAGAGCAAGTCTGGGAGCAGCGTCTCGTGGGCCGTCTGGACGTTCAATGCAACTAGCTCATGGCAGGAGGCCAACGTTGGGGTGGACGAGATTGACGTTTCCAACAATTCTGTTTATGCGTGGACGTTCTGTCCCTACAGCCCAGTCACCTACGCCCCCCTCTGCGCCCCTTAGTTCCGCCGCCAAGGTCAGGGCCGGAGACTCGATGTACCGATTTGTCTGCAAGGCACGCTAGGCAGGCTGCGATGGCGCCAGGGGATGTCTAGCCGACGGAGAATAGCGTCGGAGGTCCCCTCAGCCTGATTCCCTTCGGCCCGTCTAGCCGTATGTGCCTCCGCCTGTTCATGGTTGCAGCGAGAGCGGGAGGGTCAATTGAAGGCGGGAATCAACGAAACCTGACCATCCGCTCAAGACAAGGCGCACACCTCGGAAGGTCTAAAGCTGCGAACGCTTCCGCTGGCTCCGAAACGGCCCCTTCGACCCAACCCAGCAACGCGTCAGACATCCGCTTCAAGGCACTCGTAGTAGCGACGATACTGGACTCGAGACCAGAGGAGGCAATCTCAATTCTGTCGGATCACTACCACGTAACGACGCCGAGAATCTCGGTGGGGGTCTTCGAAGGAAAGACGAAGGGTGTGGCGGCGGTATACTCCGTTGCACGGAGGGAGATTCTGGCTGCCAGGCGCGAGTACCTTTACGACCCCTTCGTCATCATCCACGAATTCTACCACCACCTCAGGTCAACTAGTGGACGTCACAAGGGAACGGAGCGTCAAGCGGACGAATTTGCTGCCGACTATATCAGGGCCTACCAGAGCGGCACGGTGGCGTTCCGCTAGAGACCGACCGCCGACCAAATGCTTTCGTCGTCGTCGAGGAGGACGAAGCCGCATCTGTCGCACCTTGTCCCCGTGATTGCTGTTGGCTTCTCCCCGGGGATGGTCCGGCTGTACCTGACCATCTGCCCAGCGTGGCACCGCTCACAAATCAACGCTCACCCGCCCAGACAGAAGGTATTAAGGGTCGACTTGGCAACGCAGCCGCTGAATTGTCGCAGAGGCGACGGGGATGACCGGGGACCGTCGGGTCTTCAGTTCGTCTGACACGTCACCGACGAACTGCGTCTTCTGCGACATAGTGACTGGCAAGGCGCCGTCCCGGATCGTCTACCAGGACGACAGCTACATTGCTTTCCTGGACGCCTTCCCATTTTCCAGG
>DASPOB010000067.1:0-7265 GCA_035626235.1 Nitrososphaerales archaeon | reverse complement strand
TGGCTCAATCTTCTTCGGGTCACTTATGCTGCTCATCGCTGGCCTGGTAAAGTCGAACAATGCCTACAACAGCATACAGATCCTCATACTCTTCGTCGTGAACTTCGCGAGCACCGTTTTCTATTCGTTCAGCGGTGGCCTGCCGCTTCCGATACAGGTGCTCTTTCAGGTGAACCCCTTGACATACGTGGCAAACGTGGCACGGGGAGGGTTCGAGGGTGTCCTACCTGCCGACGTGACCTGGCAACTCCCCCTCCTCGTGGCAGAAACTATCGTGGTGCTGGCTTTGGCTACAAGAGTATACGTGAAGTCCGACATCACTTTCGTCTGATTCTCCGGGCAGACGCCCTATGGTCTGCAAGGTTATGTCGGAAACAGGGACACCAGCCCAATGTTCAGGGCGCAGGCAAGGTGGTACCTCCTGTGGCTTCCCATGTGGTCCTTCTTGTAGCTGTTCTTTGTAATGAACGGATAGTCAGTGATTATCTTATTGCAGGCATCGCACGACACGGGAAGATGCGCTGAGCGCCCGCCAGGATTCTTGACAAGGGCTACCTGGCGGCTCGGGAGCGACAAGCCGAAGTAGGCAGCTCTCTCATAACTGATCCCTCGGTCTTCAGCATAGTCTCTCGACTTGGGCATTTTTGCAAAGAGGCGGTTCATGAGTCTAAATACGTTTTGCTACCACACCAGTAATCATGCCGCGCTTTGATACAGCGCGCCCATGATACTTGTGAGGTCCGCTTCCAAGTCGGCGAAGGATATCGCTGATACGAGATGGACTTGGAGGAACACGTTGCCTTTTGTGCAGACCCCGTTGACCACGGCTATACTGTCGACATCCTCACCATAGCCGTAACACCTCCCATATTGCTGGAACGAATCCAGGTCTGACGTGATGTTAGAATAGCCCGGAAGGCCCTTGACCCCGGCGACGACCCGGCTGAAGTGCCCCTGCGAGGCAGTGGTTGAGGAGTACACCACCACAGTCACATTCGCGTCCGAACCGTCAGATTGCTGTAGCGTAGCCCAGTCGCTACTGGCAGAGACGGGCCGCTCTGAAGATTGAAAGACGAATCCCGCCGGATTGGCCTGCAGCGCTGACGCGATTATGCTGCTGGCCCCCTCAGATATCGAGGTGCTCCCCTGTGAGGTCGCCGTCCCCGGCGGGGGCGAGGTCGTTGCAACATACCAAACCGCGCCGGCGACAACCAGGACTGCCACTGCGATGCCCAGCCACACTCGGCCCCTGGTCCGTGTAGCTTCAGACTTGGGCGGGGACCCCCCGGAGATGGCGGGCGCCTCGGCTCGGCGTTTGGTCATGGTTTCCGAGCGCGTGCTGAGTCGTATCCAATTAAGAGTATCTGGCACGTTATCAGAGAAGTCTGTTCAAGCGTGAGACGCAAACCAGGTGGCCGCTGTCTTCCTGAGCCCGCAATTGCCGCTTGGCAGGGATTGCGAAACTAAATAGGCACCCCCGTATCGCCCGCGTCGAATGGAATCCGAGGCGGGGGACGGCTCCGTCAGGCTCTACCGGCGGCTGGCTTGGCTCCTCTTGGCCATCATTGCGGCCACAGTATTGCTGGCGATAGCTTGGGTCATCCTCCAATGGTCCATCGCCGAGGCGGTCTATTCCGTGAAGGCTGGCCTCGATTGGTTCGGCATCACCTTCTACCACGAGTACGCCTTCTTGCTGGCTGGAATCTTTGCCCTCCTGCTTGTCTACCCTCGGCCCGGAGGGAGCGACCTTTGGAGACTCGGGACCGTAGCCTACAAGCTTCTCACCCCTTACCAAGCAGAACCCGAGGGCAGGCGGGTCAACGACAGGATGAACGTCTGGCTGTGGGCGCTCTGGCAGACCTTGAAGTGGGCGATAGGATTCTACGCTTTCGCTACGTCAGGAGGCTTTCCACTCCTGGGTCCGGTGATGAACCCAGTCTATATGATGATCACGGGTCTGGGCAACTGGGCCGACATTCCACGGATTCTCGCGTTGCCCTTAGCACCGGCCTCCGGAACGGGCTTCGTTGGGCTGATGGCGTCGATGTCTATCCAGTACGAAGTCCTTTCCTATGTCCTCTCGGCAGTGCTGCTCGTCTTCGCCGTCAGGATGTTCCTGCGACTTCTGGCCAATCTGGCGACTCGCAGGAGTGACGTATGGCTCAGAAACCTCCTCGCCCTCCTCGCCGCAGTTCTGCTCGAAACAATAGTCGGTGCCCCCTACTGGCTGATGAACATAGCAACACCGTACATCTACGGGATTGTTTGGTGCCTCTTCCTGTTGGCCGCAGTGGGGATGGCCTACCTTTCGAGGAGGAGCTCAGATGTGCCAAAGGTCGGTCTCTTCAAGGGGCTGGCAGTCCTAGTCACACTGCTGCTGCTCGTCCAGGTGGCGGCGGGCGCCTTCTACTATTTCAACTGGAACAACAACTATCTGTCGTATGAATGGTACCCGCAGACCCAAAAGCAGATCGTCGTCACAAGGTGGGCCGCGGGCCTCGATGGAATTCACGTCAACAACATCACCGACCTCCCTACGAGCAACCCTTCTACCACGTTGGACCTCGTCCGCCAATGGGATCAGCAGGCGGCGACGGTCACAAACACGAAAGAGATCGGTGCCTACAACTGGATGGGCCTGGCCAGCTCCGAAATCGTCTTCTACAATGGGACCGAATACTGGGTTTCACCAACCACCCCCGTCTTCCCGTCCACTGACTGGATAAGCGAGCACATCATCTACACTCATGCCGCGAAGGTCCTCGTGATCAACACTCACAACGGGTCCGTTGTGCCTACGACAAGTGCGTACGGAATCCCTTCAGAGCCTCTAATCTACTACGGCGAGGGCGACGGTTTCAGTCAGAGTGTATACGTGCACATTCCTGGATATGACGAGGTCCAAAACGTCTCCTACGGCGGGACCCCGGACTACGTGCTTAGCGGCTGGCAGAAGTCCCTGTGGTTCACCTTCGCAGAGGGACAGCTCGGCTTCGCGTTCTCAGGGAAGCCGATCGACATGTTGTGGAACAGGAACATCTTCGACCGGGTCGGTGATGTGCTCATCAGCGGGCTGACAATGGACCCGTCCGCATACATCGTGTCCGATGGCAGGAACCTTTACTACGCGGTCCAGGTCTACATCGACTACCCGCTGCAATCGGGGTTCGCCGCGAGCCCGTATCTCAGGTTCTTCGGGGTCGTCCTGGTAAACATCCAAGACGGCTCCATGCAAGGGTACACCGTTTCCAACCTCCTTTCTCCCCAAGGGCTCAACAGCACCGACTTCATTACGAAGTTTTACCAAGACTACTACAGCTCCTGGAAGGCTCCGCCTGCATGGCTCGTCCCCCAGCTGAGGTATCCCGAACAGCTTCTCGGCTCGCTGACGGTCCCAGGACAACTCGACTTCGATTTCATTTATCACGTAAGCGATCCGTTCGTGTTCAGGTCCGGGACCCAGTTCTACGAGCGAGCAGGGAACAGCACGGTCCAGTACATTCCGTTCGCAAACGGAGACAAGACCTACTTCGTGGGCCTACAACTTGTCCAATACGAAGGCACGGTCAGCAAGAACCTTGGAGCCCTGTACATTGCCTACGGCGGGAACAAGCTGGGGCAAATCTATCTTTACCAGAACCCGTCCCAATCGTCGTTGATCATTGGCCCGACTGCGGCCGAGAATGCTCTGACGACCAATCAGCAGGTAAGGACGCAGTTGACGCTGCTACCGAACTACCGGTTTGGCTCATACCTGCTGTATTCCGTTGGGGGGCACCTCACGTACTTCGTCGCAGTCTACACAAACCCGGGCTCGTCGGGAGTGGTTACCCAGCTTCCATTCATGACTGCGGTCAACCCATCTACAGGAACCGTCGCTGTCGGTGCCGATGCCGCCGCTGCATTCGGGAACCTCGCTGCCACCAACTCCACCGCGGTCGTGACCCTGACAAGGGACGCCCTCGTCCACCAGATTGACAGACTGCTTGCCTCGAAGGGTTACAGTCTAGTCAACGCCACCGCGGTCAGCCCTACGGTCTACGTCAACGTCGCCAGCCCATCCCTAAGTGCCTCAGGGGGAAACGGGACGTTAGCACAGGTCGCTGCTCTGCTCCAGACGCACGGACCTGCGAGTGTCGCGAACACAGTCTACTCTTGGACCGACAGTTCAGGGAACCTCAACTTCGGACTGCTGGTCGTCCCCGTCCAGGGAGTGACGTACATGTACTATGTCACGATAAGACCGTAGGCTGACTCCTATCTCCTGGCAAGGAGAATGACTACCACTACTATGACTGCTATCAGGCCCAAGACGACGAGCCTAAGGATCCCGTTGCGCTCGGCGATGGTTATGCCAGCGCCAAGCTGCTCAAACGGGTTCCTCGAGTTGAGCTGCTTGACCAGTTCCAGGGCTTCCTCGTAAAGGAACTTGCCCCCGTCTACCGCAATGACGTTGTCGGCCTTGTAGACAAAGGTGTGGCCCCTCACGGCCAGAGGCAGGTGAGACCTTCTGTTGGCCCACTCCCTGAACTGCTCTTCGCTCAAGGCAACACCGACTCCGCCCAACGGAAGCTTTTCTCTTCCCCTTTCTTCCTTTCGCTCAGCGGTTGCCGTGGGTCATTCCCTTGGGGGCCACTCCAAGTGAGGCGTAGACGAACGCGAGCTTGTCCGCTTCTTCCCTCATCCTCATTTCCGGAGTAGTCCCGATGTGGCCCGACTCGGCTTCCACTCTGAGCGCTACCACGGCCCCCGCGTCCCTGAGCCTGGAGGCGAACTTGAAGGCATGCGCCGGGTGAACTCTGTCGTCTTTCAACCCCGTGTAGATGAAGACGGGGGGATACTTCTTCCCAGACGAGATGTTGTGGTAAGGGGAGTACTTCATGAGGAACTTTACGTCTCTGGGGCTGTCAGGGTCACCGTACTCTGGGACCCAGGCCCGCCCTATGAGCAGCCTGTGGAACGCCATCATGTCCAGCACCGGGTATCCGATCAGGACCCCGGCGAAGAGGTCAGGCCTGGCGTTCATGGTCGCCCCCATCAGGAGGCCGCCGTTGCTTCTCCCGAACCCGACAACGGCTCTCCCTTCCCGTTTCAGCTTCGCCAGGACAGCGATGTAATCGTCGAAGACGTTGAACTTGTTTTCCCTCCTGCCCGCTTTATGCCAGTCCTCTCCATGCTCAAGCCCTCCCCGCAGGTTAGCGTACCCAAGCGCGACCCCGTCTTCCAGCAGAGGAAGGTAGGCGGGGTTGTAGGTGGGGGTGAGGGAGAGTCTGAAGCCGCCATAACCGAAGAGAAGGACCTTCTTGGGGGAAGTCCCTCTTTTGGCCGTGAAGAAGTAGTGAATCTTCGTGCCGTCTGCGGACTTCGCAAGACCGTCTCCGACCGTGTACTGCCCAGGAAGTTCCTCTGACAGTAGAGTCTCCAGCTTGCCGTCCCTAACCCTGATTACCCTGTACGGAAGCGCGAAAGAGCTGAACGACACGACTGCCTCCTCCCCCAACACACTGATTGCGGGTTCGCCGGTAATCGAGCCAGGAATGTCGAACTTGAAACGGCTCTTCAGCCTCCCGTCCATGTCGTACAACCAAAGTTCCGAGCGGGCTTCGACTAGGTAGTGGCAGAGCAGGCCGTCGCCCATGAAGGCTGCCTCCTGGAGGGGCCATTTCGACTCGCGCACCAGTCTTCTCACACTCCTCCCGCCCAGGGAAAGCACTTCACCCATGCCGCTCTCGAAGGATAGCAGGAAATGTGTCCCGTCAACATAGTCCACATTGGTCACAACGGAGTCCGTTTCGGGATAGAGCTGAATCCAGGACTCGGGGCTCTCCAGCCTTCCGCCGTACGGCGTGCTCCTTTCGAAGCCATGGAATGCGTCTAAGAGGGCTCTCGAGCCGTCGTGGGAGGAGGCTATGCTGACGAAGGTGTTTGTGGGGAGTCCCTTGCCGAAGACGACCTCCTCCCTCTCACCCTTTCTGAAAATCACCCTGTCCGAAGGAGGCGCCACACCGTCCGGGGTCTTCTCCTTGCGGTAGGTTCTCGAGTAGTAGTATGAACCGTCATTCATCCAAATTATGCTCCCTACGAACCCGCGCAGGGTGTCTACTCGCTGGTGGCTGGCTGGGTCGAGCATCGTGACTGTCCCCTCATCGCTCCCCCCTATGGAGTGGTGGATCGCGACGATCGAGCCGTCTTCCCGTGCTTGGACGGCCTGAATGACAACGTCCTTCCCGAGCTTCGCCGAATCTACAATCAGCTCTCGCCGGCCATCCGGGCGCAGCAGCTCGACCTTGTACGACCTGTCGTCGGAAAGGAAGAGGACGACGCCCGCCTTCGTGACCTTGACTGACCGCATGATTGGCTTCCGGTAGAAGGGAGCAAGACGTCTGAACAAGACACCGGAATACCTGCTGACAGATGCACGGGCGGCCCGGTCCTCCTTGCGCACCCATTCAACGACACGGGGATCGTCCGTGTTCTCCAGCCAGGCGTATTCGTCATTCGATCGCCGGTTTCCGGCGCGCCCGTGGGTCTGGCCAGTCACTTCTTCGTCACGAGTTGCGGCCAGCCCACCTCATGTATAAAACACACGCATGGAACAAACGTCCAAGGGCACCCACAACCCCTAGCAGAATTCTCATAAGTGGCTCCGGGAGGAACGGCGTACATATGATTCAGGGAAAACAGGTTTACATGAGAGGGCTTGAGAGAGAGGACATCAAGCTCCTCCACAGGATGATGAACGACGAAGAAGTGATGATGTGGGCCCGGTCGAGGCCCGACAACACCGTCAGCATGGAGGAGCTGGAGAAGGAGTACGACGCTGAGCTGAAGGGGGACATCTCTCGCAGACGGACCTTCGTCATTGTCCACAAGGCAACTCAGAAACCCATTGGGTGGGCCACAATCCGATGGTGGCGCCCTGGCTCTACCACTGCCGACATCGGTATCGCTCTCAGCGCCAGGGAACTCAGAGGGAAGGGCATCGGTACCGAAGTCAATCTCCTGCTGACACGGCTCGCGTTCGATCAGTACAACGTACACAAGGTCGAACTGTGGACCAGGGGGGACAACCCCGCCGCCATCGGGTCTGCCGAGAAGAACGGCTACAAGATAGAAGGGAGGCTGAGAGACACCGTATACTTCGACGGCAAGTTCCACGAAGGGGTGATGATGGGGATTCTCAGAGACGAGTACGAGAAGGCGAAGGCCAAGTCTTCTCGCTGAGGGCGTCGCTAAGCACTCTGATCCACTCCCGCTTGACTGCC
>DASPOB010000066.1:0-4957 GCA_035626235.1 Nitrososphaerales archaeon | reverse complement strand
GGGCCCGAAGGCGAAGGAGAGGCCCCTACCGAAAGTCTTGGCGAGCCAAGTAGCTCAGCGGACAGCCACGGCTTCTATCTCTACCCTCGCCCCTTTGGGAAGCGCGGCGACCTGGACCGTGGACCTCGCGGGATAGGGAGCTTGGAAATGCTTGGCATACTCTTCATTCATCTGGGCGAATTCGGCGATGTCGACCATGAAAACGGTCGTCTTCACGACGTTCTTCAGGGGAAGCCCTGCGGCCGCAAGCACCGCTTCCAGGTTGGACAGGGCCCTCGCCGTTTGCTGGACTATCCCTGCCTCGAGGTTTCCCGTCGAGGGGTTCAACCCGACCTGACCCGAACAGTACACCCCCCCAGCATCGATAGCCTGGGAGTACGGCCCAATCGGCGAAGGCGCCTTGGCTGATCTGACTTCTTTCATCGAGGAGCACCGGGCCTCAGGAAGCTTAAATCGATTGTGCGTGCTTACTTCAAAGGATGGATTGGAGGGCACGCCTGAGCTTCCTGTACACCTCGTCGTCCTTCTCGTATTCGATCGTCTCCTTCCGGTCCATGTGCTGAAGCATCCTCGAGACCATCTCTCCCTTCTTTGAAACCAGGATCACCCTCCTCCCTGACTTGTAGGCCGCCATTATCTCCATCCCGACCCCAACGCTGGGCTGTGTCACGTCCGCGACCAGCACGTCACAATCCTCGGCCCCTTTCATGTCCCTCTGAAACACGTCGACCACCGACTGACTGCTGCGCTCTATGGGCCCCAGGACCCAAGGGGAGGACACCTCGCCCCCTGAATCTTTGATCGCTTTGGCCATCAGCTGTGCCCTTCCAAGTGCCCTGTTGGCGACCATCGGGACGGAAAGGTAGACCTTCAAGAGGGCAGCGTACGCAGTAACCGGAGTATATCCCTATCTGACCAGGGGTGCCTTCGTCGCCGTCTGCCTCGCTTTCACGTGGGCGCACTTCTGTGGGGCATGGGCGTAGCAGAATGTGGCGCCGCAAATGTGGCACGCAAAGTAGAAGCCGACACCCAGTTTACGGCCGCAGACCCCGCAGGTGGGGGCGACCGTCTGTTCCGAGGCGGTGTACAATGCCCTGACCACCGGCATTATGAACAAAGCCCCCTCTATTAAGATAATAGATTGTAAATCTAGTGAATATTGTGGGGGTTATGTGAAACTACTCTGTTTGGTTATTGGTTGTAATGAGAAGCGACGCTTAATTGGTGAACTTCCTCTCGTTACTATATTGTCTGGCCTTTGGTGAGAGAAGAAGAGACCTCCTTATAAGAAGAGAAAGTCAGGGCTCTTATTCACCTTCCACCGTCGACCAAGTGAATTAAGAGGGTGTAACGCTCTGTCCTATCGTCGGCTGGCTCTCGGTCGCCCCTTTGGCGCTTGTATCCGATCTTCAGGGTTTCCGTGGAATCGCCGGTCAAACGTACACCCTTTCGCTCAGGTCGAGCCCGACCTTCGCGCCAGAGCAAGGCCAGGGGGACCCAAACGGTCAAGGCTTCAGTACTAGCATTTGCTATAAGAGAGTCTAACCTCTCTCCAGCCTCCTTTAGTGACCGTGCAAACGGTTTCAACAATCATCTTTCGAGTGTCGAGTCGTCCTTCGGCCCTGGGTCGTCGCCTTTCTCCGGGTCTGAGCTGACAAAAGGCCTGGCGCGATCTCATATGATCATACTGGGTGAGACGAGACCGAACCTGATCCATTGGCAGTAGAAAAAGGAAGGGAAGGGGCACCTACTTCAATTCGTAGCCAGTGTCGCTGAGTTCTGATAGGTCCGCGGCGTTGTCATAGTCCACGAAATAGAGGTTGTCGTTCATCCAAGCGTACTTCTGAGACCGCGTGCTGAAGACCACTAGGCCTGCTCCCTTCACCCTGTTTCCGACCATCTTGCCGATGCCGAGGAAATGCCAAGGCAAGAGTTCGCCGTCCGTCGTGGTGTACACTCCCTGCCCTTTGCTCATGTTCGTTACGGGTCCCTGCACTATGCTGATTGTCCCGACGTTCCTGCCGCTCACATGGCGACCGAAGCCCGTGCCCTCGGTAGCAACGGTGTATTCGAAGGTTATCCCGTTTGCGTCCACTGACTTGACAGATGCCCCAATTGCCGCACCCTTCTCTTCCCATGCTTTTTCTCCCAGAGGCATTCTGGGTCGAAAAAACTTAGAAGGCCGTTGTCTTATTTACGGGTTGTCGGCTCGCCTTCCTCCCCCATCGTGTTCTTCGTCCTTATGGACGTCTTATCCTTAGTGACGCGGACGCCAGCCGGAACCTGTACATATCGCCCACCATGCACTATTTATGTCAGAGTAACTGCTCCGTAGCCGTGGTTTGAAGTCTGTCTGGCTGCTCTTCGCCGTAGCTCTTCTCTTGGCGTTCGCAGGGCAGATGGTCCCGGCCCACGCACAGACCTGTGCGACCAAGACGGGTTACTACGTCGCGTCCTTGAACGCCGACATCGACCCTGGCTCGGCCGATTTCATGGCGACGACCGTGAGCAACGCCGAGTCTGTCTGCGCTGCTCACATAGTGTTCGTGCTCACCACGAACGGAGGAGACGGGGCGAGCATGGAGTCCATGATATCGTCCATCACTAGCTACGAAGACAACTTCAACGGAACCTTCACGACACTGGTCGCGCCACAAGGCGCCTACGCGTTTTCCGCAGGCTCGTACGTCGCTGAAGCGTCGACCAGCATCTTCATGGAGCCAGGCACTACTATCGGCTCGGCCACTCCGATAGTCTCCGGCATCCCGACGGGAGAAGAGAACTCCACCATGACGAAGGACATCGAAGCTTTCGCGTCGTATATGTCTACTCTTACCTCCGGGAATGGGAGGAACGCAACCGCAACTGCTTTGATGGTCACGAAGGGTGTGTCGTATTGCAGCACCCCGACATCGCCTACCTGCCCTTCTGCTTTGAAGGAGAACGTCATCAACGGCGTGATTAACTCGACCACCGTAGAGGGCGCGCTCTCCTACCTCGGAGTGCCTGCGAACACGCCGATCAACACGCCTGGCGTGCGGTCGTCCCTCATCTCGATTCTGAGCGACCCGAACGTGTCGAGCCTGCTCTTCCTCGTCGGGGTCTTTGCAGTCTTGGCCGACATCTACCACCCGACCCTCATCCTGTCGGTCGTAGGGGTTGCGATCATCGCAATGGCGCTCTTCGGGCTGGGCGTCTTCGGGGCATCTCCTCTCGCGATTCTCCTCATGATTGTCGGAGCTGCGTTCATCTTCCTCGAGGTGAAGACCCAGCACGGCATCAGCGCACTGGTCGGCGTGGTGATCTTCGTCGTCGGGTTCCTTCTAATCTACCAGTTCCCTCCCGGGTCCGCCCCAACCTCGACTAACCCCATACCCACGCAGGCGGCGAACTTCTCCTCAATCCCCGACATCACCTACGGCCTCATCGTTGGCCTTGGGGCGGCGATAATAATAGCGAGCCTCTACCTCCGCTCGATCAGGGAGGGGCTCCGCCGGAGGCCCAAGGTGAACGACCCAGCAGTCCTAGTTGGGAGGGAGGGGAAGATGGAGTCGGACCTCGTCCCAGGGAGCAAAGGAGTGGCCATGGTCGCCTCGGAGGAGTGGAGCGTGACGTCGACTCAGGAGCTCCACCGTGGAGACCCGATAAGAGTTAAAGGAGTAACCGGCCAGACACTGGCCGTAGAGAAGGTAGAAGGATGAGCCTGCTGGGGCCGGTGGTGCTGCAAACCACGGGGGAAATCATCGACTACGTCATCTACGGCATCGTCGCGATCATAGTCATCGCTCTGATCGCCGCCACTATCAAGATCATTCGCGAGTATGAAAGACTCGTCGTCTTCAGGCTCGGCCGGCTCATAGGGGCCCGGGGGCCTGGGGTCGTGTTCATCTTCCCCATAGTGAACCGATTCATGAAGATCGACCTGAGAGAGAGGTACCTCGAGGTCCCCCACCAGACCTGCATCACCAAGGATAACGCCCCCACCGATATCGACTTCCTAATCTACTACAAAGTCACAGAGGCAACCCAGAGCGTTGTGCAGGTGCAGAACTTCGAGGGTGCTTCCATCGGAATCGCTACGACCACCCTCAGGGCAGTGGTCGGTGACATCCCGCTCGACGAGCTGCTGGCCAAGAGGGAGCAGATCAACCAGGTCCTGAGGACCAAGCTGGACGAGGTCACCGAGCGCTGGGGAATCAAGGTAACAAACGTCGAAATCCGCGAGATCAGGCCTCCACAGGACGTCCAGGAGGCGATGGTTCGCCAGATGTCTGCCGAGAGAACCAGGAGAGCCACAGTGACGGAGGCGGACGGCAAGAGGGAGGCTTCCATTCTGGTCGCCGAGGGAGAGAAGAAGTCGAACATCCTGAGGGCTGAAGGGGACAAGCAGGCGGCGGTCCTGAGGGCTGAAGGGTACGCGGGGGCGCTCAACCAAATCTTCTCCGCGGCCAAGGGGATCGACTCCAAGACAATGACTCTCCAGTACCTGGACACCCTCAAGGCACTGGGCGCCTCACCCTCCACGAAGTACATCTTCCCCATGGAGTTCACCAACCTTATCGCCCCGCTGAGGGATTACGCCAAGGAAAGCGATAAGAAATAGGGTTCTCGCCACCGAAAGGCGAACTAATTGCAAATACAGCGGTCATTATTACCTTAGTTTTAAATCCACAACATCTCGAGGGTTGACGCGGGTAGCTTAGTGTCGGGTCAAGAGGGGGAAACCCAGGCAAGAAGACGGACTGTCGTAGTTCTCCAGGACGAGATGAGGCGTGTCCTAGATGCCGCCAGGGTCCTCCTCGAAGAGTTCAACGGCTTGACCAAGGGGGACAGGACCGACGTCTCAGCCGCCCTCGAAAGGGTGAAGCAGGCCGAAGCGGACGTGATGACCCTGAGGTCCGCCCTCATCAGGGAGTTATCTCAGGTGGGGACGCTTTTGGTGAACAGGGAGGACGTC
>DASPOB010000065.1:0-2542 GCA_035626235.1 Nitrososphaerales archaeon | reverse complement strand
GCTTACATCCGCACGCCCTGGGGGGTCGGCCAGCTCTTTATTGCGGCCTTCATCCCCGTCTTCTTCGCGCTCACGGCCGACACTCTCCCTGCTGCGATCGGAGCCGCCGCAGGGTCGTTCCTCGGGGACATGATATTCCTGGTCCCGCTCGGGGCAACCACGCCGTTCTTCGCTCTCACGGTCGGAGCGCCGGCGAACTTCGTCGCGATCTTTCTCCTGTCTGCCTTTGTCAAGCGGTATGGCTCCTGGTCTGCCTTCGTGGCTGCGACGGTCTGCTTCCTTACCCTGGGAAACCTGATTGCAGGCGCCCTCCTGGTCTACCTCTTCCCTCTTCCCGTCCAGGACATGCTGGGCTTCACGGTCTATTGGGACATGACGTCGATCCCGGCAATCCTCATAGGCGTCCCGATCCTGGTGAGAGCGACTCTGCCTACGATCGGCAGGTCAAAGGTTCTGAAGTATGCACCTCAGTGGTCGAGAGTCGGAAAGAATCAGATGATTGTTTCGCTTGTCTTCTCCCTCGCATTTGTGGCATTGGGCGGGGCCATCTTCCTGCTAGCCCCCGGGCTGGTGTCGTTCTGGCCTGGACTGGCAACCTACTTCGCCCTCGCGGCCGCGTTGGTCGTCATCTTCGGCCCGCTCGCGAACCTGGCTGCGGGATTAAGACCACAGGCGAAGAAGGCTGCGCTCTAGGACCGCAGTGGCCTTTGCGCCTGCCGTGATCACCAACTTCTTCGAGATTGGCTACGGCTCCTCTCCCGTTCCCATAGGTGCCACAGGCGGCGGCTACATCCTCTCGAAGGGGACGACGTCGAGGGTGTCCATCGTTGAGGACGGCAGGGGGGGTATCTTCACGACTGTAAACGGAGACAGGAACTTCGATGCCCGGACCACCAGGAGGGCGGTCAACCTCTTCCTGTCTGGGACCGGCTGCAAACCCTGCACGGTGCGCGTGGAGCAGAGCGTGCGCACCCCCATTGGGTCGGGTTTCGGAGCGAGCGGCGCCGCGGCCACCTCGGCCGTCTACGCAACCGCCCGGGCGGCGGGGATGACAAGCTCGAAGCGCAGGCTAGCGCTATTCGCCCACAGGGCCGAGATCCTGGAGCAGACCGGCTTGGGCACTGTTTCTGTCATCTTCGACGAAGTAGGCGCAGGGGCAATTTCAGTCCCCGGAGAGCCAGGCGAGGCAAATTTTGTGAAGGTCCGCGTGCCCAGAGACCTCCGCATCGTCACCGCCTTCTTGGCACCCTTCGACAAAAAGGCCGCACTTTCTTCCAAGGCGGTCAGCGAAAGGATCAACGAACTCGGCCACGAGTCATTGCGAAGCTTCCTCGCCGACCCGACCCTAGACACTCTGGCCCAGGAGGGGGAACGATTCTCGCGGAGCCTCGGGCTGGAGTCGACCGAAGTGAAGAAGCTGATAGCCGCCGCCAAAGCCGCCGGGGCCTCTTACGCCAGCCAGAACATGATAGGCTATTCAGTGCACAGCCTGACCGACGCAGACGGATGCAGGAAAGTGGTCGCGGCGCTTAGAAGTTTCGGACAAGAGGTCCGGGTCGATACCTTCGAAATCGGCAGGCGCAGGGCTGGACCCTACGTGCCTAGCCGCAGGTAACCAGGTCTTTCGTAAAGCGCGTCAGCACCTCGGGCTTGCGCCCGACGACCAGGGTGTCCTCGATTCTGACCCCGTACTTTCCCGCAAAGTAGACCCCGGGCTCGTCAGTGACGACATCGTTCCTCAGCAGCCTAGACCTGTTTCCCTTGGATATGCTTGGGAGCTCGTGGATGTCGATGCCGACGCCGTGGCCTACGCCGTGGTTCAGGTACCGGTCGAGGCCATGGCGCCTGAGTGTCCCGACCGCAGCGTTGTGCATGTCCTCGCACGCCTTTCCTTCTCTCGCAAACGCGAGGGCGTCCTCCTGGGCCTCCCTTACGGCTGAGTAGCTCAGCTTCATCTCGGAGGTTGGAGTCCCGACTGCGAACGTCCGCGTCGCGTCCGAGTTATACCCCGCGTGCCTGAAGAAAATGTCTACGACGACGAAGTCTCCCTGCCTCAGCTTCCGACCGCTCAACTCAGCGTGAGGAAGCGCGCCGTTCTCGCCAGACGCCACAATCACGGGACTCAGCGCCGAATCAGAGCCTGACGGTGTTAGCCCCTTCTCCGTCGCCAGCCTCATCACCTGCGCGGCCACCTCCCATTCGGACTTGCCTTGCCTGAGCTCCCCTCTCATCGCCTCGAAAATCCCGTCAAGCCCCTCAGACGCCCTACGAATGCGTTCGATCTCTTCACTGTCCTTGGTTCGCCTGGCCCGAAGGAAGGTTTCGCTGTTGAAGGTTACGCCCTTCCGGCCCCTGAGCAGCGAGGCGTCGTCCACTATCACCTCCGCTCCGGCGAGCTGTTTCAGGACAGCGTCAGGGACGTCCTTCCACCTCTTGACAACGACCACTTCGACCTCCATGCCCGTTTCTTCCGCTCTGCCGGCCTCGAGCGGGCTAGTTACGACCACTGTCCTGTCGGGAAGCACGATTGCTGCTCCTCCGC
>DASPOB010000064.1:0-18009 GCA_035626235.1 Nitrososphaerales archaeon | reverse complement strand
GCGATGAGCTTCTTGCTCCCTTCGAGGTCCTTCCCCGCGATTCTAACCAGGTGCCTGAATTCGGTGGCCGTCGACATTAGACGGACCAGCCCAAGCCCCTGAGGTTATAAGTTTTGGTCGCCTATGAAACGGTTCTGGCCCGTCCTTGGTTGATTTGACCCCCTGTCCCAGACGGGTTGGCGACCGACTGCCTGGGCAACTCTGACCACTTGTTTCCCTGAACCCCAACGCCCTCCGCGAGCGTCTGACCGCCTCGGGCTATGTGTGGCATCGAAGCCCTGGTGAACCCGCGGGCCACTGCGACCTGCGTAGGCAAAGCTGGAGCCGAGGGACCAGCGCAACCCTCGGGAAGGGCCGAGGGGGCTCACGATTGGGACGCTCAGCGGAGCCCTGATCAAAACTGTCTCCGACATCCTCGTGGTAACGACACTCGTACTGGCGAAGAGAGGGGTTTCACCGGCTGCCGTTCCCGGCGTTCTCGGTGGATACATCACTTCAGGAGCCCTCATGGGGATGGTCGCACCCCTTCCGGACCGCTAAACGTATGCTGCGTCATTGGGGACTCATGAGAGGAGCGGGTTCTTGGACACCGAGAGCCCCTTGAAACGGCCAAACCTTTTTAACCACAACTCTCGCCCGAGCCGCGAAAACTGGCGTTTCATGATGTCGCAAGCTTGTGTCCCAGTGGGTGTTCCCCCTGCCTAAGGTTAAGGTCCTGGAGGAGACGCCAAACTCAGTTACCCTGCAGCTCGAAGGGGTCGACAGGAGCTATGCCAACGCCGTCCGGCGCTTCTGCATCTCGGAGGTCCCTTCGATGGCCATTGACGACGTTGTGATACTGGAGAACTCATCGGTGCTCTACGACGAGATCCTCGCCCACAGGCTTGGATTGGTTCCAATCAGGACGGACCTGGAAAGGTACGTCCTTCCGGAGAAGTGCGACTGCGGGAGCCCGCTCGGCTGCCACAAGTGCAGGGTCCTGTTCGTCCTCGACGCGAAGGGGAAGGACAAGGTCAGCACCGTCTACTCCGGAGACCTCGTATCGGAGGACAGGGAGATACGCCCGGTCAGCGAGACGATTCCCGTGGTGAAGCTCGCGACGGGGCAGTCCGTAAAGCTCGAAGCCTACGCGAGGCTCGGAAGAGGGAAGGAGCACGCGAAGTGGCAGCCGTGCACAGTGGCTGTCCTTACTGACGGGAAGGGCGAGGGCACCTACAACCTGATGGTCGAGTCGGCAGGGGGCCTGCCGGCGCGGCAAATCGTGCTGCAGGCTATCAGACTGCTCGAAGAGAAGCTGAAGGAGATTCAGGTCTCGGTCGCCGGAGGGGCTGAATGACCTCCTCGAACCCACTGCTTCGCCGGACCGTCGTCCTTCTGGAGCGGGCAGGGAAAGAAGAGAAGGCCCGGGTGTGGTCGGCCGCTTCGAAGCTCCTCAATGGTCCTACTTCCTCGAAGGTAGAGGTGAATCTCGGCAGGATATCCAGAATTGCGAAGGAGGGGGAGGCGATATTCGTTCCCGGAAAGGTGCTCGGCTCGGGGATCATTGACAAGAAAGTGACCGTCGGCGCCTTCACGTTCTCTGCCTCGGCAAGGAACAAGATTGCGGCTACGGGAGGATCGGCCCTGACAGTTGACCAGTTCGTGAAGAAGTTCCCAGACGGGAGGGGTGTGAAACTTGTCGAGTGAAGAACGCACGCTGTATGTGGATGCCACGAACCAGATTGCAGGGAGGCTGTCCTCGCGGGTCGCCAAGTTGTTGCTCACTGGCAAGAGGGTGATAGTCGTGAATTCGGAGAAGGCTCTGATTTCTGGTTCGCGGAACTCCGTGATGACGCAGTGGACGGAGAGGCTCGAGCTCAGCAGCAGGGTCAACCCGTTGTATGGCCCGATTCACCCCAGGAGGCCCGACAACATCCTCAGGAGAATGATCAGGGGGATGGTCCCCAGGAAAAAGTCCAAGGGAGTCTTGGCGATGAAAAGGCTCCGGGTCTACATAGGCGTCCCCGCCGAAGTGAAGGGGGAGAAGCTGACACAGTTCGAGGACGCGGCGGCCACTCGGCCGATTCCCGTCTACGTCACCATGCTGGACCTGTCGAAGAACCTAGGATGGAGCGGAGAGTGATGGTCAACCCCTCGAAGGCCCCGGTCAAGAAAGCCCCCAAGCTGTACTCGGGCGCGAGGAAGACGGCGAGGGCGACAGCGGCAATAGGCCCTGGCGCTGGAAGAATAAGGATCAACGGAACGCCCCTTGAGCTCTGGGAGCCCGAGCCAGCCCGGCTGCACCTCACGGGACCAGTGGCCGTGGTAGGCGAGCTTAGGGAGAAGTACGACATCGATGTAAGCGTCTCAGGCGGAGGCTTCATGGGACAGGCAGACGCCGCCGCCATGGCGATCGCCCGTGCCTACGTCGATCAGGTCCGGGGCAACGAGATGAGAGAGAGAATGAATGCATACAATAAATACCTGCTTTCAGGGGACCCGAGACAAGCTGAGCCCAAGAAATTCGGCGGTCCCGGAGCCCGGAGGAAGCGGCAGAAGAGCTACAGGTAGATCTTGAAATGATGGTGCCAATCAGATGTTTCACTTGCGGTAGCCTCATTGGCGACAAGTTCGCCAACTTCAACTCAAGAGTGAAGGGAGGGGAGGACCCGGCAAAGGTCCTTGATGACCTCGGGGTCAAGAGGTATTGCTGCAGGAGGATGCTGATATCCTCCGTTGACGTCATCGACCAGGTGATTCCCTTCTACACCAAGCAGGCAGAGTCGTAGCAATCGGGGTCGAAATGAGCGTGTCTGAATCCGAAGAGGACGAGGCCGGCTCCGCAGACAAGATGGTCGTCCCCCAGCTCTCCGAGAAGGCCCTCCTTGCGACAGGGATCAGGATTGGGACGCCCGTCAGGACCAAGACAATGGAGCACTTCACCGCCCGCCCCCGTCCCGATGGCCTTCACATGATAGACTATTCGAAGACCCTCCAGAGAATCGACGTTGCCGGGAAGTTCGTCGCCTTCGTGGGGGCGAAGAACACGGTCGTGTACACCAGCAGGGAGCACGGGACGGAGGCGGTCAAGAAGTTCTGCGAGCTGACCGGGGCCCTGCCGTTGATCGGGAGGTTCATGCCTGGGACATTCACCAACCCGCTCTACCCCGGGCATCTCGACGCTGAGCTCGTCATAGTGGCAGACCCGAACTCCGACGCCCAGGCCATAATCGAAGCCGGGAAGCTCGGGGTCCCAGTCATAGCCGTCTGCGACACAGACAACGTGACTGATGACATTGACCTGGTGATCCCTGGCAACAACAGAGGAAGAAAGGCGATTGCCGCCATCTTCTGGCTGCTCGCCAGGGCCACCCTCACACATTCGAACGCCCTCCAGGCGGACCAACCGATGAAGTACAGCATCGAGGACTTCGAGACGAAGCTAGAGGAAGAGCCGAAGCCGGAAGCGCTCGAGTAACGCATATCAGGCTGCAGGCTGCCGCCGCCGTGCCTTGAACGTAAGGAAGCCGGCTGTCGCGGGATCCTTCTACCCCTCAGACAGGGCGGAGCTGTCGAGACTCATCGACGAGTGCTTCCTCCACCGTCTGGGCCCCGGCAAGCTGCCCCCGGCCGCGCCAGGCTCGGCCAGGCTGGTCTCTTGCGTGGTCCCGCACGCAGGTTATGTCTACTCGGGACCAGTCGCCGCCCACAGCTACTTGCACGTCTCCTCTCTTCCCGACCCTGAGGTCATCGTCGTGGTGGCCCCCAACCACTACGGGATTGGCAGTGGAGTGTCCTCGTTCAGCAGCGGGGCCTGGGAGACCCCCCTGGGGAGGCTATGTGTGGACCAGGAGGGCGCAAAGAAACTCGCCAAGGCGGCGGGGGTGGTGGCCTTTGACCCGGAGTCGCACCGCATGGAGCACTCGCTCGAAGTCCAGCTTCCGTTTCTTCAGAGACTCTACGGAGACAAGGTCCCGTTCATTCCTATTTCCTTGGCTTTCCAAGACCAGGGAACAGTGGCCGAAGTCGCGAAGGGGGTGGAGGCGGTGCTACGCGACCGGAAGGCCGTCCTGATTGCGTCCTCTGACTTCACACACTACGAACCGGCAGACCAGGCCAGGAGGAAGGACCTCGCCCTCGTGAATGACATCGAGTCCATGGACCTCGAGGCTTTCTACTCCACGCTCGAGCGGCTGGAGGTCACTGCCTGCGGCTTCGGGGCTATCGCGACGGTCATTGCCGCTTCGAAGGAGCTGGGGTTCAAGAGGGGGGAGCTTCTCAAGTACGCCAGCAGCGGGGACACCACGGGGGACAGCAGTCAAGTTGTGGGTTACGGGGCAATAAGATTCGTGTAGCTCATGAAAGCAATAGCCCAGGCGCCTTCAAAGGTAATCATATCGGGCGAGCATTTCGTCGTCCACGGCGCGTGGGCTCTGGCGGCGGCCATCGGGAAGAAGGTCACGATCGAGGCAGAGGCCTCGGACAGGCTCTCGGTCGCGTCGGACCTTTCGAGCGGTTCCCCTCCTTCCGTTCTCAGGCCGGTGTCCAAGGTGGTTGAGTACATGGGGAGGCGGTTCTCCTTCGCACCCGACCTCAGGTTCTCCATAACATCCGAGGTTCCCGGCGGAGCCGGGCTTGGCTCCTCGGCGTCGACCATGGTAGCCGTCGCCGCTGCGGTCTCAAGACTGCGGGCCCTTGAGCTCGGGACGAAGGACCTGGTCGAATGCGCGATGGTAGGGGAGCGGGAGATCCACGGCCACCCGTCGGGGGTGGACGTTGCCGCATGCGCCTACGGAGGAGTTCTGAGATACCGGCCGGGGAGCGACCCGAAGCCAGTTCGGTTCGAGGGAAAGAGAAGGATGATTGTCGTCTTCTCGGGGAGCAGCAGGAGCACGAAGCGGCTCATCGGCCACGTGGCCGATGTGAGGGAGCGCCTCCCGGCCTACTTCTCCGCGCTGGTGGGCTCTGCCGGGGACGTTGCCTCCATTGCCGAGGAAAGACTTGAGGAGGGGGACATGGAGGGGCTGGGCAGGGTCCTCACCTACAATCACGCAGTGCTCTCTGCGGTGGGAGTTTCGACCCCAAGGCTTGACCGCCTGGTCGACCTGCTCCTCTCTCTCGGCTGCTACGGCGCCAAGCTGACAGGCGCAGGGGGAGGGGGGAGCGTGCTTGCCGTGGCGAGCGAAGGAAGAGAGAAAAGGATTATCTCTGAGGTCATGAAGCGGGGCTTCGAGGCGTTTGTCTCCGTGATTCCTGTCGATGGGGTGAAAAGCTGGCTAAGACCGTAGTCGTGAAGCTGGGCGGTTCTGTCATCACCGACAAGTCGAAGCCCTTCTCCTACCGCTCCGACGTGGTGTCCGCCCTCGCCGAGGAAATTGCCTCTTCAGACGAAAAGGTCGTGGTCGTTCACGGTGGCGGCTCCTTCGGCCACTCGGTCGCGAGGCAGTACGGTCTCAGTTCCACTTCGAGCACTCCAAACTCCGCAGGCGTACCTCAGACGCGCAACGCAATGTACGAGCTGAACCACTTGGTATGCAAGACGATGATGGAATTCAAGCTGAGCCCATATCCCTTCTCCCCGTTCGACATCCTTTCGAGGGCGAAGACTGGTGCTGCAGCGCAGTGGCTCAGAGGGCTCTTGAAGGCTAACCTCACCCCAGTGACCTTTGGCGACGTTTGCCTGTTCTCCGACGGTTTCAGGATTCTCTCGGGGGACCTCATGGTACTCGAACTCGTAAAGGTCCTCAGGGCCGACAGGTGCGTCTTCGCCCTTGACGCGGACGGTGTATACGAGGGGAATTCGCGGGTCATCATCCCGGAGCTCTCGCCCGCAAGGATCAGGAAGATGAGGGTGCCCTTGGGAAACGACGCCACGGGAGGGATCAGGACCAAGCTTGACGTTGCAGGCAGGGTGGCTTCCTTCGGGGCGAGGGCGTACTTCGTGTCAGGGTACAGAAGGAACGAGTTTTCAAAAGCCGTGAGAGGCTTGGACTTCTATGGTACGGTAGTGAAGGCCTGACTCTCCGGACCTTGACCAGGGAAACCGAAATGTCAACCCTCGACAGCGAAATCAAAAAGGTGAAGTCGGAGGTCGACCGTCTGATCCTTGACGAGCTCCTGCCGAGCTCGAGTCCGATTCCCGAGGTCGAACTCCTCTACAAGATGATGAGGGACTACCCCTCGAGGCCAGCGAAGGGCTTCAGGCCATTCCTCTGCGTGACAGTGTGCAGGGCTGCGGGAGGGTCAAGGGAGGACTCGCTGCTCACCGCGGCGTGCATTGAGCTGTTCCAGCACTGGATCCTAATCCACGACGACATTGAAGACGAATCGGAGCTGCGTAGGGGACAGCCGACGCTCCACCTGAAGTATTCGCGGGCCCTGGCGCTGAACGCCGGGGACGCGCTGCACGCCAAAATGTGGGGGGTGCTCCTCTCAAACGAGCGAAGGCTCGGACAAGAGAAGACACTCAACGTACTGGGGGAGTTTGCTAGGATGGTCGGATACACGACCGAAGGGCAGCACATGGAGCTGGGATGGGTCCGAGAGAAAAGGTGGGACCTGGGCGAGTCGGATTACTTCGACATGTGCACCCGGAAGACTTCATGGTACACCGTCGCCAGTCCTTGCCGTCTAGGGGCGATGGTCGCGGGGTCGGGCCCGGGGACCCTGGAGAGCCTGAAGGAATTCGGGATCAAGCTCGGCGTGGGGTTCCAGATTCAGGACGACTCCCTCAACCTTATCGGCGACCAGGGGAAATACGGCAAGGCCAAGTCTGACGACATACTCGAGGGGAAGAGGACGCTCATCCTGCTCCACGCGCTCGGGAAGGCCGAGGCGGCCGAAAGGGCGAAGGCAACTTCCATCATGGACAAGGAGAGGGGCCACAAGACCGGGGAGGACGTGGCTTACGTCCTCGGCCTGATTGACAAGTACCGTTCGATAGAATACAGCCAACGCCGCGCCCGCGACCTTATGGAGGAGGCGCTTGCAGTGTTGAATGACATCAGTTGGGGCGGAGAGAAGGAAGCCGCCTCGCTGCTGGAGTCCTTCTCAAGGTTCGCGGTAGAACGCCAATGGTAAGAGGGCAAGCCGGCCTCTCCGAGGAGGCAATTGCGTCCATCGAGAGGCACGCGCTGGTTAACGCGGTCCATCACGAGGGGAAGGCCGACATGGGGGCGGTGATGGGGAGGGTACTTGGCGAGCATCCTGAGCTCAGGAGCGACCCGGCGCTGGTTGAGAAGGCTGTCAGAGCAGAATTGGTGAGGGTCAACGCCATGAGCCTCTCCGATCAGACCCGCCTGCTGGCGGACATCGACCCGAGTGCCCTCGCCAGTCGTCCGAAGACGGTCGAAGTACGCAGGTTGCCCGCACTCGTCGGAGCTACGAAGGGCAAGGCGTGCTTCCGACTGCCTCCGGAGCCGTCGGGATTCATGACCATCGGCCACGCGATGGCCTCCACGGTCAACTTCCTTTACAAGGAGATGTACGACGGCGTCCTCTGGCTCAGGTTTGAGGACACAAACCCCAGGAAGGTTGCCCGAAAGTACTACGAAAGCTTCCGGCGCGGCATGGGCTGGCTTGGCATCAGTTACGACCACGAGAAGAACGTCTCGGACGACATGGAAGTCATCTACGGGTACGGTCGTCGGATGCTGGTGGAGGGGACCGCCTACGCCTGCTCCTGCGCTCTCGACAAGATGAAAAGGATGAGGCTGTCCGGCGCTGAGTGCGAACACAGAGACGCGCCATCCGACAGGAGTCTAAGGATCTGGGACGAGCTCCTTGCCAAGAAGCACCACGAGGGTGACTACGTCATCAGGTTCAGGGGGGACATGAAAAGCGCCGATTACTCCCTGAGGGACCCGAACATCTTCAGGGTGATAGAGCACTCCCACCCGATGACGGGTGACAAGTACTCGCTCTGGCCCACCTTCTTCTTGGCCAACTCCATAGAAGATCACCTGTGCGGGGTGACCCACGTACTGAGAAGTTCGGAATTCCACAGCGACCTCCAGCGGCTGATTCGTGACGCGCTCAAGCTGGGCCACCTCGAAGTCGTACAGTTCAGCAGGTACAACTTCAAAGGAACCACGGTGTCGAAACGCCGCCTAAGGCCCCTGATAGAAGATGGGCTCGTCAGGGGCTGGGACGACCCCAGACTTCCTACGGTCGAGGGAGTCAGGCGCCGAGGGATTCTCCCACAGGCAATCAGGCAGTTCACCCAGCAGGTGGGATACACGAAGGCGGAGCACGAATACGACTGGAGCATGCTCTTCTCCCTGAACCGAAAACTCCTCGACCCAGTGTCGAGGCGGGTATTCTTTGTCCCAGATCCCGTCAGGCTGACGGTGGAAGGAGCGCCCAAGAAAGAAGTCACGATCCCGTTCCACCCCGAAAGGGACTTGGGGAACCGGACCATCGCTACTGACGGCGACTTCTACGTCCCTTCCGCAGATGTTGCGGCGATGATGAAGGGAACGACCTTCCGGTTGATGGACCTTTTCAACGTCAAACTGGCGTCCGGCGGCGTGAACCCCGAGGGGAAGTATGCCGGGGAGGAGCTGCTCCCCGAGGCTAAGAAGATGCAGTGGGTGACCACCTCTCACCAAGAAATCACAGTCCTTGTTCCGGACCTCCTCTACAACGAGGACGGCGAGTTCAACAGGGACAGTCTGAAGGAAATCAGGGGACATGGCGAGGAGTCTATCGCCTCGTTGAGAATAGGAGACATTGTCCAGTTCCCCCGGTTCGGCTTCTGCAGGCTCGATTCCCCTGGGTCCTTCATCATGGCCCACAAGTAGCAGGAACCCCCTCCCGCCGGCCAACCGTTTATATGGCGGTCTCGAAGGGCTTGGTTGGGCGATTGTTAGATGACCCCAAAGGCCTACTACGTGAAGTTCGAGACGCCGAAGGAGGTCTCTGAGGCCGCATACGAGGTCCTGAGGCAGGCCTCTCGAAGCGGCAAAGTGAGAAAGGGCACCAACGAGTCTACGAAGGCAATAGAGAGGGGCGTCGCCAAGCTGGTGGTAATAGCCGAAGATGTCCAGCCCCCCGAAGTTGTCGCGCACCTGCCTATCCTGTGCGAGGAGAGGAAGATTCCATACGTCTTCGTCCCGTCGAAGGACCAGATTGGCCCAGCGATAGGGATCGACGTACCTACCGCTTCCGCGGCTGTACTCGACGCCGGCGAGGGGGGGCAGGTTCTCGAACAGGTCACCCAAGAACTGGCGAGGCTGAAGAAGTCCGCATGAGCAGTAAGAGAGAAGTCGAAAGCCTAACTCCCGCCGAAGTGGTCCAGATTGTGGGCAGGACCGGCGTCGCAGGAGAGATCACGCAGGTCAGGGTCAAGATCCTCGAGGGGAAGGAAAAAGGAAGGATTCTCACAAGGAACGTCAAGGGCCCGATAAGGTTGGCCGATGTGCTGGTGCTTCGAGAGACCGAACGCGAGGCCAGAAAACTCAAGTAAACTCGCGCCCTCGGACCACTGAATACCAAGGCAAACGCCCTGTTACGGGTTCCTTCTGCGAAAATGGCTTCAGCCGCCCTGTCAGCTTCCTTCAGGCTCTGATATGTGGGCGCGCGTTGCGAAAGACTAAATGCGGAAGCCGAGAAGGATGAGCCAATTGGTCAGGATTTCAGACAAGACCAACACTGTGTTCTTCGACCTGGGGGGCACACTGGGGTTTTCTACCCACTCTCCCCAGGAGATTTGGCTCGCCGTCTCTGCCCAGCTTGGCCTGCAAATCCAGGAGCAAACGCTTGCGCAAGGCATGGCCGAAGCCGACAGTCTCTACATGCCCAAGGTGTACGAGTACAGGGGGCGGACGGAAGAGTTCTGGCACCTCTACCACGCTTTCGTGGTTGGCCGACTGAATCTCCCGAAGTCGGGCGGGGACCTCTTGCAGGCAGTGGACTTCGCTTTCCTTGACACCAAGAGGTGGATGCAACCGTTCCCAGAGACTCACGAGGTGCTCTCCTCGCTGAAGCGGAGGGGGTTGCACCTGGGGGTCATCTCGAACAACACCGACGAGATGATCGACAGGATGAACGACCTTGACCTGGTCAAGTACTTCGACACCCTTACGTATTCCCAGGAGGCCGGCGCCGAGAAACCCGCCCCCGAGCCGTTCAGGCTGGCACTGGAGAGGGCGGAGAGGAAACCCGAACAATGCCTTCACGTCGGGAACAGCATCGAGGAGGACGTCGCCGGCGCCCGAGGGGTCGGCATGGAGCCCGTGCTCGTGGACAGAGAGGGCGGGCATCCGAATCCTCCCTGTGCCGTCGTGAAGGA
The DNA here is from genome assembly GCA_035626235.1 of Nitrososphaerales archaeon. Lineage (GTDB taxonomy): Archaea > Thermoproteota > Nitrososphaeria > Nitrososphaerales > Gagatemarchaeaceae > DATFYP01. The sequence continues at coordinate 7,739 of DASPOB010000064.1, read as the reverse complement.
CCTGCGCGAGCTCCTAGACACCAGCTAGCCCCGCCCCGAAAGTCCGGACCCAGTCACAACGGGCTTCCGCTAGCCTTCCGAGGGCCGCCGTCGAGTCCTTTATATCCCCAGAAACGATGGCCACCGAAAGTCTGAGGAGTGGTATTTTGAGATGTATGTTCCAAAGAGATGCGCTTTCTGCGGAAAGGAGGTACGGCTCGGCTACGGAATCCTCTTCGTGAGGAACGACGGCTCCACCAGGTCATATTGCTCGAACAAGTGCAAGACGAACGACCTAAGCTTGGGCAGGGACTCCAGGAAGCTCAAGTGGGCCCGCAGGAAGGCAGGGAAATGAGCGCCAAGGCCGAAGACACGCTGATAGTCGTAAAACCAGATGCCGTCCGCCGTGGTCTCGTCGGCCGAGTCGTGTCCAGGTTCGAAGCGAAGGGGTTCGTCGTCAAGCGCCTTCTGATGGTCAACATGTCGAAGGTTCAAGCCGAGGAGTTCTACAGCGTCCACAACGGAAAGCCTTTCTTCAGCGACCTTGTCTCATTCATCACCTCCGGTCCGGTCGTCGGGGCGGTCCTTTCCGGGAACGACGCTGTAGCCACGGTCCGGAGGATGGTCGGCGCCACCAAGAGCTGGGAGGCAGCGCCCGGCACCATCCGGGGCGACTTCGGCCTCGGGCTGACCGACAACGTGATTCACGCTTCAGACTCGGCTGAAAGCTTTGCCAAGGAGTCGAAGGCCTTCTTCAGAACGTAAGCTGGTGACGGCGAATAAGGCAGGTGTCTTGCTTTGGAGAGACCAAGCGCGCGGCTGAGGCAACCTGTAGTAGTCGTGCTAGGGCACGTGGACGCCGGTAAGACATCGCTTCTTGACAAGATCAGGGGGACGGCCGTAGGCGCCCGCGAGGTCGGGGGCATCACCCAGGAGATTGGGGCGAGCTTCTTCCCGCTTGAAACGCTTCACGAGATATGCGGGCCACTCCTTACGAAGGCGGGCGGTGAACTGGAAGTCCCAGGGCTCCTGGTCATCGACACCCCCGGTCACGCCATCTTCTCGAACCTGAGGCTGAGGGGCGGCTCCGCCGCGGACATCGCGGTGCTGGTCGTCGACGTTCTGAAGGGGCTGGAGAACCAGACCATCGAGAGCATAGACATCCTGAAGCAGCGCAAGGTCCCCTTCCTGGTGGCCCTGAACAAGATTGACATGATCAAGGGCTGGAACAAGGGGAGCCAGGGGCCCCTGCTGCACGTGATGAAGGAGCAGCTGCCCGATTGGAACGACGAGTTCGAGGAGAGGCTGTACAACGTGGTCGGAGGGCTGTCCCGCCTCGGATTTCAGTCCGAGGCCTACTACAGAGTGAAGGACTTTCGCCAGCAGGTGTCGGTGGTCCCTGTGTCGGCAAGAGCGGGGGTGGGAATCCCCGAGCTCCTTGCCATCCTGATTGGCCTGGCGCAGCAGTACCTCAAAGGTAAGCTGCAGGTCATAGACGAGGCTCAGGGCGGCCGAGGCATCATAATCGAAATGCAGGAAGAAGTGGGGATCGGGGAGACCGCCAACGTCATTCTCACGGAAGGGCAGCTTCGAGTGGGAGACTCCATAGCCCTCGTCCGCAGGGACGGCGCACTCAAGTCGAAGGTCAAGGCCCTCTTCATGCCCAAGCCCCTCGACGAGATGAGGGACCCCCGCGACAAGTTCACTTCGGTCGACGCGATGTACGCCGCTGCCGGCGTCAAGCTCGTCTCGCCGGACCTCAATGGGGTGGTGGCGGGGACATCCGTCGCCTCTTTCAAGTCAGACAGGGAGTTCGAAGACTTGAGGGCCGAGCTCGAGAAGGAGCTGACCAGCGTGGTGGTAAAGACAGACAACATGGGGGTCATCGTGAAGGCTGCGAGCGTCGGCGGCCTCGAAGCACTCCTGAGGATGCTCGAGGAGAGGGGGATTCCGGTTCGACAGGCGGACATCGGGGAGATATCGAAGAACGACATCGTCGACGCGCAGGTGGTGGGCGAACACGACCCCTATCTTGGGGCGATCCTGGGGTTCGACTCCGACATCCTCCCTGAAGCGAAAGAGTTCGCTGGCTCCGTTCCTGTCTTCGTCTCGGGAATAATCTACGAGGTGATCGACAACTACGTCAACTGGTCGGTCGCCAAGCGAGCCGAGGACGAGCGCTCCGCCCTGGCCAGCATCACCCGCCCTTGCAAGCTGAAGGCGCTGCCCGGCTCGTTCTTCAGGAGGAACGACCCGGCCGTGTTTGGCGTGGAGATCCTGGGCGGAATCCTCAAGCCGAAGGTCAGGCTGATGGACTCCAAGGGGAAGGAACTAGGTGCGGTCGGGCAGATTCAAGACCAGGGAAAGAGCCTCCCGGAGGCTAAGGAAGGGGACAAGGTCGCCATTTCGGTCCAGGGGCCTACCCTTGGCCGCCAGGTCAGGGAAAACGACGTTCTGTACACGATGCCGAGGAGTCACGAAGTGAGGCTGGTAAGGGCGAAGTACATGGAGGCCCTGACCCAGTCCGAAGCGGCTGCCCTCGATGAAATAGTGAAGATCAAATCGGAGGCCGACCCCCTCTTCGGGTACTAGCCCCGCCGACTGGAGGCTCAATGGTTAAATCCTCCCTGGGGCGGGCGTTGTTGAAATGCCCCAGTTCAAGCTGGTGGTCGCTGACCCCAAGACCAGGAAATCAGAGTCCAAGGAGGTCAAAGAAGAGAACGCCCAGCTCCTGCTGGGCCGGAGGATCGGGGAGGTGGTCGACGCGACGCCCATCGGCGTCCCGGGCAAGATCATGATAACAGGGGGGAGCGACAAGGCGGGATTCCCCATGCGGTCGGACGTCATGGGGGGAGGGAAGAACTACGTGCTTCTCACCAGGGGGGTCGGCTTCAGGTCCAAGGAGGGCGGAGCGAAGAAGCGGAAGCTGGTCAGGGGAAACATGATCAGCGAGGAGATATACCTCGTCAACGCGAAGAAAGTGGAAGAACAACCCAAATCTGGGTAGATTATCCAAGTTCACTCCTGCGTTTCCCGAAATGTTTCTTTACTGAGTGAAAAGTAAAAATACGAGCTCCGTCAGGAGTTTCCTCGGTGCTGCAGGAGGCTTGGCTCGACTCGACGAGACAGATATGAGAATCCTCTCGGCTCTGTATGCAGACGCGTCAATTTCCGTCCCCCAGCTGAGCAAGGAGCTCGGAGTGAACCTGTCCGTCACCTACAGCAGGATAAAGCGCCTCCAGAAGCGCGGAATCATAGAGAGGTTTACCGTGCAGGTGAACGAGGACCAACTCGGCATGAAGGCTAGGGCCCTCGCGGGCCTCAACATCGACCCCAAGCAGCGGGAGGCGGTGCTTGGAGAGATCGAGAAGGTCGACGGAGTGAGGACGATCCGGGAGGTGACTGGGCGGTTCGACCTGATCGTCAACATGAGGGGCCGTTCGCTTGACGAGCTTCACCGGACGGTCTACGAGGTCATCGGCAAGATCCCGGGGGTCATGCACGCGGAGCTCTTCATGGAAGTCTCGCGCAGAATTTCGCGAGTGAACTTCAAGATCGTAGACTCGTGAACACACTTAAGGGCGTGTCAGAATCCGAAAGGCTGTGGACCCGCTAATCCTGCTCGACCAGGCTGAGGCCCAGGGGAAGATTCCCCTCGCCATGGCGAGGCGGGTTCGCCGGAGGATGGCCTACCTCGTCGGGGCCGTGCAGAGGGTCGAGAAGGCCAGCTCGCTTCCCTACCCCCCATACTACATCGAGCCGGTCCTCCCCTTGGCCCGGTCCCAGTCCGAGTACGGCCAGATGGGGGTCCTCTTCGCGCGGGTCATACCTACCACTGCGACTGGGAGTCTCTCCATCCTTATCCAGTTCACCGCGGCGCTTGTGGCCTTCGCAGGCAAGAGCACCATCGAGGCCGTCGCTGCCCACGAGTTCGCGCACTACGTCGACCTGGTCCGAAGACTCGACCGGACCGAGGTCGTCAGCGACGAGCTGTCTGCGACCCTGTACGAGTCCTCCTACGCAGACGACGAGAGGCTGGTCCCTGCAAAGCTCATCTTCGCGGAGAAATCCCTGACCGGGCTCCTAAGCAGGAAGTTCAAGGGAGGTCTCACCGACCCCGCGCTGAACAAGAAGGTCTCGGACCTCTGGGTGGGCAAGTCACTCCCAGTCCGCTGGGTCAACCCAGAAGAGAACGTCATGAGGCTCGGCATCGAGAAGGTAGCCTCCGCGAGGTTCGACCCAAGGGTCCTCGAAAGGGTACGAGAGATTCAGAAGAAGATGAAACCCTGAGACTCACCGAAGACGAGAGGACGAGGCTAGGCGAGGTTGCCTCCTCCCTGGTCAGGCCGTCGTCCCTGGCAGCAGTGTGCGCCTACGGCTCGAAGGTTGCCGGGTATGCGAGACCGGACTCGGACTACGACCTCATCGTGGTGGCGAAGAAATTCAGGGAGGGGGTCCGTTACAAGTACGTTGGCGACGATGTAGCCGCCTCCGCCCTGATAGTCGATGAAGACCTCATCCAACAAGACGCCCGAGCGTCTTCGCTCGGAGAGTTCGTGGTTGGTAGGTTCCTCAACGTGTACGAACCGCTTTCGAACCAAGAGTTCTTCCGCGGCGTCGAGAAAGAGTACAAGAAAAGGGTCCTCATCGAGGGGCTTCTGGAACTGTCCTCAGACTACGGCGACTTCTGCAGGCATCTCGTAGTCCCTCTCGAATACTTCCTCTTCGACAAACTGAGGAAGAGGTCGGTCGTGTACCCTCCGGCGCTGTACAGCTACGTTCAGACGTACAGCTGCGCTCTCGGGCCCGAGAACAGGGCCATATCTGCGGACGGGTTCAGGGAGGCAGCCGAGTCGCTCCAGTCGAGGGGGTACTTCTCGATCGAGGGAAGGGGACTGAGGATGAACCCCGAGAAGATGAGAGGTGACGCGTTCACGAAGGTACAGTCGCTCTTCGCCCTGACCACCAGGGGAGTCACGCAGTACGCTGTTCACGGCTACGCCGGAAGGGTTGGGTTCTCAGTTTTCAGGAAGGAGGCCGAGTCCAAGCTGCGGAGGATGAGGAAGCAACCCGACCCTCTCCCTGAGCTCGAGAGGCCCCGGACGCTCCTCCGCCTCGACGAGGGAACTGTCATCCCCGATGCATCGCGGCTGGAAATGGACGTGGCCCGCCTGCTCGGATTCACGGAGTTCGCGGCCGAGGAGCGGCTCATCGGAGAGCCTTACTCAACCACGAGGGTTCTCACTTTCAGGGGTGGTGGGAGAAAGATCTCCGTCGTCCTGAAGAACTTCTCAGACATCAGGTCATTGAAGTGGGCCCTTCTGGGGGTCTGGGCGGCGGCCGCGAACAAGTTCAGGATGACCCCTCTTGCGCGGCTGGACCGGGAGTATTCGGTCACGGGGGCACTGCGCGGCGCCGGGGTGAATGTCCCGGCGATAATCGCGGTCTCCCCCGACGTCAGGATTCTGGTGAAGGAGTTTGTCGAAGGGGAGACGCTGGCAAAGATAATCGACGACTACTGCAGGGGGGGAGCCAGAGGGTTGGAGGAGGTAGGTGCCTATGGCAGGCTGATGTCAAGGGTACACGCAGCCGGGTTCGCCCTTGGGGACGCGAAGGCGAGCAACGTCATCGTGTCGCCGGGCGGACTGGCCTTGACAGACCTCGAGCAGGCGGACCCAGAGGGGGACAAGGCCTGGGATGTGGCCGAGTTCGTCTACTATACGGCGAAGCTCTCGAACAAGGAGGGAGCGATGAGACGAGTCGCCGGGTCCTTCCTTGAAGCCTACGTAAGGGCCGGCTCCAGGGAAGTGGTATCGAAGGCCAGCGCGCCGAAGTACCTGAGACCGTTCCAGCCATTCCTCCTGCCGGCGCTGGCGAAGTCGCTGAGAGAAGAGATGTCGGGACTTGCCTAGCTCGCTAGGTTTCAGAGCCTTTGGCGAGGCCTTTGTCCTAGTAAACGTACCCTAGGCTTCTGATGAAGATTGCCGATGTCGCCGCTCCGATTACGAAGCTGAATATTGCATACACGATGAATGTCGCGACTACCACGGCGACAACATATGTCACGACCTTTTCCTTGGGCGTACTGAGCATGATCGGCAGCCCGATGTAAAGGATGTAGAGCCCATACAAGACACCCAGGATGGTCAGTATGCCAAGGATGGGGATTATGTCGAGGATGGAGATCAGGAAGGCCGGGGTGAATATGTAGGCGGCGAGCTTCAGACTCTTGACCGCGTCAACGGTGGAGTTGAACGTCGGCGCTAGCATCCGTATAACAATGGAGACGACATAGACCGCAACGATGTCCAGGACGTAGGTCAATATTGCTGCTGTGAAAGCGTACCCAATGAAGAAAGACCCGGCGAAGCCGAAGGGAACGAACAGGGTGTAGTACCAGAGGTCGCCTATCAGAATCGCAAAGAACGGTATCGCAGCGAGTACCGCCACGTACTTGAGCATGATGTTGTTGGTAGTGGTAGGTGCGTCCTTGTTTGCAACGATATAGCTGGCTGGGTTCCGTACGAGGGCGATGGCCGAGTTTATGGTACCTCTGAGCCAGCCTGTCGGCCCCGACCCGACGTCTGCCGACCCCTGTTGCGGAGGCGGGGTCGCCGGCGACCCCGTGGAAGGTGGAAAAGTGCGCACGGACTCTGTCAAGTTCTGATCAGTGGCGGACCGCGTGTCTGCATCCGTCGCTTGCAAATTCGGCGTTGCCTGCCGAAGTGACTTATTTAACCTTGAGGTTGGACAATCGGTTGCAGCGACTTCTGTGCGGTCGCATGATTCGCACCATCCGTACCCTAAAAGTCCCTGAGTCCATAGCGATTCAATCAGTCCCTTGCAGCCTAGGAGACAATGCCCCCATGCCTCCCACTTCTCGCGTCTCTCTGCGACTCTATGAGAACTCGGTGTCGTCCAGTGCAGCAGGCACGGGCTGGGACTCGGACGGGCCCGACCCCCTGGGTCGTCAGACAGTTTTTCTTTCAGCCGACGTGTATGTCGTATATCCGCAGCTTTCGCGCCGGATGCGAATGGGTAACCGCTTGGGAGGGCGTGTTCTGCGGGTTCGGGGCCAGCGGGGTCCGCCCCTGAACAGGTCCGAAAAGTGGATTCCGGTTGCAGTCGCTGACTAGACCGACCCGAGCCTATTCGCCAAGTCGAGATACCGAGTCCTTGTCACCGTATCCTAACGCTACACCACGTCATTGCCTGATTCGAGTTCCTTGGACTACCACTTCCCAGAGCTGCCTGAATCGGGGCTCGACTTGCATCTTGCGGAAGAAGGGAAAAGTCAAGACAACGATCGTCCCGTATGAATGCTCTTCCACGCACTTCTTCATAATCGAGTAGGCCCTCTCCTGGTCGCCCAAGGCGAAGTGGACCGCTCCAATAAACGCTGACGGGGCGCCTAATCCTTTCGAGGGGTCTTCCAATTCGGCGAGGAGTCGCTTCGCCTCCTCACGGCGGCCGGCAAGGGCAAGGGTGTAAGAGATGAAGCACTTCGGCCACGTGAACTCAGCCAGCTCCTCAGCCCTGCGGAACTCTGCGATTCCCTCGTCGAACCTGCAGAGCGTTGCATATGCCTCACCAAGGCGCATGTGCGCTGGGACGAATTCTGGTTCAAGAGCTAGAGTCTTCCTGTACTGTTCCATGGCCTCCTCAAGCCGTCCTGCTCGTTGTAATATGCGGCCAAGATTCGTGTTCACCATTGTCGATACGGGGTCAAGGTCGAGTGCTATTGTTATCTCCCCAAGCGA
>DASPOB010000063.1:0-4331 GCA_035626235.1 Nitrososphaerales archaeon | reverse complement strand
GAAAGCGATTCATAACTTGGGCCGATGCTGGCGGTGCAGACATTTGCAAAGAAACCTATCACTGGCGCGAGCAAGAAGAACAGAACGAAGGCTCCGACGCAGATGCCAACAACAAGCGTCCGCCTCATGCGTGTGAGATTGCGTGTGCGCTATTTAGAGCTCTGTCCACTGCTCGGGTGATTCACGGTGATTGTCCAGTCATAGGTGATGAGACGTTTGCGCATGAGGGAGCTAGGGACGGGAAAGGAATGGGGTTACAGCCGGAGAAATGCCTCCAGTAGATCCAAGAGAAGTTCGCGCCCAAGAAAGACCTCACCGACGTGGAGGAAGCGGTAGGACAGAGAAGCATACCCATGCCCTTGGGCTGAGCATGGTTCGATGTTTTCTCCTACAATCGGAACGAGAAAAAAGAAGAACTCGGCGGCAGTCATGATTGCAAACGCGAAAGCCCTCGCCCACTGCCTCATATTCAGGAGGACGCGTCCGGCTTACTTAGGGCTACCGTGAGCATGGCCTGCCACTTGCTCCTGCCCTTGGCTCCGACCCCCGCCGCCCCTGCGTGTGACTGCCCGTCCAACGCTCAATGGGGCTTCACGAAGATGTAACAGACTCTTTGACAGCCAGAGATTGCGGTCTTGATGTGGGTAAGTACCATCCTCCTCGGTCTGTTTAACAAGGTCCCCAATCAGCCTCCTCCATGCCAGTATTCGCCAAGGCCATCAAGGAAGAGGGGAGGCTGGTTTCGACCCCCGAAAGTCTTCAATTCCATTCAGGGTATGTCGTCCTGGAAGCGGGGAAGGAGGTAGGAGAACACGAAACGGGGGACGGGGAGGAGATGGTCGTCTTCTTGGAGGGGTCTGCGGAGGTTTCCTATGGGGGAGAGTCGAAAGAAGTCAGTGCGCCTGCGGTCGCTGTCGTCCCCGCGCACACGCCGCACAACATCAGGAACCGGTCGAGCCCCGCTCTCCGCTATGTCTACATCTACAACGCGGCCGCCAAGGGCTGACTCTTTTCGCTTCTGCGTGCGACGGCCCTCGTGGGCAAAGCCAAACACCTGCTGTGTGCGACCAGACCCATCCCCGGGTCAGCGCTAGGCTCCACGACTGCCGGCCGGACTCAGTTCGAGGGCACTAGTAGGACTTTGCGAAGTTCACGACGAGCTCGGACTTCTCGCTGCAGCTGACGCAGGCTCCCCTTGCCCCGGGCTGGTCAAGGGGGATGTTGATTATCTTCCCGCCAGTCTCCTCCTTCAGCCTGTCCTCGCACTTCCGGCTCCCGCACCAGTGGATTCTCACGACCCCCCCTTTCTTCAGGGCTTCCTTCAGTTCGCCCAGGGTCGCCGCAGTGTGAGTGTTCTTGACGAGGAACTCCCTTGCCCTGTCAAGGAGAGACTTCTGCATTGCATCGAGCTCCTTCCTGGTTTCCACCTCGAGGTCGGAGAGCATTGCGGTCCTCTTCGCGCCGGTGTCCCTCCTCACCAGCACGACCTGGCCCGCCTTCAGGTCCCTCGGGCCCAGCTCCACTCTCAGCGGGACGCCCTTGAGCTCCCATTCGTTGAACTTCCTGCCCGGCGTTAGCTGGTCCCTATCGTCCAGCCTCGTCCTGAACTCCTTCGAGAGGCGGCGTTGCACCTTGGCCGCTTCGGCGAGGACCTCCTTCTTGCTCTCTTCGTTGACGATGGGGACCACCACGACCTGGATGGCCGCCAGCCTCGGAGGAACGACGGCCCCCTTGTCGTCGCTGTGTATGGCGAGCATGACCCCTATCTCGCGGGTACTGATGGCGAAGGTGTTCTGCCACGCGAACTGCTTCTCCTCGTTCCTGTCCAAGAAGGTGATTCCGAAGGCCTTCGAGAATTTCTGGCCGTCTGAATGGAAGTCCGGGCCCTGGATCACCTTCCCGTCCGGAAGGAGGTGCTCGATGCTGTGCGTGGCCTCGGCCCCAGCGAACTTCTCCTGGTCGGTCTTCCTCCCCAGAATCCCTGGAATGGCAAGGTGCTCTTCGGTCACTCTCTTGTAGATGCCGAGGATCTGGTCTCGCTCGGCGTCTGCCTCTTCCTTGCTCGCGAAGATCGTGTGCCCCTCGTTCCACATGAACTCCCTCCCCCTGAGGAAAGGGGTCGGGTGCCTGAACTCCCATCGCACCACGCTGTTCCACTGGTTCAGCCTGAGCGGGAGGTCCCTCCACGACCTGATCCACCTCGTGACGACGTCGTACATTATGGTCTCCGAAGTTGGCCTTATCGCCAGCCGCTCGTCCAGCTTGGAGTCCCCCGCCTCGGTCACCCAGGCCACCTCGGGGGCGAACCCCTCGACGTGCTCCTGTTCCTTCTTCAGCAGTCGTTCCGGAATGAAGAGCGGGAAGTAGGTGTTCTGAATCCCTGCTGCCTTGAACTCCGAGTCCGTCGCCTGCTGTATGTTCTCCCAGATGGCGTATCCCAGGGGCCTGTAGACCAGGCACCCTGAGACGGGGCTGTAGTCGGCGATTTCGGACTTCAAGATCACCTGCGTATACCACTCGTCGAAGTTCTCCGACTTCTTTGCGGTGATGCCCTCCTGGCTGCCCTTTGACATGCGGGGCACGCTTCGTCGGGGTGTGGTTAAAGAACGTAATCTGCCTAGGCGAGGGTGGAAATCAGGATGAACGAGCCCAGGAGCAGGAAGACGGCTATCGACACGTACCTCAGCCTGTCGGGGGTGAGCGTCCTCCCGAGCCTGTTTCCCACCGCCGTCTGGACCGCGGTGGCGGCTATCAGCCCGGTGCAGGCCCCAGCGAATACCAGCAAGGCGTCCGAGTACTGAGCCACGAACACGACGGTGAGCACCTCGGTCGCGTCCCCCGCGATGTCAAGGAGCGCAAGCGCGGCCACCATGAAGAGGAACGACCTCAGGCCTCTCCTGGTGGTTTCTAACATCCCCTCTTCTCTCGCGACCGCGCTCTGTCCGACCAGCCCTTTCGTCTCCCAGACCCCGTAGGCGAGCATCGCGACCCCCCCTGCGGCCTTCACCCAAAGGATCGGGACCACGGCTATCGCGATCTTCCCGAGGCTGACGAACAGCGCAGTGGTGAACACGAAGGCGACGGCCCCGGCGAAGAAGACGGTCAGAGCACGAGTCCTGGTGGCCAGAGAGATGAGCAGCAGGGCGTCCTTGTCAGTCAGCTCGGCGAGAAATATTGTGCCTGCGATCACGGCGAACGATACGGCCAGAGGGTTGCCCATGCTACCCCGCACCCTGGCCTCGCCGCGCCGATTTACGGCGAACTAAGGGCGCTTCCCTCCTTGCGGCGCCCCGTCGCTACTACTGCTGCTCCGGTTCGGCGGGGGTTCTTGCCTTCCTCATGAGGAGCCAGACGCCGACTATAACCAGTACGAGGGCGAGCGCCAGTCCGCCGGCGGTGTCCCTCTTGCCCACTTCGTAAACTGAAGCAGGGGCCAGCAGGATGAGGATGACGCCGACGAACCTCGAGTCGAGCAGACCCTTGACCTTGAACTGCCCGGTTATGAGGTAGCTAAGAAGGACGAGCATGGCCGGGAAGATAACCGTGTAGCGGGCCACGATGAAGTCAGTCAAGGTGTCCGAGATGTGGACGAAGCCGTTGGCATACCACGCCCCTCCAAGGGCGAGGATCAGGCTGGCGGCGGCGATGGACTGCAGGGTGTTTCCCGTCGACCTCGCCTTCGTCTGCCTTGACGCAGGGTCTGCGGAGCTGATGTCGAGAACGGCGCCCAGAAGCACCGCGAAGGACCCAACGACGAAAAGGTAGGGGTCCCTGGCCACGGTAAGGAAGACGTTGGTCGGGAGAAGGGCCGAGATGCCGCTCCTGATCCATAGGTACAGGCCGTACACGGCGGTGGCCCCGAAGGGGACGATGTACAGCAGGGCGGCGGCGTCGCCCCTGGAATCGCTTGAGCTCATCGGTCGCGCTGCGACCCCAAAGTGGCCTTAAAACTCTTGCCCGACCGCTCCGTATTCAAGGTCGTCCGGACCATCCGGGCGTCATGCCTCTTCCTTCGGCGGCGGGAGAGGCGACTCCAAGCCTGCCGGGCCGGCGGGGGGCGGCTCCGCCGGTGGCGCGTCCCCGGAGGTGCTCCTCGCGAAGGTGAGATAGGCCGTGTGCCCGACCATGTGGTTCGACGGCCTCGTCATGCCGACCCTGGCCTCCAGGTTTCGCATGAGGACCTCGAAGGTTTCGATGGCCACGAACCTCTCCTCGATCAGCCTCGCCACGAGCCTTTCCGCCTGGTTCGTGGTGGGGGTCACTGCTGCCAGAGGCGCGGAGGGCTTCAGTGCGCCCCGCATCGCCCTGACCACCTCCCACGGGTCGCCCAC
>DASPOB010000062.1:0-3736 GCA_035626235.1 Nitrososphaerales archaeon | reverse complement strand
CGCAGTGAGGGCAGGTCGTCTTCATCGAGTAGGGAGTGTTAGATTCTGCCTAAAAGCCAGAGAGAGATTCTCTGTTTTCTTCAACAGGGGAGAGAGGTCTAGCTACATAGTCTGAAACTTTCGGAGACCTCCCTGCCATGGTATTGATCATAATCATGGTCCCCCATTATATCGCCACTAGAGGAAATCTGCCTCCATGGGCGAGGTCGCCGGCGAAGACGACAAATACGAATACTACATCCTCCACGATGGGCTAGGAATCTCCCATGTGCTGAAGAGGCCGAAGGGCAGGCCACCGCAGGTCAAGTGCGAGGGATGCGATGATTGATCATCGTAATGCTATGATTAAGTGCGGACAGCACCCTCCCAACTGTTAATATCCCTCCCGAGAGCCGCGCGAACCCCGATGAAACACATCCAGGGGCTGAGGAAGGTCTTAGACTTCCACGCCTCCCCTTCGGAAGACATCGCAGAGATGATCGATGGGATGGGCAGGGCTGGGGGTTTCATGGCGAAGAACCTCTACGATGTCGCCACGAACCTGGACGCGATGTGCGCTCGAGAAGGGGTCACGAAGTTCCTGTCTTTCCCTGCAGCGATAGTCTCGACGGGCACCCGGGGGATACTCGTGGACATGGTCAAGGAGGGGCTCGTCGACGTGATCGTGACCACCTGCGGCACCCTGGACCACGACATCGCCCGGACCCTGGCTGACTATTACGAGGGGAGCTTCGAGTTGGACGACGCCAAGCTCCGGAGGTCGGGGTATCACCGTCTCGGGAACGTCCTAGTCCCCCTTCAGAACTACGGGCCATTGATCGAAGAGCGCATGCAGGCGCTACTCGGTAGGCTGTACTCCGACGGGACGAAGTCAATCACCACGGAGCAGCTGTGTGAGGAGATCGGCCGCGACCTCGGGTCGAAGGATTCTCTGCTCTACTGGGCCCAGAAGATGAACGTCCCTGTGTTCGTTCCAGGCATAACCGACGGAGCCGTCGGGAGCCAGCTCTGGCTCTTCGCCGAGAGGCACAGAGACTTTCGGGTCGACCTGATAGGGGACGAGAGAAGGCTCTCAGACATCACGGCAGAAGCGAGAGAAACAGGAGCGCTGGTCTTGGGCGGGGGGATTTCCAAGCACCACCTGATATGGTGGAACCTTTTCCGCGGCGGGCTGGACTGGGCCTGCTACATCACGACCGCGTCCGAGTATGACGGGTCTCTCAGCGGTGCACGGCTGAAGGAGGCGGTTTCCTGGGGCAAGGTGAAGGAGAACGCCAAACAAGCGAGCCTCTACGCCGAGGTGACGACGGTCCTCCCGTTCATCGTATCGTACGTCCTTGCCAAAAGGAAAGGCCGCACGAGGTAGCCCCTTTTTCGGGGAATTGTTTTAAAGTGAACTTTGAGGCGCCCGTGAACGGATGGCCTTCGACTACGGATACCTAGCGGTAGGGGGGGCTGTGGTTGCACTCCTTTACGCACTCGTCCTCGTATACACTGTGAGGAGGCAGGATCCCGGTAACCCCAAGATGGTCGAGATCGCTACCGCTGTTCGCCAGGGGGCCGACGAGTTTCTCAATAGGGAGTACAAAGTCGTCACTCCCATCGCGGCTGTAGTAGCCATTCTGATTTTCGTTTTCATCGATCTTCCCCTGAAGACGAACGGAGCGACTGCCGCCGGCTTCTTGGTCGGGGCGTTCCTTTCGGCCCTGGCGGGATACATCGGGATGGCCATGACAGTGAGGACAAGCTCGCGGACGGCCCAGGCGGCGAGAAAGGGCCTTGGAAGCGCACTGACGCTCGCATTCAGGGGTGGGGGGGTAATGGGCATGGCGGTCGTGGGGTTCGGCCTTCTCGGGGTCTCGGCCTTCTATCTTGCCTTTGAAAGCACCATCGTGGCCACGCCGGCCATCCTGGCTGGCCTTGGGTTCGGCGCCTCCCTGATAGCCATGTTCATGAGGGTCTCTGGCGGCATTTACACCAAAGCGGCCGACGTCGGGGCGGACCTGGTGGGCAAGGTTGAGGCGGGAATACCTGAAGACGACCCTCGGAACCCGGCAGTGATTGCAGACAACGTTGGCGACAATGTCGGGGACTGCGCAGGCATGGGCGCCGACATCTACGAGTCGTTCGTTGTTATCTCTATTGCAAGTCTGATCTTGGCGGCACTCATCACTGCGGGGGGCTCAGCCTACGGGTCGCTTGAGTCTCTGTTCACTTCGAACCAGCTGCTCGTCTATCCTTTGCTCCTCGGCGCTTCGGGCATCGTGGGCTCCATACTGGGAGGGTTCTACATCAGGAAGGGAATCTCGAAGAATCCAATGGGGGCGTTGAACATCTCGCTCATAATCTCGGCCGTCATCGCCATAGTCATCGACGCGGTGATGAGCGTCTACGTCTTCGGCGGAAGCTCCTTCGGTTGGTCGATGCTGGCTAGCGCCATCGTCGGGGTGATTGTCGTGGTAGCCATCGAAAGGGTCGCGGACTACTTCACTTCATACAACTACAAGCCGGTGAAGTTCGTAGCCGAAGCGAGCCAGACTGGGGCTGCCACTAACTTCCTCGCCGGATACTCCACAGGGCTCCAAAGCACCGCGCCATCGGCAGTGGTGCTCGTACTTGCCATACTGATTTCCTACTTCATAGGATACTACGCGGCTCCTTCCAGTCTTGCGGAGTCTTCCAGGATACTGGTGGGCGTGTACAGCACAGCCGTGGCCGCAATGGCTGAGCTCTCCCTCACTGGGGTCATCATGTCCATAGACTCGTTCGGCCCCATCACCGACAACGCCAACGGCATAGTGGAGATGGCGGGGCTCGAACCGAGCGTCAGGGAGGTGACGGACCAGCTCGACGCCGTCGGGAACACGACAAAGGCGACCACGAAGGGGTTCGCGATCATGTCGGCGGCGCTCGCGGCTGTCGCACTCTTCTTCGCGTTCCAGAACGAGGCGAACCAACTGATATCTCAGAACAACCTCTTCGCGAAGTACGGCCTAAGCTCAGGGGCATCGCTCACCTACGCCCTAGGCGACCCGAGGGTCGTGATAGGGATATTCATCGGAAGCCTACTGCCCTTCTTCTTCTCTAGCTTCCTGATTCAAGCTGTCGGGCGTGCCGCCATAAAGATGGTGAACGAAGTCCGCAGGCAGTTCAAGGAAATCCCCGGGATCATGGAGGGCACGGCGAAGCCCGACTACGCGAAGTGCGTCGGCATCAGCACCACTGCGGCGCTGAGGGAGCTTGCGAAGCCGGCACTCCTAGCAGTCGCGACTCCCTTGGTCGTGGGGTTCTTGCTCGGTCCCCTTGCCCTGGGCGGTCTGCTCATAGGGAGCGTCGCGTCAGGGGTGTTCCTAGCGTTCCTGATGTGCAACGGAGGAGCCGCCTGGGACAACGCGAAGAAGTACATCGAGCTCGGGAACTTCGGGGGGAAGAATACTCCTGTCCATGCGGCAGCAGTCATGGGGGACACCGTTGGCGACCCGTTCAAGGACACTGCGGGGCCTGCAATCAACTCTCTGATTAAGGTCCTGAACACCATATCGATCGTATTCATCTCAGCCATCGTGCTCTACGCGCTGTTCGTGTAGCCCTTCTCGCCGCTAAGGAGAGGTGGGGAAGGGATCTCCGGCGGCCTCGGGTAGCCGCATTCGGACCCTTGTGAATGCGCTCACCGGCGGGTGCCTCTGCAGGCGCACGCGTAACCGCTCCGCCACCCCACCGCAATCTGGCCTCTTCA
>DASPOB010000061.1:0-13444 GCA_035626235.1 Nitrososphaerales archaeon | reverse complement strand
GCGCTGGATCGCCAGTCGTCTGCCTCAGACTGGAAGACAAGATTGACCTGCGCCTATCAGTGTGTCGTTGAAATATCCTGCGCTGGCGACGCCTTTGAAAGTCAGAAGCGACCCCTCCGAGAAGATCACATACGTCTCATTGGTGGCGGGATTGAAGGCGACATACTGGGCCACATACGGAAGCGAATACATATTCAACAGGCTTCCAAACCGCCCGTTGTAGACAAGCAGGTAATTGTAGTTCTGCGTTGTCATGATGACCTGATTCTGTACTGGGTCATCCGCCATGGCATAGAAGGGGCCGCAAGTGTCAGGATAGTGATTGTAGATCACTGTCCCATAGGGATCCAGCGCAATCAGCTGGGCATCCCCTGAAACGTAAACGGTTCCAGTATTCTCATCTATTGTCGCCGTTGCATAGTACGCGGAACCCAGCGTCGTCTCGTTCACTAGCCGGGCATCGGTCCCGTTCACAACCGTTATCCCCGAATCGCAGGCGAAGGACTCGACGCATCCTATTACGTAAATCAAGTTAAGTTGTGAATTGACCAATACATCGGTGGGCAGCCACCACTGATAGCCAATGGTGACATTGGTAGCGACCTTTCCCGAGTGTGAATCGACTCCAACTAGTGCCCCGCCTACGAGGCCGTAAACGGTGTCGGTCGACGAGTCGAAGGCGATTTGCTGGAACCAGAAGCTAGTCGGTATCTCCCCTACAACCTTGTTGCTTGTGCCGTTCACCACGGCTATTCCGCCTTGGACCGAAGCATAGGCCGTGCCGGTCTTGTAGTCGAGAGCGATTCCGCCGGCGGAATCGGAGGGGAGTGTAATTCTTGCGACCACGGAATGAGACACTGCATCTACAACTGTCAACGCATTCGACCCGCCGGCGACGTAGATTCTGCTGGCGTTGGGGTTGACGGCTATGGTGGAGGGCGAGCCCCCAATGCTGACGTTTCCAGTCTCCACACTTGCGATAGGGATCGGACCTCCCCAGATTGTCGTGGTCACCGCATTGACTGTTCTAGTCATCGTCTGCACCTCGGTTGAGACGAACGTAATGGTAGACGTCGATGTGCCGACGGATGCTGAAACCAAGGTGACAGTGCGCTCGTTGGCATATCCAGCGAGATACCCCGACCCTGCGCTGACCACGATGATAACTATGAGAATGGATGCAATCGCGCTGTTTCTCATGCTCCATAGGATGGCTTAATGGGGTCGTAAAGTTCTACTCTTGAGAACAGCATACTACGATTCAGCCCCGCAATATGCGGGCTTCACCATCATAGAAGTGTGTGGGGACGGTCGGATTTGAACCGACGGTCTACAGGTTTCCCCGAGCAGCTCCAATGCCTAATCATCCACGCTGCGGTGTCATCAAACTTGTCGTTTGACCACTGGAGCCTGTCGCCCTGCCTTTCCAGGGTGAAACCATCATAGGCTTCCCAAGCTGGGCTACGTCCCCATCACGGTCAGCGAGGCCGACCGACGGTGGCTTTATGGTTTCTTACCGAGTTTTCGCAGTTTCGCCTGGTCTATCAGCTCGTCCAGAGTGGGCTTGCCCACTTCGAACGCCTCGAATCTCACCCTGGCGACGGGGTGGTTGATCTTGATCAGTTTGGTCAGGTCTGAGGGAGTCCCAAGCACCACCACGTCGCAGTCCACTGCGTTGATGCTCTCCTCGAGCTCCTCGAGCTGCTCTACGCTGTAACCTAGGGCAGGGAGCAGTTTACCCAGCTTGGGGAAGCGATCGTAGGCGGCCCGGATCGAACCGACCGCCTTGCCCCTGGGGTCGACAAGCGTTGCTCCGACCGCCTTCGCCGCGACGGCACCTGCCCCGGTGGATAGCCCTCCGTGGGTCACCGAGGGACCGTCTTCGACGGCGAGGACCTTCTTTCCCTTGACGAGCTGCGGCTTGTCTATGACCGCCTCAGAGCGGGTCTTCACTATCTTGGCCTTGGGGTTGAGCCTCCTGCAATTCTCCACTAGCTTGTCCACGGCCTCCTTGCTCGCGATGTTGACTTTGTTTATGACTACGATGTCGGCCATCCTGACGTTTGTCTCTCCAGGATAGTAGCCCGTCTCGTCCCCGACGCGCAAGGGGTCGGCTACCACGATATTCAGGTCCGGGCGGTAGAAGCTGAAATCGTTGTTCCCTCCGTCCCACAGAATTATGTCTGCTTCCTCTTCCGCCTGGTCTAGGATTGCCTGGTAGTCAACGCCAGCGTAAACGACGACACCCTTGTCCAAGTGTTGCTCGTACTCCTCCCTTTCCTCCACCGTCGTGTGGAACTTGTCCAGATCTTTGTACGTCGAGAACCTTTGTACGGGGATTGTCAGGTCCCCGTAGGGCATCGGGTGCCGGATTGCCACCGGCTTGAGATTCGCCTTCAGCAGTACGTCGGCAACTCTCCTGCTTATCGTGCTCTTGCCGGCACCAGTCCTCACAGCGACGACCGCGATGACCGGCTTCCTCGACCTGATCATGGTGTCAGCCGGGCCAAGGAGATGGAAACTCGCCCCCTTCGCCTGGGCAACGGACGCGAGATTCATCACATACTGATTGGAGACGTCGCTGTACGAGAAGAAGACGTCGGTCACCTTCTCGGACACCATGAGTTCTTCCAGCTTCTCTTCAGGGTAGATCGGGATGCCGACGGGATAGAGCTTTCCCGCCAGTGAGGCGGGATACGTCCTGTTGGAAATGTAAGGAATCTGGGTCGCGGTGAACGCCACGACCCTGTAGTCCGGGTTATCTCTGAAGAAGACATTGAAGTTGTGGAAGTCGCGCCCCGCGGCACCCAGGATGATCGAGTTCTTGACCAATTACACGCACCTGAAGGGAGCCCCCTTTGCTGTCCTTATATCTGGTTTCCCGAACGCCGCCCCTGCTCCCTTGGGAGCGCCACTCGCAGGCGCTTCGACGCGTCTACAGGCTCCAGGGCTTCCCGCCATGTACTACGGCGTCCGGGAGCTTGTCTTTCCACTTCTCAAGGAAGGTGAGGTCCTCCTTCTTGCTCCTGAGGTCGTCCGGGAGCATGATTGGAATCTCTTCGACGATCGGGTAGTAGCGGGCGCATTCTTCGCATATTAGGGCCCCGCTGACTATGATGTCCCCTCTCAGTTCGAACTCGACGAGCTGCAGAGGGTACTTCTTGTCGACTGGGCAAGCGAGGATGTCGAGGAGCCTTCTCTGCATCGCTAACATGGCTATATCCAATCTATAAAACGATTCAACTCGCTTAGAAAGGTTAATCAAGCCAAGCCTGAAACCTTGGCTTCAGCCGGCCATAGCGCGTGGGTCCTACCTGGACTCGTTCCGACCCCAGAAGTAAAACCACGTGTCGTCGGGGTGTTAGTGAGATGCGAGAGCTCTCGCGAAGCTTCCGATGCCGGCGCCCATCCTAAATCTCTCAACGATATGATTGCCGCTACAGAATGTTTAAGTCCGAGATATTGGAGCCAATTTTTGGCATTTTCTTGTTCGGCATAGCCAATGTCGCACTTCAGGGCCTCCCCACGGATTCGGGGACGTTGCTCTACATAGTGAGCTTGGGCTTTTTCGTGGTATACGGCCTTTACGCCACCAGAATCCAGGTCTACTTCGCCCTCAACGACATCGGCAGGGGGCTCAACAAGCTGAGGGTCATGAAGGACAAGTCCAGGAAGGAGGCCATAGACTACTTGGTCGGGGTGGGCAAGGCTCCCGCTGACCCCACCGTCAGGGTGGACCAGTTCCTCGACTACGTGACAATAATGCCTGTCGATACCGACCCGCAGGGAATCATAAACAAGATTGACCACGTCGTGACCACGAACAACGACAGGGTAAGGGCCGAGGTCACGGCCCTGCTGAGCCAAACCAACCCCGTCACTGTGTCGATTTCGGAGAACCTGCTCGAGGTCGCCTCCGCCCTAAACATGATTCACAAGGTCGTGAGGCACTATTACCTCCTCGGAAAGAAGACGAACTCTTACTTCACACTGATTCAGCTTCAGATGCTGCTTCCAATGATTCTGCAGGAGGCCGACGCGCTCCTCAATGCCGTGGATTCGTTCAAGGTCGGCCAACCAGTCGGGGACGGGATAGGCCCCGTGACCGTCTCCAAGTACATGATTGGCAAAGAAAAGCGCGCGATTGCGAAGGATACAGTGCTGGCCATAAGCGAGTACAAGGGTCGCAAGCTGTACGTGGTGAAGGCTGACGGTCCCATGGGGTATGTGGGCCAGCCGGGCGTGGCAATCAAGAAGGTGATTGAGGAGATGGGTGCGAAGCCGAGCGCCATTATCATGATAGACGCTGCGCTCAAGCTGGAAGGGGAGAAGACTGGCGAGATCGCCGAGGGAGTCGGTGCCGCCATCGGCGGCATAGGGGTGGAGAAGTTCCAGATTGAAGAGGTAGCCACGAAGAACAAGATACCACTTTATGCCATATTGGTGAAACAGAGCATCTTGGAGGCAATTACCGTAATGAGAAAGGAGATCGCCGAGGCTTCGGACAAGGTGAACCAGGTGTTGAACAGACTGATTGAGGAGAAGACAAAGGAGGGAGACGAGGTACTCGTGGCCGGCATCGGAAACACATTAGGTGTGGCCCAATGATGAGCTCCGTTCCGGCGTCAGACAAGAAGTCGAAGCTATTGGTCTACACCATCGAGGAGTGCTTGGTCGACGGTCAGAAGACCAAGAGAGCTTTCCAGGTGGGGGACTACATCACGAAGGAGGGGGGGAAATGCACGAAGTGCGGCAGCCCCACCAGAGTGACCCTGGTCTACGCCGAGAGTTCCAAGGCCTCAAGTTAGAACTACGAGCCCATCGTCACCGAGAGCCATAGTGTGCTCGAACTGAGCCACTGGCTTTCCGGACGCCTCGACCAAGGTCGGGTAGGAGTGCACGACGCGCTTCTTCATCAGGTCCCTGAGCATCCTTCCCAGTTTCTCCTTGCCGTATTCCCCGACGTACCACCTCGGCGTGAAAGGGAGCGTCCTGCGGTCCGCCCAGACGCGTTCAGAAAAGGAATCCAGTTCCGCAACGCCGGTCTTCCGCCGCGCTGCGATGGCGAAGATGGTCTCCTGAGGGGAGTCCACTACGAACCCTGCCGCGGAACTCACGGTGAGGAAGGGCTCTATCGCGAAGACGTCCCCCTTCTTCAACGACGGCATGTTCGGGACGTATAGGTTCGGGATGCTCTTCCCGGCGTGGACGACGTATCTGTCCAGCGTGTGTCCGGTCAGGTTCTGAATCGTCTTGAACCCGAACTTGGACGCCTCCCGAAAGATTTCCCCTCCGATTTCCCCGGTCCGCGGCTCCCTCCTTGCGGTTGCAATCGCCGCATTCAGGGCTCGTTCGGTCGCCTCGAGCATCAATTCGAACTCCGGGTTGAATGTTATGCTGACGGCTGTGTCGGCGACGTATCCTTCGACCTCCACGCCGAAGTCGACCTTTATGACGTCACTTTCAATGAATCTCGATTCGTCGTCTTCCTGTGGCGCGTAGTGGGCGGTGACCTCGTTCACCCCGATGCCGGTCGGGAAGGCAGGTCTCCCGCCTCTCTTGTCGATCTCCTCCTCGACAGACAGGCAGGTCTGAAGGTAGCCGGCGCCGGGCTTGACCATGCCCCTGACGGCTTTCCTCACTTCGCTCGTGATCTTGCCGGCCTTGACGTACTGATCCGGAATCGAAGTCCTTTCACCTCACAATTCCTTTATCTCGTCCGTGCTGGCAGCCCTCTTGCAGGGCTATTTCAATTGATTCCGCCTGAACCCCGACAGACGAAGTACCAGGTGGTCGCAACGGGCGGGACATTTGATCACATCCACAGGGGGCACGAGGCGCTCCTCTCCAAGAGTTTCGAGGTCGGCCGAAGGGTAATCATCGGCGTAACATCGGACGCCTTCGCGGCCCGCCAGGGAAAGTCACCCGACGAGGATTTCCGGAAGAGGGTGGATAATCTTGAGAGACTGCTCCGAAAGAAGTTCCCAGGCCGAAAGTACGTCATCGCCGAGCTTGACGACTACTTCGGCCCAGGAATCGCATCACCGGAGGTCGAGGCGATAGTAGTCAGCAGGGAGACCGAGCGCCGCGTCCCCATCGCGAACTCACTGAGAGCGCAAAGAGGGTACCTTCCCCTCAAGGTCGTGGTGGTTGATTACGTGCTCGCCGAGGATTCCAAGCCCATCTCCTCTACCAGAATCAGAATGGGAGAGATTGACGAGCGAGGGCGGTTGCGGGGGGGGCACCCGTCGGGCCTAGCGGCTGGCTTCCCTCGAAAGGGATTTAATCGAACTGATGCAGGCAAGGGCATTGTGGAAAAGGACGTACTGGACCCGTGGGGCTCGAGCACCATCAAGGACTACTCCCGGCTCAAGGATGAGTTCGGGATCGAGCCAGTGGCACCTCTCCTGTCGCGCTTCAAGACACTGAGCCATCACCTCAGCAGGGGCATCGACTTCGGCCAGCGGGACCTGAGCAGGATAGCCGACGCGATTGACAACAACAAGCCTTTCGCCGTGATGAGCGGCATCAAGCCATCCGGGGACTTCCATCTTGGAACGAAGATGACGGCCGACGACATGATCTACTTCCAGTCACTCTCCAAGAAGGCAACCGTCTTCTATGCCATCGCGGACGTCGAGGCCTACTGCGACAACGGCCTCCCGTTCGCCGAGACGTCCAAGATTGCCGTGAAGAACGTCGCCGACATCCTCGCTCTTGGGTTGGACCCCGCCAGGGCAGTTGTCTATCTGCAAAGCGAGGAAATGCGCGTGATGCGCTTCGCCACCGTCTTTTCGAGGGGCGTCACCAACAGCATGCTCAGGGCGATTTACGGAGAACGACAGATTGGGCTGTACTGGTCCGCGCTGGTCCAGTCGGGAGACATCCTTATGCCGCAGCTCCCCGAGTTCGGCGGGCCAAAACCCGTGCTGGTCCCGGTCGGGGCCGACCAGGACCCCCACATTAGGCTGAGCAGAGACATGGCGGCGAAGTACCACGATGAATTCGGGTTCGTCGCGCCTTCGGCCGTTTACCACAGGCTGATACTGAGCCTTGCCGGCGAGCAGAAGATGTCCAAGCGGACTGTTTCGTCTTCGTTCACGCTGGACGACCCTCCCTCAGCTGCGACCAAGAAGGTCCTGACGGCGTTCACCGGAGGGAGAGACACCGTCGAAGAGCAGCGGCGGCTCGGAGGTAGGCCCGACGTGTGCCCAGTCTTTGACCTCTACCGCTTCCACTTCGCGCTGAACGACGAGCACGTCGAAAGGGTCCGCGAGGAGTGCCTGGGGGGGACTCGCATGTGCGGGGAGTGCAAACAGGAGGCGGCAGGTTTGGTAAAGAGGTTCCTCGAGGATCATCACAAGAAACGCGATTCGATGATGAAGGAAGCTGAGGCCCTGTTGGCCAAGAGCAGAAAGCTCCTCCTGTCCACGGGGAAGTAGAAGCTTGCCCACGTCTCTCCACCCGATCGAGCGCAGAGTCCTCTCAGCGTTGGGCACCAAGACCCTGGATTTCGAGTCCCTGGTGAGTGCCTCCGGCCTCAAACCAGATCAGGTCCGCCGCTCCATTGAATGGCTTTCTTCAAAGAAGCTCGTGGAAGTCAGCGAGTCTGTAAACAGCCGGTTGAAGGTCGAAGGGAAGACTCCCCCCGAGCTCACCCTCTTCGAACAAGTGTCGAACTCGCTCACGCCTCAGACGATGCAGGCCCTCAAGGAAGGATTCTCCAATGAAGAATTCTCGGCCGCGCTGGGAAGGGCGCGCTCTTCACACTGGATAACAATCGACGGCTCCGTCTCCCCGGCGGTCGTTAAGGTCGCTGATCGGCAGGCGCCAACGAGTCTCCGCTCGCTCCTCGATTTGATTTCCTCCGGAGCGGAAGAGGCAACCTTGGACTCGGGGCAGCGGACGATGGTATCGGACCTTCTGAGGAGGGGGATTCTCTCTCGCGTTGAGCGTCGCTCTGTTTCGGTCTCTGCCACGGAAGAAGGGAGGAGGGCCCTCGAGTCCAGGGTCGGTGCCCATCAGCTGGACTTGCTCTCTCCTGACCTCCTATCCTCGGGGGGCTGGCGTGGAAAGACATTGAGGCCAATCGACGTCGAAGCGAAAGCCCCCGTCTTTTATCCCGGCAGGAGGCACCCAGTCAGGGAATTCATCAGGGAGGTGCGCGAAGTGTACATCTCCATGGGCTTCACCGAGCTGGAGGGAGGGAGCGTCCACCCAGCCTTCTGGAACTTCGATGCCCTCTTCATCCCCCAAGATCACCCCGGTAGGGAGATGCAGGACACATTCTACCTTGAGGGCCTTTCCGACGACCACCTCAAGCGGACGGGCATCGTAGCCAAGGTGGCATCGACCCACGAGAACGGATGGACGACAGGGAGCAGGGGCTGGGGATACAGCTGGAGGGTCGAGGAGGCCAGGCGCCTGGTGCTGAGAACCCACAACACAGTGCTGACAGTCAGGGCCCTCTCGAAGTCGCGCGAGAAAGAGACAAGGGTCTTCGCCGTAAGCAAAGTTTACAGGAATGAAAACCTCGATTACAAGCATCTCGCAGAGTTCCACCACATGGATGGGATCATCGTGGGCGAGGGACTGAGCGTCAGGCACCTCATTGGGTTCCTGAAGGAGTTCTACAGGAAGCTCGGGATGAAGGAAGTAAAGCTCTGGCCGACGTACTTCCCGTACACCGAGCCGTCGCTCGAGGTGGTCGGGTATTCGCAGGCGGCCAAGGCGTGGATAGAGCTCAGCGGTTCGGGGATATTCAGGCCCGAGGTCACGGTGCCGCTGGGGGTCCGAGTTCCGGTCCTCGCGTGGGGCCCAGGCGTCGAGCGCCTGATGCTGATGAGGTTCGGGCTCGATGACATGAGGGACCTCTACGGGGCCGACCTTTCATGGTTCAGGAACAGGGTGGAGTATGCCAGTCGTAGCCACTGAACTGTCCCGCCTGTCGCGCATGGTCGGGGCAAACCGCAGGAAAGTCCTAGAGAGGCTCCCTTACATCGGTCTCGACATCGAAAGCGTCGAGGGCGACGCCGTGCGGGTTGAATACAGCCCCAACCGGCCGGACTTCGGCACGGACTTCGGCATCGCGCGCGCCCTCCGCGGCATTCTCGGCGTTGAACTCGGGCTCCCTTCGTTCCCGCTGATGCCTTCTGGCCTTTCGGTCAAGGTCGACCGCAGGCTGTCGTCGGTCAGACCCTTCATAGCGTGCGCGACCGTCACGGGACTCGCGTTCGACGACGAAGACGTCAGGCAGGTCATCTCGCTCCAAGAAGACTTGCACAACGGCCTCGGGAGGAGGCGGAAGGTGGTGGCGATTGGCCTTCACAACCTCGACGCGGTGGCCGGACCTCTCCGATACGCTGCCTGTCCATCATCATTCAGCTTTACGCCTCTGGGAGAGGTGAGGGAACTGACTCTGGCGGAGATACTGGAGGGAACGGAACAGGGGAGGGTCTACGGCCGTATCCTCGAAGGTGTTAGACTCTTCCCCGTCATCCTTGACTCGACAGACACAGTCCTTTCATTCCCGCCTGTCATCAACGGGAACGCCACCAAGGTGTCGAGCGGGACGAAGAACCTGTTCATCGACGTCACCAGCACAGACCAGAGGGCCGGTGAAGACGTACTGGCGATCCTGGCCACCACCCTCGGGGAGGCGGGTGGGATGATCGGCTCCGTGGCCGTGGAGTACCACGACGGTGTGAGGACCACACCTGACCTCGCCGAAAGGGAGCTTAATCTCGACCTAGAGCTCGTTGAACGGTCTCTCGGCCTTGGGCTCACGCGGAGCCAAGTGGTCGACTGCCTTCGCAAGAGCAGGCTCGGTGTGCGTGGCACTCGGGTCGTCGCCCCGCGATACAGGATCGACCTGTTGCACCCCGTGGACGTGGCTGAGGAGGTCGCACTGGGCTACGGCATCGACAGGATACCACCGCTCTACCCCCCGAGCAAGCAGCCGGGCTCGTTCAACTCCCTGGAGCAGTTCTTCGACAGGACCTCAACGATAATGGCGGGAGCAGGCATGACCGAGCTGATGACCTTCGAGCTGGTGGACGAGAAGTCGCTGTACCACAAGTTCGGGAGGTCTTCAGAGACCAGGATTGCGGTGCACGAGCCGCGCAGCCAAGAGCATTCGGTCCTACGGGATTCGGTGCTCCCTTCGCTGATGGCGGCGCTCACCGGCAACATCAAGGAAGACTATCCCCAGCGGGTGTTCGAGATAGGCAGGGTCTACTCCAGAGGATCGGAGGGCGTCGGCGAGTCCTGGAGTCTCGGCTGCCTCTCGGCCCACTCCCGTTCATCGTTCACCGAGGCCAAGATGTACCTGGCGGCCGCCTTGCGAGTCCTAACGGGGGTCGAGGCCGTGACGAAGCCCCGGCCACACTGGGCGTTCTCCGACGGGAGGTCCGCGGCCGTCTCGGCGCGCGGGAAGGCGCTGGGCTCTGTGGGCGAAGTGAAGCCGGAGGCCCTCGCCGCCTTCGGATTGAACGTCCCCGTCTCGGGGTTCGAGGTCGACCTCTCCCGGTTGTTCAAACAGCTAAAATAGCTCCCCCCGCCAAATCTCATAGACGGCTTTCGTTCTAAAGCGCGTTTAACGGCCACCTGCGAAGGCGGAAACGCTTTGATGAGCAGATGGTTTACCCAGACGCGCGACAGACGAGAGCCGTTTGCCCGTTGAAGAAGCTCGGTGACGGACCCCGCGAGACGCGGGGGCATGATCCGGGCTCGTCAGAGACGGGCAACAATCCCAGGTGACCAGTGGTGATAGACAAGCGGGAGAAGGCGTTCCAGGTCTTCGGGGAGTTTCTCGTGGACTTCGTACGCGACCTCAACCACCGCTCCGAAGACGGCTGGGCACTGTTGGTCGAGGGGAAAAGGGACGA
Organism: Nitrososphaerales archaeon; assembly: GCA_035626235.1. Taxonomy (GTDB): domain Archaea; phylum Thermoproteota; class Nitrososphaeria; order Nitrososphaerales; family Gagatemarchaeaceae; genus DATFYP01. The sequence goes on along the minus strand of DASPOB010000061.1, from coordinate 2,558 downwards.
GCGGGCATTGAGAGAGCTGGGCTACGCTGGCGCATTGGCCACGGTCTCCTCGTATTCCAGGACAGGAAGACGGGCATTCGGAGGTTCCGGCGCGGTGGTCATCCTCACGGACCTGGACCGCGAAGGGGGAACCCTGGCCGCCCGTTTCGTCAAGAAGCTGTCCCATGAAGGGCTCCAGACCTCGCTTGCAGAAAGGAGGAGGCTGAAAGCGGCTTCGAAGGGCGTCTTTCTCCACGTGGAGAACCTCTCGAGGTTCGCGGACACAGTGGGCGTCCAGCATAGCGAAAACAAGAGTTTATAACCACGAAGATTTCGCCTGAAAGTAAGTTAAGCTGAGTGCGCTTAATCCGATAAAAACGAGTTGAACAGAGGTTGAAGGAAATTGCCAGATTCGGGTATAGTAAAGTACCTAGTAAGGCTCAAGTTTGAGGTAGACGGAGTCGTCGAAAGGGCCGACGTAATCGGAGCCATCTTCGGGCAGACCGAGGGGCTCTTCGGCCCGGAGATGAACCTCAACGAGCTGCAGAAGAGCTGGAAGGTAGGAAGGATAGAAATCAATCTCGAGTCCAAGAACGACAAGACCCGAGGGGAGGTCATCGTCCCGATGTCCACGGACATAGGCACCGCGGCCCTGATCGCTGCCGCGGTGGAAAGCGTGGACAAGGTCGGCCCCTGCAGCGCCCGCGTCACGCTGGCGGCCATCGAGGACGTGAGGGCGACAAAGAGGAAGCAGATAGTCGACAGGGCCAAGACAATCGTCCGCGAGTGGAGTTCAAAGACGTCAAGCGAAGGAGAGAACGTCCTCAAGGACGTGACCGAGTCCACGAAGCGGGCGAAGGTCGTGAACTACGGCATGGAGAACCTCCCCGCTGGCCCTGCGGTCTTTTCCTCTGACATGGTTTACCTTGTCGAGGGGAGAGCCGACGTGGTGCTCTTTCTCAGGGCGGGGATAGAGAACGTCGTTGCCTTGGAAGGAACGAGCGTCCCAGATTCAATCATCGAGCTTGGCAAGAAAAAGCGCCTCATCGCGGTGCTTGATGGTGACAGGGGAGGCGACCTCATCGAGAAGGAACTCGCCCAAGTCGTAAGGGTCGAGAAGGTTCTCAGGGCTCCGCCAGGCAAGGAGGTGGAGGACCTGACCCCGATGGATGTGCTCAACCTGCTACGCTCTGAGCGCCTCGAAGCCCCGGCCCGACCGCAACGGAGAGAGAGGGCGGCCGAGAAGGTGGAGGAAAAGCCAACAGAAGAACCGGACGAGCCAGTGGTGGTCAAGACGCGCGAGATCTACCCGGACCTGAACGGGACGCTAGAGGCTATCCTTCTGGACCAGGGTCTGCAGGAGGTCGGCAGGTACCCCATCAGCGAGCTCGTGCAGAAGATGCAGGGGGCCCCCGGGGCCTACTACCTGATTTTCGACGGGATAGTCACCCAGAGGCTCGTCGAATCGGCCGCAAAAGTGGGGATAAAGGGAATCATCGGCCACAGGACAGGAGAACTCGGCGACATCCCTGACGATGTTCGGATTGGGACATTCAGGGACCTCGGGCTCGAGTAGCTCCGCCGTTGATAGTCACACAATTCAACCCTAAACACGGCAGCTGCGCGCTTACAATAGAATCGGCAGAGGATTTGTGGACCCTGCGAAGGCTAATCGCGAGGGGAGACGTCCTCGTGACAAGAGCCTCCCGAGTAGTCAAGCGCGAGGAAGAATACTCACGCCCCGACAAGGGAGAGCGGGTCAAGGTCACCATCGCGCTTTCGGTCGAAGAGGTCCACCTGGATAGCAGCATAGATCGACTCAGAGTCAGGGGGGCGATAGTCGAGACGAGTGACGACAGTGTAAACAGGGCTGGTTCCCACTCCGTCACCCTATCGCCCGGGCACTCTCTCACCCTCAGGAAGGAAAAGTGGGGGCGCCTTGAGACGATGCTGGTCCGCTCCACAAGTGCCTCCGCCAAGAGATACATCCTCCTGGCGGTCGACAGGCGCGACGCCGGAGTAGGGACCTTGGCAGGGTCGCACCTCGCCGTCCTTACGACCGTGGAGTCGGGGCTGGGTGGGAAGATGTCTGAGGAGCAGAGCTCGAAGCCGTACTTCAGCAAGGTCGTGGGAATAGTATCTCAGGCCTTCAGGGAAGGGGACGAGGTCGTGGTAGCGGGTCCGGGCAACACCAAGAACGTGCTGGCCAACCTCCTGGCCCGGGAGCTGAGATCACCATCCATCAAGATACTCGAAGGCTTCGACATGACCGGCTCCGACGGCGTCAGGTCCCTCGTCAAGTCCCCCAACTTTCAGGACCTGGCACGGGGCTCGGCGCTGGTCGAGATGCAACGCCTCGTGGAAGAGGTTGTGAAGCGGGTGTCTTCGGGAGACCGAAAGGTGGCCTACACCCTTCCGAGGGTGAGAGAGGCAGCGGAGGCGGGAGCGGTTGAAGCCTGCGCCGTATCCGACGACGTCTTCTCTTCAGGGACCGACGAGGACGCCCTGGTCGATACCCTCAACACGGTGGAGGCGAAAGGAGGTTCGGTGCACCTGGCCGATTCATCGCTGGAGTTAGG
>DASPOB010000060.1:0-4848 GCA_035626235.1 Nitrososphaerales archaeon | reverse complement strand
GAGGAAGCCCGTACTTCGCTCGGGCCACGTCGCATGTCATGGTAGGAGCCCTCACTATCGGGCCCACGTACCTCCTGTTGCCCGAGTCGCTGCCGAAATCTGGAATCAGAAGCAGGTCCACAGACTTCTGCAGGTTGTCATACCACCGCTCTACCCTTCCTTCTATCGCTCGGGATACCCACGTGTGCGCGAACCCAAGCATGAGCTCGTCGGAGATGAAGACCCGCTTCTTCCCCGTGCCCTCCGCCGCGGTCACCCCGGAGAACTCTTCGTCGCAGACGACAAGGTCGGGGCGGCAGGTGTCTATCAGCTGCCTGGCCTTTCTGACGTTCCTCCTCTGCGCCAACCACGACCGGATGTACCAGAGGGAGGCCTGGCGCATCTCCCCGTCAGAAACCTTCAGCCCGGGGTCATCCACGATGTTCTCGACGGGAATCCCTTCCCCGGCCAGGAACTCCGCCGCCTCGCCCCCGGAGAAGAGCATGACATCGACGCCCCGCCTTCCCAGTTCGGCAAGGAGGACGAGGGCCCTGGACGCGTGTCCCAGCCCGATGGGGCTGACCCCGAATAGGATTCTGGGCACGAAGGGCGAGCCTTACAGTTGCGTATTTAACGCCACATTGGGAGGCCCGGTGAGTCAGTTGGCAGAGACTGTTCACCGAGGACGGAGGGGCTAGGAGTCGCTCACGCTTCTCACCGGCTTGGCAGAATTCTTCGTTGTCGTCGGGGTCGCCCTTGCAGCCGTCCTCCTGAACACCATAGACGCCCGGGGCTTCCTGGCCAGCGCAGCCGTCGGCTTCGCCGTAATCTACGGGGGCGGCCTGGAGTGGTTCATCATAGTGGCTGTCTTCTTCATACTTGGGGTCGTATTCACCCTTTACAAGTACGGTTACAAGCAGAAGATCGGCGGAGCCCAGGGGAAGGGTGGGGCGCGCAACTGGCCGAATATATTGGCAAACGGAGGACTCGCCTCGGTCGTGGCCATCTCGAACCTGCTGGAACCTAGCAGGGTGCTGGCTGCCGTGTTTCTCGGAGCCGTTTCCGCGTCTGCTGCTGACACAGCTGCGACTGAGCTTGGGCTTCTGAGCCATCATCAGCCGAAGCTCATAACCCACCCGTCGAGGGTGGTCCCGCCGGGAACCTCCGGTGGTGTATCCGTGCTCGGCTTCGTGGGCTCGGCCTTGGCCGCGCTTGTGATAGGTCTCCTCGCGGTCCCTCTCGGAATCCTCCCGGACCCCTACCTCCTCGTCCCCCTGTGCGTGGTAGGAGGGTTCGTAGGCGCATTGGTGGACAGCCTCATCGGAGCGGAAATACAGCGGAAGGGATTCTGCGTGATTTGCCTCAAGCCGACCGAGGAGCTGAAGCACTGCGGGGAGAAAACAAGGCTGACTGGCGGGGTGGCGTCGGTGGAGAACAACATCGTCAACGTCTTAGCGACGGTCGCGGGAGGAGCCACGTCTGTGGCTATGCTGTTGACGCTTTCGTCGATATTCTAGGGTAGCTCGTCAGGGCAACGAGTTTCTCCGCGAGACTCGCGACGGCCACCCTCTCCTGCTGGCGGGTGTCCCTGCTCCTCAACGTCACGGTCTTGTCCTTGAGGGTATCGTAGTCGAGGGTCACGCAGAACGGGACCCCGGCCTCGTCTGCTCTCGCGTATCTCCTGCCGATGGACCCCGACTCGTCGTAGAAGACATCCAGGCGCTCGCGCAGGTCGTCGTAGACAGCCATGGCAACATCCTGCAACCCGTCCTTGTTCACCAGGGGGAAGACACAGGTCTGGACAGGTGCCAGGTAGGGCTTCAAAGCCATGGCCCTCCTGTCGCCCTCGCCCGTCATCGATGATTCCATCACGGAATAGACGCTCCTGTCCACCCCCATCGAAAGCTCGAAGACGTGGGGGAGGACCTTTTCGCCAGCGTCGTCGACTTTGAAGTCGGTCCCGCTGACCTTGGCGTGCCCTCCCAAGTCATAGTCACCTCTGTAGTTGCAGGCAACGAGCTCCAGCCAGCCCACCGAAAGCTTGACCTCGAGGTCGAAGGCCGCCTTCGAGTAGAAGGCCCTGTCTTCCTCGGTGAGGATTCTGAACCTCAGGTTGTCTGGTAGGATCCCCGCAGCTTCGTAGAACTTGGCCATCAGGACCAGGTAGTAGCCTACGAGCCTGTTTGGCACGAACCCCTTGGCGATCGCATCGGCGATGCTCATTCTGGTGTCGGTCCCGTCCGGCCGTCTGAAGGAGAGGGATTCATGCTGGGCCCATTCGAAGCGGGGAGCGTCCAGCCTCTTCGGGTTGAAGAACACCTCCACCTCGGCCTGGTTGAGCTCCCTCAGCCTGATGAGGCCCTGACGGGGGGCGATTTCGTTCCGGAAGCTTCTGCCGACCTGGGCGATGCCGATGGGGAGCTTGACCCGCTGAGTCTTGAAGAGGAGAGGGAAGTCGACGAAGATGCTCTGGCAGGTCTCCGGCCTCAGGTAAGCCTCCTCGTTGGACGGACCGATGCCCACCCTGAACATCATGTTGAACCTGCTGGTCCCTGACAGCTTGGAGCCGCACTTCAGGCACTTGACTCCTGACTTCTCCATGAGGGAGTCGTAGTCTGCGTCCCCCAGCTTCTCGGGAACAGCCTTCCCCGACTTCTCCTCGACCAGCTTGTCAGGCCTGAAGACAGAGCCACACTTCGCGCACCGAACGAAGGGGTCGGTGAAGCTGGCAAGGTGGCCGGATGCCTCGAAGACAGCTTTCGGAAGTATCTGAGACCCGTCTATCTCCAGCATCCCGTCCCGCTTCACCACCGTCCTCCTCCAGAGCTCGATCAGCCTCCCCCTGAGGGCGACCCCGAGAGGGCCGTAATCCAAGAAACCAGCTGGCGCGTTGGGGTAGCTCTCGGCGGACTTGAAGAAGAACCCTCGTTGCTGCGCTAAGCGCATGACCTCGTCGAACGACATCTGCGGCCCCGTCCTGAAAGTAGACCCGATATATGCTATCTGACTCCGCTAGGGCGACGGGGAGGTCCCGGAGCCGAGCCCCTGGGTGGCGCCGGGGATTGTCTGTTGGGGGCCGAAGGTTCTCTTCGCGTATAGACTGAGAAGCGGCCCCTGCAGGAGTATGGAAATGATGACCACCCCGAAGGTCACGTTCACGACGGTCGTGTAGCCAGGGATGGTGCTGGGAAGAGACGCTACCAGGGCTATGGACAGCGCGCCCCTCATTCCTCCCAGCATGGCCACGTTCTTCCATGACCAGGGTACCCCGGGAGAGGCGATGCCCGGGAAGCTGAGTATCAGATAGACCGAGGCGAACCTGGCTACCATCACCACGGCGTAGGCGATCAGGATGAACGAGACACTTCCCCCGAGGCTCAAGAGGTTGGTGCTGAACCCGATGAAGAGAAAGGCGACTGTGTTCGCTATGAACGCCAGTATGCTCCAGAAGTCCCTGGTCATTTGCTCGATTTCTCTTTGCTCGATCCTGAAGAGCACAGTGTTCCCGTAAAGAAGCCCGGTGACTGCGACCGCTATTAGCCCCGATACCCCCAGGGCAGTGGCGATCCCGTAGGACCCATAGACGGCTGTCATGGTGAGCACGATCTGAGATAACGGGTCCTGTATAACGCGCTGGACCTGTCTCGCTCCCCAGGCGACGACCAGCCCTACGAAAACCCCGCCTCCGAAGAGGACCACGGCATCGCTCAACGCCCCTAGAAACACGAGCCCGGAGGTGGATGCGACGAACCCCGTCAAGACCACAGTGAGAAGAGTGATGCCCGTGGCGTCGTTGAAGACAGACTCGGTCTCCATGAGGGTCGCCAGCCTCGACGGCACGTTGATTCTGTGGAAGACCTCCAGAACGGTGGCGGCATCGGTGGGTGCGATGAGCGCAGCGAAGATGAACGCGGTGTACGGCGGAAGCCCGGATAGGCTCCACAGGATCAGGCCGACCACGGCTGTGGCGACGACTACCCCCGCCGTGGCGAGAATCAGAGCTGGTCTCGACACCGCCCTGAACTCCTCGGTCTTTATGCTGAACATGCTTTCGAAGAGCAGAGGGGGAAGGATCAGACCCACGAAGAGCCCCCCCTGCCTGAGACTCTGGAACGCCTGAGACACCGGAGCCATGTCCGGGTCCGAAGTCGAGGCAAGTATGACTCCGATTACGACGAGAAGGATGGTGTAGGGGATTGCCGCCTTCCTCGAAACTATCGATGCGAGAAGCGAAATCGCCAGAAAGGCGGCGAGAAGCAGCTCAGTCGAGACCAACAGGCGCTGGGGTGGGGTCAGGCCTTGTTTTCAACGTTGGCGGCTAATCCGCTCGAGAGGTTCCTTGACATCAGTTCAATTAATTGGCATGATGGGAACGAGGCGGAGAAACGGTTCCAGGCGGCCCCCGTATCCGACAAGGGTCAAGGCTCAATTCAAGCAGTATGAATTCTTGCCAGGAGACCTGCTTTCACTTCAGGCCATTCTTTGGGGACAATGGAGTACACCATGGCGTCCCTCGTCGAACCGTCAGGCCTCATCCCATGGTTTCTCAGTTTTCCTTCGTACTTCGCTCCCAGTTTCAGTATGGCATTCTGGGAATGGACGTTATTGGCGTCTGTCGTGAACTGGACCCTCACAGCCCCCCAATCTTCGAAGGCGTGTTTGAGAAGCAAGTACTTGCATTCAGGATTCACCACAGTCCCTTGAACCTTGGGAAGGTACCAGGTCGAGCCTATTTCGACTCTCTTGTGTTTCGCCTCAACTCCGAGATACGAGGTGCTCCCGACGATGCGCCCATCCTTCTTCATTCTAACGGCGAACGCGTAACCCTCGTTGTTTCGCTCGGATTCCAGTGCGCTGCCTATCTTCATG
>DASPOB010000059.1:0-2289 GCA_035626235.1 Nitrososphaerales archaeon | reverse complement strand
CCTCCTGTACATCGGCGAGAGCATCGCCAGGGTGGACTCTCTGGAGAAGGTCCTGGGCAAGCCGGTCTACACGGCAGACCTCATACCCAAGGGCACAATCTTCGCGAAGCTCTTCCACTCTTCAGTCGCACATGGCAGGATCAAGGGAATGGAACTGGGAGCCGCCAGGGCTCACCCCGGGGTCATGGGCATCTTGACGTGGAGAGACATACCCGGACTTAACGAGTCGTCGGCCATACTCCCCGACCGACAGCTGTATGCTGACTCGATCGTCCGCTCCACAGGCGACATTCTGGGCGCAGTCGTTGCAGAAACCCTTCCCGCCGCTTCTGACGCTGCTGGAAAAATCAAGATCGACTATGAGCTGCTGCCGACCAACTTCGACCCCCTCGAGGCGCTCAAACCAGGGGCGGTGAAGATTCATCCGGGCGGCAACCTCGCCAAGCAGATGAAGATCAGAAAGGGCAACGTCGAGGAAGGATTCGCGAAATCAGACCTGGTCTTCGAAAAGACGTACAGGACCCAGTTCCAGGACGCAATCCCCCTCGAGCCCGAGATGGGGCTGGCGATACCGGAGGATGGCGGCGTCAAGGTCGTGGGGTCAATGCAAAGTCCCCACCATACCCAGGCCGCGGTTGCCAAGGTCCTCAGCCTTCGCCCTGAGAAGGTGAGGGTCATCCAGGCGGTCACAGGGGGCGCATTCGGGCCCAAATCAGACGAGACGCCCTACGACGTCTGCTCAACGGCGGCGTTGGCTGCCATGAAGTACCAGAGGCCGGTCTTCTGCGGCCTGGACAGAGAGGATTCAATGATCATGCACACCAAGAGGCATCCCTTCGTCATAAGCCACAAGACGGGGGTGACCTCCGACGGCATGTTTGTCGCCGACGAATCCAAGATAGTTGGAGACACGGGAGCCTATGCGTCGCTTGGCGTCCTCGTGATAATGCGAGCGACATTCCACACGACTGGCGCCTACGAGGTGCCGAACGTGAAGGCAGACTCCTACCTCGCGTACACGAACAACACCTACACCGGAAGCCTGAGAGGGTTCGGGGGTCCCCAGGCCATTTTCGCGTTCGAAAGTCAGGTGGAAGAGCTTGCGCGCAAGCTGGGAATGGACCCGCTGGACATCAGACTGAAGAATATGCTCGTCCCCGGTAAGAGCAACGCCACGGGGACTCTCATGGATGCCAGCTGCGGGCTCCCTCAGTGCGTCGAGAAGGTAATTGCTTCCAGCGACTACCGGAAGAAAGCCCCCCAGTATAGGAGCCAGAGCGGGAGCGTCAGAAGGGGGCTCGGCATCGCCCTGCTGATGCACGGGAATTCCCTCGGGCCTGAAGGGAACGACTACGGCGCCGTCCGTATCGAGATACACTCCGACGGGAGCGTCTCGGTCGGCACAGGCCTCACCGAGTACGGCACGGGCGCGATATCGGGGATGATGCAGGTGGCATCCAGCGTACTGGGCGTCCCCCTTTCCCGGTTCAATTTGGAACGGCCTGACACTTCGAAGCACAGGGAGAGCGGCCCTACTGTCGCGTCAAGGGTGGTGGTGATAGGCGGGAACGCCGCGTACTTGGCCGCAGAGAAGCTGAAGGGAAGGCTGGTTCCTCTGGCTGGAGAGATACTGAAGGTGAGCGAGAAGAACGTAGTCATTGCTGACGGCGTGGCCTTCGACCGCCACAACCCGTCAACCTCGGTCGCCTGGGATGTGTTAGTAGCAGAGGCGTACAGGAGAGGCGTAAGCATGAAGGAAGACGGTTTCTTCATGGCTCCCCCCGCGGCCTGGGACCAGGAGGCGGGGCAGGGGACGCCTTACCTGCAGTACACCTGGGGAGCCCTCGTGGCCGAGGTGGAAGTTGACATGGAGACGGGTTACTACAAGGTCGTCGGCGTTCATGCCGCCTACGATGTCGGCAAGGCCGTCAATCCCGGAGGGGTGCTGGGACAGATTTACGGCGGCACGGTCCAAGGCCTCGGCTACGCGATGATGGAGGAGCTCCTTCACAAGGGCGGGGTCGTGGTCAATCCCAATTTGGGCGACTACTACATCCCCACGTCAATGGACATTCCCTCCGAATTTAAGGCGTACATTGTGGAGGTGCCTGGAACGCTGGGTCCGTTCGGCTCCAAGATAATCGCCGAGCCTCCAATAGTTCTCCCGGGCGCGGCGGTGCGCAACGCAGTCCTCAACGCGACGGGTGTCTCCGTGGACGACCTCCCTGTGACATCCGAGAAGGTCCTATTGGGCTCGAGGCTCACCCAGACGCCGAAGGCTATCTAGAG
>DASPOB010000058.1:0-8231 GCA_035626235.1 Nitrososphaerales archaeon | reverse complement strand
CCTCTCGGAGGCATGCATGAAAGGAGGGATGACGCCTGATGCGTGGTTAGACGACCGCACTAGGATCGAGGTCTTCCAGGCTGATGTCTTCTCAGAGAAGGGTCCCAGGGGCGCCGTCCAGCGCGTGAAGACCTGAGTGCGACAAATGCTTCGAGTGTACATTAGCTGTTTCGGCTCCGGGCTTGGGCACGCGACCAGGATGCTGGAGGTGGCCGACCTACTGAGCGAGAGAGGAGACGAGGTCCGATTCTCCAGCTCGGGCGAGGTGGCGCGGTTGTTGGAGGGAAGAGGTTACGCCTGCAACCGGCTCCCGCTGGTCGACGTCCGGTACTCCGAAGACGGGTCCTTCTCGCTCAAAGAGTCCATGGTCGCCTCTCCGGTGACTCTGGCAAGAATCTACCGCCAGACATACATGGAGGCACGCAACATAGCCCTCTTCCGGCCGCAGGTCGTCCTGAGCGACTCCTCCATCCCCACGGTGGTCGCTTCCAGGCTCGTGGGAATCCCGGCGCTGGCGGTCCTAAACCAGCTCAGGCTGGCCAGCCCTCCCGGCCGCCGGAGGCCGGCCGTCAGCCTGCTCTCGGCCGGGCTCACCGCCGCCATGGGGGTGCTCTGGGAGCTCTGCGACGAGATTCTCCTTCCTGACCTCCCTCCGCCCTACACCATCAGTGAAAGGAACCTTTGGGGGAACAGGGTGAGAAAGACCAGGTATATCGGGTTCCTGCTTCCGCCCTACAGGCCGAGGCGAGACCCCGTGGCCGAGAAACTGGCCTCTGACAGGCGCAGGAGGGTCTTCTGGCAGGTCTCGGGCCCCCCAAAGACCCGGGGGCCGTTCCTTGCGAAGGCCCTTGAGTTCTCCGCCAGACTCTCCGACAGGTTCGTCTTCGTGATTTCGGGGGGCGACCCGGCGGCCGACTCAGAACCGACGGAAATCCCTGGAGGCTGGTACTTCGGCTGGTGCAGGGAGCCCAGTATGTACTTCGCCTCTTGCGACGTGATAGTGTCGAGGGCAGGACATGGCACGGTGAGCCAGGCGATTACCGCGTCGAGGCCCTCCGTGCTGGTGCCCATCCCGAAACAGTCCGAGCAGGAAGGGAACGCGCGGAAGGCCCAGAGCCTCGGGGTCTCGGTCTGCGTCGGCCAAGACCAGCTGACGCCGGGCATATTCCTCGAGTCAGTCGAATCGCTCTTGGGCGAAAGCACGGCTAGGCGGGTGGCCGAGCTGGGCGAGTACGTCTCGAAGTTCAACGCGCTAGAGGACGTCGTCAGGGCTGTCTCAGCGAGAGCCGCGTGACGGATGGGAGAGCATCCCCCTGGGGAATGTCAGCGTCATGCTTTTTACTCTCAGGCGGACGAGGCCGCCAGCGTGAAAGAAGGGGAGTATGCGGTCAGCAGCGCCGCCGAGGTCCTGGGGTCTCCCTCTGGTGCCAAGGTCGAGGTCAGAGGCTGGGTCGCTCGAAAGCATGCGATAGGTGGCCTGGTCTTCGCGTTAGTCAGGGACGGCACCGGCTATGTTCAGGTCTCGGCCAAGAGGGGCTCCCTCCCCGAGGCGGCGTTCGAAGCGGCAAAGGGGGCAACAAAGGAGTCCGCCGTGATAGCCAACGGCGAAGTGAGAGAGGACGGGCGTGCGCCGGGAGGGCGAGAAATCTCCGCTGCCGGCTTCGAGGTTGTGGCGAAGGCCGACAGCTGGCCGATAACGAAGACAGCCGCGAAGTCGGCGTCCTACCTCTTCGACCGGCGCCATCTCAGCATCAGGGGCCCGAAAGCGATAGCGACCATGAGGATACGGACGGAGGTCATCGGCGCTGCCTTCGACTACTTCAGAGGGCGCGGCTTCACCCTCATAAGCGGCCCCATCTTCGTCCAAGCCGCGGTCGAGGGAGGGACGACCCTCTTCCCGGTCGACTACTTCGGCAAGAGCGCATACCTAAGCCAGAGCGCGCAATTCTATGAGGAGGCGGCGCTCCCGGCGCTGCAGAAAGTCTGGATATTCCAGCCGGCGTTCAGGGCCGAGAAGTCGAAGACCCCCAAGCACCTGACCGAATTCTGGATGATCGAGGCCGAGCAGGCGTTCGCAGACCAGGAGGCTAACCTGGAACTCTTGGAGGGGCTCCTCGCTTCGATGGTAAGGCGGGTCCTGGACAACAGGCAGCAGGACCTGAAGACACTCGGCCGGACCCTTAAGGAGGTTCCCCTCCCTCTGCCCAGAATGACCTACGACGAGGCCAGGGACATCGCGGAGAGGGCGGGCCACGGGTTCGAGTGGGGGCAAGACATAGGAGCCGAGGCCGAAAGGGTGGTCAGCAGGAGCCAGGGCGGACCCTTCTTCATCACCGATTATCCGCTTTCGGCCCGCAGCTTCTACCACATGACCTATCCCGACCGGCCGAAAGTCACGAAGTCGGCGGACCTGATAGCTCCGGAGGGGATTGGGGAGCTCGCGACGTGCGGCCAGAGGATTCACGACCAGTCGCAGCTGATGGAGCGCATTGCGAGCCAGGATCTCCCGCCAGAGGCCTTCTCCTGGTATCTGGAGCTCAGGAGGTTCGGCATGCCTCCCCACTCCGGGTTCGGGATCGGGGTGGAGCGGACCACCAGGTGGATAGCGGGGCTCAGACACATAAGGTCTGCCAGCCTATTTCCCAGAACAGTTTCACGACTCTCTCCCTAGGTCATGCTTAATTAGGAGAGAACGGTCGTCGGGCCTGATGTCTGAAACTGACGAGGAGTTGGAGCTCGACACCCTTCCCGGAGTCGGGCCGGCCACCAAGCAGAAGCTCAACGACGCGGGGATTCACAACGTGCTTGACCTGGCGACCGCGGGTCCCATGGACATAGCGGACGCGGTGGACATCGACGTGACGAAGGCCGTGGAGCTGAACAACAAGGCAAGGAAGAAGCTGGTCGAGTTGAACAGGCTGGAGCCGGACTTCATCAACGCCGCCGACCTCCTCCAGAAGAGGAAGGCGATCGACAGGGTATCGACGGGGTCGAAGAACCTGGACGACCTGCTGGGGGGAGGGATAGAGACTTGGGCCATCACTGAGTTCTACGGGGAGTTCGGGAGCGGCAAGAGCCAGATCTGTCACACCCTGTGCGTGATGGCGCAGCAGCCGAAGGGGCAGGGGGGCCTAGAGGCGGGGTCCGTGTACATCGACACGGAAGGGACGTTCAGGCCCGAGAGAATCGCCGAGATAGCCGAGGCCAGAAAGCTCGACCCCGAGGAGATTCTCAGGAGGATAACAGTGGCAAGGGCATACAACAGCGCGCATCAGGAGCTCATCGTCAAGGACCTGGGGAAGGTGATCGAGTCGAACAAGATCAAGCTTGTGATTCTCGACAGCGCCGTCGCCCACTATAGGGCGGAATTCCTGGGCCGGGGGACCCTGGCTGAAAGGCAGCAGAGGCTCAACCGTTTCATGCACCAGCTGCTAAGGACTGCTGAGATCTACAACGTAGCGGTCGTGGCGACCAACCAGGTCCAGGCTGCGCCCGACACCTTCTTCGGGGACCCAACGAGGCCGACGGGGGGGAACGTAGTCGCCCACACGAGCACCTACAGGATCTACCTCAGGAAGGCGGCCAAGAACAGGATTGCGAGGATGGTTGACAGCCCCTACCACCCCGAAAGGGACGCCGTGTTCGTGCTCAACGAGCGCGGGGTGGACGACCCGTCGGAAGAGTCGCCACGAAAGAAGTAGTCCCCGGCGCCACAGTTTAATAGGCTAAATCCGTCGGCCTTCGGCGTCTCGCTTGCAACGTCCCGTAGTCTTGGCAGTGCTAGTAGTAGTCCTGCTCACGCTCGCCCTCGTCCCGGCCCAGCACGCCTACGCTTCTCAGGAATACTCCGAGAAGATCACCGCGTACGTGGCGGGGAGCAGTGCCCTCTGGTACATGAGCTTCGACGGGGTGAACGCGACCGCTCCGAGCATCGGTGCGGTCGAGGGAGAGGCGGGGGTTAGCTGGTACAACCTTACGCTGCTGAAAACAACCTCCTGGTCCTCTGACTTTCAGGTCTTTGGGCCCAACGGATACAACCTAATCCCCGTCCCCTTCGTGCCGCCCCAGGGGGCCTTCCTGACAGTCGGCGCCGATTCGTACGGCACAGCGCTTTCAGCGGCTGAGTCGCTCGATTCCTACCTCCTGGCTTCGTTCGTTTCCTACTCAAACTCAACGGGAATCTACAGGTTCTTCACCCCCATTTCCTTCTCGGGGGTAGCGCCAGATACACTGCTCAAGCTCATTCCTTCAAACGTCGGAGGGTTCGCCTCCGCGGTCTCTGCTTCCACTTTCGCCAACCTCGACTCCCCGATGGCCAGCCTGCAGGGCATAAGAGAAGGGTCGGCTTTCGCACACAACCTGACGCTCGGATCGATCGCCGGCTCTGCCCTCAGCAGTTCATCCCGGCCCCAGATAATGTCCTACTTCGGGTCCACCGTCAAGTCGCTGGCGGCTGCGAACATGAGCACCTCGTCGGTGATCTATCTCAGGTTCCTGGACGGACCCGTGAACTCCAGCGACAAGGCGGCGATGGTGAGCAGTTCCCCCGGGACGGGTTCCTACGAGCTGACTTTGGCTCCCCGTCAGAAGGTCTACAGTCTGAACGTGACCGTCGACCAGGCCCCTGAGCTCCTCTTGGCACGGAGGGTCGTCGACAGGGGCGTCCTGATGAGTGGTCAGAACGTCTCCGTAACGATGTCCTTGAGCAATCCCTCGGGGACCACGGCGGTCAAGACGGGCGGATTCTCAGACGACTGGTGGAAGTCCTACGGTTTCTTCAAGCTTGTCAAGGGAAACATCACCGTCCAACAGGAGACAATCCTGCCAGGGGACTCGCTGAGCCCCACATACGTTCTCGAATACACCGGCGGCACTCCGGAGCAGATAGTCGTGCCGCCCACTTCCGTCAACTACACGTACACAGTCGGGTCCGCGGAGTTCAAGGGGACCGCCAGCAGCAACCCCATCTCCTTTTCTTTGGGCGAGGACAACCCCGTAGTCTACGCCTTCTTGGTCCCGGCGAAGAACTCCGAAGGGCCTGTGGGCTCGACTCAGCGCTTCAACATCACCGTGAAGAACGTAGGTACGCTTACGGCCTCGTCTGACGTGGTTGACGGAAAACAGGAAGGGGGACTCCTGGCGGGGAGTTCCATAACCGTGCCGGTCGCCGTCACGGCGCAGTCCCTGACCGAAGGCATGTCCTCGAAATCGTACGCCGTAACATATTCCACACCTTCGGGGCAGAACCTTACGACCGTCACCAACAGCATTCCCGTCCTGTTCTCCCACTCCTCGATGAGCCTGGGGATGCCGACGCTCGCTCTGGGCGCTACGGTCACCAGCGTGGCTTCGGGCGAGACCAACCTGACGCTTTCCTTCGCAGTCGGAAACGGGGGGTCGGCGAACCTCACCGGGTTCGTGGGGACCGGGACGCTGCCTGCCGGCCTGGCTTGCGGTACGGCAAAGAGCAGCTGGGTTTCGTGCTCTGCAGGCGAGGTGACCCTCTCGCCGCCGGCGCTGCCTTCGTCGGGGAGCGCCCAGGGCGCCATCGAATTCGACCTGTCTACCCCGGTGAACTACTTCTTCGCCCCCTATGCCTTTCACGCGACGTCGGCGGGCCTAGTCCTTTCGGGCGAGTCCAATGCCGTCCTGGCGCCGTCCGGAATCGTCCTGACGAAGCAATTCGCCCCCTCTTCCGTCTTCGCAGGGATGACCTCGACCGTGAAGATCGAAGCCGACAACCGCGGTCCGTTTACCGCGTACAACGCCACGGTCCAGTCCCGCGCGGACAGCTTTGACGAGATCTCCCTCTTCTCTCCCCTGCCGCTAAAGTCTTTGCAGGCGGTAGGCCCCGGAGGAGTGCTCAACGTCACATACAGCGTAATCGCCCTTGGGAGGTTCGGAAACTTGTCTTCTTCCGCCACCACGTTGAGCATGTATTTCGGCGGAATCCAGTACACCATTTCCCAGGCTGGGCCGCTTGTGAGCGTCTACAAGCCGGTCGCTGTCTCCGTCAAGGCGTCCCCCTCAGCCCCAACCGAGGGGAGACCCTTCTTGATTGGCATCACGATTCAGAATCCATCGAGCGTGGCAGTCTCCAACGTCAGATATTCGCTGCCCATCTCGTCCACCATCACAGTCAGCAACCTGAAGAATGCTGTAATCCAGGGGGGCAACCTCACTGTGACGGTCGGGCAGCTGGCGGCGCAGCAATCCTTCGTCGCCAATGCGACGGCCCAGGCCAGCTCGGGGACCTCTCTCTCGTTCGCGACCGGAACGCTCACGTTCAGCTACTCAGGCGCCACCGTGAGGGCCGCGCCCCCCTCCAGCTTGGTGGTGGTGGGGGAAGACGTCCTTACACGGTACACCATACCTTCCGCCCTCGTGTTCATTGGAGTCCTGGCTGCCGCGCTTTACGTCAGAAGGAAGCTGACGCCTATCTCTCCCTCGAACCAGCGGTAAAGGCCTCGAAGGCGGCTTTCGCGTCGGGATACGGCATCTGAATCGGCGGGTGCTTGAAGCAGAAGGCCGACAGGCTGGTAAGCTGACCTGACACGCTCCTGTCGAGGGCTATGCGCGTCCCCCTTATCGCGTCGACCATCACCCCCCCGCTGTCGTAGGCATCGACAACGTGGAGCTTGACGTCCATCCTGACCACCGTCCCTCCGAAGTACCTCCCCTTGAGCCAGATGTAGCAGACCTTGTCGTTGTCCAAGAAGGGGACGTAGTCGCTGGGCCCGATCCTTGTCGGCACCTCGTAGGGGGACATCGCCCTTACCGCGCTTGTCTTGCTTTCCCGTTTGTCCTTCAGTCTGCTCTCTTCGAGCATGTTGAGGAAGTCTGTGTCGCCTCCGATGTTGAGCTGGTACGTCTCATCAACCTTGACCCCCCTGTCGATGGCCATCTTTACCAGAGTCTTGTGGAGCACGGTCGCACCGACCTGGCTCATGACGTCGTCGCCGGCGCAAGGCAGCTTCGACTTCGCAAACCTCGCCGCCCATGTCGGGTCAGAAGCGATGAAGACGGGGATCGCGTTAATGAAAGCGACTCCGGCCTCCAGCGCCGCCTCGGCGTAGGCGTGGGAAGCGTTAGTGCTCCCCACGGGAAGGTAGTTGACAAGGATCTCCGCGCCGGTGTTTTCCAGCTCCTCGACGACGTCGGACTCCTTGTGGGGGGCAACGGGCACGACGTCCTTCAGGTACTTGCCGAGGCCGTCGAGCACCGGGCCCTTCTTCACCTGGACGCCCATGCTGGGGACGTCGCAGATCTTGAGCGTGTTGTTGGGTGCCTGGAAGATAGCATGCGAGAGGTCTCTTCCGACCTTCCTGGCAGACACGTCGAATGCGGCCACGAACTCGATGTCTTCAGGGGTGTACTGACCCACCTTCCAGTACGTCAGGCCCTCGTCCGCGCCCCTCTCGGAGTAGTAGCGGACCCCTTGGACGATCGCCGAGGCGCAGTTCCCGACCCCTGCTATTGCGACCTTGATCTTCCCCATGTGGAATCTACATCGCGATAAATATTGGGTATAAACACTTCGCTTCGGTTCTGTTGCGTCCTGCCAATCCTCGCGGCCAGCACCAGCCACGCGAAATGGAGGAAAGCAGGCAAGAATGAACCCACCAGGACTTCGCCCCGGGTACCGTGAGGATCGCCCCTGGCCGCCCCCCGCCCCTCCCTAGCGCATGCGTTTCAATCCAGTCCGAGAACCTTCAGGATGATGAGCGAGACGTTGGTGGCGAGAGGGAAGATGTAGGCAACGAAAATGAGCATGGACACGATTAGGATGAGGCTTCCCTGCCGGCGGCTCATCCTCCTTTTTCGAAAGAAGTAGGCGATGACCAGAAAGATGACTCCCGTGGCCCCCCTGTATCCAAGGAGGCCGACGAGTCCGAAGCCGTTGAGGAACCAGGCTCCGAGGGGGTCGGATTCCACCAGCCCGAAACCGAGCCCTACTGCGATTGCGATGGCATCTAAGATGTTCGCCAGGGCCGTGCAGGCAAACACGAAGGACACGGCCTTCGAGAAAGGATAGTCTCTCTTCACGACGAGAACCGAATGTTTGGGAGTGGGCATTAGTTCTATGCGTCTTGCCCCATTCTCTCGATTCTGGCATTAGTTAACCTGTCTCGTTGCCTCCCCTGCTCTCCGCCCAGGGGCCATGCCGAACGGCCCCGGCTGAGCGTGATGCAGAGCTGCAGGCGTCCCGTCGTAGCAAATCCTTCACTAAT
>DASPOB010000057.1:0-8322 GCA_035626235.1 Nitrososphaerales archaeon | reverse complement strand
CCGGACCTGCTTACGCCCGGGAGCGCCGCTATCCCCTGGGCGATCCCTATGATCACCAGGTCCCTGATGCGGAGGTCCTTCAGCCCCTTGGTGGGGACGTACCTTCCCCTGGATATGGTGATGAGCACGGCGTCCCCGATGAGGACGCATCCGAGCACCACCATCGGCAAGCCGAAGACGGAGCCCGGGGACGTCTCCGAAACGGCGGTCAGGACGGTCTTGTAGATCACCACCCCGAGCACCGCGGTTATCGCCGTCACCACGACCAGGTACTTCAGGAGGAGCCTCCCCTCCTCTCCGCCGCGGCCCACCAGCGCTTTCAGGACCGTCCAGACCTCCCTCCTGAAGTAGAGGAGGGCGGCGAAGAAGGTCCCGACTTCAAGGAACAGGCCGAAGGCGTAGGCCTCCGACAGCGGAAGCCCGGGGAAGAGGTAGGACGAGGCGACGATTATCTGCGTCTTGCTGCTTATGGGGAGCCACTCGCTGACGCCCTGGACGATGCCGAGTATGACCCCCAATAGCCAGTTGGTCAACGTTTCGTCCTCGCCCCACGGACTTCATGTTTAAAGCGTTCTGTCATTGAAGCAGGCACGTCCGTTGAACGGCGAGACACTCACGAACGTCTTCTGGGGCCTGTTCCTCGTGTGGTTCGGGGTCGTGGCCGCCCTCAACAACGGCAACTTCATCAGCCTCCTCAGCGGTTCGAGCTACAGCGCGGTGCTGGGCCTGGGCACCGGGATCCTGCTACTCGTGATGAACCTGGTGAGGAGCTCCCTGAGGCTCAAGGTCGGCTCCCTCACCTTAGGGCTCGGGGGGATACTCACCGTCTTCTACGCCCCCCAGGTCTTCCTAAACGTCAGCGTGTCCCTGTTGCCCACCCTGCTGGTGATCCTCGGCGTCGCGCTCGTCATCGGCGCCCTCCGCTCAAGAAACTTCCATTCTGTCTGATCCCGCGGACCTCGGTCAGGCGACGAAGCCGTGAGAACGGTAGTGGACCACGTACAGCTCCTCGTAGGGGGTGACGAAGCTGCAGAACGGGCACTTCATCAGGTTGGGAGGGAGGCCCTGGAGCCGGCTGGAGTGGCTGGCCGCTATCGGGTCGGGCGAGTGGACGATTATCCTGTCACCGGCCCTCTCCACAGAATAGTGCGAGGCGTCCTTCCTCCTCGATATGAAGTCTGAGACCGCGGCCTCGACGGTCCTCTCGTCCAGGTCGGCCCCTGACAGGTTGTCCAGGACGATCTTCCTCCCTTTTGCGAGGGCTATCCCCTTCCCGTCCAGGGCGCCGGTGACCTCGCCTGCGAGGGCCAGCTGCTCGTCGGCAGTAAGCTCGGTGCAGTCGATTTCCGAGTCAGACACCCACCTTTCCGCCCGAGGACGGGCATATCGCCGTTGATATCAACGTCGACAGCCACTCCACCATGTTCCGTCGCCGGGCTAGGACTGTATCAGGTCGTTCCATCCCTTCGCTATCTGCCACGCCTTCTTGATGAAGCCTCCGGAGGGGGCCCTCTCGGGGATCTGCTGGAGCCTCAGCTGGTACACTGCGACCGTCTTCCTCTTGTGGGCGTCCCAGACCAGGACGTCCTTCTCGAGGAAGCCCAGGTCCATCAGCTTCCTCAGGAGCTTCGTGTAGAAGTTGTGGTAGCTGTACTTCACCCCCATCTTGCCGGTCTCAAGCTCCTTGGCGAAGAAGCGCATCTCCCTCTTGGTCATGGAAAGGGTGGGGCTGGCCTTCATCTTATCTATCACCAGCCTCACCGCCTTCTGGGTGTCGGCCCTGTCCCCGAACAGGAGCCCGAGGGTGTCGCCTCTGGTGACGGTCCTCTCGGTCCAGAACAGCTTGACGCTCTTCCCCGGCATCGGAGAAGTTCCCCTCCAGGGTAGCAGTTTAGGGGGATACGCAACAATTGTTTAGCATGCGCTCAAAAGCCTCCCCGATGCGCGAGTCGTCTGGGATGCCCTAACGTTTAAAAGCGCAATTCCAAACGGGCTTCAGAAATTGCAGCTCACTCTGCACTCTAGAAAAGGCATTTCGGCGGCTGTCATCGTGATAGTCGCGATCATCATCGTTGCTATCGCGGGGGTCGCAGGATACTTCTTGCTGACCCAGCCATCATCAGTGACCACCCAGACCAACGTGGGCGGCCCCAGCACAACCTACTATTCCCAGACTACGTCGGCCATGATGTCAGAGACCACGGCGGCGACGAGCGCGGCGACCTCGGTCAATCCGCTCTATCTGCCGAGCAACTCGACCCAGATATTCACCCTCTTCTCGGCGATGAAAATCCAGTTGTCGGGGAGCAGTTCATCGTCAAATGGGACTCAGACGGAGACGATGGCCTTCCAGAAAGTCGGGACCAAGAACATCGGCAACATAGCCACTACCGAGTACAACTTCACGTACAGCAGCGGCAAAGGTGAGAACAGCTCACTCGCGCTCTTCTACGCCTCGAACGGGACTGTGGTCTCCGTCCTATCAGACGGGACGATGCTGAACGGGACCACCGCCAGGTACGCCTCGGTTGGCGTGCTGGAAATCTTCAACATCTTCTTCAACTACAACGGCTACTTCCAAAACCCCGCCTACTACTCAGAACTCACCCCCACCGGTACTTCCACCCAGACCTTCGGTCAGGTCACGATGGACGTCACCTCGTACACGG
Organism: Nitrososphaerales archaeon; assembly: GCA_035626235.1. Taxonomy (GTDB): domain Archaea; phylum Thermoproteota; class Nitrososphaeria; order Nitrososphaerales; family Gagatemarchaeaceae; genus DATFYP01. Next base: position 5,653 of record DASPOB010000057.1, on the reverse strand, counting down.
CATCGGCCGTGGCATTCAACGGGAATCAGTACGGAAGCGTTTCGGTCTCCATCGGCAAGCTTCCTGGGACGAACTACTCCATGGTAGTCTACTTCAAAGCCACAGGAACGTCGACGGAAGGCACCGGCACAGGCACCTTCCAACTGATCTCGGCAACACCAGCCTAAATCCCGTCCTTCAAGGACGGCCCCCATTTTCTCCAGAGCTTGATTTTGCCCCGAACCCGGCGTTGCGGCGAGTTCCCTTCGGAGGGAACCGGCAATCCGGTTTCTTCCAAACGTATAGTGTATCCTTGAGGGTAACCCGACGCCCCCCGGGACCAAAGAATGGTGATGGCCCGGGAGCGTCTTCCCGTCGGTCAACCAGTTACCCTGCAGGGACACGTCTTCTGTGCCGCACCATCTCTGACTGGCCGCGATTCGCTCCCGAACAAAACCCTTCGCGGGATGCATACTTGTTGGGGTGTGACACCACCCCTCTTCCGCGTCATTTATGCTGAACGGGCCACCAGCTCGATGGGGAAATCACCGTCGGCTTGGGCGGCTGTTTTCCGGCCTTATCGAAAGGACGGCCCTATGTCTTGGTGCTGACCCGAATACTCTGCCTCAGTTCGAGAACCAAGTTCAAGTCCTCTAGCTCGTCGAAGAGAATCTCGGGATCTCTGACAGAGTCGACGGCGATACGCCTCTTAAGGCCCCTGTCGAGTCTTTCGAGGAGTTCACTCAGGCTTTCTTGATTTGTTACCAGCCTTCATTCTGCCCCTGATGGCCCGGTCGAACATCTTCTCGAAGAGGCGGTCATTGCGCAGGAGCTCGTCTAACTTCCTCCGCTCCTCCTTTGACAGCGGCCTGTCGAGACTCTTCAAAGAAGCCATCAGATGCTGATTGACGGCCGCCCATTAAGCGGCGTGCGTCCTTGTCCCGTGACGGAGTCAACGTCGATACCGACGTGGATGGGGGACTCCAAGTGACCCCGGGCCAGGTCTGTCGAATTCGAACGGGCCCCCAACAACCGATATCTAACGCCAAGATGCCATCCCTGTGCATGGACAGAGGGTCGCGCAACTCCTTGCTTGTAGCCGCGGCAATCATCGTCGCAGCACTGATCGTATCGTCGGCTAACTACTACGCCTGGCAGTCGGCGGTGAGCCAGACGAAGGCGCAGCTCGACGACTCGAACCAGGAATTAGCCACCATCGAGACGCAACTCGGCGCACTCGGGACTGCCGTCGGTGAACTCAACTCGAGCTCTTCCGCAAGGGCCGCCCAGGCGAACATCTCCATGGCTTCCATCTCTTCCCGGTTGACTGCGCTCCGCGCGGCCGTCGCCCAGTTGAATTCCAGCGCGGCAGGACAGAAGATGACCCTGGGGAACCTAGAGTCGCAGGTGTCAACGCTGCAGTCCTGGCTCAACGGTTCGAACTCGTCCTCGCTCTCGCAGCAGATAGGGTCGGTCGAATACGAGGTGTCCAACCTTCAACTGGCCCTCGTGGAGTGCTCGGGCACTTCCCAGGCGCCCGAAGGATACGTGGGTGCGAACGGCACCTGGGTCGAGCCGGTTCTCGTCCTGAATCCCGGCACTTCGGCCACGGTCTGCGTAACCTACGAGACCGCCTGGGCCCAGAACTCGACGGTGTACCAAGTCCTCGCGTCGCAACTCAGGTCGCTCCACCCTGCCTGGGCCTCCTGCAACTTCTCGCTGACCATCTTCAACGAAAACTACAGCGCAAAGGGGTTTTTCACCTACTCCGGAACGCACTCCTTCTGGACCGTCGCCAGGCCGGACGAAGTCGACCTGGCCCCAGGACTCGGATATTTCACGGTCGTGTACCAAGTCACCGCGTTGAAGAACTCCACCGGGTTCTACGACTATCTTGCCCCCACCGGCGACTGGAGCCTTCCGTTGGCGGTGGGCTACAGTCCCTCTCGGGTGAACGCGTCGGACTTCCGCTCCCTCTACTGGCCCACCTCCGGTCCCTACATCCCGACCCCGATAAGCAGCTACGCGGTCTCGGTCGGGGGGTTCGACTACGCTTGGATCACCTGCGAGTCGGCCGTCGGGTTCTGCAACGGATGAGCCGTCGACTAGGAGACGCCAACGCGGGGCAACCATCGACTGGTCGTCCGGGGAACTATCTACGTTGATATCAACATAGATAGCGACTTCCAAATAGGGGCGCGCGGAGAGCTACCATCGTGCCATCGAAGCGAGCGCAGGTTCTGGAAGCGTACACCAAGGTAGCGAAGAAGGTCCTCAAGGAAACTCTCCGGCTCAAGCCGGGCGAGACCCTGACAATCGAGACTTGGACCTCGGGGGTTCCGTTCGCGGCCGAGGCGGCCCTTGAGGCCAAGAGGCTCGGCGCTTTCCCCCTCGTCACCCTCGAGGACGAGAGGAACTACGTCAGGGGGGTGAGGCTTGGCTCCAAGAAGGCTCTGGGCAAGATGGGGAAGCACGAGTACGGCCTGCTGTCCAACTCCGACGCGTACCTGTTCATCCCAGGTCCGCCGCTCGCGGGGTACTACCCGAAGATCACCCGCCAGGAGTTCATCGACTCGACCAGCTACAACGGCTCTTGGTACGAGGCCGCGAAGAAGAGCCGCCTCAGGGGGGCCCGACTGACTACCGGTTACATCGGGAACGACATAGCCAGGCTGCTGGGCAAGGACAGGGACGAAATCGTCCTGCACCAGCTGAACGCTGCCCTGGCCGACTTCAACAAGATCCACGCCAAGGCCAAGAAGATCGCCGAACACCTGAAGGACGGCGCGAAGATCACACTGTCCACGGACGACTCGGAGCTGACGGCCAGGCTCAAGGGAGGGCTCGAGATTCAGGATGCTATCACGGGCGAAGAGGACCTGGCCAGCGGCGACAACATGAGCTACGTCCCGGCCGGGTATGTATCAAAGGACCTTGAACCCGGGTCGGTCAGCGGAACCGTCAAGCTCTCGCAGTCGATCACCAGGTTCGGGTTGCTCGAGGACGCGGAGCTGACCTTCCGGTCAGGGAAGTTCGTGCGTTGGAGCTCGAAGAAGAGCCCGAAGGTGCTGAAGGCGCTGGAGGGGGTCCTCCCGGAGAAGTCGAGGATGCCAGCCTACATCCTGATCGGGCTCAACCCTCACATGAAGTTCGGCTACGCGCAGGACCGCTTCCCCGAAGGGTCCATCACCGTCGCCGCTGGCATCGCGGGGATAGTGAGGAAGGGAACCCTCTCGGTCGGCGGGAAAGTCGTCGTCCGCGAAGGGAAGCTCCTCTAGCCGGGCCGCGACGCCCGTCAGAACCGCTTGGCACTCGGTAAACCGATAAATCATCGGGCCAACGCATCCGCTGAAGGGGTCCATTTGTCAAACGGCGAGCGCAGACTCGCAGCGGTAATGTTCACCGACATCGTGGGATACACCTCTCTTGCTCAGAGGGACGAGTCTTCCACTCTTCAGGCGCTGGAGAGGAATCGAAGTCTCCTCCGTCCGCTCTTCGCTAGCCACGGCGGGCGCGAAATCAAGACCATGGGCGACGCTTTCCTGATTGAATTCCAAAGCGCACTGGACGCCGTCCTCTGCGCCGTAGCCGTCCAGCAGATGATGCACGACAGAAAGGTCGCCAGGGGCGAACTTCTACTGCTTCGAATCGGAATCCATGTGGGGGACGTGGTGGCAAGCGGAAACGACATCCTCGGGGATACGGTCAACATAGCCTCCAGGGTCGAAGGCCTCGCCGAGCAAGGGGGAGTCTGTGTAACAAGCCAAGTCTACGAGCAGGTGAGGAACAAGTCTGACTTGCCGTTCGTTTCTCTCGGAGAGAAGGCTCTAAAGAACGTCACCACGCCCGTCGAGGCGTACAAAGTCGTCATGCCCTGGGAAAGGTCAGGCGCGACAGAGACCGACACATACCCTGCGAACCGGATAGCCATCTTGCCCTTCGCCAACATGAGCCCCGATCCGAGCGACGAGTATTTTGCGGACGGAATCACCGATGAAATAATCACCACCGTTTCAGGCATCAGCGGTCTCAGCGTCATTTCTAGAACCTCGGCCATGGTCTACAAGGGGGCGGCCAAGAGGCTGGGGGAGATAGGAAAAGAGCTTGGCGTCGGTTCGATCCTGGAGGGGAGCTTCAAGAAAGCCGGAAACAAAATCCGGGTCACGGCGCAGCTAATCGACGTGGCCGGGGACAGGCACGTCTGGGCCCAGAACTATGACAGGAACCTGGACGATGTGTTCGCCGTCCAGAGCGACGTGGCGAAACAGGTGGCGGACGCCCTTCGGGTCGAGATTCTGCCGCGTGAAAGAGAGCGAATTGAGAGGAAGCCGACCGAAAGCACGGAAGCCTACTCCCTCTATCTCAAGGGAAGGCATCTGTGGAACAGGAGGATGCCAGACGACGTCAAGAAGGCGCTGGAGTACTTCGGACTTGCCGTACACGAAGACCCGACTTTCGCTCTAGGCTACGTGGGGGAAGCGGACTGCTGCCTGATCCTGCGCAACAACTGGAGCCTAGACCTTCAGGAGAATCTCGAGAAAGCCAAGAGCATGTCGTCAAGAGCGCTTGAGCTCGACCCTGGGCTGGCCGAGGCGCACGCAACGAAGGGGTTGGCTCTGAGGACCGAATACAACCTCCGGGAGGCGGAAGCCGAGTTCAAGAGAGCAATCGAGTTGAAGCCAAGCTATGCCACGGCGCATCAGTGGTACCACCTGGTCCTGCTCTCACAAACGAGATGGGACGAGGCTCTCGAGCAGGTCGAGAAGGCGTTGGAGCTCGACCCTCTTTCGCCTCAAATCAATCTAAACCTTGGGCAGTACTTCATCACGAAGAGAGAATACGCCAAGGCAATAGATCCATGCAAGAAGTCCTTGGACCTGGGACTTGGCTACGCGCATGGGTGGTTGTCAGCTACATACGGATTTCTGAAGATGTATGACGACATGGAGCGCGAAGCCATGGCGAACCAGGAGATGCTCAAGGTGGCATTCCCTCTCCCCCTTGCGAGGGTGAGCCATGACCTTTCCGCCGCCTGGTTTCATGGCGACAAGCAAACTGTCAAGCGACTCTTGCATGAGGTTGAAGCTCGGTATCAGGATGCCGGCTGGGACGCCGAATCCGTGGCCAGCATGCACTTCTACCTTGGAGAGAGTGACAAGGGATTCGAGTGGCTGGAACGCTCGTACTCTGATAAGGAAGACTCTCTTCTCTCGATCAAGACAGACGTCAACCTTGACGGGGTCCGCACGGACCCAAGGTACGTTGACTTCCTGAAGAGGCTCGGATTAGACTAGCCAAAGCTGCTTCTTAGGGGATCCTGGCATAGCTGACCGCCTGAGTGGAACCTGCATAAACAGTGGGAATCCTTGGAACATCATTTGCATGTCGATGTTGATATCAAGGTCGACATTCCGAACCGAGCTACGACGCGCTTCCCCGGAAGATCCGTCCGATCCGGTCAATGAACGAAGGCGCGGGTTGACGCTGGAAGTAGAGGTCGAGGTTCAGCAAGCCTCGCGGCTCGTTCGCCCCTTCTCCCAGCCGGGCCACCGGTCTGTTCGAGCACAACGAGCCCACCGCCGCCAGGAAGCGGGCGCCGTCCTCGGCCGACCCGGTCGGCGAACCGTGGAAGACCAGGATCTCCCCGCTGTCGACGTCTCTGGCCAGCCACAGG
>DASPOB010000056.1:0-3287 GCA_035626235.1 Nitrososphaerales archaeon | reverse complement strand
GACCACAGTCACGAAGGTGGTCTCGCCAAGGTTGCCCGTGAAGACGAAAGTCACTGCTGCCAGCAGCAGAACGGCCGCAACCCTGTAGACCAGCGTCTTGGCGAGAGACCGTGCCCTGGTGTCGCTCTTCAACCTATGAGATACGCGTCGCTTCTCCTATAATAGGTGAACCGATTGCGAATCCTTACGAAATCTCTCCTTTGAATGGACTTCGCAGGTGCGGGCCGCGGTACGGCGAGCCGTGCCTGGGCAAAGAGCCCCGACTCATCTAACCGTCGTCCCCTTTTCAAGCGTGAGAATCTGGTGCCCCCTTAATTAGAGCCGGCGCGCCTGGAACGACGAGCCCCCTTGGAAGCCTCAGTTTCGGTCTCCGTACCCTGCAAGACTTCGCCGCCAGTTCGTGGGCCTCTTTCCGGGAGGAACCCAACTTGACAGACCTCGCCCGCGCAATCCGCGAAAGGCGGTCAACCCGCACCCCGTTCGACCCGGGCCGCCGAGTGGATCCGGCAAAGCTCAATGAGCTCATCGAAGCAGCCCGCTGGGCTCCCACTCCTCACAACATGCAGAACTTCGTGATAATCGTCGTCGACGATAAGAGGTTGTTACGGACGCTTGGAAGAATCGAATCGAAAACCTCTGAAGTGTTCATCAGGGAAAACTATGAACAGCTTTCTTTCTCGAGGAAGGAGCTTGCGGAGAAGAAAGTCGGCATTCTCGGAGAGTACTTCCCTCCCCAATGGAGGGACCCCGCGAAGTTCGCCGCGGCCGCCCGAAACAGCCCTCCACGGCCGCTGGATGACACTATCGACGGGAGCCCCCTGGTGATGCTTGTCCTCTACGACCGGACAAAGAGGGCGCCTGCGTCGAAAGGGGACTTCCTAGGGATTCTGGGACTGGGGTGCGTGATGGAAAACATTTGGCTCGCGGCCACCTCCCTGGGGCTAGGGTTACAGGTGATGAGCGTCTTTGGTGGCGACCCCGTGGAAGAAAGGGTCAAGCGGGTCCTGGGGGTCCCGCGTAACATGAGGATTGCGTACGCGCTCCGCCTTGGATATCCAATGCGGAAGCTGAAGAACTATCCCAGAATCAGGCGTGACACGAAGACCTTGGCTTACCACAACGGATACGGTACCGGGCACCAGGGTGACCTCTGAACCTCGGCCGTGGAGCCTGAGAAGGCATCCCCCAGGGCCTCCCGTCCAACTCAGGGCGCGAAGTCTAGCACCAACAGCAACAGGGCGGATATTGCCAACGCCGCCGCGGCCACCGCCAGGAGTATGCCCAGACGTTCGAGGCGTCTAGTATCCCTCTCGATCTCTCTTTCAGTCAACCGTCACGGTCCACCTCTCACAGCAAGAGCACCAGAATCATGACGACGATCGAGAGGACCAGGACGACGAAACCCGCCGTCTCCACCCGCCTGAGTGCCCGGCTGTGGCGCTGGGAAAGTGTGGATGCAGAACCCCCTCCGATGGTACCGCCTCCAGCCGCTGGTTGCGCCCTGTAGGGCGACGGGGACCCTGCCGTCCCCTGTTGCCGGAGGCTAGAACCGCAATAGGAACAGTAGGTTGCATCAGCCTGCGGGTTGTCCCTTCCGCAGGATTGACAGGTTGACACCTCGGGCCGCTCCTTGAATTCAACGGTCCAGGACGGCGTATTAACGCCTTCCGAACTGACCGCTGGCCCGTGGCCGTCTTAAGGGATCAGGGTCAACGTTGGAGCTAGCACATGGGAAAAGTCGGACGCGTTCCCAAACACTGCCTTGTGAAGGCGAGAAGATTTCAGGATGCCCCGTTCCCGAGGAGGTAGGACACGGCGCATTCGGCGGCCTTGACGATGGTGGCCAAGGGCAGCGAAGGGAGCTGCTTGCCGCTCTTTGCGACCCATTCGGCATGGCACGGGACGTGGATGAATCCCGCGCGGAACCCTGACGCTCTCGCCTCGCGCAGGCAAACGTACATCGTATAGTTGCAAAGGTAGGCACCGGCGCTGAGGCTCAGCGAAGCCGGGATTGACTCCCTGTTCAGCTCGCCGACGAGGGCCTCGACTGGGACGTTGGTGAAGAAGGCCGCCGGCTCTCCTGGGGCGATTGGGACTCCCTCGAGGCTCCTCCCCGAGTTGTCTTTCATCTTCGAATTGATGTAGTTCAGGGCCACCTTCTCGGGGGTGACCTTGTCCCGACCAGCAGCCAGACCAAACCCCACTACCAGGGCGGGCTTGGCCGCCTCGATCGCAGCCAGTATCTTTCCCTCGATTTCAGAGTAGTCCACGGGTAGCGTTACACCCACCACGGGATGCCCATTGATGGACTTGCCGTGTAGTTGTCTGACAAGAAGGTCGGTGGGGTTCTCGTCGTACTCGAGGAAATGCTCGAATCCTAGGAGCAGGACTGTCATTCAGGCTCGCGGCGTCGCTCGCGCTAATTAACCGTTCAAGCGAGGACGGAATTCACTTGCTCGGCGTAATGACGAATTCGCATACGTCATCGCCCCTCAGAACGCACTTCACTTCTTCGGCGACCGGGTCTTTGCCGTCGATGGCCCCTCTGTTTCCCACTATGTATCCCCTGAAGAAGTGGCATCCGGTCCTCGAGTCGCTGTTGGCCGAGCACTCGAAGCAGTCCCTGATGTGCAGGCGGGTCCGGTCCCCCCTGATGGGGGCGTCTACGTCCCCCCATCCGAGAGCACGGAGCCTTTTCCTCAGATACGCGATGTTGGCGCCGACCCGTTCCTTTCCTATGGCCCTGACGGCCTCTTCCATGTTGCTCCGGCCGATGGCCTTCCCCTCTTCATAGAGGAGCGTCTCGCCACCGCTCCCGAGGAGCCTGTATACCTGCGCAAGCATCCCCGCCATCGCTTCCCTCCCCAGGAGCATCATGTCCTCCCCATTGGCCTCAAAGCCGGTATGGTAGGTGTCCACGAGAATCCCGTCCTGCCCGGGCATTACCGAAACGTCCATGGCCGCCTTCGAGGACATCACGAGATTCTTGACTTGTTCCGCTGATTCGTCTTTCGTCAATGCCTCGGCGTATCCGCTGAAGACGGCAGATCTGTCATGTAGCGTGTAGGTGCTTGTCCCGATGAAGTTGACGCGATTGCCAAGTAGGTTGAGGATTTTTCCCAGGGAACCGGGTTCGTCGGGGATCCTTGCCACTATGTGCAATAGCTTCTTCCCTTCGGAGAAGTAGAACGGGAATTCCTTCTTCTTCATAATTCCTCTCGGCGGCATCCGCCCGTCCAAGTTCTTTAACTCTATCCCTTCAGAGGCACGAGTCCTTCCTTTTCCGG
>DASPOB010000055.1:0-3724 GCA_035626235.1 Nitrososphaerales archaeon | reverse complement strand
CAGCATCGTAGGGTCGGGAAAACCGCTGTTCCGAGTCGACAGTAACCCCGAGCACGACCCAGATGTCGTCCCCGTGGGGGCGACAGGTCGGCACGACTTCAAACTGCTTGAGGTGAAGCCGCTTGCCAATGGGACGGTTTTTCTGCGTTACGAACGCTCCTCGGCCGGGTCACGTCCGTAAACCGAGGACCGCCTTATTCAGACGCCATGGAGCGTTCCCTGTGCAACGTTGCCGGCGCGGACGACGTTGCGGTCCAAAGTAGCCGAGTCTCGGTTCCATTGTCGCCCTCCCAGGCTGCTGCTCGCACTAGCGAATCTGCGAACCCGGTTTGACCACTGGGAGAAGAGCGGAGCGCGCAGAACCCCATATAAACGGGTCGAGCCGCAAGCGTCATCGCGAATGCTGAGGACGGTCGGGGCTGTGGTGGGTGGAATCGCAGTGGGGGCGGTGTTGGCGCTGCTGATTGGAGGCGTTCTCATCGCCGTGGAATATGACGCCACTGTGACAAAATCCAACGGCTGGACCACACTACCTGAGTGCGGCACGGTCGGGATCAACATGCTTGAACAGGCCCTGTGCGCAGATCTCCTCCCCGGCGCCAACGTGCCCCAAGAAGCGGTCTACTGGCAGACGTCGCTGGATGGCGCGGGCAACAGGCTGAACGGCCAGAATGACTACGTGATGCAATTCCCTCCCGGAGGGCTTCCGCCCAACGGCGGCTTCTGGTCGGTGACCATGTACTACGCCAATCACACACTCGTGAGCAACCCCATCGACCGCTATGAGGTCAGAGACAATTCTGGCCTCGTGCTGAACGCGAACGGGTCCCTCGACATATACATCCAGAACGCCCCCCCGGCGGGCAACGAATCGAACTGGCTGCCAGCGCCGACGGGAGATTTCCTGCTGTTTCTCCGTATCTACCTGCCAGGCCCGGCGGTTCTGAACGGCTCCTACAGACCGCCCCCCGTCACAGAGGTGAAGTGAACACGAGAATCAAGCACAGGAGTCTGTTCCTGTTCGCAGTCGTGCTGCTCCTGACAGCGGGAATAGGTACCTTCGTCTACATCTACGAAATCCCCCCCTTGATCTATTCAGGATGGGCGCAGGGGTTGGAGAAGGGCATAGGACAGGGACCCATCCCTGTCAACACTCTCTATACGGCGCCCAACCTCTTTAACCCCAATTCCACGAAGACCAATCGGCTGGTTGCGGGCGCCGACCCCGGCCTCCTCTATTCCGTGGCAATACTCGACCTCAGCAAGGGGCCGCTGATTCTGAGCGTACCGAGCATGGGCGGCAGATACTACGACATTGAGCTCGTCGACTCGAGAGGGGACGACTTCGCCTATGTTGGCCCGCGCACCACCGGCGCTCAGGCTGGCAACTTCCTCATAAGCGGTCCTGGCTGGCAGGGAACCGTACCCACTGGAGTGACGCAGCTGAAGTCACCAGACAACTCGGTGATTCTCTTTGGACGGGTGCTCGTGCAGAACGAAAGTGATGTGTCGGTCGCCTACGGCCTTTCGGAACAGATTCATCTCACGTCGTTGAGCAACTGGCAATCCACGGCGGGATAGGAATAACCAGCCGGCACCATCCGCATGCCTGACCCCGCCAGAGGAAGCCAGAAGAGGATTTGGGCAAAGGCAGAGCATCAGAACGAGAGCCATTGCGAAGTGCCCGAGGAACATCGGGCTCAACTCCCCAGGACCGGCATTTCTTAATCCAAGACTCAGTGTCTCACACTTCTCGGCGAAACCAGCCAGACGCGTGTTCCATTCGTTCTCCCACCGGTCGCAAACCGTTTTATTGTCAACCCTTCAACTACGAGGGAGGAAGATTGCCAGACGGCGAGCGCCGACTCGCGGCGATAATGTTCACGGACATCGTGGGCTACACCTCCCTCACCCAGAGGGACGAGGCATCCACCCTGCAGGCACTGGAAAAGCATCGGAGCCTCCTTCGCCCTCTCTTCGCAAGCCACGGGGGGCACGAAATCAAGACAATGGGAGACGCGTTTCTGGTTGAGTTTCAAAGCGCCCTTGACGCCGTGCTTTGCGCCATTGCGGTCCAGCAGATGATGCACGACCGAAAAGTCGCCAGGGGCGAGCCGCTCTCCCTTCGGATTGGCATCCACGTGGGAGACGTGGTGGAGAGCGGCGGCGACATCCTCGGCGACGCGGTCAACATCGCATCGCGGATCGAGCCGCTGGCAGAGCCCGGCGGAGTCTGCATCTCAGGCGAGGTCTACAATCAGGTCAGGAACAAGTCCGACCTTGCCTTCGTCTCTCGAGGAGAGCAGACCCTGAAGAACGTCAGCAATCCGGTGGAGGTGTACGCCGCCCGGATGCCATGGGAGTCTGGGTCGGCGGACGAAACCTCCTTTGCGACCAGCAGAATCGCGATCCTCCCCTTCAGGAACATGAGCCCAGACCCCAACGACGAGTACTTCGCAGAGGGCATGACGGAGGAGATCATCTCAACCGTATCCGGAATAAGCGGCCTTGAGGTGATCTCCAGAACCTCTGTGATGAACTACAAGGGGTCCGCCAAGAAGGTCGATGAGATAGGGAGGGAGCTCAAGGTGGGCTCAGTCCTGGAGGGGAGCTTCAGGAAGGCGGGGAAGAGGATTCGCGTCACCACCCAACTGATTGAAGTGGCGAGGGACAGGCACCTATGGGCCCAGAATTACGACAGGGACCTTGACGACATATTCGCCGTCCAGAGCGACGTTGCGAAGCAGGTTGCAGACGCGCTCAGGGTGAGGATTCTTTCATCAGAGAAGGAACGCGTCGAGAAGAAACCGACCGAGAACACGGACGCATATTCGCTGTATCTGAAAGGAAGGTACCACTGGAACAAGAGGGGCCTTGACGACCTCAAGAAGGCCGTAGAGTACTTCGACCTGGCCGTGCATGAGGATCCACAATTCGCTCTTGGCTACGTGGGGCTGGCCGATTGCGCTTCTGTACTCCGGATGAACTGGAACGTCGAGCCGGATGCCAACCTGGAGAAGAACAGGGCGATGGTCGACAAGGCCCTGGAGCTGGACATCGGCCTGGCAGAAGCGCACGCGGCCAAGGGCGGCCTGCTCTACAACGAGTACAGGGGCCGCGACGCAGAGCAGGAACTGAGAATGGCCATCCAACTGAAGCCGAGCTACGCCAGGGCACACCAATGGTACTGGCACGTCCTGAGTTCCCAGCTGAGGTGGGATGAAGCCCACGAGCGCATCAAGAAGGCCGTTGAGCTCGACCCGATGTCACCTGTGATAAACCTCAATCACGGGGACCATCACTTCGCGAGGAAGGAGTTCGACAAGGCAGTCGGGCCGTTCACGAGGGCCGCCGAGCTAGGATTCAGCCCTGCGCATGCCTCCCTCGCAGACGTCTATGGCATGATGAAGAGGTTTGACGACATGAGACGTGAATATGACCTGTACGTGAACCTCAACAAGGACTCTATCCCCCTCGCGAGGCTCTACGCCGAAATCGGCACGGCCTACCATCTTGACGACAAGCAGGCGTTCAGGAAGGTCCTTCTCCAGCTGGAGGGCCATCTCGACGAGGTTGCCGGGCCAAGCGCCTATGCAATCGGAAGTTCCCACATTTACCTAGGCGAGGATGACGTAGGGTTTGAATGGCTCGAGAAATCCTATGCAAGGAAGGAGCCGTACGTGATCGGCATAGCCTCTAACTGGGACCTGGACGGAGTCCGCAC
>DASPOB010000054.1:0-7572 GCA_035626235.1 Nitrososphaerales archaeon | reverse complement strand
CTTCGCGCTCTCCCTGGCTATGGGGACCACCTCCACCGGGACCTTCACCCCGTTCTCGCAGAGCCGAGGGGCGAACTTCCCCTCGGACGCGACTATGACCGTCTTCTTCGAACTCCCCATCAGGACCTTCTCCCTCAGGAGCGCGCCGCCGCCCCCTTTGATCAGGTTCAAACTCTTGTCCACCTGGTCGGCCCCGTCCAGCACCAGGTCGACCCTCCCTGCGAAGGGGGCCAGGCCGATGCCGCTGCGGACTGCCACCAGCTCGATCTGGGTCGACGTGGGAACCCCTTTGACGGCGACCTTCCTCTCCAGCAGCAGGGGTGAAAGCTCCTCCAGCAGGGCCGCGACGGTGGAGCCGCTCCCGAGGCCGACCGTGACTCCAGCCCCGATGGTCTTCGACAGCTCCTCGGCGACGGCTTTGAGGGCCTGCCTTTGCTTGTCCATCAGCCTTCCTGCTGTTTCTTTTCTACGTCTATCTGCTCCAGGCGGGTCATCGCCTCCATCACCTCGTCCCTGAGCTCCTTCACCCTGCGCTCGCCTTCGGTCATCTCGGGCCTCGCCCTCTTCTCCACCACCCTCTCCAGGTCGGTGGGGCGCTCCGTCCGGGGCGCCTGCGCCTCCTCCTTGGCGGCCTCGGGCGCGACCACCTTCAGCCTCTCCTTCGCCTGGTCCAGCCTGACCTCCAGGTTCTGCACCTTCTCCTGGAACATGGTCACAAGTTCCTCCCTCAGCTTCTCCAGCTCCCCGACCTCGACGACTAGCTCGACGTCCTTCAGCTTGGACTGCATCCCCTTGATCTGCTCGCTGTACCTTTTCGCGATCGCTTCCCTCTCTTCCCTGGATATCCTCCCCTCGTTCTCGGCCTCATACAGCTTCATCAGGGCCGAGGACAGCAGGTCCCTCTCCACCATCGTCGTCCTCATCTCCCTCCTTGAGCGCTCCAGCTCGGCCGAGGAGACGGTCGTCTGGCGGACGCCCCCCATGGGTCCTCTGGCGATGGTCGTCACCTTCTGAGACTTCGGCCTTGCGTAGAACGCGAAGTAGGACACGCCCGCTCCGATTGCTGCCCCCAGCACGCCCGCGACGAGGACTGTCACGACGTCGACCAAGTGACTCCTGGCCGATGCTCCGTGAGGTTTGATATTAAAGGTAGATTAGCGTCGTGATGCTTTGTCGGATCTTTCGCCTTCGTCGAGGTCGGGGTTCCGTCCTCGTTCGAGACGCCGGCGGGCAGGGGGACCGTTCGTCTGCTCTAGGAGGGCGGCGGAGAGACCATTATGATATTGTCTCCCCTCACGATGAGAGTTCCGAGGGAGTTTGACTTCCCGTCCTCCAGGACCTCTTCGGCCGTCTCCAGGGAGAGGTTCATGTGCTGGTCGAATCCCTGCAGGGTGCCCCTGATCACCTTTCCTCCCTTTAGTTTGATGAGGACGATCTTCCCGACGCTTTCGTCGAGGACCTTGACTGCCATGTCTACTGACATTGTTGTGACCTTGGTGGAGCGGTCTCGAATGGATTTATTTAAGCAATCAGAGCGAGGGCCCCGATTGAAGAAGTGGGTGCTCTCGAGGCGGGACTCGCTCGAAATGATCGGCGCGGTCGAGTCCTCCCTGGGGGTGCGGCTCGAGCTGTCCAGGTCGGCCCAGGCGAGCTGCGAAGAGCCCGAGGGAGGCGTCGTCTTCGTCCACCTCGGCGAGATGACCTTCGTGAAGGCTGCTGAGGCATTCTTCCCCTTCCTCGGGTCAATCAACGCCCTCTCCCTGTTTCCTTCGGCCACGGTGGACGCTGGGGCGATCAGGTTCCTGCTCAACGGGGCCGATGTCATGAGGCCAGGTATCAGGGCCTTCGACGGCTGGGGGGATGAGGGAAAGACTGTCGTCATAAGAGAGGAGGGGAAGGGGAGGGCAATAGCCGTGGGGAAGTCGACGGTGACCAGCGCCGAGGCCTCAAAGATGGAGAAGGGCGTGTGCCTGAAGAACGTGCACCATGTGGGAGACCGCTTTTGGACCCTCTACAAGACGGTCTGAGCGACCGCCGCTGGGGCTGAAACGAAAAGTTTCACCGTACCCTCCCCTTTTAAGCTGAGAACGATTTTCGCGAATCCTGAACATTCCTCTACAAGTTGGTCTAACATATTCGCGCGTAGCCTAGAACTGTGAAGAGAACGCAGGCTTAATAACAGGCCAGAGGTCAAAGGAGAAAGAAATCAGGAGATGTCGTCAGGGACTGTCCAGGAGAGGAGGGTCGAGGGGAAGAGCAAGGAAATCCTGTTGAAGGCGCTTGCCCTCAGAAGCGTGGAGGACATCCCGAAGATCCAGGAAGACGTGACCAACAGGACAATCGTGATACTCAAGGTGACGCCCCTCGCTCAGAAGAGCCTCGACGAGCTGAAGTCGTCGGTCGAGCAGCTCTACGAGTTCGCCACGGCCGTCGGGGGCGACATCGCCAGACTCGGGGACGAGCGGGTAGTAATCACTCCGCCCGGCGTCAAGATCTGGCGCGGCTTGCAGTAGCGGGCCCCTTTCTGCGTGCCGGCTTCCCGGTCAGGTCCGCCCTCATCTCCCAGGACCGCTCCCACCCCAACCTCGAATAGACCTCCTTTCCCGGCTCAGAGGCGTGCAGGGTCATCCTGTCGTATCCCCCCATGCGAGCCCAGTCCATCGCCTTCCCTACAACCAGGGTGGCCAGCCCCCTGCGCCTGAATTCGGGTTCGGTGTACATCGACATCAGGTAGGGCATGACGCCGCTGGTCCTTCCCGGCGCAGGCTGTACTTCGCGGAGCCACACGCACCCCCCTGCCACGACCCTCCCGTCTGGTGACATCACCAGGAGGCCGAGCAGTTCCCCGGACCTCAGCTTGGCTCTGGCCCAGGACCGGTAAGTTTCGTCTCCGACTCTGTGCTCTTCCTTCGAGGGATGTCTCATCTCTTCGAACATCATGTGCCTCTGACGGACCAGGACCTCGACGTCCTTCCCGGTGGCCTTAGCGACCTTGAAGCCCTTCAACTCTATCTCGCGGGTGTCGTCGGTCCCCCTTTATTGTCATCCTCTGTGCTGACGGCGGCCACCCGCCTTCAGGCGGGCGTGAACGCCAGGCGGAAGTGAATCGAAGCCGGCTCTAGGGCGAGTTAATCCGACTACTTTGCTTGGGTAAGCGCGTCCAAGGCCTCCACGTGCGTATCCAAGTACTTCTCGAATGCTCGCTCGGTTCCGCCCTTCAGAAAGAACCCTGCGAAGCCGTGATTCCCACCGTACGCCCAGCGCGCTTTCGACCAGACGGAACCACCCTTGGCGACCCGGCGAGGTGGTCCCATTCCCTCCCTCCGGTCGCCTCGGTTTCGACTGTGCCTGCGGTCCGATCTAGGGTCCTCCTCACCGTTGGTCGCATTCCGACATCCGCGGACGAAGGGTGCTGCTCTCGGGTGATGGCGTCTTTCTGTTCAGCGGTGGATGCCGACTGCCTTTACAAGCTCGGGATGATGCTCGAGCTCGCTTCCAGGGTTCATGGGGGAGTTTGAATCTCACGGAGAGTGCAGACCTGCCTTGCCACGTCTCCTCTAACCTGACGGCATCCGGGATTCCGGTCGGGACCCGCTAACCTGCATTGAAGGGCGGACAGAGTCGAGCTCCAGGCCGCGGTTCTGGTCGACGGCGTGGGGCCATGGGCCGTCGGTGCATGGCCTGCCATGAACTCGGCCTTGGCATCCATCCCATATCCCCTCACAAGACAGATTCTACATGCCGATAGGGACCCGGGTGGAGTCAGCCCGGAAGACGCGCCCGCGAGCACAGTAGGATTCAGGAATCCGAAGTCTCAAGTATTCGTCCGTCCCTTTGACTCCAACCATGGGTCGAATGGCGCACAGAGAGACTCTGTGACTGGCGGTTGGCAACAGTCTTCCGCATGAAACAAAGACCCATCATTCGACCTGAGGGGCGGAGAATCGGAAGGCCAACCGCCGCCGTCAAGGGCACCCCTGGCGGCTTCTCCGCCCCTCGTTGAATCCGACTCGGATATGATATAGCCTGTCGCGCGATTCTGGAGGACTGAAGGTCTGCCCTCCGGACGACTCCAATTGACGTGGGTAAGGATTGGTCGGAGATGACAGGGGTGCAGAATACCGCTAGTAGACCCTGATGGCTTCCTGCACGGCTGGGTGGATCGCCGGGACCCGGTAGATCCTCTGTATCGCGTAGGCGAGGTTCTCGGTCTTCCTCTTCTCCCCGTGGTTGACGATCACCTGCTGAAGCTTCGGCCTCACCTTGCCAACAAAGCGTATGATCTGGTTGTAGTCGCTGTGCCCGCTGAACCCCTCGATCTTCTGTACAGCGCAGTTGACGTCCACAATCTTGATTTTTCCGCTCTCGTCCATGAGGCTCGCCTGGCTGCTCCCGTCGAGGACCCTCCTCCCCAATGTCCCCTGAACCTGGTAGGAGACGAAGAGTATCTTGTTCCTCTCAACGGGCGCGATGTTCTCGAAGTAGTCCAGGACGGGTCCGCCTTCGAGCATCCCCGACGTGGCCATTATGATGGCCGGTCCCTCCCTGAATGCCTCCTCCCGGTTGGACGGGTGCTCCACCTCGGTGAAGTACTCCGAGGCGAACGGGTTCACCCCTTCGTCGAGGATCTTCGCCCTCAGCTCCCTCGATAGGTAGTCGGCGTACGAGACGTGGATCGCCGTGGCCTCCGAGATCATCCCCTCCATGAAGACGGGGGCCTCCACCAAGACCTTGCTTCTCATGTACTGGTCCAGAACAAGTATTATCTCCTGTGCCCTGCCGACCGCCGGAATGGGAATCAGTACCTTCCCGCCTGTCCTGAGTATGTCGTTAATGGCGTTCACGAAGTTCATTTCCACTTCTTCGCGCACGGGCATGATGTCCTCCTTGTTGCCGTAGGTGCTCTCCGTGATCAGTGTCTCCACTCTCGGGTAGTTCCACGTGGCTGAGTCGAAGAGCTGGGTCCTCCCGTACTTGTAGTCGCCGGTGTAGACGATGTTGTGTGCGCCTTCCCCGATGTGCAGGTGGACCGTGGCCGAGCCCAGGATGTGGCCGGCGTTGTTGAAGACGAGCTTGATGTCGGGCGATATGTCTGTCACCGTGCTGTAGGGCAGGGTGATGGCGTGCTGGACCGTGTCCCTGATGTCCTTCTGGTCGTAGATCAGACGCCCCCCTTCTATCTGGGCTATCTTGACGAAGTCGCTCTGGAGCAGGGTCATCAGAGGGAGGGTCGGCTCCGTGCAGTAGACAGGGCCGTCGTAGCCGTACTTGAACATCGCAGGCAGAAAGCCCATGTGGTCGAGGTGAGCGTGGCTGATCACAATGGCGTCGAGATCGGCGGGCGAGACGTCGGCCCAGTCCAGCCTAGGGTAGGCGTCCCATGCGTTCCTCGCACCTGGGTGTATCCCGCAGTCGAGCAGCACCTTGCTCTCCGCCGTTTCGACGAGCAGACATGACCTCCCCACTTCCTGGAAAGCGCCGAGGGTCTTTATCGTTACGTGCTCGGTCGACGTCAGTCTCGGTCTGAAGATTGACTCGCCGAGGTCCCTGTAGAACCTCTCCCTGGTCTCGCTCCCCACCTTCCAGGCGTAGTAGACGTTCTGGATGGCCGTTGAAGGGATGTGGGGCGCCTTCCTGACCTTGACCTTCCACCCCGTCTGCTCCATGGCCGCTCCGAGGTCGAAGCCGGCTTCCTGCGACAGCGCCTTCGGAGATGAAGCCTCGATGGTGATCTCTCCAAGCGCATCGTCGAAGAAGTAAGACGATGTGCCGGCCTCCGGCGGGACGAGTTTCTCAAGAGCTAGTCGCGCCTCGTTCTCCGGCTTGCGGATGGCCTTCTCCGTTCTTGTGACCACCCTCTTCTTAAGGGAGTTCACTATCTCCGAGACGACGAAACTGTTCTTGTGGAGGAACGCAGGGTTCCTAGTGTAGAGGGCTATCCTCGGCCCCTCGTACTCGATCCTCGTTATCCCAGCCTCCGCTGGGATGTTGTTCAGTATCGCGCTCATCAAGCTGATACCGTTGGTTTTCTGTTCCAAACCCTAACTGTGACTGGTGAATTGGGCCAGGAGCTTGTCCTTCTCCTGCTCCTGGATTTCCTTGAACCCGTTCCTGTCCAGGACCGCCACGTCGAAGTGGTCTCCTGTGAAGACGTTCCTTCTCGTGGCTGCTATTATGGCCTTTGCCGCGAGAGGGTAGGTCTTGGCCGCGGGCTGGCCTTCCTTGAATTCTGCTTCGAGCACGCCGTAGGCCACGGGCGAGCCGCTCCCAGTGGCTATCATCGTCTCTCGGGCGATGGACCCGAAGATGTCCACGTTGTAGATGGATCCCCCTTTAGTGTCGAGGCCGCCCACGAGCACGTCCGCGATGTAGGGGTAGAGCCTCGAGGAGAACAGTATGTTGGAGACGATCTGGGCAGCTGACTTCACCGGCATCTGCCTGTTCCTTTCAATCCTGTAGATGTTGGTGTAATACTTGAGCGTGTCGACAACGTTCATCGCGTCCGCCACCCCTCCCGAGATGGTCATGGCGATGTTGTCGTCGATCTTGAGAAGCTTCTTGCCTCTCTTGTGGGCGATGAAACCTCCCGCGGTCACCCTCGTGTCGGTGGCCAGAACCACGCCGTCGCTGCAGACTAGCCCGACAGTAGTGGTGCCGTGGTACATTGCCGTGCTCAGCGGCTTTCCTGTCATCACCTTGAACTCATGTGACATTAGGACCAATTGACCTTGCGAAAACGGACAAAACTGGCGTGAAGTTCTCGCCTATTTAATCTTTCGAACCATGAAAGCGATGCTGTTTCGTCTGCGAGGGACGACCGAAGGTGATTCACAGGCGGTACGGACACCGTTATGAGAGTCAGGATAGTCGGTAATGGCGTTGGCTGACGGACACGAGGATTGGCTGGGACTGGCATTAGTCATAAGCGGAATCATTCTCGTTTCCGTCGGTTTCGGCCTTAACGCCCTCTCGGGGGCGTTCTTCGGCCCCAGCGTGACTGCGGGTAATCTGTCTGCAATCCAAGCCCACCAGTTTGCCCAGTCCGAGGTGGCGGGATTCTGGATTGTGGGTGCCGCGTGCACCTTGATTGGCATAATCATGCTCGCGACCTGAGCCTACCACTGATAACCGGCAGAATAACCGACCTATGCCCGAGAGGCAAGCCCCAAAGGGCCAGCCCCGAAGACTCTCAGTCCGCGCCCTGTGTTGCTTGCGTTCCCTCGACGGCTTCAGTTGGAAGCGCTAGCCACTTCCCGTCCCTCGACTGCTACGCCCGCCCCTCTACGGGGCTCTGCCCCTCCACCGAGGCGCGGGGCTCCACGAAGCGATGATGCAATTGCTGCCCGTCTCCAAGGAGACCTCTCGAGTTACAACCATCCCTTCCTCGTCGAGCTTAAATCGACATCTTCATCCTCCGGAAACGTGGACTCCGCATCTCATCTCATGGAGCTCCCGACCAAGGTCCTAATCGGAGATGGAGTTCTCTCGCACTTGGGAGAGTTCGTCCGCGAGTCGGCAGGGAGAAAGAAGATTGTCGTGGCCGCGGGGTCCAATGTCCTGACGAAGGTTAGG
>DASPOB010000053.1:0-4829 GCA_035626235.1 Nitrososphaerales archaeon | reverse complement strand
CTCCAGGACGAGGTGCTGGCGAGGAGCAACAGGGGGCACACAGTCGGTGATTCCGCTAGCGCCCTGCAGGTGGCGAGAGACGCCGGACTCAAGGTCGCGGTGCATATGATGCCCGGCCTCCCCGGCGCCACTCCTGAGGATGACCTGGCCGACCTGAAGCGCCTCTTCGCGGACGATGCCTTCAGGCCCGACATGTCGAAGCTCTACCCGACGCTTGTCGTCCCCGGGACTGCCCTTGCGCGCCTGTTCGAGCACGGGCTCTACCGGCCGTATTCCACAGAGACCGTCGTCGACCTCCTCAGCGAGATGAAGCGCTTCGTCCCCCGCTGGCACAGGATCATGAGGATACAGAGGGAGATTCCAGCGAACGAGATAGAGGGCGGGGTTCGAGACGGTAACCTCAGGCAGCTGGTCCTAAGGAGAGCCCGGGAGAAGGGAATAACCTGCGGGTGCATCAGGTGCAGAGAAGTGGTCCTGATGGACCCTGAAGACCTGACCTCGGAAGACGCTCTTCGGTACAAGGAGCTGAGGTACTCGGCGTCAGGGGGGGAAGAGGTCTTTGGTTCCTTCGAATTCGAGCGGTCCGGGATCATCGCTGGGTTCGTGAGGATGCGAAGCCCCTCTGAGCAAGCGCACAGACGGGAGATGAAGGGCGCCGCAGTTGTGAGGGAGCTCAGGGTCTACGGCATGGTTGTGCAGGTCGGAGAGAGGGAGAGGACCGCCTGGCAGCACCGCGGCATTGGTTCCTCACTGATGAAGAGGTCGGAGAAGACCGCGGCCGAGGAGTTCGGTGCAGGGAAGCTCTTGGTTACCAGCGCGGTCGGGACAAGGAACTACTACAGGAGACTCGGCTACGAACGCGAAGGCCCGTACATGGCAAAGCCTCTCCGCTAGGCAGGCCTGCGCTGGGTGACGCTCTCTGTCTGCCTTCCTTTCGGCGGAGTGAATAATGCTTTAAGACGGAACCGACACGCCTCTCATCGCATGGGCGACCTCTCAGGGTACAAGGGGAATGCCCTGCGATTCTTGAAAGGCGCAGGGGCCGCCATCGGTGACGTGCTCGAGTTGCAGACGGAATGGGGAAAAGTGAGCGGGACGCTTGTCCCCCGATACCTCTACGGTGACGGTGACCATGTGGTTCTGAAGCTGAGGTCGGGGTACAATGTCGGCCTGAGCCTGAAGGGACTGAGGGAGGCGAAGGTCGTGGCGAAGGGGGAGAAGCCATCGTTCTCGTCCCCGCCCCCGCCTAAACCCTCTAAGGGGCTTCCCCGCGTACTGGTCCTGGGGACCGGGGGCACCATAGCAAGCAGGATCGACTACCGAACGGGGGCTGTGCGGCCGGCCGTCTCCTCCGCAGACCTGCATTCCCTCGTCCCCGAGCTGTCCGACGTAGCGAGGGTGGAACCCGAGCTGATGTTCGACCTGTTCAGCGAGAACATCACCCCCGCCCATTGGACGAAACTTGCTCGAAGGGTGAAAAGGGCCGTTGACGACGGCGTGGATGGGGTCGTGATAACCCACGGCACAGACACGTTGGGCTACACGGCGGCTGCCCTCTCGTTCGCGCTGCACGGCGTACCCGTCCCTGTGATTCTCGTCGGAGCCCAGAGGTCGTCTGACAGACCGTCCTCGGACGGCCCGCCGAATCTAATCGCGGCGGTCTCGATAGCAGGGAGTGCGAAGTTTGCCGGGGTCTACGTTGCAATGCATCTTGGGGAAAGCGACGACAAGGTGGCCATCCACAGAGGGACCAGAGTCAGAAAGAACCACACGAGCAGGCGCGACGCCTTCGTATCCGTCGGCGTGCCACTGGCAGCCGTGTGGGGCAGGTCAGGGTTCGAGTACGTATCAGAAGGACTTCCCTCGAGGGGGGGCGAGTTCAAGCCGAGGGTCAATTTCTCGGACAAGGTGGCTCTTCTCAAGTTCTACCCCTGCATGCCTGCTGGGTTCGTCTCGTTCGCGAAGCGCAGCGGCGTCAGAGCCCTTGTGGTCGAGGGGACGGGCCTGGGGCATGTGAGCAGGGAGGTCGTCAAGGCGCTCGGACAGTTCACGAAGGCGGGAGGCTTGGCATGCATGACATCTCAGTGCATTAACGGGAGGGTCGACCTGAACGTCTACGACACGGGGAGGGACCTGATACACGCGGGGGTGCTGCCCCTGGAAGACATGCTGGCGGAGACGGCTCTTGTGAAATCCATGTGGGCCCTGGGCAACAGCGCTTCCGTCGAGAAAGCCAGACAGCTCATGTCCGAGAACATCGCCGGAGAAACGACCGTCCGAACTTTTCCGGGGTAGAAGAGATGCAGGTCCAAGAGGGTGTTGACCAGCTCCTGGTCGGGCTGGAGATTCACCAGCAGCTCTCGTGCAGCACCAAGCTCTTCTGCTCCTGCCCCCCGCTGAAGTCTGAAGAGCTCCCCAACCGCTTCGAAAGGAGGCTGCGCCCAGCCCAGAGCGAGACGGGCAGGATCGACCCCGCGGCCATATTCGAGTACTCGAAGGGCAAGTCGAACATGTACTTTTGGAGCCCCGAATCCTCCTGCCTCGTCGAGGCCGACGAGGAGCCTCCTCACCCTCTGAGCCCCGAAGCACTGGACTCGGCCCTCCTGGTGGCGAAGACCCTGGGCTCCAACGTGGTGGACGAGGTCCATGTAATGAGGAAGATAGTGATAGACGGGTCGAACACAGCCGGCTTTCAGAGGACGACTGTGGTCGGGTTCGGAGGGGGGTTCACGGTCGAAGGGACGAGGGTTGGGGTGCAGTCGATCACCGTCGAAGAGGACGCGGCGAGGATAATCGGGGAGGACGAGGCCTCCAGACACTTCGCCCTCGACCGGCTCGGGGTCGCGCTGGTGGAGGTGGCCCTGGAACCTGTCAGAGGGGAACCTGAGTTTGTCGGCAAGGTCGCTCTGCATCTAGGGAGGGTGCTGAGGTCAACGGGAAGGGTGGCAAGAGGCCTGGGGACCATAAGGCAGGACATGAACATCTCCCTTCGCGGAGGCAAGGTCATCGAGGTCAAAGGGGTCCAGAAGCTCAACCTGTTGCCGAAGGTCGTGGACTACGAGAGGAGGCGCCAGCTTGGGTTGATCAGGGTCTCAGAGAAGCTCAGGGGGAGGGGGGTGAGGCGCGTTGATTGTCAAGCGAAGGACGTTACGGACCTGCTCTCAGTTTCTGATTCCAAGGTCGTTAGGCAGCAGATCTCGGAAGGCGGAAGGGTGGTTGCGATCAAGGCGACAGGGCTCGCCGGTGTGCTGGGGTGGGAGCCCTACCCTGGGATGAGGCTCGGAAAGGAGGTCGCTGAGGTGGCAAGGGTCAACGGCCTTGGAGGGATTATCCACTCTGACGAGTTCCTGGCCCAAGGGATTTCGAAGCTTGAGGAGTCTGCGCTGAGGGATGCCACGGGGGCGGGGGTTGACGACGCCCTTGTCCTTCTTGCCGGCCCCGCCGAGGTAGTCAGCAGGTGCATATCGCCCCTGTCGGCCAGGCTCCGAGAGGCCCCTTCAGGAGTGCCGGCGGAGACTAGGGCCGCGACGGAGTACGGCGAGACCAGGTACATGAGGCCAAGGCCTGGCTCCCAGAGGATGTACCCCGAGACTGACATACCCAACATCCTAGTGACCAAAGACAGGCTCGCCCTCCTTGCTCGACAGGTTCCGGAGGACTGGGAGCACAGGGTAGCGAGACTCGCAAGCGGTTACTCTCTAAGCAGCGACCTCGCGCTCAAGCTCTATGACTCCGAGAGCGACGCGGCCTTCGAAGCCCTCTCGAAGGAGCTGAAGCTGGAGCCTTCTGTCGTCGCCTCTGTCATGGTCGATGTCCCCACGCGACTGGGGAGGGAGGGAGTGCCGGAAGGCGCCCTCTCTTTGAAGGTAATCACCGAGGTCCTCAAGGAGGTCGCGGCCGGCCGGGTTGCCAAGGAGGCAGTCCCTGACATCCTGAAGTTTGTGGGAAAGGAAGGGACGCCCGTCGAAGAGGCGATACACAAGCTTGGGCTCGAAGCTGTCGACGATTCGAAGGTGAGTTCCGTTATCGACGAACTGATCGCGAGGCAGTCGGCTCTCGTTGCTGAAAGGGGAGAATCAGCCTTCTCGCCAATCATGGGGGAAGCAATGAAGGAGCTCCGGGGGAAGGCCGACGGCGCCACCGTTGGGAGGATACTAAAGGAGAAGCTTGCCCGGGTTGTCAGGAATCAGGGGAATTAACGGCACGCAGAACGGCCGCGTCCCGATAACTCGCCCTTTTCTTCGTTCAACCGGTCCTTTGGCCAGTGCTCATCCAGTCCCCCTCCGCAAGGTCGGGTTTTTTCGCAATCCCGCCGTAATGGGCTATTGTTGACAATTTGCGCCTCGAAACACCGCTTCAACCTCTCCGATGAAACATCTCTACCCATGGGTCGTGTAACCGGTGTGGTTTCATGCAGAGCTTTGGCGCGATAAAGTCTTCTTTTGCCTTTTTATGGCCGGTCGCGGGTGGGGGTAGGGCCCGAAGGAGGCATAGGAATGAACGTTGGACCACTCGACCTGAACATATACTTCGGAATCGCGGTGGGATTCTTTGCCACCATGGTGATAGCCTCGGCCTTGAACGAGTTCGGAGACGCCATGTTCAGACGTGGGGTCGCCCGTCCTTTCTTCCTGGGAAAGTACAGGCTCCACCACAAGGTGTTTCTCTTCATCGGTCTGCCGCTGGGTTATTCCTTCCTCTCTTCGCTCGTGCTAGTGGGGTACATCAAAATCGTCTGGAGCCTCCTCTGGACCGGTCTTGCCGGGACCATATTCGTCGGCGCCAGTTGCCTCATCTTCGACCTGGCCCTGGATTACGCCCATGATGGG
>DASPOB010000052.1:0-63213 GCA_035626235.1 Nitrososphaerales archaeon | reverse complement strand
GGAGACAACATGGACGGGATCAAGGATGGCGCACTGATAGCCCACGCTCTAGGTCATACGCCGCATCACATCGAAGATAATCGAAATCCAGCGAACCCGAGTGTCCTTACTGTGAGTGCGCTCTCGTAAACACAAAAGAGGTTGGTCAATCCTCTTCGGATCAACCAACATACAGCGCCGGAGCCCTTCGACCTGCTAGCTCTCCGTCTTTCCTGTCGACTCGGTAGCAGATGCCGCAGGGTCGCCTGAACTCTGCACGACTTGTCCAGAAGCAAACCTTTCCGAGACCTGGGTGACCTTCACCCTTACGTTTTGGCCCTGCTTCGTCCCTGGGACAAAGATCACGAATCCGTCGATCCTGGCAATCCCCTCCCCACGTCTGCTGGTGTCGGAGATGCTGACATTGTACTCCTTACCAACTTCGACTGGCTTGTTGAAGGAACCGGAACTGCTTCTATACCCTCCTCGATTTCCGTATCCTCCTCGCTGTCCGAAACTCATTTGCTTTCACACATCCTACCGCTGTTCGATTCCGGTGGCGACCAGTTTTTGGAGGCCTAATTAAAGGGACGCCTTTTATAGTGTGATACTGTCTGGCGAAAAATAGCATGGAGAACGAGAAATCAGACCAGGGTACCAGGTCCAAGTTCTACAACAGCCAGTCGGTTGTCAAACACATCAAGACCTACGGCGTACCGAAGTCCAGAGGTGCGTGGAAGGATATGGTTTCGTCGGGTAGTTCTGAGGATTTGGACAGCGAGAAGGGTCTGCAGTTGATGACGTGTTTGGGCAAGGTTGTCTTCATGAAGCACCCCCAACAAATCAACATAATGGACAAGACGAATGGCGAGATAATAGCAACGATTGATTAGAGAACCCTTGCGGCTGGGTTAGCTCTACCGCATAGGTCTGAAAGGCATAACTAGACACCGTACCTTCATTTCCCCTGTTGTCGGGCTATGCCCTGGAAGAAGAGAAACTAAGGAAGCTATACGACCAGGCACGAACCCAAGGAAACAGGAAGAAGAAAAAGGAGTACAGGGAGAAGATTGCCGAACTGAATCGACTCCGCAAGTCTGCCGAGCGACAAAGCAATAGGTCGAGAAGATAGATGCACCGACGAGAAGTATTCAAGTTCCCACCATCAATCCAGATTACATCTATCAACAGTATTGCCGATGGACTAGCGCACGTCCAACTGTCTGCACGTATGTCGCCCAATGTGGACTCGTCAGTCGCCGCATGGCCGATGGATTTGAACCAACCTGTGTAATAACAGATCCGACCCGCGGCACGCCTGTCCATGCTCGAATCGCGGATTCCAGAAGTTGAGATTTCGCCACCACGCCGTTTATCTATCGCCTGGGGCTTTGGCCCGCGTTGCCTAGGATTTTCGCCCGATGCCCCGACGGCAAGTGTCAGCGTCTCTCCGAGGGCTTCCCCATGCTCAGGCACGGCGGCGACGAAAAGGATCCCGAGCAGTGGGTTTACGGGTGCACGCCCGACAAGGAGGATCCCTGCCAATCCACCAAGGACCAGAAGTGCAGATGCTTTGTCGTCGTAGGGCACTTCAAGACCGTGAGAAAGCCGGGGGCGAAAGAGGATACGGCGGAATTGACCGAGGACGAGGTGTATTACCCGAACTACAGGCCGGGCGACGAGACCAAGGGCAAGTTGACGAAGGCGAAGGCGCAGAAGGACTACAAGGACAACGACCAGACCGGTGAGTACTGGTCAATCAGCTGTCAGTGTCTAAAGGTCGATGAGGACAACAAGCCCTACTGGAAGATCTGAAGGGCCATGGCATAACCCCGAACCTCCAAACGGTCCTATCCCCTTCTAAGATTGGACGGAAATCTCTCTCCGGCTCCTGCGCCATCGACCTTCTCTCCGTTCCAGCAGGTCGTTCCGCGGCGGAAATCGCGCGGCGGCCTTGAAATTCCCTTCAGCGGACCTGCTCAACAACAAGCTTACTTGTTTAAAGGCTCGGGCACTAAAGTGCAACGTCATGGTCGACTTCAGCTTCCTTTCATACAAGAAGGAAAACGCGATAATCGAGGGAGTCAAGAAGCATCTCGCCACCGTGCACCAGTCAGTCCAGGCGTTCTCGGACGCCGTCGTTGCCGCGGCGAGTGACGACCGAGCAGGGACCGCCCGTCACATCGCGGATGTCTTCCGCACGGAGACGGAGGCGGACGCCATCCATCGGGAGTTGAGCCTCAAGATAGCGGAAGGCGCCTTCTTCGGCGGAGTAAGAGAAGATATGCTGGAGCTCCTCGAGAGAATCGACAACATCGCCGATAGCGCGAAGGACGCCGCCCGCTACCTTTCCTCGGATACCGCCCTGCTTGACGAAGGCCGTGCGATTTTTGCCTCCGAAAACGCACGGCTCTTCCTTGCCAACCTCACGTCAGCGGTGGACGCCCTCTCGACCCTGATTGCCTCCTTCGGCATGGGAAAGAAGCAAATCCTCTCGAAAGTGCACGCTGTCGAAGAGTTCGAAGAGGAGGCCGATACGGCCAAGGACGCACTGCTGAAGGAGCTGTTCGGTAGGGCGAACGCGATGTCAGCCGTGACCGTGATACAGCTCAGGGACTTCGTCTTCATGGCGGACAACATCGCTGACAACGCCGAAGACGCCAGCGACGTAATCCTCGTCCTAGTCGCGAAAGGGTATGGATAGCTACCTCGTCGGACTCGCTGTCCTCCTGGCATTCCTTTTCGGGTGGAACAACGGGTCGTTCCTGTTCGGCAACCTGCGGGGTTCCGGCGCGGCGTCAGCACGGTCTGCTCTCGGGATCTCGGTTCTCGGCCTTGCCCTAGGGGTCATCCTTGAGGGGCCTAAGATGTACGCAGGTATGGCCGGGACCCTGGCCCCGACCTCGACCGAAGGCGTCCTCCTGGCAACTCTGCTGACTGCGGTCGTCTTCACGCTCGTGCTGACCCTGCTCAGCCTGCCCGTGTCCATCAGCATGGTGATGGTCGCAGCCTTCCTGGGGGCCTCGTTCTCCGTCTCCATTCCAATCAACGTGGAGCGGTCTGCCTTGGTTGTTGCCTTTTGGTTCGTCGCGCCCCTGGCCACAGCCGCGCTGACCTTCGTCGCCTACACTTGGACTTCGAAGTACATGGCCAAGTTCGGCCTTCTCCTCGTCGACTCCTTCACCAGGGCAGGCTCTGTCTTCAGCGCCCTGCTCGTGTCCTACACTTTGGGTGCCAATAACGTCGGGCTGATTCTAGGCGGCACGGGGGTCGCGGGGGTCTTTCCCCAGGGAGCCGAGGTGCTCGCGGCGGTCACTTTGGCCGCGGTTGCCGGGACGGCAGTGTCGACGCGGAGCGGCGTGAGCGGGACCATCGGGGACAGGATGCTCTCGCTCAGCCCCCAAGGCGTATTCACAGCCTTCCTCGCAAGCTCCGTCCTGGTCTGGGTCGGGACTCAGCTTGCCATACCCGTGTCCATAACCCAGTGCTTGCTGGGAGGGATGCTGGGGGCCGCTTACACTAAGAACATAGCCGTGCTGAACAGGGGGTTGACCGCCGAGACTGTTGCCGTCTGGATTGTTGTCCCGGTCTTGGCTTTCCTGGTGGGCTTTGTCCTCGTCCTAGCCTAGAAACTGTCGGGTCGCTCGTTTATTCAGTGTTCCCCAATCATTCGCGCAGTCTGCTCGATCTGGTCGGTAAAGATTGTCCTGTCCTCCTTCTCCAGCTTCAGCAGGTCGAGTTGCCGACGCGCCCTGGCAAGATGCTTCCGCGCAAGGGAGAGTTCCCCGGAGACGGCATAGGCTCTCGCCATCGCCTCATTTGCCGTGTGCACGATATCAGAAAGCCCGTTCTTCTCGCAAACCTCCAGAGACGACTTCGCGAATTGGAGTGCCAGCTGCGGCTGTTCCAATTCGGCGTAGGCTCTGGACAACTGCCAGTCTCCCACAGCCAAGTTCTTCGGGCCTCCGACGACTCCCCAATGATAGCGGGAAGCGTGGGCCAGATGCAGCATCTCCCGGTCAGCTTCCGGCGTCCTCCTCTTCAATTCGAGGTAATCCCACGCCTTGTTGAAGCATTGTGCTGCGGTCCTGCGGTGGAACTCGCGGCCCGACTTGGGTTCCTTCATGGGCAATCCGACCCGCCAAATCTCTGTTAAGCCTTCTGGGGGCGTTGGAAGCCACGTCTGCCGTCACGGGAATCGGTGTCTCTCGTAAATACGCGCAGTTTGAAGCTCGAACGCAGAGAGGTTGCCGAATCCCACTCCAGACGGCCTCAAGGTAGTCGAGGCCATCCAACGGGACATACCGAGCATTCGAACCTTCATACTCGACGCTTGGATGATCGCTGGCCCTTCGGCATGGGGGTGGACTGGCGCGTCAGAGGAGAACGTTCAGGCGCTGGCCTCAGGCGAGCACCTGGCAGGACTGATTTCCGGTTCCAAAGTTAGAGTCCTGTTGGCCAAGGAGGACGGCCGCGTGGTGGGATTTGCCGCCACCAGGGAATTCGACCCAGAGACGATCGAGCTTGCGGGGATGATCGTCGACGAGTACCACACACGCAGGGGGGTGGGCACGGCCCTCGCCAAGAGGGCGCTGGAGTTAGCCGCTAACCACGGGTACAAGGGAGCTGTCGTGAAGACCGAAGTCTTCAACAGGAGGGCCATAGGCTTCTACGAAAGTAACGGTTTCGTTCGAGCCGGCACTGCCGCCGAAGACGTGGACGGCAAGAAGGTCGAGCTCGTCCTGCTCAGACGAAGGCTGAAGTAATTCTTCTTCGGAGCAAGCCCTACCGTGAATCGTGGTCCCGGTAGAAGAGAACGCCTGGACGGTCCAGAACGTTTCTTTCAATGGGTGAGCAACGCGCGGCCACATCAGAGGATCTCTCGCAAGGCTCCAAGTGCCTGAGACAAGCTATCGGTTCAGTTTGAACCGTCGTCCTTCCTGGCGCATCCCTGGAGGCGGATACTCCAGAGCCGTCTGGACTTTCCTCGCGAGTCTCCCGCCGAGTTCGCCCTTCACCAGTTCTATCCCGACATCGATTGACGAGGTGATCCCCCCGCCCGTGGTCACCCTGCCGTCAGTGACCGTTCTCTCCCGGACGACCTTCGCTCCTGCAGATTCGAGCTTGTCAATGTGCGAGTGATGCGTCGTGGCCCGTCTCCCCTTGAGGAGGCCTGCCTTGCCGAGCACAAGTGCGCCGGTACAGACCGACCAGACTCTCATGCCATCTCCATGAGACTTCCTCAGAGTGTCAAGAACTCGCTCATTCTTCATGATCAGGTCCACTCCAGTCCCCCTGGACGCTCCGCCGCCCGGAACGAAGAGCAGGTCATGCCTCCCGAGTTCATCGAGAGTGAGGTCCGGTACGACGCGCATGCCGCCGCTGCATGTTATGGTGCCTGCCGATGTCCCCACCAGCTCGGTCTCGAAGTGTTCCCTTCCCGCCAGCCTGTTCGCAACGGACAGGGCTTCAAGGAAGCCCACGAAATCGAGCTCTTCCACCCCGGGGAACACAAGAATCGCTACCTTCATCCTACGATCTGGCTGGGCGCAGATGTGATAAAGTTACCCGGTCCTGCCGAGGCCGTCGGTCCCTAGGCGTAGCTCTTCCAAATGGTCCTGAGCTCGCGAGCGTATGATTCAATCGACCCGGGTCCTAGGTCCCACGGAAGCTCGGCCGCCTGGAACAGCTCCGGAAGAGTCCTTGAGCTTCCCAGAGATAGGGCGCGCTTGTAAGAGGCCACCGCCCCCTTCGGGTCCTCGCGATACCTAAGCCAAATCCCAAGAGCCCCCAGGGTGGCGATTCCATACTCGATGTAGTAGAACGGGTATTGGTAGAGATGGAGTTGGCGCTGCCACCTGTAGCGCAGCGCCTGTTCGTAACCCTCATAGCTTTCAAGCCCTGAGAAGCGCCTGAAGATTCGCGACCAGGCCTCCGCTCGCTCGTCCGCCGAGTGCCCCGGAGCTGTGTACACCCAGTGCTGGAATGAATCAATGGTCGCGACCCAAGGGAACAGCTTGATCATGTCGATGACCTCTTCCCTGTTCGACCTCCTGGTGTCCTCAGGGCCGTAGAAGATGCCTTCGAGGTGTTCCCCGCCTACCAGCTCCATCGACGTGGAGGCCACCTCCGCGAACTCGGCGGGAAGGCCTTGGCCAGAGTTGAACAAGGGCAGCCCTGCCTCCCGCATCAGAAAGCTGTGAAAGCTGTGGCCGGACTCATGAAGCAGGACCCTGACGTCGCCGTCCCTCTTGGCGGCGTTCATGAAGATGAAGGGGAGTCTCAATTCGGTGAATTCGTCCTGGAATCCACCCGGCGCCTTGCCCTTCCTGCTCTCCAGGTCGCGGAGTTCGAGGGATGTCATCATGTCGAAATACCTGGAAAACTGGGGGTCGACCTGGCTGAAGATTTTCGCGCATCCTGCCACGAGCTCGTCAGCTCTGCCGAACGGCGCCAAGGGCTGTTTCCCGTCCGGGTCTACGTTCAGGTCCCATGGCGCCAGCTTGCCGAGGCCCATCTTGCGCCTTCTTTCTTCATCGACCTCGCGACTGAGGGGGACGAAGTACTTCTCTACGGCGTCATGAAACCTCGTGCAGTCCTCTGGCGTGTAGTCGAACCTGTTCCTTAGCCTGAACGCGTAGTCCCGGTAGTTCTGGAACCCCGCGTTCTTGCCTATGGAGGTTCGAATCTTGATCATGCCGTCGTAGATTTCGTCGAGCTTCCAGGCGTCTTCAAGGAGGCGGGACGTGGACAGCCTCCAGGATTCCTCCCTCAGCTTCCGATCCGTCTCCTCGAGGAATTTGGCCATCTGCTGCAGGGTCCTCTCCTCCCCCTTGAACTGGATGCTCATCGCACCCATGACACCCTGGTACTTCTGGACGAGCCTGGCCTCTTCCTTCTCCAGCGGAACGTTTTCCTCTCTGAAGATTCTTGCAACGTTCTCCCTGTTCCTGTCTGTGGTCATGTATTGGCTCGGCGGCAACTCGCGCCTTACGGGCGCCGCTACGTACTTCTTGACCAGCTCGAAGGCCGCCAACTTGATGAGTGGCTCAAGCTCCTGAACGAAGTCGGTATAGGCCCTCTTGAATTCGTCATCATCCGTCTGCCTGGAGTAGTTCACCATCGTCAGGGCTCTCCTCTCGTAGACGACCGCGTCGAGTTCGTCCTCGTCAGCCATCCACTTCTCGAGGTCCTCTCTGGTGTTGACGGGCCTTCCCTTCAATTCGTCGAAAAGCGGAGAAAGAGATTCCCAGTCGAAGGGCATGTCGCGAGGCACATACTTCCTCGGGAATTCCCGCGGGAGCTTCGAGTAGTCGAAGACCAAGCCCTGTGCCTCTTGGTTCCGTCGGCGCCTTACTTATCCCTCTCTGATGAGAGAGCCCCGGTTGTTCCGTGGGCATGTCAAATCCTGCTCCTTTGGCCGGCAGGCGTAGGTAGCGGCCGGCGGCCTGGGGTACCATCGCTGCGCGCTGACGTTTGGGTTCATTCCGATAATAGGTTCAGGCCAGAAGAAGCGGCGGCTTCCCAGAACTGACCTTGTTCACAGCCGAGAACTGAATCAGTCTCTTCCAACCAACGAAGGAATGGCGGATTGAATGCTGTCTACTTCCCAGGCGGCCAGTTTGATTGTCCTGTTGCATTTGGAGATTCCAGGGCTGAGCGTAGACTCCAGCTTGGCGATGATCCCTTCATGGATTTTTTCCGGTAGATCCCAGGTGACTGCCGACAGTCTGTTTCTGAAGTACTCTATTTCGCCGCCGATGTCTGTCTCCACAGAATAGCTAACGATGTCGGTCAGCTTCGCGGGGGAGACAAGCGAGGTGAGCTTCGTCTCGCTAATCCCGCCCCAACCATAACCCGCCTCCGAGCTTAGACGGATGTAGTCCTCCCTGACGCTCACAGTATCGCTCGTCTCGGCCAGTGAAACGACCTTAGTCCTGCAGACCCGCGCGACTTCGGAGAGCAGGCTTGCAGGGTCTTCGACCAAATGCAGGATATGAATCATCAGGCAGGAGTCGAAGGCCTTGTCAGTGAAGGGCATGGTCGTAAGTTCACCCCTGACCAGGTCCTGAAGCGACTTCCGTTTGGCTTCTGACAGCATGGCCTGCGACACGTCCAGACCCACGACGTCGAGACCCTTGTCTCTGAGTGGGCCGGCGAACCTCCCAGTCCCCACCCCCGCGTCGAGAATCGCGCCGCGATCCTGCAACTCGGTAGCAAGCGCTTCAACAACAGTGCTCATCACAGGATCCGGGAGTTTCCTGGTCGAGTCGTAGATGCCTGCGACGCGGTCGAAGTTACGCAAGCCCGGTTACTTCTTGGGCTTCTTCTCAGACTGCAGGACCCTCTGGAGTGCCTTGACGTTCTCTCTGAGATACACCAGGTCCGAATGAAACATTGCCACCCCCTTCCTCAGGCGTGAAGACTCCCCTGAGAACTCTTCCGAGCGCAACTGCAGTTCAAGCGAGTCTATGTGTTTCAGCAGCGGCTCAATCCTCAACTTGGTCCAATTCGTATGCGAATCAAGACTGGAGAACTCCTCACTCAATTGCTCGAGAGCTTTCCTCAGGCGGGGCAAGCCAGCCTTGTAAACTCTGTCTACCATTACCCCTCACGTCCCTGCAAGTTCAATTCGCCCTCCGACTTGCCCGCGAATTTAAGCTGGACTGTCCCCGCACCTGAACCGATTTGATTGGCTGCCAGTGAGCGCAAGGCGAAGCTACGCGCAGCCGGCGCCTGGCCGATCATGTTGTGCCGCGCCCTTCTCTTTCGCCAAACCACTTGGTAGATGGGGTACGCCGCCTTGCTGCAATCATGTTTGCCGATATGCTAGGTGCGGGAGCGCCGAATTCCGTTACAAAAGCACGAGAGGGCTCTTCGCCCATCCGGTCACAACGGCATCGGGAGCCTGCTCCAGAGGGTCTTAAAACCCGTACCGAGTTTTGTTTATCCCCTAACCGCCGGATGTCGCTGGGATGAAATCGACCTCGTCGCCGTCGTTCAAGGAGGTGTTCGGATTGGCTACCAACCCGTCCACAAGGACCATCATGTTGGGTAACATTCCAGCCAAGGCAGGGTGTTCGCCTATTACGGTCGCGAGGAGCTGGTTATAGTGCGCCGGGCTCTCCAAGGTTACCGTCTCTTCCTTGATGCCGGGAAGTGTACTGGCCATCTGGAAGTACTTCACCTTGACCTTGACATACGACTCAGGCTCCTGACTGGCACCTTCTGGATTCTGCTGAGATCCGACCCAGGTGTCTCGTCCCTGCTCCCGACCGAGGATGACTCCTGACCCCAGTAGGCCGGCGGCTCCACCAAGGGTGACCACTGCCAGCAGCTTCAGCATCCTGCGTCTCGAGGGGTTCGTTGGCGCGTTCCCTTTAGCTTCCTGAGGCACCCGTCCTCGCCTACGCCGCCCTTACTATAACCGTGCCTTTCATCCAGAGGTGGTAGGAGCAGCCGTATTGGTATGTCCCTGGAGTGGTGAACGTAAAGCTGTAGGTGTCTCCCGGGTTCAGGTTCCCCGAGTCGAAGATCTTGTTCACCGACGTCACGGTATGGGGCATGTTGTCGTCGTTTGTCCAGACCACCGTGTTGTTCACCCCGATGACCACGGTGATGGTGGCAGGCGAGTATCCGAAGGACGAGGTGTCAGCGCCGGCCCCCGGAGGGATTCTCACCTGCACGGAGGCCGCGGGAGCCGCAGTCGTCGCGGCGGTTGTCGAAGTCGTAGTCGTTGACGAGCCCGGCGACCCGCCTCCCACCGCGAACATGCCGACCGCGCCTTTGGAAGCGTCCGCAAAGTCGTGAGTGACGAACGGGTTCTTTCCACCGGGGTCGCGGAAGTACATGTCGACAATTGCACCGCCGGACGGCGGAATGTTCAGCGTCTGGAGGCCGTGCATCACGTTCGACGGGTCACCGTCTACGTAGACGGTGTCCATTAGCGCCCCAATGACGTGGAACGCGCTCCAGTGGTCGGGGCCGACATTCAGAATGTAAAGCCGCACGAGCTGGTTGGGGAGCACCTGCAGAGGGGCCTTCTGATACTGAAAGGCCCTCCCGTTGAATACGACATAGTTGGGGGTCGAAGCCAGCATCTCTGAGTAGTTTCCGGCGAACGCCCCGTCAGTTCCTGGCCTCGAATTAGTGTAAAATTCGCTCTGAACGAGGACGTACTGACCCCCGGTGGCTTGAGGCAGCGGAGGGTTTGGGTTGACGATTATGGCACCATACATCCCATTCGAGATGTGCTCCAGGACGGGCTGGGACCCACAGTGATACATGAACACGCCTGGGTAGCTCACGGTGAAGGTGAATGACTTCGACCCTCCGGGCGGAACCTCAGCGTAGTCCGTAGACCAGTCGACCTGTGCAGCGTGGAAGTCTATCGAGTGGCTCATGTCCGTGAAGTCGTTGATCAGCGTGAAGTTGATGGTGTCGCCCTGGTTCGCCGTTATCGTGGGTCCGGGGACGGTCCCGTTGAACGTCCATGCGTCGTAGGTGACGTTGGTCGCAATCGTGATCTTGGCTGGCTCGGCGACCAGGACGATTCTTCGAACGGCCGGGGCCAACCGGGCTGTGGTCGAGGACGGCGCCTGCGTGTACGTGATGTTCGTAAGGGAAGCCGTCGCTCCTTCAGCATGCAGTGAGTTGACCTCGCTCTGAAGGCTGCTGATTTGGCTGCTAAGGTTCTGGGTCGTGTCAAGGTAGACGACCGACCCAGCCGCCATGAACAAGACCAAGAAGACAGTGAGCGCCTGCACGGACGACATTGCCCTCCGGCCGCCGCATCTCCGAACCATCGTCATTCGAGAAGGTGCACAGGACGGATTGAGTTAAGCCTTGGCCCTTAGATTATAGGGACGTGGGGACGACGCGGCTCTTGCACCAGGCTCATCTGCTTTTGAGAGCCCAGGGTTCTCGTCATGCTTCCATTTCTTAAATAACTGACCCCCATCGGCGCTCCGTGTTCGAAGCGGTCCTGCAGTGCCCCCAGCCCCACAACTGGATAAGAGCCGCATCAAGGAAATTCTCCGCAGAAATCGAGATACTTGACTCCAAGTTGCTCCCGAAAGGGCTGGTGGAGCACCTGTTCGACATCCAGGTGGAGCCTGGCGTGGCCGACGAGCTCCTCGCGGCCATGAAAAAAGACGCCGACGTAATCCAGATGGAAATCATGCGATCGGACAGCGGCCACATCTACGGGGCGGCCATTTCCAGCAGATGCACGGTGTGCAAGCAGGTAGCGAGGTCGAAGTGTTTCCTGGAGTCAGTGGGCATCAGCTCGGGCGAAAGGGCAAGGTGGACCGTCCTCGGCAGCGACAGTTCCTACAAGGAGCTGATCCGGTCCCTCGAGCAGGAGAAAATCCCCCTTGAAGTCAGGAGGCGGAGAGCCATGGGGGACACCGACCTCCTCACCACTAGACAGGAGCAGATCCTGAGTATTGCCTACGAACTCGGATACTTCGACTTCCCCAAGAAGCTCGGGCTCAAGGAACTCGCCGACAGAACAGGAGTGAGGACCTCAACTCTCGGAGAGATACTTCGCAGGGGGCAAAGGAAGGTCCTTGCGGAGTACCTCGCGAGGAGGTCCCTACTTCACCGCAGCCGCGACTGACCCGACAGTCCGCCAAAGGAAATCTCAGCCGAGTCTACTCGGCCCGCCTGGCCTGCGTTCTGGGCCGTAGAGCTATTAGTCCAATGGCCTATGCGTGACTGGCCTCAATGACACTGGAAAGACGGGATCCAGCAAAAAAAACCCGCGGAAAGAGGTTCACCATCACCATCACAGTTCTTGTCCTCATAGTGGCCGGCGCGGCCTTGGGAACCGGACTCTACCTGAGCCGGGAAGTCGGGCCGCGGCCCCCCATTCCCAACCCTTGCGGGCAGGTCTACGAGAGGCCGTCGCTTCCGGGGTCTGTCATGTGCCATGGCTTCGTGTTGACGGAGACGGGCGCAGTGTGCAGTCTCTCCGCTGGGTCATGCACGATGACTGTGACTAACAACGAGACTTCGCGCTTCGAGGTCGTCACGACAGGGTGCTCCATGATGCTTCCAATAATGGTCAACGGCACAGGTGCCAACGGTACGACCACTCTGATGCCTGTCGAAGCGGTAAACGGGGGCCTAGCCGAGTCCGGCGTGCCGCCAGGATCCACGTCAGGTGCCACGTGCTGGTTCCCGACCAACAAGTACATGGCCGATGTCACGGTCGACGGCCATGTGAGTGGCTGCTTCACATTCGCGCAGGCTGGAAACCTTGCCAACTGGGTGTCTCTATGCTGGTACTCCGGAAAGTGGTCCACGAGCCCCTCCACCAACGCTCCGCTCGACTGTCCCGACCTTCTGAGCAACTTGGGAGTTACCTTTGACTCGCTAAACGTATCAGTCGGCTACGCTACAGTCAGGAATGCCAATTCATATGGAGTATGGGTTGCGGGTGTCAACGGCACAGCCACCGTGGGCCCGCTGGGCATTTCAGTCAGGGGCCCTTTCGCCGGTGACTGGTTCGCCATACCGCAAAACGAAACCGTGCTCGCCAACAGCACAGTCGTATTGAATCTTCCCGGGTCTCCCAACCA
Organism: Nitrososphaerales archaeon; assembly: GCA_035626235.1. Taxonomy (GTDB): domain Archaea; phylum Thermoproteota; class Nitrososphaeria; order Nitrososphaerales; family Gagatemarchaeaceae; genus DATFYP01. Next base: position 50,650 of record DASPOB010000052.1, on the reverse strand, counting down.
GGGCAAGCAGGCTTCCTACACGCTTTCTTTCCTCCCTACCAACGAAACGATCTCGTACACCCAGCCCTGCTCAGAGACCTACAGAGGGACCTATCCCACGACTTCAGGTTGAGACACTCCCACGTAAGAGTCATCTGCACGACTTTCACCATCGCGCCTGTCAGTCTGGCTGCGTCCAGACTCGTACGAAATCGGGCTGGGAAGAGACGCCTGGGCCGGGAATCCCTTAAAGGCGTCTCTTAGGAGCGCAGGCTGTCAGCGTCAATGCACGCATGATCCGAAATGAGCAAGAGACCGGAATCTGCAGTCAAGATTGTCAAGTTTCGAGATGAGGACGCCCAAGAGTTAGCTGGGCTCTTCAACTCCTTCGATCGTGGCGACCTCTGGCCCGGGGGGTTCACGAGGGGCGTTCCGTTCACGGCGGAAAGAGTGCTGAGCTCTTTCCCCGCCGGCGTCAAGAACATCTGCGTCCTGATTTCCACCTACAGAGGGATGTTCACTGGTGTCTGCAGTCTTCATCCTCATTCTGAAGACGCGGAGGCTGCCTACATAGGAGTGTTTGGAGTCCACCCCGACTTTCTCGGCAAGAAGCATGGGAAGGCCCTGATTCTCAAAGCAATGCAGATCGCGGCCGACCGCGGCTACAGACGAGTGGACCTCAACACCTGGGCGGGAAACATGCGGGCCGTACCCCTATACAAGAAGTCCGGAATGTTTTGGGTGCCAGAGACCAGTGTCTACATGCAGGACTTTGTCCCGGGGATTGTCAGATTTCCCCTGGCGCAGGAGTTCTTCAAGAAACACGAGTGGTACTCGTCTCATGTGCGAAGGCTTGACCTCGTTCCGGACGAGTTCAGGGTTGAGGGAATGGAAGTGTACCCATACGAATTCGCAGCGGGCAAGGACCACCTCAGGGTCTGGGTCGACAGACATGGCAGAAGCATATCGGGAATTGAGAGGATCTTCGGTGACGAACGTCTGAAGATTCTGTGTAGTCTCGAAGATCACACGGTCGTCGCAGGAATAGAACACACGTTCATTCTAGAAATTGTTAACGGGACGAAGAAGAGCATGCAGGGCTCAACCTTTCTGTCCGGGTTTGACGGCCTAGAGTTTGTCGGTCAACCTCCGGGGTCGTTCAAGGTCGAGGACGGGAAATCTCTCAGGCTTGAAGCAAAGTTCGTAGTTAGACCAGACATGGAGGTTCCGGATGTCTCTCGGAAACAGAAGACAATCAAGGCAAGCCTGATACTTGATGGAGAGCTGGTTCCGTTCGAGGTCGGGATGCGGATCAAACCGCTACTTGAATTCAGGACCTTTCCGGAGAATTTGACAGGGGCCCCTGGAACTGCGGGGAACATTCAGGTGAACCTGTTCAACAATTCCAAGGAGCGTTTCGAGGGGCATATCTCAGTCATCGACGAGTACGATCGGCTTTCAATCACGGAGAACACCATACCCGTAGGCGTTCCATCGAAGAGCCATTCGGGCCTCAGCATCAGGATGAGAATCCCTGAGGATCAGCCTACTTCTTCAATCCCTCTGCTGCTGCTCGCTAAAGGTCGCGTCAAGGGGGCCAGCATTGAAACCAAGACCGAGACCGTCTTCCTCAGGTGCCTCAGACCTGGAGGCGTGGTCTCATTCGTTGAGAAAAGAGAGGCGGGAAAGGTCGTCGTGGTCGAAAGTGAAGACCTGATTGCGCAGGTGCAGCTGAGAGGAGCGTTGCTGGACGTAGCCTACAAGAACGGCTCGCGCGGGCTACAAGGCATAATATTTCACCAAGGAATCGGAGTCGGCCCGCCCTTCGGCTTTACGAGGCTGGTCGACTTCGAACACGAGATTCTGAGGAGTGATGAGTGTCTAGAGCTGGTTCTGTCTGGTTCGCATCCCGACAAGCCGGGCGTCAAGATGAGACGAAGCCTGACCTTCTTTGCAGGGACCTCGCTCATAAGAGACCAAGTCAGCGTGGTCAACAAGAACCCGACCGCGTCCTACGACGTGAGCGTGAGAATCAGTGGATGGGGCGAAATGAGGAACATGTTTGCCATGGTGGTGCCGCTGAAAGACATCGTCGTAAACGAAATGGTTTCGTTCCCGAACTCAGAGGCAGAGTTGCCCACAGACCCGAATGATTACAAAGAGTCATGGGTATGCTTCCAAAGCAAGGCCCAAGGGTTCTGCTACGGGCAGATCTGGTCGAAGGAGAAGCTCGCCAAGGTCAGGTTCACAGAACAATTCCTCTTTGCTCCTGAGTACTCACTGGGCCAGGTCAAGCCCGGACAGACCGCCTGCACGTCACAGCTGTATTATGTCATCGATACAGGAGATTGGCGGTCCGTTCGCAGGAAATGGCAGTCGCTGGTGGAGAGGAAGACGCACTTTGGAGAAGGAACGGCTGAGCCGCAGCGTCTCTTCAACATCCGACTAACGGAGGACACGCTCTACAGCACAGCCAGATTGAAGACGCGTCTTGAAGTCATCAACTCGAAAAATAAGGATGAGACAGGGAGGATTCTCCTGACTCCGCCGGTGGGTTGGAGAATTGCCCCAACGGAGCTGAAAGTGAAAGGTGTAACAGCGAAGACCCCCTTCTCGGCCGACGTGTCCCTCTATCCTCCGGCCGAGGCAAGATTGGGCGTCCACAGCGGGTCCATCGAGTTCCATTCAGAGAGACAGCTGATTCGTTTTCCCCTCGACTTGGCCCTCTTTTCCAAGACGCCGGGTCACAGCGTGTCGACCCTGCGAAAGAGGGAGGAGGGCAAAGAAGTGATCAAGGTCTCTAACGGCCTGCTTCAATTCAAGGCCAGCGCCGATTTCGCTGGGTGTCTGTACTTCCTGTCTGGAGAAGGCAGAGTGAACCACTTGTGCTCGAACTTTCCTCGCATCGGAACGAGAGTGTTCCTCCAGAACTACTCGGGCGGAATAAGGGCGCTGTACTCGGGAGAGGACCTCGACTTTGAAAAGTCGAAGAGCCACCTTGAGTCCTTCCAGACAGAGATTATCAGGGAGGGACGCTGGAGCGGAGTCAAATTCAGCTACAAATCGGAAAAACAGGAAGGACTGGAGGGCGTACTGGGCTCCACGTCCTATCTGACCTTGCCGGCCAGCAACATCGTGAAAGTCAGGCGCCAGTTCAGCAATCCCACGCCGGCCCGCTTCGAGTTCAACAACAGCCTTTGGATATCCCCCAACGTCGGCGGAGATTTTCAGAAGAACGAAGTAATATTCCCGAGGGACGGCAGGAACTTCAGGTTCAAGAGGGGTGCCGGTTTCGTAATATCTGGGGTCCAGCCTGAAAAGGGATGGGCATTAGTGGCCAACGCAGAGAAGAATGCGGGCCTGGGCGTGGTGACGGGGGATCCTCTCAACTCGCTGCTGCTCTCACTGGACATAGGAAAGAGCCTAATGGAACTGTTAATCGAGTCTAGAATTCGACTGCAACCCATGGAAAAGGTCCAGTTGGAGGACTTCGTCGTTCTCTGCAACGGAGACTACGAGTCCATGGACAGACTCTCAAACGCGCTTCGCAAAGATGCATCTCGTTCCCAAGACGGAGCATAAGGCTGGAACGAACCCAGCGGTCACTATCTCATCTTGTGCCAATGTGTTTGGTCGCCACAACCTGAGACTTAGTTTCAGATCCCAGCCGTACTGACGATATGCACTCAGACAGGCGGGCAGGTTTGGCCAGCTCCCATCAGCGTGTCGTTGACGTGCCCGGCACTGGCTGCGCCATGGAAGGCCAGAAGCGATTCCGAGACTATTGCGTACGTCTCATTGGTCGCAGAGTTGAAAGCAACATACTGAGGGACACCTGGAAGCGAATACATGTTCACCAAGTTCCCGAACCATCCATCGTATACTAGAGTGAGGTTGTAGTTCTGCGTGGCCATGATGACCTGATTCGACGCGGGGTCATCCGCCATGCCGATGAAAGGGCCACAAGTATCAGGATAGTTGTTGAATACAACAGTCCCATATGGATCCAGTGCTACCAATTGGGCTTCCCCCGAAACGTAGACCATACCTGTCTTCTCGTCTATTGTTGCGGTCGCGTAATATTCAGAACCTAGAGAGGTCTTGTTTACCAGCCTGGCACTCGTTCCATTGACCACCGAAACTGTCGATTCGCATGCCAACCCCCGTTGATTACATCCTACGGCGTAAATCAGGTTGAGTTGCGGATTGACAACTATCTCTTCCGCCGAGTATCCAATGGAGACATTCGCTCTGATGGCTCCCGTTCGTGCATCGACTCCCACAAGAAAGCCTGAATCACTGACGAAGGGGTTAGTTTCGGGAGAGCCATATAGAATATCAGTCGAGGAATCGAACACAATCGACCCGAAGTCAACTGGTAGCTCCTTGACGACGGCGTTGGTAGTACCGTTTACCACGACAATCCCTCCTTCGACAAGGACATAGACCGTTCCAGTCTTGCAATCGATGGCGATTCCACTGCTGGAACCGGCTGGAAGTGTGACTCTGGCGACCACGGCGTGGGACACCGCGTCTATCACTGTCAGAACATTCGACCCGCCCGCTACGTAGACTCTGCTAGCGTTGGGATTCACCGCTATGACGTAGGGTGAGCCTCCAATGCTGACATTCCCAGTTTCAACGTCGGCGACTGGAATCGGAGCCCCCCAAATTGTGGTGGTCGCCGCATTGACGGTTCTGGTCGTTGTCTGCAGCTCGGTTGAGACGAGTGTTGCGGTGGACGTTGACGCAGTGATGAGTGTTGAAACCGAGGTGACAGTGCGCTCGTTGCCGTAACCAACGAGATAACCCGCCCCTGTTCCGACCACGATGACCACAGTCAGGAAGAATGCGATCGCCCTGCCTTTCACGCTCCGAAGGGCAGCCAGAAGGGGTGTAAAGTTCTAATCTTGAGAACGGCATAAACAGTCTTGGTGGAATCTCTGATTGTCCTTCATTCTCATCTTCATGCAACCATGCATCCGGTCCCGGTCCCCGAATTCCCAGAGACCGCCGCTCAGTCTGGCCTGGTGGGGAGAACTTGTCCCTTGTTAACTGATGTAATTATATTCAGAAGGCTTCTGTGATCAATCCTTCCTACTGTCTTTCAGAGAGAGAACGGTGTGCGGTCGCCGGGATTTGAACCCGGGTTACCAGCTTGGAGGGCTGATGTCCTAGACCAGGTTTTCCTCTCAGAGAGATCTGGACGACGACCGCACAACTCGGAGAGCCCGCTCATGTCTTTTTAATCGTTCATCATTTCCGATGCTCTCTCTACCTCGTAAGCAACCCTCGCCGAGACGACGTGAGCCTCCAGAGGTCTGGGGTGGATTCGCATCAGCCTATCGGCCGACCTCACGGTCCCAGGCATGAAATGGCCGCGCGGGAATCCGCCCACCAGCACGCAGGGCCTGTCGGCAGCCGCCAGCGCCCTCCCGACCTCCTCAGCCGTGCCCGGCGCCCCCTGCATCGACAGCCCTATCGTCAAGTCTGGACCTATCCTCCTCTTCAGCTCCCTCACTCCCGCTTGGTAGACCTTGACCAGCCCCTCCGTCGGCCTCTCTGCGAGTAGCTTTTCGGCGAGCCCCCTGAACCTAAAGTAGCTCTTGGGGACCCTCGTCCCCTCCTTAATCTCCAGCACGATGTCCTGACACGTGTGGACGTACAGCTTCATCCGCCCGTCCAGGAACAGTGGGGTTCCCGTAAGGCTGAGCAGGGCCGCGTGAACCAGGTCGGGCCTCCCGCGCTTCTCCCCCTCCTCGAGCCTCTCCATGGCCGCGTGGTGGAAGCTTCTGTCGAGGAGAATCCGCGAGGGCTCGACCCCTCTCCTCCTCGAGTCGCTCGCCACGGCCGGGCTCCTTCGAATCTCCTCGGGGACCGGCTCGAGTGCCGACTCCGCCAGCACGAAGTGAAGCCGCATGGTGGCCGGCGCGGACGGGCAAGGTTAATTCCTTTTGCGCCCGACCGCCCCCCGTGAAGCAGAGAAGGGAAGCCAGGGACGACGCGGCCGCGGTGGCCAGGCTCCTCACGGAGTCGTCTGTCGTCATTGCGCGGACCGACATGGAGCTCGCGAGGCGACAAGCCGCCCTCGCCAGGAGGGTGACGCTCAAGTTCAACATCAGGTTCGGCCCCTCCCTGAAGAGGTTCACCTGCAGCGGTTGCAAGTCCCTCCTGGTTCCGGGCATCAACGCAAGGGTGAGGCTCGGGCACGGAAAGCCCGCCCTGGTCCGGATAACATGCCTGGACTGCGGGCATGTAAGCCGAAGGGCCGTGGGCAGGCTTAAATACAATAAGCCGAGGGTCTGAAAAATCGCCCCGTGAGAAGAAGATGGTGAACGTGCACGACGTCCCGTCAGGAAAGCTGATTCCCGCCCTAGCGGAGCAAGTGAAGTCGCTGCCAGGCATGGAGGCACCCGAATGGGCGCACTTCGCAAAGACCGGCTCTCACGCCGAACGCCCACCGCAGCAGGCGGATTGGTGGTTCACGCGAGCGGCCTCTCTGCTCAGGAAGCTCTACCTCCACGGGCCTGTCGGGCTGGGGGACTTGGAGCGCTCCTACGGCGGGCCCAAGGCGGTCGCCTACTTCCCCAAGCATCACAGGGACGCGGGGGGATCGTCCATCAGAAGGATTCTCAAACAGCTCGAGCAGGCGGAGCTCGTGGCCAAAACCCCGAAGGGAAGGATACTCACTTCGAAGGGGACGGCGATGCTAGACAAGGCGAGCGTGGAGCTGTTCAAGAAAGCGGTCGAAGGCAACAAGACGCTGGCGAGGTACGGATAGATGGCCGAGCCTTCGCGGAAGCCCCTGGACAACCAGGCCGCCGACAAGAAAATGATGAGGGAGGGAATCCTCAGGATGGCGCTCACATCGGAGGCCCGGCAGAGGCTGGCCAACGTCAAGATGGTCAAGCCGGAGCTGGCCAACTCCATCGAAGAGTATGTCATCCAGCTCGCCTCGAGCGGGCAGCTAAAGAGCGCCTTGGACGACGAGCAGGTGAAGCAGATGCTCCTATCGTTACAGGAGAAGAAGCGCGAGATCAAGATCAGGAGACTGTAAGAATGGCGAGAGTGAAGGACACTGCCAAGAAGAACAGGCTGAGAAAGGCGACCAAGAGGACGAGGTCGGTCCCCACCTGGGTGATCGTGAAAACGAACAGGCACGTCCGCAACAACCCGAAGAACAGGAACTGGAGGCAGCGCAAGCTGAAGATAAGGTGATAGCAAGTGTCTGAAGAGAAGATGGAGCCGCTGACCCGGGTCTACATGGTGCCCCTCGGAGTCGCCTTCGAGGCTCCGCCCTACAGGAGGGCGAAGGTGGCCATCAGGGTCATCAAGGAGTTCACCATGAGGCACATGAAGGCCACCGAGGTCAGCATAAAGGAAGACGTCAACAAGGCAGTCTGGGCGCGGGGAATCAGGCACCCGCCGAGGCGCGTCAGGCTCGAAATGGAGAGGGACGAAGACGGCCTCGTCTCCGTAAAGCTCGCCCCCGAGACAGAACAAGTGTGACCGCTTGGGCCTGCACCTGGTTGACATCTACCGAAGCCCCAACATAGGCGTATTCCTGAAGGCGAACGACAGGTTCCTTCTCGTGCCCAAGGGCCTCGCGCAGACGAAGTCCGACCGGCTCTCTGGGTCCCTGGGGGTGACCGCGGTTCCCGCTTCCATCGGCGAATCCCGCCTCCTCGGCCCACTCGTTTCGATGAACGGGAAGGGAATCCTCGTGTCCAGGCTCGCCGAGCAGAACGAGATCGCAGAGCTCGCGTCGGCGACGGGGCTGAACGTGGCAAGGCTCGAGTCCAGGTACACGGCGGTGGGCAACCTCGTCGCCGCGAACGACAGATGCGCGCTCGTTTCCCCCATCCTGGAGGCAAGGGCAGTGTCTCAGGTCCGCGAAGTGCTCGGGACGGAGGTGGAACGCATCCCGATTGGGGAGTACACCCAGGTGGGGGCCTTGGTGGTGGCTACAAACGGCGGGGCGGCCGTCTACCCGGGGCTCGATGAGGAGCAGGTCACTCGCCTCGGAGGGCTTCTCGGCGTCGGCGCCTACCCTACCTCGGTCAACAGGGGAGTGCCCTACGTGGCGTCGGGGCTGGTGGCCAACGCGAAGAACGCCGTGGCCGGGAGTCAGACAACCGGTCCTGAGCTGGTCTTTATAACGAGGGCACTGAACGTCTGACATCGAAGATGGTGTAGTGGAGACGAGCAAGGAGACGAGTGACGAAGAGAAGCTCAATTCCCTGGTTGTAGAAGTGAGGGTGCTCGAAGGAACTTACAACGAGCTGACCTCCCGTCAGACCCTCCTGGAAAGGGCACTACTCGAGAGCCGGTCGGCAGTCGAAGCGATAAACGGGCTCGGCGAGAAGCCCACGAGCGAAGTCCTGATTCAGATAGGGGGAGGCGCCATGCTGAGGGCCTCGCCCCCCTCGACTGGCAAGGTCTTAATCAACATCGGGGCCAGCGTCGTCACCGAGAAGACGAGGGAGGAAGCGGTGGCAATCCTGGAGGCGCGGAACAGCGAGGTCGAGAAGACCGTGTTCTCTTTGATCAGTCAAAGGAACGAAATAGCGGAGAGACTCGAAGCCGACCGGCAGCTTCTCCAGACGCTTCTGGCTCAGCAGGGCCAGAAGGGTTAGGCTTGTTTGACAAGCTGAAGCAGGCTTTCTCCGCGGTCACCAGCGCGGTCCGAGAGAAGAGGCTCTCGGAGGCCGAGGTGGGCCAGGTGGCTTTCAACTTCCAGCTCTCTCTGATTGAAAGCGACGTCGCCCAGAACGTCGCCGAGAGGCTGACCCAAGAGGTGGAGAAAGGGCTGGCGGGGGTGAAGGTCGACCGCGCGGAAGAGGCCTCCGAAGTGGTCGGAGAACGGCTGAACGAGGCGCTGAAGGCCGCCTTCGCTCGCTCGGGCACAGTCGACATACTCGCCAGCATCGGGGAGAAGAAAAAGCTCGGAGAGCCGTACGTCATCCTGTTCCTCGGAATCAACGGAACCGGTAAGACGACCACCATAGCGAAGCTCGCCAACCTGCTGAAGAAGAGAGGGGTTTCGGTCGTCTGTGCTGCCGGTGACACGCACAGGCCGGGCGCAATCGAGCAGCTGACCGAGCACGCAGACAGGCTCTCCCTGAAGGTGGTTTCGCAAAGATACGGGGCGGACCCGGCCGCGGTGGGCAGAGACGGCGTCCTCTACGCCAAGGCGCACCACGTCGACTGCCTCCTCGTTGACTCCGCAGGCAGGATGCAGACCAACCAGAACCTGATGGAGGAAATGGCCAAGGTGGCGAGGGTCGTCAAGCCCGACTTCAAGATGTTCATAGCGGACGCCCTCACTGGAAACGACGCCGTGTCGCAGGCGGAACTTTTCAACAAGCACGTCGGCTTCGACGGGGTGATTCTCACGAAGGCCGACGCCGACGTGAGGGGGGGCGCGGCACTGTCCATAGTCTACTCCACTGGGAAGCCTGTGCTTTACCTGGGCGTGGGGCAGGGTTACGACGACCTAGAGCCCTTCGATTCGCGCAAGTTCCTGGACTCGCTCCTGAAGTAAGGAAACTTTAACCCCCTCCTCCGCGTTCGCCAGTCCGATGAGAGGCAAAGACCTCCTGACACTGGGCGAGCTTGCCCCCGAGGACCTGACGACGATACTAGACCTGGCGGCGAGGCTAAAGGAAGGCAGGACGTCGGGCCTGGGCCGGGGCGCTCTCGACGGGAAGACCGTGGCGCTGATTTTCGAAAAACCGAGCACAAGGACGAGGGTGAGCTTCCAGGTGGCGATTGACGAGCTCGGAGGGAGCCCGATAAGCCTCAGCTCGACCGAGCTCCAGCTGGGAAGGGGAGAGACCGTGGAAGACACGGCCAACGTCCTCTCAAGGTACGTTCATTGCATCGTGGCGAGGGTCAACAAACACTCAGACCTGGAGCGCTTGGCCAAGACGGCGACCGTCCCGGTGGCTAACGGCCTGAGCGACCTGCACCACCCCGCGCAAATCCTCGCGGACCTACTGACTCTCCGAGAGCACAGAGGCAGGCTGAAGGGGCTGAAGGTTGCGTGGGTTGGAGACGGAGACAACGTCTGCAACTCTTGGCTGTTCGGGGCGGCGCTGGCCGGCATCGACTTCACCGCGGCAACCCCGAGGGGCTACGAACCGCTCCGCGATATGTTCGAATCCTCTTCAAGACTGTCGAAGTCGACCGGCTCAAAAATCACGCTCGTGAACGACCCAAGGGCTGCGGTCAAAGGGGCCGACTGCGTGATGACAGACACCTTCGTCTCCATGGGCCTAGACCAGGAGAGGAAGAAGCGCGAGGCGGCCTTCCTCCCGAGGTATCAGGTAAACGGGAACCTCATGTCTCTCGCCAAGCCTGACGCCGTCTTTCAGCACTGCCTTCCGGCCCACAGGGGAGAAGAGGTGACGCCCGAGGTGATTGACGGCCCCCAGTCGGTCGTATTCGACGAGGCGGAGAATCGGATGCACACGGAGAAAGCGCTGCTCTGCTTCCTCATGCTAGGGGCCAAAGAGCTCTCCACGCTCACCGCCAAGTGAACAGGTACTTCGACAGGTCCACCCGCATCCCCCGGACCGCCACCCCCTCTTTCCGTAGTAGTTCGGCCTTCCTCCCGGTACCCGTCGGCCCTCCGTAGCCTCCGAGGGTTCCGTCCTGCTTGACGACTCTGTGGCAGGGGACAACGATTGGGGTCGGGTTCGCCCTGAGCGCGGCCCCCACCGCCCTGCTGGCTCCCGGCTTACCCATCTTCGCCGCTATGGTCCCGTAGGTCGTGACCTTTCCGCGCGGCACCTCGGAAGTGAGCTGGTAGACCTTGGCTGCGAACCTTGAGGCCGTCAGACCCTGATTACCTCCAGTCCGAACTGCGCGACGACCTTCATAATTCTATCCTTGTGGGGTCCCAGCCCCTTCCAGTCAATCAGGGCGTACCTGACCGGCGACATCGTCCTTTGGATCATCTGGCCCACCATCTTCTCGTCGACGTGCTCCAGCGCGTACTTCGGCGCGATGAAAGACACCGCCACGTCCCCCTCGGTGACGACCTCGTTGAATTTCTCGGGATAATGGGTTCCCCCGAACCCGATGGCCACCTTCTCCCACACCCTCCTGTGGGTCAGCGCCTCGACGAGCGATTCAGCCACGACGCCCGCGGCGTGGCTGTCCCCCCACTGCCGCTCCGACGACCCGAGCTCGACGAAGACGACGGGCTTCGAAAGGGACGTGGGCCCGTGGTGGGTGGCCTCCAGGCTGACTTCGTAGGCCGGGACCCTCTCCCTCCTGGTCCAGAGCGCCATCATGTAGTCTTTCAGCAGAGCCGGGTCACCGCGACCAAGCTCTCCCCCCAAGCCGCCGGCCTTCGCCTCTGGCGAGAAGTTGCCCGTCGTATGGGCGGTCAGCGAAGCGATTCCGGACTCCGCCACATGCCTCGAGAGGAAGACGTAGGCCTGGGGGTTGAAGTAGGAGTCCAGGTCGGGCGGGCTCACGATGTGGCCATCGAAGAGCGCCAACAGCAGCGAGCCTCGCTGGAAGACCGGCTTCCCGAGGAAGCTGATTCCAGTTGAGTCGAAACCCTGGCCAGCCACCATCGCTTCGGCTAATGTCCTGGAGGCGAGGTCGGACGAAGAGGCGACGATGACCGTTGCGGGCTCTCCCTGGGGCATCACAATCCTGCCCCACGCCGCTACCTCTATAAACCGCGTCGGCGGCGCATGCCGAAGTCAGCCAATGGGATTCAGAAGCTTCCTGAAGTCGGCGAACGCGATTTTCAAGCTCTCTCACAAGAGCGACAGGGCGGAGTTCACGCTGTACCTGAAACTGGTCACCCTGGGGATAGCACTGGTGGGCACAATCGGCTTCATCATTAGGCTGGTCGGCAACATCTTCTTCGGATGAGACCCTACGCCGAGTCTGCCCATGACTGGCGGATAATGTTATAAGAACCTCCCGAATCGGGCTGTTTCCTACGTGTCCTTTTTGAGCGACCAAGAAAGAACGAGTTCCATATTCCCCGTGAAGACCACCGGAGGCCAAGAGAGGACCGTCGCCACCTTCGTGGCCACGCGGGCCCAGCAGAAGAGCAAGCCGATCTACTCAGTCCTCGCCCTCGACACCTGGAAGGGGTACGTGCTCTTCGAGGCGCCCAACTCCCAAGTAGTCGACGAGAGCATCCAGGGCTTCAAGCATGTGAGGAGCAAGATTCCCGGAATGATGCAGTACCAGGACATCGAGAAGTTCCTCGTGACCAAGTCAATGGTCGCCGAACTCAACCCAGACGACACCGTGGAGATCGTCGCCGGGCCTTTCAAGAGCATGAGGGCGAAGATCGCCAGGGTCGAGAAGGAGAAACAGGAGATCACGGTCACCCTGATAGACACCTCGTTTGCTATGCCGATAACCATCGACGCCAGCTACGTCAGGCTGGTGGGCAGGGCCAAGCCCGAAGCGCAGGCGTAGCCTCGCCGGCCCCCGCGAGGGCCGACGGCACCGTGAGACGCAGGCAGCTAAGACTTTTAGCCAGACTCGCAGGAGGGGCCGCAAATCAGGGCTGAAGCATGGGAGACAAGAAGACGATTAACACGCTGGTCACCGGTGGCGAAGCGAGCGCCGGCCCGCCACTCGGGCCTGCGCTGGGGCCCCTCGGGGTGAACGTCCTCGGCATCGTGAACGAAATCAATAAGCTGACCAGCGACTTCAAAGGGATGCGCGTCCCGGTGAAGGTCGAGGTCGACCAAGAGACCAAGCAGTTCACCGTGACCGTTGGAACCCCGACCACCTCGGCTCTCATAGCCAAGGAGTCCGGCATCCCCAAGGGGTCCGGCAAGCCCAACTTGGACTTCGTCGGAGACCTCCCCTTTGACAAGGTGGTCGGCATAGCCAAGAGCAAGATGGCCGGTTCTTACGCCAAGTCGGTGCGGTCCGCCGTACGAGAGGTGGTCGGGAGCTGCGTCAGCATGGGTGTCAAGGTCGAGGGAAAGGACGCCCGCGAGTTCATGGCAGAACTCGACTCAGGCAAGTGGGACTCGAAGCTCCAGTAGCCCTCAATCGGGCAAACGCTTTTAACGCCACCGCCGAGGCTCGTTGAGGAATTCGTGCTTAGTGCATGCTCTCGAATCAACAGCTGGCCGAGCTGGTCAAGAAGGGGAAGGAGCAGTCCAAGGAACGGAAGTTTACGCAGTCCGTAGAGGCGATCGTGAAACTCAGGGACGTCGACCCAAAGAAGACCGACCTGAACATCAACGAAATCGTCTATCTCCCCCACCCCGCCAAGAGACAGGCCAAAGTCTGCTTCATCGGGACCGGAGACCTCGCGGTCAGGGCCAAGAACGCCAAGGCAGACTTGGTCATGGACCCTTCTCAGCTAGAGAACTACGCCGGGAGCAAAAGGGATGCCAAGAAACTCGCCCGATCGTACGACTTCTTCCTGGCCGACACCGCCCTCATGCCGAGGATAGGCAGGGTGCTCGGTACGGCGCTGGGACCCAAGGGGAAGATTCCCACCCCTGTGCCGCCCAACGCGCCAGTAGAAGCCATGATCCAGAGGATGAGAACTGCAGTCCGCGTCAGGAGCAGGGGCTCTCTGGGAGTCGCCGCCAGGGTCGGCGACAGCACCCTTTCGGAGGCAAACCTCGCCGACAACATCTTGGCTGCGGTCCAGGCGGTCGTGAAGAAACTTCCGAACGGGGACAGGAACATCAGAACAATCATGGTCAAGACGACTATGGGGAAACCCGCAAAGCAGGCGGTCGACTAATTTGAGCGAAACGGTCCAGGTTCACAAGCACAACCCGAAGAAGACCGCAACCATCGAAAGGGTGAGCGAACTCGCCCAGAGGTACCCAGTCTTGGCCGTCACAAGCCTCTCGAAGGTGAGGGCCACGCAGCTCATGGCGGTCAGAAAGGCCCTCCGCGGCCACGCCGAGGTCTTTGTCGTGAAGAACAAGCTCGCAATTCTTGGGCTCAAGAAGGCAGGAATCAAGAACGCCGAACAGCTGCTCTCTCACCTGACTGGCCAGAACGCTTTGATCTTCTCGACCTACGACCCGTTCAAGCTGTTTCTTACCTTGGATAAGAGCAAAGTCTACCTCCCGGCGAGGGCGGGAGATGTCGCCCCCGACGACATCATGGTCCCGGCCGGCAACACCGGCCTCCCCGCTGGCCCAGTTCTCAGCGAGTTCAGGGAGGCGGGGATCCCGACCAAGATTGAGGGCGGGAGCATCTGGGTCAACAAGGACTCCGTCGCGGTCAAGAAGGGCGGGAACATCTCTCCGAAGCTTTCGAGCCTCCTTTCGAAGCTTAACATCAAGCCGATAAAGGCCGGGCTGACCATCGCACTCGCCTACGAGAACGGCCTGATCTACGCCGGCGAGCTGGTGGCCATCGACCTGGAGAAGTACAGGCAGAGCCTCGTTGAAGCGTACACGTCGTCCCGCGGACTGGCCATCGTCATCGGATACGTCACTTCCGAGACCGCGCCCGAGTTGATCGGGAAGGCGTACAGGGAGGCTGTAGCGGTCGCGGTCAAGGCAGGGTATGTCACCCCTGAGACGGCGGGCAGGATCCTGGCCCAAGCCGAGGCGGAGGCCGCGGCCTTGGAAGCAAAGGCGAAAGAGAAGGGCCTGCAGTAAGACGCGGATAGGAAAAAGCAGCGCGATGCTGCCTATGATCGAACGTCGCGAAAGCCAGGACTTCTAGCCGAACAGCGAAGCCAGGCCTTGGAGCGCCTCTTCTTCCTTCTTTTCTTCTTCCTTGGGCTTCTCTTCAGCCTTCGCCGCCGGGGCTCCTGCTGTCGCCGCGGCAGGCGCCGCTGCGACCGCCATCGTCGCGGCGCTCTTCAGCGCCTCATCAATGTTGACCTCGCTGAGAGCCGAAGCCAATGCCTTGATCTTGACCTGGTCCGGAGCCACCCCTGTGGCCTTCACCACGCTCGTTAGGTTCTCTTCGCTGACCGGCTTGCCCAGCTTGTGGAGGAGCAGAGCCGCATAGACATACTCCATGATGGTTCGCAGACAGGCCTTTCCGTTCCGTATATAAGACTTGCAGCAACAGCCGTCCCAAGTTTATCTACTGACGGCGGAGGAGTCCCCCGACAAGTGGTTTCTGCCGTTTGAACGAGAAGAAGGAAGTCCTAAGGTCCAAGTTCTCCGCCGACTACAAGCGCTACTACCTCGTAGACCTGTTCAAGCGGGAAGGCTTCGTCAGGAGACAGTGCACGAAGTGCGGCAAGTACTTCTGGACACTCGACGAGGGACGGACCGTCTGCGACGACCCCCCCTGCTCCCCCTACTCGTTCATCGGCTCCCCGCCGACGGCCAAGCGCTTCGACAAGGTCTCCGCATGGAAGGCCATCGAGGGTTTCTTCGTAAAGAACGGCCATGCAAGCGTCAAGAGGTACCCGGTTGTGAGCAGGTGGAGGCCCGACCTCTATTTCACGATCGCTTCGATCGTCGACTTCCAGAGGGTCGAGAGCGGGAAAGTCGTCTTCCAGCTCCCCGCGAACCCGCTCGTCGTCCCCCAGATGTGTCTGAGGTTCAACGACATTCCGAACGTCGGAGTGAGCGGTAAGCACGGCACCTCCTTCGTCATGGTCGGTCAGCACAGCATCGCCGACAGGGAGGGGTACTGGAAGGACAGGACCATCGAACTCGATTTCGAGCTGATGACGAAGGAATTCGGCTTTGGCAAGAAGGAAATAACCTTCAACGAGCAGGTCTGGGTCGGCTACGGCGCCTTCGGCTACTCCCTTGAGTACTTCGTCAGGGGTGTGGAGCTGGGGAACGCTGTGTTCACTGCCTTCGAGGGAAGCCCCTCTGACTACGTGGAGATGGACGAGAAGGTGGTTGACATGGGGACGGGACTCAACAAGTGGGCTTGGCTTTCGACTGGGACCCCGACCGTCTACGACACCGAGTGGAAGACCATTCTTGGGAAGATGAACGAGCTCTGCAAGGTCGAGGTCGACAGCGGGCTCTTCCTCGAGTATTCCCGCCTGGCCGGCTCCATGAACGCAGACGAGGTGGGGTCGCTGAGCAGACAGAGGGAGCTTATCGCGAAGAAGCTCGGAGTGGAAGCGAAGAAACTGGAGGCCCAGCTGGCCCCAATGGAAGCTCTTTACGCAATTGCGGACCACGCACAGACCCTGCTCTTCGGGATCGCGGACGGCATGCTCCCAAGCAACTCGGGCGGCGGCTACAACCTCAGAATCCTCTACAGGAGGGCGAGGAACTTCATCGACTACTACGAGTTCCCGCTCAAGATGGAGGAAGTGGTCAACTGGCACATCGACTATCTTAGGGCGATGTATCCTGAGCTGGAAGATCACCGCCAAGACGTCGCCGAAGTCCTCGGGGTCGAAGCCAATCGCTATTCCTCGTCGGCCGAGCGGGTGGCCAAGATTGTCTCCTCAATTTCAACCTCCAAGAAGCCCGTGGCCACCGAGGAGCTCATTCGCCTGTACGATTCCGACGGGGTCACTCCGGAACAGCTCGTGGAAGCCGGGGCGAGCGTCACCATGCCAGAAGACTTCTACGAGAAGGTTCAGGCGAGGCACGTCACCAAGGAGGCAGAAGAGCCCAAGCCGAAGTTCGACATCGCGGACCTGCCCGCGACCAGGCTAATGTACTACGAAGAAGACGCCGGGTTCGACTTTTCTGCGAAGGTGCTGAAGGTTTTCCCCGGAGGCCACGTCGTCCTCGACGCCACCACGTTCTATCCACGAGGGGGAGGGCAGGAACCCGACAGAGGGACCATGGGCGGTTCCAAGGTCGTCGACGTGGAGAAGTACGGCGAGGTCGTCATTCACAAGGTCGATGGGAAGGCGCCAAGGCTGGGCTCGAGGGTCGAGTGTTCCGTTGATGCGCGAAGGAGAAGGAGAATAACCCAGATTCACACGGCGACCCACATACTGAACGGTTCGTCGAGGCAGGTCCTCGGCCCCTGGGTCTGGCAGCACTCTGCGTTCAAGGAGGAAGACTACGGCAGGATAGACATCACCCACTTCTCGCACCTCACGGCCGAGGAGGTTCAGAGCATCGAGGACCTGGCCAACGACATCGTGAGAAAGAATCTCAAGGTGGAGACCACCCTGATGCCTAGGCAGGAGGCCGAGCAGAAGTACGGCTTCAGGCTGTACCAGGGAGGAGTCGTCCCCACCAAGCTGCTGAGGGTCGTCAACATAGGCGGGTGGGACATAGAGGCCTGCGGCGGGACGCACTCCCGCGCCACAGGAGAGGTCGGCCTGATCAAGATAACGAGAGCTGAGAGGATTCAGGACGGAGTCGAGAGGCTGGAGTTCGTGGCTGGTGAGGCAGCCATAGAGTACATGCACAGGATGGACTCGGAGCTTCAGGAGCTGTCTTCGGTCCTGGATACTCAGAGGGAGAACCTCCCGAAGGTGGCCCGAACGGTCGTCCAGGAGCTCGAGGCTCTAAGGTCCCGCGAGAAGAAGCTCGGCGAGGCTCTGGCGGACCTCTCGGCGTCGGAAATCCCGCGCCTCGCGAAAAGAGTGGGTTCGGTAAGGCTATATGTGTCCGTGCGTCCGCAGTTCGGCGAGGACCAGATTATTGCTCAGGGAGAGAAGAGCGTCTCGTCCGACCCTTCGCTGGTGTATGTGAGCTTCTTCTCCACTCCGAAGTCCTCTCGTGTAGTCTGCTTCGCGGGGGCGTCCGCGCGGAATGCAGGGGTCTCCGCGGGCGACATCGTAAGGAAGTTGGCACCACTCATGGGAGGCTCAGGGGGGGGCTCGCCGGCCTTCGCCCAGGGAGGGGGTCCATCCGCGGACAAGATCGACGCCGCGGCTTCGGCGGTCGAAAGGGTCATCGCGGAGCTTGGGAGCTGAGCGGGGTGGCCGACCGGGAGAAGTACTGGCTGAAGGTCTGGAACGACAGGCGGGTCTTTGACGCCGACCCTGTTGCAGGGAAGAAGAAGGTCTTCGTCACCTTCCCGTTCCCATACATGAACGGCCCGGTCCACGTCGGAACCGCCTTCACCGCCGTCAGGGTTGAGGCATACGCACGCTTCAAGCGGATGCAGGGCTACAACGTCCTCTTCCCCTGGGCGTGGCACTGGACCGGTCAGTCCATAGGAGGCATGAGCCTCAGAATCAAGAAGGGGGACCAGGCGGCCAGGCGCGCCTTGGTGGAGCTGGACGGAGTACCCGAGAGCGAGGTGGAGAAGTTTGCCGACCCAGAGTACCTGGCCTCATACTTCACCAAGATGAGCAGGCAGGTCCTGAAGGACACCGGCTTCTCCATCGACTGGCGAAGGGAGTTCCGGACCGTGGACCCGGCTTTCAGGAAGTTCGTGGAGTGGCAGTACCTCCGGCTCCGCGAGAGGGGGTACGTTGTCCAGGGCACCCACCCAGTGGTATGGTGCCCACTCGACAAAAGCCCCACGGGAGACGCTGACAGAATGGAGGGGGAGGGGGTCTCCCCCGAGGAATTCAACCTGATCAAGTTCCATCTCGGTGAGCTTTGCCTTGTAGCTGCCACGGTGAGGCCGGAGACCATCTACGGCGCAACCAACATCTGGGTCAACCCCGAAGCGAGCTACTCAGAGGCAAGGGTCGACGGGGAACTCTGGGTAGTCAGCTCGTCTGCCCTGGCTAGGCTGGGGGAGCTGAAACACGAGGTCGCTCCGGTCCGTTCGTTCAAGGGCGCGGAACTGGTCGGGAAGTACGCCATGGCGCCGCTCACGGGCAAGTCCCTCCCCATACTCCCGGCCAAGTTCGTGGACGACCAACTGGCGACCGGGGTGGTCTACAGCGTCCCGGCCCACGCGCCCTTCGACCTGATGGCCCTGCGTGATATCCAGAGGGGGAAGGTCGCGGCCAGCACAGAGGTGAAGGAAATAGCCGACTCCTTGAAACCAATATCGATAATCTCGCTCAAGGGCTACTCTCCGGTCCCTGCCGACGACGCCCTGCGGAGGGTCGGAGCCAAGGACTCGCTGGACCCCCGGGTGGAGGACGCTACGGAGGAGGTGTACAAGGAGGAGTTCCACGTGGGAGTCATGTCGGCCGGGTCGGGCCCCCTCTCGGGCCTGAAGGTGTCTGAGGCGAAGGAGAAGGCCGTGGAGCTACTCACCAAGACTGAGCGGCTCACGAAGATGCTCGAGCTACCCCAGAAGGTATACTGCAGGTGCGGGACCAGATGCTATGTGAAGGTCTTGGAGAACCAGTGGTTCCTAAACTACTCCGACCCCGCCTGGAAGGCGAAGGCAAGGGAGCTCATCGAGAAGGCCAGCGTCTTCCCGAGCGAGTCCAGAGATTGGTACTACTCGACAATCGAATGGCTCAACGACAAGGCCTGTGCGAGGAGGTCGGGGATGGGGACCCGACTGCCGTGGGACAAGGAGTGGCTGGTCGAGACCCTCAGCGATTCGACAATCTACATGGCATTCTACGCGCTGAGCAAGTTCGTCAACGAGGAAAAGGTCGCCCCCGACAGCCTGACCCCTGAAGTCTGCGACTACGTCTTCTACGGGAAGGGCAACCCAGCGAACATCTCGAAGGCAGCAAAGTTGACAGAGAAGAGGCTGCGGGAAATGCGGACCGAGTTCACCTACTGGTACCCGGTCGACATGCGCAACTCAGCTAAAGAGTTGATTCCGAACCACATGACGTTCTTCGCTTTCCACCACGCGGCCCTCTTCCCGGACAAGAACTGGCCCAGGGGTTTCAGCGTGAATGGAATGATTCAAGTCGACGGCCAGAAGATGAGCAAGACCAAGGGGAACTTCGTCACTTGGAAGACAGCCCTGGAGAAACACGGAGCCGACGCCCTGAGGATGGCCATGGCACTCACGGCAGACGGGATGGACGATGCCGACTGGAGGGACAAGAACGCCGAGGACACGCGGCAGAAGATTGAATCCCTGGTCCCGTTCATAAAGAAGAGCCTGAAGGCTTCTGTGAAGCGGGAGAAGGACACCATGGACTCCTGGCTTTATTCTGCCATGAACAGAAGAATAAGCACGGTTACCCAAGCCCTGGACGAAATGAAGGTCAGAAGGGCGTCTGCGACGTCGTTCTTGGACACATGGAACGACATCCGCAGATATCTGAGGCGGAGCGGAAAACCGAGGAGAGAGACGCTCTCAGACGTCTTCGAGGCATGGGCGAGGCTTATCGCTCCCTTCGCTCCCTTCGTGGCTGAGGAAATGCACCACGAACTGGGGGGCAAGGGGCTCGTCTGCCAAGCCGACTGGCCTTCGCTGAAGGACTTCCCGGTCGACGGGGAAGCTGAGCTGGCGGAGATCGCCGTGGACAGGCTCCTGGAGGACGCCCGGAAAGTGCAGAGGGTAGTGAAGGGCAAAAAGACCGTCCTCAACGTGTACGTGGCGTCGGACGCCGCGAAGGATTACTTCCTCGAAGTCCTCTCGGCGAAGCAGAAGAAAGAGAACGTGGGACCGGTGGTGAGGAAGTATGGCACGCTGAAGATCCCTCCGGACAGGGTCTTCAAGCTCGCCTATGAGCTGGGAGAGGATCTGGTAGCCAGGTTCGTCTCATCCCGCAGGTTCGACGAACAATCTGTGCTGTCGGGCGCCTCGACCTTCATGTCCCAGGAACTCGGAATCGAAGTCATGGTCCAGAAGGCCGGCGCGAAGGATCTCAAGGACCCGGCCGGGAAGGCCAAGGACGCCCTCCCCATGAAGCCCGCGCTCTACCTACAGTAGACGCGGGGAGGCTGCGGCGACGCAGAGGCGCCGGCGCCCCCTCAGCGTTCAAATACGACAGGACAGACGCAGAAATCGGCCTCAGTTGTCGTCTGTAAGCCCCGAGCTGTCCAGGGTGGCGAGGGTCCGCATGTCCCATGAGTACACCGACTCCACGCTGTACGAGCGGCTATCCAGGACGGTGGATGAAAGCAGCCCCTTCGCTGACGTCCTAAAACAACTGTCGGCCACGGAAGGCAAGCACTCCGAGTTCTGGAGCAGGTACGCCCCCGGCGAAAAGCCAAAGCTCAATCGCATGAAGGTCCTCTGGATACTCTTCCTGAGGCGGGTGCTAGGACTCACCTTCGCGTCCAGGTACCTTGACAGGCATGAGCTGTCGGTGGTCAAGGAGTACCAAGAAGTCGCAGGAATGATCCCTCGAGATGACAAGGCAGCCTTCGAGGAGATGGTCGCGGACGAAGTGCAGCACGAGCAGGAGTTCGCCCAGAAGGTAGAGAGTACGGCCGTTCGCTACATCTCGTTCGTGGTGCTGGGGCTCGCAGACGCACTGGTCGAGATAAGCGGCATACACGCCGGGTCCCTGGGGATATACAACAAGACCGAGCTCGCTGGGCTGGCCGGAATCACGGCCGGGGCCGCCGCGTCGCTAGCGATGGCCTCAGCCGCCTTCGCACAGGCGAAGCAGGGGTTCCATGGTTCTGCGAGACTCTCCGCGCTCTATACGGGCGTCTCTTACTTCGTCAGCGCGGTCTTACTGGCCACCCCCTACTTCCTCACCGCGAGCGTGATCTACGCCCTCGCCTCGTCCCTCGTGATAGCAGTGGCGATGCTCGCGCTCACAACGTACTACAGCACCGTCATCGCGAACAAACCCTTCGCCCGGGACTTTCTTGAGATTCTTGGGATCCTCCTCGGCGCGACGGTGGCACTCTACTTCTTCGGCTTGGCCGTCCACGCGGAAACAGGAATCTAGGACTAGCTGGCCGCCTTCGAGGCACTGGCGGGACCATTACTCAGCGTCTCGTGAACCCCGACACGCCCCGCTCTAGTCCGGGTCGTTGCCTATGAATTGAAGGGCAGGCATGGCTTTTGCACCGGGCGCGCCCTGCCTGATGTAGGGGGCTATGGTGTTTAGCTGAGACCCGGAGAGTGGGATAATGTACGGCTTGCGAGGCTGCTGGTTGAAGTTGAAGGCGCCTAGGAGGTTGTTGGCGAGGGCGTCCCTGTGCGTTAGGGACGGCAGCCCGAAGTCCCATTCGATGAACTTCAACGTGGATTCAAAATCAAGAACGGTGTGGTCGAGGTAACCCTTCTTTGCATACGGCGATATTATCAGGGCGGGGACCCTGAAGCTGAGGCCCGCGCCATCCACCGTGGGCGGGGTGACCGTGTCAAAGAAGCCGCCGTAGTCGTCCCACATCACGACGATCATGGAATTGTCCCAGTACTTGCTTTTCATAACCGAGTCGACGATGTCTGTGATCCACCACATCCCCAGCGTGACGTTGGCGGGGGGATGGTCGCTGATTCCAGGGCTTGGAATCACCCAGGACACCTGAGGAAGGGTCCCGTTGCCTAGGTCCCAGAAGAACTGCTCGCGCGCCACGACGGAATTCTCATATGACTGGTAGGTCGAGTTCTTCGCGAAGAGTGGGTTCCAGTAGGCGAAGGCGTCGGGCCCTCCTGTGTTGCCGGCTATTGCCTGTGCCAACGTGTATCCGGGAGGGACAGGTGTGTCGTAGTACTTCCAAGACACCCCATGCTGGGTGAGCACGTCGGCCATCGTGGATATGTCCTGGGCTTCGTTGATGTAGGAGCAGGTCCCCATTGTGAGCTGAGCCGTCGTCGAGTTGTAGCACGCAGCTTTCTCCTGAGCCTCGCCTTCAGTCAAAGAAACGGCGGGCGAATTCCCCGCAATCATGTACCAGTGATTAGGCTGACTATAGCTCTTAGCTGATGAGAAGAACCTGTCGGCGAGCACGTACTGCTTCGCGTATGCCCACAGGTTCGGCAGAGTGGAGTTGTCGTAGTATGACATTACGTCATGGGCCCGCTTCGAGTTGTACTCGTTGCTCTGGCCCGCGGCCTCCAGGAAACCGTTCATCTTTCCGTTGTTGAGAGCCACGTGAGTCGATTGCCAATCATGAGGGAGGTCGACGCTCACGGTCGAAGTGGCCTCGGCGGGTTTCAGGCATGGCGACGACAGGTTCGGGTCGTACGGCATGCACAGGCTGGGCTTGTACCCAACCTGGCCTGGGTAGGTCCAGAAGTAGTTGTCGAAGGTACGGTTCTCTTGCATCACGATGATGACGTGCTGTATCTTGTGCGTCGCGGGACCCACTTCAACAAAGGGGGCTTGCGTCGCCAGCAAGGCAATCACCAACACACCCGCCAATGGGACTAGTCTGCCTGTGCCGGCGTGCAGAATCATTACCTTTTTCCAAGATGCTGCAGAAACAGATAAGTTTGTGGGTGACTCGAGGGGCGATCCATCCCCGCCTTCACATGATTATCATGATTGAAGCGGCGAACGTGAACAAGCTCCCCTGATCCATGCTCCACTGCCCTTTGCCCATTAGACTGCAATGCGAGGGAACACTACGCCCACTGGCTGAGCGACTCGTCCGAATCCGTTTTCCGTGGTCAGCGCGGAAACAGGAATATAGCTCCAATCGCAGCCGCGCCCCGAGGAAATGGCGAACACGGTCGAAACTCCTGCCTCGGTCGGTGACCGAGGCGCGACGGAGGGTCTGCTCGAGAGGCTCAGGCGATTTTTCTACCTCCCGAAAAACGCCTGGATTCTCACCTCGACCTCGGCCCTCTGGTCGATAGGGTCGTCGATGGCAAACCCGTACCAGTCCGTCTACTTCGCCTCTCTCGGCGCTTCGCCATTTCTCATCGGGCTCCTTGTGGCCTACGGCACTGGGGTGACGGTGATAGCTCTCATGCTGGGGGGGTACGCGGCTGATACGTGGGGGAGGAGGAAGGTGGTGATCCTCTTCAGCTGGGTGTCCGTCGTCAGCGCTTTCGTGTATTCCCTCATCAACTCGACTGTCCTTATCCTCATCCCTCTGAGCCTCGCCTCGCTCGCCAGCTTCTACACGCCTGCCTTCAACTCCATCATGATGGACTCAATCGAGCCGAACGACAGAATCCGAGGCTTCTCCGTGTTCACGGCCATCAACACGGTCCCCTCGGTCTTCGCGCCGTCATTGGGTGGTGCCCTGATCGGGGTGTTCGGCCCGTTGCCGGGGCTCAAACTCTGCTTCCTGGCCAGCGGCCTCTTCGGCGTGTCGGGCGTCGTGATACGGTCACTCAGGCTGAAAGAGACATACCCTGGCGAAACGGGGCTTCCGAGAAGGCCGATCCTCTCCTACTTCACCAGGCCGTTCACGGAAGGGATACGGGTCGTCAGAGAGTCCGGCACCGTCGTCAAGAGGCTTCTGGCATACGTCACTCTTGCAGGCATAGGGACTGGGCTGACCTCTCCCTTCGTCTCCATCTACGTCATCGACTACCTGAAGATAGACGCAATCAGCTACAGTGTGGTCGTGGACTTGGCGGGAGCGGTCACTGTGATGCTGCTCCTGCTCGTGGTGTTCCTCATCGGAAGGCTGGGCTCTAAGAGAAGTATCCTGCTTGCCTCGGTTGCCGCCCCCGTGAGCAACGTCATGTTCACGCAGGCGAAGACCATGGACGAGCTCTTTGAGTGGGGTGTGACCGGAGCGGTTTCGACCGCGCTACAGTCCACCTCGCTTTCCACGCTGGAAGCCGAGACCATAGAACAGGGCAGCAGAGGGAAGTTGCTCGCCATGTTCAGCATTCTCCCGACATTGGTCTCACTCCCTTCTCAGGTCTTTGCCGGCTTCCTCTACGGTACGGTGTCGCCCGTCGTTCCTTTCGTCGCGTCTCTAGTGCCATTCGGGTTCGCGGCCCTCGTTCTGTACACGATAAGGTAACAGGCGGTTGTTCAGCGGGCCCGGTGGGATTTGAACCCACGACCTCTGCGAGCTGGGCTCACTACAGCTTAGAAGGCTGCCACGCTATCCGTACTTCACCCTGTGACAGGTCTGCGCTACGGGCCCGATGGTTGCCGCCGGTGGATTCGACATAAACCTTTGTGGTAGAGAACTGCATAGCGCGCAAGGGTTTTAACTCGTCTCGTGCAAAACACGGTCGCTTGGCGGTTTCTCAGCAGCGTCTGTTCGGAACCAACGGGGTCAGGTTCATTCCCGGCGTCACTCACGACCTCGACTTCGTCATACGGCTGAGCGAGGCCATAGGGACCTACTTCGGCGCCGGGGAGGTCGTCCTTGGGATGGACGGCCGCAAGTCCAGCCTGTCGATCGCCAACGCGGCCGTTTCCGGGCTGATGAGTTCCGGGCGAGACGTCGCCGAGGCGGGGCTCGTTCCCACCCCCGCTCTCCAGTACTTCGCGAAATCGAATTCAAGAGGAGGCGTGATGGTGACGGCGTCCCACAACCCGCCCGAGTACAACGGCCTGAAAGTCTGCGGCTCCGACGGGGTGGAAGTTCCCCGACTCGACGAGCAGAGGATTGAGAAGATCTTTTTCGAGGGCTCGCAGACGAAGGCCGACTGGAAGACCATCGGGACGGCCAGACAGGAGAGCTCGGTCGTGAGAAGCTACATCGGCGGAATACTGTCGAAGGTGAACGCCAAGATGATTGCCGAAAGAAGGTTCACGGTGGTGATGGACCTCGGCAATGGGGCCCAGTGCGTCGCGGCCCCCTACCTCGTGGAAGCGCTCGGGTGCAAGGTCGTCACCTTGAACTCCGTGGTAGACGGCGACTTCCCGGGGAGGGGTCCCGAACCTGTTCAGACCAACCTAAAGGACCTGGCCCTGGCAGTGAAATCGGTCGGCGCAGACATGGGGGTGGCCTACGACGGTGACGGCGACAGGGCGCTGTTCTGCGACGAGGAGGGGAGAGTCCTGTGGGGTGACCAGTCAGGCTGCCTTATCGCAGATTACCTCCTGGAGAAGACCCCCGACGCGACGGTAGTGACTTCGGTGAGCTCAAGCCAGGCCATCGAAATACTGGCCAAGAAGAGGAACGCGAAGGTGATCAGAACCCGGGTGGGGAGCGTCGACGTCTCCCGCACCATCCTGGAGCGCAAGGCGACCTTCGGGTTCGAGGAGAACGGCGGCTGCATCTACCCGCCCCACGTCGCGGTGAGGGACGGGGGCATGGCCACGGCTCTTATGCTCGAGTGTCTGGCAGCAAAGGGGGTCGCCTTCTCGCGCGCATTTTCGTTCTCAGTGGCGGCCTTCTATCAGGCCAAGACCAAGCTGCAGGTGGACAGGAAGAAGGTCGATTCAGTGATGAAAGCGGTGGAGAAGCAGGCTAGGGGGAAGGTCGAGAGGGTCGACGGCATCAAGGTTTGGACTGACGAGCATTCCTGGGTACTCGTCAGGCCGAGCGGCACGGAGCCGCTTGTGAGGATCTTCGCCGAGTCCGACGGCCAGGACAGGGCCGAGGCGCTTCTGAGGAAGTTCTCGAAGATCGTGAAGGCAGCTTCAGCCTAGGTGGGTCCAACCTTCATCGGGTATTGCCTCCTCTGCTCCTCCGCGGCTCAGGACGACCTTCCTCTCCTTCGTCGCCCTCCCGATTACCAATAGGGTTCCCCGGGCCCCCCGCACGGCTCTGCGAGCCGCGGCCAGGCTCTTGCGCCGCATCGTCCCCACGAGCACGTACTCCTCTCCCCCCGCCCACACAAGGCGCTCGAACTCCAAGCCGTTCGCGCGGGCGAATGCTCCAACGCCCGGGCTCGCCGGGACGGAATCCACCGCGAACCCCACCCTGCTCGCCTCCCCCAGCGTGTGGAGGGACCTCGCCAGCCCGTCGCTGGAGTCCATGCTCGAAGTCAGGTAGGGCGCGAGCGCGAGGCCCGCGTCTAGGGCAGGATTCGGGTACAAGACGCTCTCCAGTGCCTTCTTGCGGAAGCCGGCGGAGCATCGTGCCCCTTTCTCAAGGATCATCAGACCAGCGGGCGGCAGCCCGAAGGTCCCGGTCACTACAAGGAGCTCCCCGGGCTTGGCCCCGTCCCTCCCGACCACCTCCTCGGCGAACCCAATCATGGCGCAGTCGATCACGAGCTCCTTCGCCTCGTTCGTGTCCCCCCCGACCAGTCTGACTCCCCACTCCCTCTCTGCGTCTCTGAAACCCAGCGCGAGACCGTTGATGTCCGCGTTCGTGGTCCCTCGCCGCAAGCCCAAGGAGGCCATGAATGAGTCGGGCCTGGCCCCCTTGGCTGCGAAGTCGCTCACGCACATGGCGACCGCCTTCTTGGCAGCCTGTCTGTACGTCATCCCCCTGGGAACGTCAGTCCCACCGACCAACATGTCCACTTTCAGGACAAGTTTCCCACCGGTGGCGGGGATTGTCGCCACGTCATCTCCGACCTTTGAGTATCCGCTCGGCAGCCTCTCGGCCGCCCTAAGGATTGCCCCGATTACATCCGTCTCATTCGGCGTCCTACTTGCACAGCTCCTTTAGTCTCGCGGAATATGTGCGCGTGGTCTCCTCGGCCTTGCTCGCGGTTTCAGCTTCGGCAGAGACTCTGACGACATCTTCGGTTCCAGATGCCCTGACCAGTACCCAGGCCCTCTTCGAGAGCCAGATTTTCACCCCGTCGGTAAGGTCAGCGTCGGGGCTCCTCGACGCGAGCGCCTTGATTGCCCTGAGGGCTTTCGAACGCTCCAGCTGGACCGCCACCCGGCGCTGCTGGAAACTCCTCACTTCCCCGTAGGCCTTGTTCCCCTTTCGCTTCAACGCCCTGGCTATCGTCAGAGCCGCAAGGAGGGAATCTCTGCAGTAGTTGAATGAACTGTCTATCAGGCCCCCGCTGCTACCCTCGCCACCGAGCCTCGCCCTGTTTTCCACCATCTTGGACACTACGTTCGCTTCCCCCACTTTGGACCTCAAGACCTTTGCCCCCCTACCTCTAGCGACATCATCGACCGCCTGGGTGGTGTCCACGGAGACCACCACAGTCTTCTCCTTGGAATCGCTGAGCACCTGCGCCAAGGCAAGCGTGAGCATGTAGTCACCCGTCCGCTTGTTTCCGGCACAGTCTACTATCACGAGCCTATCCCCGTCGCAGTCGAAGCCGAGGCCCAGATCGCACCCCTTCGTCCTGACCAGCCTGCGCAGCAGGGCGAGGTCGTCAGCCGTCGGGTCAATCCGCCGGTTGAAGACGCCGGGCGCGTCGTTGACCGACGTCACTTCGCACCCTAGTCTCCTGAGCAAGGGCAAAGCGTGGGGGATTGCCGCACCCCCTCCCAGGTCAAGGGCCACTCGGACCCCCTCGCAAGACCCCTCGCCGAATCTCTCGACCAGGTCGTCGACGTACCTCGTCGTCAAGGACTTTCTCACTGATCCCTGCAGAACGGGGGAAAGTTCCCACCTCGCGGGAGCAGAGACTTGTTCGAACGAGCTTTGGTCGATTCCCTTCCCGTTGACGAGGAACTTCAGCCCGTTGTATTCCGGCTCGTTATGAGAGGCAGTCACCATCACTGCAGGCCGCGTCCTCGTGAGGCTCTCCCTGAAGAGCGCCGGCGTGGAGACTACTCCGAAGTCGACCACTCGGACGCCGCGTCCGACAAGGGCGCCGGCCACGGCTCTGCTGATCGCTGGGCCCGTCTTTCTCGTGTCCCTCGCGAGCAGAACCTCAGGAGAGTTCGCAATCCTTCCGAAGTTGTCCGCGAACCGTGCCATGTCTTCCAGTGTCATGTCCGCATTGAGAATTCCCCTGACGCCGCTGACCGATGATATCACGGGGCTCCCCCGCCTGTTAGCCGAAGAGCTGACATAAAGTAGAGTCTTTGCCGCCCAACCGCGGCTGACGGCCGAACAGCCGTCGGGTGTGTTCGTCACAGGCGAACGGGGCTCCCTGACCGAGGAATCTCATTTGACACGCGCTGTCGGCCGATTCCGGCGCCAGAGCAGACGAACCAAAATGGTCCTCTGTGAGCAGCGCCGACCCTCTCCCATCAACGTCCGCGTTCGGAATCTTCCAGGCCCCTACATATCAAGGGTGTCAACCAAACTTTATCACCGCGGTCGGTGTTTTTGAGCTGGGTGGTTTTGACGCCAGGCCCCCACGTGAACCCGCGTATTGCGCGTCAAGGGGTTCAAGGTGAACAAAGGCGCCGGTATCGGCGAGTACAGGCTTTCCGATGTCTTCATCGGCCTGGACTCCTCCCCTTCGCTACGCAAGGTGTTCGGCTCCAAGGTGGAGATGTCGAGGGTCCTCAGCCACCTGAAGCTCCGGGTCGAGGGGAGCGAATCTGGCATCTGGCTCGACAGAGACACAGGCACCATCTGCGTTGGGCACAAGCACCTCTGGGCTGCCAAATCCGATTTCATTTACCTCGACGTGATTCACGTGCTTGTCCACATGCGACAGTTCCTTGAGGGGAGGGAGCTATACGACCAGGCTTTCGAATATGTCGAGCGGCCCACCGAGCTGGAGGCCTACAGGACTACCGTAGCCGAAGCAAGAAGGGTCGGGATGGACGAGGAGGAGATCCTCAGGTACCTCAGGATGGACGCCGCAGACGATTCCGAGCTCGGCAAACTGATCGAGAAGATCGGCGTGAAGGTCAGACGCTGAAAACCCTGCGTTTTCGCCTGAAAACTGACTAGAGCTTCTTTGCCGGGATTCCGGGCCTCACGAGGCTGCCTAGGTCGAGTATCTTCTCGATTTCACTGTCCTTGAATCCGAGATCCCTCAGTGCCGACCTTATGGGGACCCCCTTCGCCAGCTGCTTCCCCACCACCGCCGCCTTGTCGTAGCCTATCCTGGGGGAGATTACTGTGATAAGGGCCGGACTGCTCTCTGCGTAGGCCCTCATCTTGTCCTTGGACGGGACGATGTTATCCACTACGAGCGATGCCATCCTCGTCAGCGCCTCGGAGAGGAGCTTCGTCTCAAGCACCAGGTTGTACGCCATGAGTGGCACTCCCATCGTGAGCTCGAACTCTCCCAACGAAGCGGCGATGCTGTTTGCGCTGTCAAGGCCAGCCACCTCGGCGCAGGCGAGAAGGGCGCTCTCGACCGTCACGGGATTCGTCTTCCCCGGCATTATGCTGCTTCCCGCCACCTCCTCTTGTGACGGTATGTCAATCTCCCCGAGGCCGGTCAGCGGACCCGAGAACATCAGCCGCACGTCCTGGCAAAGCCTGTAGAGGTCCGTGGACACCGCCCTGATCGCTGCGCTGAGCGACGCGACATCGGTGAGGAGCCTTGTGGCCCTGAACTTGTTCTTCGCCGCTCTGAACCCGAGTCCCGTCTCCTTGGCGAGTTCCTTGGCCACCATGTTCCCGAAGGCAGGGTCCGCGTTGAGGCCCGTTCCAACGGCGGTTCCTCCTATGGGCAGGTCGAGCATGTGCCCCATCGCCTCTTTGACGAACTCGCCATCCCTTGCGAAGGCATCCTCGTAGGCCCCGAACTCCTGCCCTAGGGTCACTGGAAGTGCGTCCCTCAGATGGGTCCTCCCCGAGGTATAGACCTCCGCCGTCTTCTCTGACAGTGCGCCAAGACTCCTTCCCATCTTCTTGAGTGCTGGAAGTAAGTCGTGGCTGACAGCATAGGCAGCCGCCACCCTGACCGCCGTGGGCCCCACGTCGTTCGAAGACTGGCTCATGTTGACATGGTCGTTCGGATGGACCTTCCCCCCTGACTCGGCCGATGCGAGTTCGGCGATGAGTTCGTTCGCGTTCATGTTCAGCCCGGTTCCCGAGCCTGTTTGGAACACGTCCACGAGAACCATGTCGTCATGTGCCCCCTTCATCATCTCCTTCGCTTTCGCCTGGATCACCCTACCCATGTCCCCGTCCAGTAGACCAAGTTCGACGTTGGCCTTGGCTGCGGAAAGCTTGATGGCCCCTATGGCCCAGATAACCTCACGCGGGAACCTCGTCCCAGTGCTCAGGAAAACTCTCTTGGAACCCTCGACGTACTTCATTAATCGAGGCCGAGCCGAGGTGGTTTCTTAAGACTTTCAGCTTACGGGTTCGGGTCGGGCTTCGGTTTCATTGGTGCCCGCCGCAGCCGCATGCCTCCGCGTGAACGTTGGGGTTCTCGATCCTGAACCCTGTCCTCTGAAGGCTTTCGTAATAGTCAATCTTCGACCCCCTGACGATTTCCGCCGCGTCCTTGTCCACCATGACCTTCAGTCCGTCGACGTCTTCAACGAGGTCCCTGGCCCCCGGCCCCTCTTCCAGGCTGAGGGAATACCTGTAACCGCCGCTGCATGCGCACCCCCCTCCCTGCATCACGTCGATCTTCAGAAACGAACCGTTTGCCTTCTCATCTTCCATCACCCGCTGGAGCTTTTCCTTCGCCGTCGGGGTGACCACTATTAGGGGCTGTACCTTCTGCAATCTTCGCCGATGAGACGGTCCCGGCTATTTATCGGTTTCTCCTTCGCCCTCACTGGTTAGGTTCCTCCTGCGAAGTGACGTTGCGAGCAGAAGCGCCACCATCAGAACGCCAAGTACCGCCGAAATCAATGCCAACTCTCCCCCGTTGCTCCCGGTCCCGAACACGATTGGAAAGGGACCGATCAAGATGAACCCCCCTGTCGACACACCGGCTTCTGCCGCGTCCCCGGCTACCATCACCGCGAGGCCGACGACTACCAGGAGGATGCCCACTGTAAGGAGCTTGCTCAAGGCAATCCCATGTAGAGGATCAGGCCGAGCGCAACCAGAAAGATTGCCAGGACGATTGCGACGCTCGCCCATTTTGCGTCCGAGCCGATGACAATCGGTATAGGCCCCACCAACACGACCGCGGCGCCCTTCGCCCGGCCATCTCCTTTGGCAGAGGATCTCAAGAGCGCTGTGAAGATGGTCGCGACCCCGGCGAGGACGATCACGAGACCCACTGACGCTACGTCGACCACGATTCCAAAGCGCTGCAAAGACGATAAAACTTTTTGCTGGCGCCGACAGTCCGTCCCCCGCAGATGCCCGAATACAGGTGGTGCGAGAAGTGCATGGCTCGTACTGAGCATGAAGCCGTCGTCGACAACAGGGACTACAATCCCAGGGGGCGTGGCATGTACAAATGCAAGAGGTGCGGCAGGGTGAAGTCGATGCGCCACCTGCGCCCTAGCTCAGAAATAGGGTACTGAATTTCACAACTCGTGTGCGGTTTAACACATTCAAGCCAATGCAGGATTAAATATCCTGCGCTTTTTGACGTGACTGTTGAGTAATCCAGAGCAGTCTCAGGCGACTCAACCCAAAGTTTTCGTGAGGGAAAGCACTGGGCTCGTGAAGAAGGTTTCGTTCCTCGACAGCATCTCTCTCAACATGAGCAACATGTCGATCGGCCCGCTGTTCGCCACGCTCGCCGGCTCGACGGTCGCGACAATGGTGATAGTCCCTTCGGTCACCGGCCTGAACCTCGTCGCGGCTTCGATTATCGCGTTCATCCTCGGGATTCCGCAGGTCGTTGTCTACACCATGATGTCCAGACGTTTCCCCAGGACCGGCGGGGACTACGTTTGGCTGTCCAGGACCTTCGGCGGGTTCGCGGGAAGCACCCTCTCTTTCTGGGGGTACACGATGGAGACGACGGCCTATCTCGCCCTCGTCATCATACTGCTCGACTACGCCCTGGGTTCGGTCGGCCTTTCGCTGTTCGGCACCGGGGCCAACTTCAACTCATACTTCTTCAACTTCTTCAGCGTGCCCATCACGCAGTTCGAGTGGGGCGCTCTCTTCTTCACGGTGATTGTAGTGATTAACATCCTGAGACCGAAGGCAGGCTTTACCATGGTCTCGGTCCTCACGGTCTTCGGCATCTTCTCCCTGGTTGTGGCCATGGCCGTCCTGGCCGCCGCCGGTCCGAGCGGAATCGCCTCCTACGTGAACAGCCTTGGGGTGAACGGCGCGGTCGCCACTGCGACGCCATCTGGCCTGTCACTGGTCATCAACGGGACCAACGCCTACACGGCGTCCGGCGCGCCCTTCGACATCAACTTCGGCAACACGATATTCATCATGCCTGTAATCTTCGCTTTCGTGTACCCATGGCTGAATGCGGGCCCCGCGGTCGCCTCTGAGATCAAGGGGAGGAACGCACTGAGGTGGAACGTCCCGGCCTCCGTCCTGACGGCCCTGGTGGTTCTGACGGCTGCACTGGGCGTCCTTTACGGCGTCGCGGGAATGCCTTTCATCAACGCCCTCTTCGCGAACCCCAGCTTTGCGACCATCGGGGTGAACTTCTTCACCCTGGCAATGGGCGTCTCGACCACTCCCGTCCTAGCATGGATCATAGGCATAGGATGGATAGCCATGCAGTACGGGACCATCGCCTATGCGGTAATCGTAATTTCGAGATATCTGCTCGCCCAGTCATTCGACAGGTTCCTCCCGGCGAGAGTGTCCAACGTCAGCTCGCGTTTCGGGTCGCCGTATGTCGCAAACATAATCACCTATGTAGCCGTGATGATTCTGCTGGGGCTGGCCACCTACTACTACGCCAGCTACGATGCCCTCTTCGGTGCCATCCTCGCCTCGATGATTTACTTCATCTTCGTCGGGCTTTGCGCCGCTACCCACGCCATCCGAAAGGAGAAAGGAGGCGCCAAGCTGGTCCTCGTCGTGGCCGGGATACTCAACGCTGGCGTGTTCGGCTTCGTCTCGTACCAATACCTGACGAACCTGGCCTTCACGGGGATCAACTGGCTGACCGGCACCTTCCTCATCGCGACGCTCATCGCTGGCGCAGTAATCTACCAAGCCTCCAAGTGGTACAACGCCAAGAGAGGGATCGACATTTCCCTCGCCTACAAGGAACTGCCTCCCGAGTAGGCCTCGCAGCGCTGACACCCACCGTCCACGCGATTCGCAAGACTAACTAACCCGAGTCCTGCAACCCTGCTCATGGAGTTCACGGAGGCAGTACTAAGACGCCGAATGGTCAGGCACTTCACTTCCCAAACCGTCAAGCCGGAGGTAGTGGACAGGATTCTCGAGCTGGCGCAACACGCCCCGAGCGCAGGCTTTAGCCAGGGAAGCGCGTACGTGGTCGTCACGGACCCGGAGATGAGGCTGAAGGTTGGAGAACTCCAGGGTGAGAAGGACTACACTTCCGCGGGATTCCATAGGTGGGTGTCCGAGGCCCCGGTAGACATCGTCGCCTGCGTCAGTGAGAAACTGTATCACGACAGGTACAACGAGCCGGACAAGCTGGACGATAGTGGGAAGGAGATAGGGTGGCCCACGCCCTACTGGCACTTCGACATCGGCGCAGGCTGCATGATCATCCTCCTCGCGGCCGTGGATGCGGGGCTCGCGGCCGCATTCACCGGGGTCTTCGACGTCAGCGGGATGAAGAGGCTGCTCGGCATCCCTGCCCACTTCCACCCGGTGGGCGTCATCTCCATCGGCCACGGCGCCAAGGACGTGAAGTCCCCGTCGCTAAAGAGAGGGAGGCGGCCTTCGGCGGACGTAGTCCACTACGGCCGGTGGTGACTCCCTGGAGAGACGACCACGCAGCCATCCTTGAAGAGCTTGGCCAGACTCCGCGAAATCAGGTAAGGAGCAGCCAATAGCACCGGGACACAGAGGGCGACGAACAGAGGCTGGTAATATCCCAGCACCACTGCGAACGAAGCCGCCCCTGATCCGCCCAGCAAGCTGAAGAAGTAGAGGCCCGCGCAGGTAGGGCATCCCGTGAACAGGCCTACAACGGCCCCCAGTTGTCCCACCCAAGAGCCGTTTCGCTCCTTTGCCCGGTTGTCATAGGCGTAGGCAGCAAGCGCGAGGTTGAACCCGACCAACACCGATATCGTGACCATCAGCAAAATTGTAAGTGGGACCAGCACCAGCGCAACGTGATCGTTCAGGAAGACAGTCACTTCCGGCACGTACAGCGGGGCCCCGATGAGCTGGTCTGGCTGGACCGACGGAACCACCAGCCCCGGAAACTCCGCGAAACTGATGTCTGGTCTGTAGGCGACCACGCCGGTGAGGAAGCTGTACAGTATCCCGTAGAGCAAGGCCGAGGCGGAGAAGACCACCCAATATCTCCTCTGAGAAAGAACGTAGGGGCCGACTGATGAGGGCGATAGTGACACGCGGCCCTCCTTAACCAAAGCGGTGGCCCTTTTTCTCGATTGCACGAGGAGGTCGGCAAGGGTCGCAGTCACCCCAGCCACAACGACGAGAAGGTAGAGATATGCCGGTAGAGCAAGGGCGGCAGCAAGCTGAGGGGAAGGAACGGCTGTCGAGGGGGCGAAGTGCGCGTAGACGGCGACTATGACTGCGATGAGTAGAACCGAGCCTATGGCGATCGTCGGCACAGGAGATTTGGAGGCGCTTTCGGACGTTTCAGGTTCGAACGCAAGGTGAGGCACTCCAACGTTAAGGGTTTCGATTAGACGATTGTGAAAGCTGGAACAAGCCTCCATGCCGAGTCTCGTTCCAAGTCCTCCAATCGGTCCCCATATGTCTCAAATACGCTTCCCTGCTTCATCAACGTGGCTCCCAGAGACAACGCAAGGCCTTCAGGGCTTGCCGGGCTCAGTCTTCCTCAACGAATCCAGTCCCCTGCCGAGTTTGAGAATTCAGTCCTCGGGGTCCGGAGAACGTTGGCCGGGATTGACTCGGAAGAGGACGGGGCCCGCTTCATCCATAAGATGTACTATCTACTCGGCTTTATGGTGGGTGATGCCGGGAAGAACCTCTCGGCAACACATCCTCGGGCACGGCTTCAGCTAGACCTCAGTCGCAAGTACAAGGAGAACCTGGCTCTAGGAAATTACGTGATGGTCTGCGTTTCCCAACTTGGCGTCCCATGCGGGCGGATTGCCGACAGACCTCCGGGGAAGCGCGACAGACACGGACTCTACAGATGGTCGTCTTACTTCTCAGAAGCGCTGCTGTGGCTGTACACAGCATGCCTCGGCTTGCGAAGGGTCGAGCGAACATCCTACAATCCTGTAAGGATGAAGTGGTTGCTGACCGCTTCCACAGAATGTCGGGCTTGGTTTCTAAGGGGAATCGCTGACTCCGACGGAACCGTCAGCCTTAGAGACAAGACCGTCGTAATAACGAGCGAACCGAATACCATATTCTTCAAGGACCTTCTCGGATCTCTGGGGATTCACGCGCGGACTCACGAATCGAGAGGCTTCGGGTACGTGACAATTTCAGCTACTGATGCCTTTGAATTAGAGATTTTCAACCCGGAGGTGGATACGCACAGGGGGCTCCTGCTCAGGAGGCTGACTAGCGCAAGAACATTCCAAAGGCGGTGGC
Source organism: Nitrososphaerales archaeon (assembly GCA_035626235.1). GTDB lineage: Archaea > Thermoproteota > Nitrososphaeria > Nitrososphaerales > Gagatemarchaeaceae > DATFYP01. Next base: position 14,699 of record DASPOB010000052.1, on the reverse strand, counting down.
CGTCATGGCTCGAGGCAAGAGTCAGTTCACTGACAAGAGACGGCCTCGACGCTGGCGCGATTAGGGACAGACTTCTTCATGAAGATGGAACATATGTGAAACTGAGGACCATTAGGACTAAGCAATGCCAGCAGAAGAAGCCGGCGCTGGGCGTCGATCCCAGGACCCCACGCTTACGAGGCGTCTGAGCCCAAGAATGGAGTGCTCTACCAGGCTGAGCTACGCCGGCGCAGTATCGACCCGCCGCATCTAGGCGTTAAAGCCTTGCCTCCCAAAGGGTTTTAGAATTCCAAAAGGGGGCCGTCGAATCGTGCGGGGGTCGCCCAGCCTGGTCAACGGCGTGGGACTGAGGCTCCCATCCCTTAGGGGTTCGTGGGTTCGAATCCCGAGAGAAATCTCGGGCGACAATCCCACCCCCCGCACTCATCCTCCTGCTTTCAATGCGCTAGAGTCGTGTGACTGCTGGCGACTTTTGCTACACATGCCTCGCGTTCCTACCATGTCAGCGGGGGTACGCGCCTGACGAGACGCGCCCGAGTGCACGGCTGGGGCTACTTCCGAGCAACACAGAAGAGGCTTGATTCGTCGATTTCTCGAACGCAGGGCCTCGTCCCAGCCCTTAGGAAGAGCCGCCTGAACTCGACCCGTGGCACCGCAGTAGCCCGGAATCCGTCCTTGCAGATGATGGCCCCTCTTCCCGTCCTGAATTCGTCGATCCCGTCCACCACGCCGGCTCTTGATTGCGCACGGAACCAAGCGAGACAGTGCTTCCAAGTCTTGGGGAATGGCTCGAAAAGAGTACGGGCCCGCCATCTTCTGCTGCGCGCAAAGTTTCGGAGTGACCTCCACTTAGCATGAAGATTCGGAACCGCTCTCAGTACGCCGTCAGACCGGTCCCGACCACTTTAGCCCTGGCAGGAATTCGTCACCTTAAAGTACCAAACCTGCTGGTAGAATGCAGGTCATGTTCACGGAAGGATTTGTCAACCTCTACACCCGCAACATCGAAGCGGGTATCCACTTCTACCGAGACCTTCTCGGGTTCAGCGAGACCTTCCGCACCCCGAAGGAAGGAACCCCTGAACACGTCGAACTCACGCTGAACGGATTTGGCGTCGGGCTCGGCACTGTGGAGGCGGCGAGGAGAGTTCACGGGGTTGAAGCGTCTCCCGGCAGCCCCGCCATGGTCTTGGTGGTGTGGACCGACGACGTCGACAAGTCCTTCGAGCTAATGACGTCCGTCGGAACGCCTGTGGTCCAACCGCCGCATGATACGGGCAGCGGCAACCGTAATGCAATGCTGCGCGACCCCGATGGCAACCTCGTCGAAATCGTCGCAAAAAGGCGTCGCTGAGGCTGCGCTTTTGAGGCGGTCTGGCGAGTGGATGAGTCTTCGCTGGACATGTTGAGCTCGAGTCTCACCCCACACTGCGTTCAGGGCGAGATTGGGCACGCCATGGGACGGCTGTGGAGGTCGATGGGGCGATGCTGAGCGGACAGACGAACCCCCGGCGACTGTGCTTGGCCGTCATCGCGGCAGTCGTCCTCTACGTGGTGTTGGACGCTGTTGCCCAGTCGCTCCCTCCTCATTACAGTCCCATACAAGACGCCGAAAGCGACCTCGCGGTGGGACCCTTCGGATACATCATGACGATGAACTTCCTGAACCGCGGTGTGTTCTCTCTTATCTTTCTCTACGCCCTCTCGAAGGCGGCGCAGACAGACACCGCATCGAGGTCGGAAGGGGCCGCGACCGATCTTCGCCTGGGTACTTGCATCTTCGGTGCGTGGGCCGTCGGGGCCATTCTGTTGGCCCTGTTTCCCACGGATGTTCCTGCCACTCCCATATCGTGGCATGGAGCAATCCATCTGATAGTCGCGGTCCTTGCGTTCGTGGGCGGCTCCTTGGGGTCATTGATACTTTCTCTTCAGTTCGGGAAGCACCCAGCGCTAAGAGGGGCGAAGAATCCGGCGCTGGCAGTATCGATTCTCTCGGTGGTCCTGCTTTTCGTCGGACTATCATCGCTCACCAGTCCCGTTGGTGGACTGACCGAGAGGCTTTTCCTGGGTTCTGTTCTTTTTTGGCAAGTCATCACATCCACCTACTTGGCTACTTGGACGCCCGTTACTAGACGCATGTAGCGCGACCTCTTGATTTCAACAGGACCTTGCGCGTGCGGTTCACTCAAAGCACAACGGCTTCGGCTTCCGCCCCGCATCAGGCCGAGCTAGTTCTTTAGGGTCAAGAGACGGGCCCATTACCTCGATTGGCAGTTCGAGACCGGGGGACGGCGTCGGTTCTTCTCGTGGACCTTGCAGCCGCCCTGTCAGTGGTCGTCCTGGGGTGGTTGTATCTGAAGATGGATTTGGGGGGCTTCCTACTCCTAGTGTTCGTAACTCTCGCTTTGGCGTTGCTGGTAGGGCTGCTTGTCAGGGCGGCGCCCGAGAGTCGGGCGCCCAGTCTGCCAAAGACGGGCCTAAGGGCGGTCGGCAGTTGTCCGTGAAGGACGGAGGACAGGAACCAGACGGCCCGGTTCCGCCTCCGGCTATAGCTGGCTTTTCGCTTCCTTGGCCGATCCGAGCCTCAGGACGCGGTAGCCGACGCCGCAGGCCAGAATTGCCAGCCCGATGGCGATGTCTTGTGGGGCCAGCGAGAAGGCCAGAGCCACGCATCCGACGAGCCCCGCCACCGCGAGCATTCGAGGGTACATCCTCCGTTCTCTGCTTAGGCGAAGGGCAGACAGGTTCGTCACTGTGTAGTAGAGGAGCGTCCCGAAGCTGGAGACGGCGATGGCCACGCCGAAGGGCGCCAACCCGGAAACCAACACCGCGACTGCGCCCACGAGCAGCACGCTCCTCCATGGGTTCTGCCCCGCCCCCAAACGGGCTGCGCCGCGCGGCAGGTCAGCCTGGCGAGCCATGGCGAAGGCGACTCGTGAAACGCCTAGCAGGTCCGAGACGCCTTCATTGAACGTAGTCAATAGCGCTCCCGCGATTACGGCTGCCACTCCCAGCCCGCTTCCCAGGGCTGCCATGGTACTCTGCAGAGGGGAGGCAGATTGGTAGACTCCGGATGCGCCCAGCACTGCCAGCGCTGTGGCCGCGACGGCGACGTACAGCAGCGTGGCCGTCCCCAGCGCAATCACGGTGGCTCTTGGTATGGTCTTCCTTGGACTGCGGACTTCTTCCACCAGGGTCGCTATCCTGCTGTAGCCCGTGTACGCGAAAAAGAGCAGTGCGGTGGCCTGCAGCGTTCCTCCGACCCCTCCCGGGGCAAACGGAACCAGGTTGCTGGCCCTGTCGCCGGGCAAACCCAATGCGACCACGGCAAGCAGTGAGGCAATGGATAGCACGACAACAATGTCGGTCACCCTTACCGACCGCCTGATTCCAAGTGCGTTCACCGCCGTCATTACCAACGCGATGGCTACTGCCGCGACCCTGGCGGGAACCGGGGACACAACTGCGTGGAGGTAAGCTCCGAAAGCGAGCGCCGTCACCCCTGGCCCTAGTGTGTTGGCGGCCAGGAACATCCAACCTGCTCCGAAGCCCCACCAGCGGCCCAGCATCCTGTTGCCGAACTCGTACGTCCCGCCTGACCTGGGGAAGGTCGCCGCTAGCTGCGCGGACGAAAGGGCGTTGCAGAGAGCGACGAAGGCCGCGATGACCAGCGACACCAGCAGAGACGGCCCCGCGATGCCCGCCGCCGGTGCGATGACTGCAAAAATGCCCGCGCCAAGTATTGCCGCCAGGCCGGTTGCGACGGCGTCGAACATGCCCAGCTGAGGACGAAGCGTTGTGCCCCGATGCTCTGCGTTCAAACCTTCCTTGGGCCCTTGAGGGTCGGACGGTCCGAGCTCTGAGCCATCCATGTTCGGCCAGTTCGACGTGGTCGGCGGCGGTTCGTAATAAGCCAGCGATGCCGACTACCCTTACGGAGACGGGTTCACGGGGAGCTCGACCCCATAGTGCTCCTCTATCTTTCTTAATATGCTGGAGACTCGCCCTTCCTTGGTCACCCTTTCGACCTCGGACATCAGCCTCAGAGACTCCAGCACCCTCCTGTTCAGCCGGGAGCTGTAGGGTATGTTTTTCATCGATGCGTAGAGCGCGGACCTTTCTTCGCGGGTGGGGGTCTTGCCGAAGTCGCGCCGGAGGACCGAGTCGAGCTGGCTCAGCGTTTCCTGCAGACACCGGTCGGGGTTCGTGAAACCGTAGAAGCAGTTCCGACAGTCAGCCGACAGCATCTCTCGCATCGGCCCGCGTTCGCTCACTCTGTAATACCGAGCGGGGTAGACGAACCCCTCGCCTTTCAGGCGCTCCACTATCTTGTACATGGCCCCAACGGTCAGGCCGTGCGTTCCTGCGCTCTCGTGAATCTCTGCCACCGACCCACCGGCACTTGAGCATAGAACCTTCATCACCATTTCCTCGGTCCACGAAGGGAGTCTGGCGGCCGCCCTTTCCAGCATGCTTTCCACGAGTTTCTTGTCTGATGTCAGGTCTTCGAGGGCACCCGCCCGCACATCCGCCTCCCTAGCGTGGAAGAGCCTGGCAAACGCTTCGCTGCACTCTGTGATGCTGAGCCCAGTCAGCTCGGCCATCTCGTCTAGCGACCTTTCCGACCTCGCCCAATTCCTCTTCTCTCCAAGATAGGCTACGGCCCAGATCACGGAGAGGTCCTCGTCCCGCCAGCTGCGCCTGACGAACCAGTCGAACTCCCTCAGGGCCCTGATTGAACTCGCCCGCGAGACTAGGTAGCTTACGTGTCCTTGCCTCCTCTTCTTCAGCCCAAGCAGCGGCGTCAGGTGCTCCAGGGACGACTCGGCGCTGGCGTCCCGGGGGACCAAGAGCACCTTCCCGGCTGCCCTTTCGGTCGAGAATGGAGGGGAGTTTACGTAAGCCTCTTCATTCCATTCGGCCGGGCGGAAGGAGGCCAACAGACGTGTTCGGGTGGTCATCCGAAGTCGGGTTTCGATTGAAAGGCTGGTCATCATAATGGTTCTCCCTAATTATTCGATTTTTTCGAATATAAGACGGACAGGGCTTCTTGGCAAGTAAATGGAATTATAGCGTGTGAAGTCGCGAATTCAGTCTTGAGCACGAGCAGCTCGGCGGCCGTGGAATCGACTCGCCCATCCGTGACCGGCGTCGCGCCGGCTCGTGGCGTTCCGGGAGCAGGCCGCCCGAGAAGGCCCGTCGGGAGGGTATATGTGATTCCTGAGAGGTGCAAGGAATGCAAGTACTGTTGGACCTTCTGTCCTCCCGGCATCCTGGAGCTGTCGGACGAGATCAACGCAGGCGGTTACCACCACCCCCGGGTAAAGAAAGGGAGGGAGAACGATTGCACGAACTGTGGCATGTGCTCGAGGATATGTCCTGAGTTTGCGATCTTCACGCTTTTGACCGTGGCTGCGCCATGAGCAAGAGGAATCAGTTGCTGGATCCAGGGACATACTTCATGATGGGGAACTTCGCGTGCGTGGAGGCGGCCATACTCGCGGGGTGCAGGTTCTACGCGGGGTACCCAATCACCCCGTCCTCAGAAATCTTCGAAAGAGCCTGTGTGAGATTCCCGCAGGTCGGCGGGTTCGCCGTCGAGATGGAAGACGAAATCGGAAGCGTCGCGGCGCTAATCGGCGCGTCCTACGCCGGCGCGAAGGCCATGACCGCCACCTCGGGCCCAGGATTCAGCCTGATGATGGAGAACATAGGCCTCGCCTACATCATGGAGGCCCCTTTAGTCCTGGTGAACGTCCAAAGGGCCGGTCCCAGCACTGGAATCGCGACGCTCGTCGGCCAGGGGGACATGATGCAGGCGAAGTGGGGCTCACACAGCGACGTGGAGACCATCGCGTACTGCCCGAGCAGCGTTCAGGAGTTCTTCGACCTTACCATCCAGGCCTTCAACACGGCCGAGAGATACAGGACCCCGGTCTTCATACTGGCCGACCAGGTTGTCGGCATGATGAGGGAGAAGGTGAGAATTCCGCCCATGGAGGAGATCAGCGTGGAGCAGAGAAAGACCATGGACCCTTACCTGCTCGGAGATTCTCCTCCCTACGACTACGCCAAGGACTTCATTCCGATGCCCATAGCAGGGACGGGCTGCCGTGTCCACGTGGAGACGAGCACTCACGACTCGAGGGGCTATCCGACCACCGACTACTCCGTCTCGGAGAGCATGACGGGCCACCTCGCCCGCAAGATTCGCGGCCATGCAAGGGAGATTTGGAAGTGGGAGGAGGTCATGCTGGACGACGCGGAGACCGCGGTGGTAGCCTACGGCTCCACGGCCAGATCCGCCTTGGCCGCAGTGAAGAGGGCTCGATCCAACGGCATCAAGGCGGGTCTCCTCCGTCTGATTACGGCCTGGCCTTTCCCCGATGAGGTGGTTGACAGGGTAAGCAGGAAAGTGAACAGCATCGTGGTGGCCGAGGTCAACAGCGGGCAGATGCTGCACCCGGTAAGCGAGTTCTCGAGATGCCCGGCTGTGGGGGTGAACTGGGCTCCAGGGACCCTGCTGGGTCCGGACACCATATTCGACGCGTTGGAGGCCGTCGCGCGTTGACCACCCCAGCTGCGACAATCGGGCCCGAAGCAATTGTGAAAGCCCATCCCAAGGACGGCTTCATCAGGGCCGACAGGCTTCCGAACATCTGGTGCCCGGGCTGCGGCATCGGAATCGTCCTCGGGGCCTACGTCGGCGCTCTCGAGAAGTCTGGGATACCGGCTGAAAAGCAGGTCTGCGTCTCAGGAATCGGCTGCACCGGGAGGGCCTCCGGCTACGTCAACCTCGACTCGTACCACACCACCCACGGGAGAGCGATCCCGTTCGCTACCGGGATCTCCATCATCAAGCCGGACCTGGAGGTCACCGTCTTCTCGGGCGACGGGGATCTTAGCACCATCGGCGGGAACCATCTCATCCACGCGGCGAGGCGCAACGTGGACGTCAACGTCATCATGATCAACAATCTGAATTACGGCATGACGGGCGGCCAGCACGGCGCCACCACCCCCCTCGGCGCCAAGACCTATACGACCCCATACGGCAATGTGGAAGCACCCTTCAACATCCCCGCCCTTGTCTCGGCCGCTGGGGCTTCGTTCGTGGCCAGGTGGACTGCACTGCACGTCAGCCAAGTCCAGAGGGCCATCCAGCGGATGATGGAGATAGAGGGGTTCACCTTCCTGGAGGTGCTGTCCCCGTGCCCACCCACCTTCGGGGAGTTCAACGGCTATCCGGAGGCGCTCGACATGATGAAGTACTTCAGGGACATGGCCGTCGTCGACAACAACGCAGACCTCTCAAAAATTGGCGTCACCGCCCACCCGGAAGACAAGGTCGTAGTCGGGAACTTCATCGACCGGCGGAGGCCGTCCTACCAAGAGCTTCTCGGGAAGCTTCAGGCCGACACTAGGGAGCAGGACGCATCTGGATGAGGACAGAGATACGGATCGCCGGGACCGGCGGCCAGGGGGCCATCACCGTAGGCCAGATCCTGGGCACGGCGGCTGCGCTCCATGACAAGAAGGACGCCGTTGTCACCGAAGGTTACAGCCCGTCCATTACTGGAGGGTGGTCAAGGGCTGACGTAGTGATATCCGACGAGCCGATTGACTACCCGCTCGTAACGAGGCTGGACGCGCTGGTGGCCATGTACCAGGGAGGGCTGGACCTGAACGCGAAGATCGTCAAACCCTCGGCGGCGGTCGTGGTCGAGAGCCAGCTTGTCGACGCCACTCGAGCGAAGACCGAGGGAGAAGCATTCCCGATCCCGGCTGCGGCCCAGGCCCAGACCCTTGGCAAGAAGGTCCTGACAAACATCATCCTCCTGGGGGCGCTCCTCGAGCTCACACCGGTAGTCTCGAGGGACTCGGTGGAAAGCACGCTGGCAGGGAGATTCCCGGCTTTCGCAGAGCTCAACATCAAGGCCCTGAACTGCGGGTTCGAGCTCGCAAGGGCCGCGGTGGCGAAAAGAGGGCGGACCAGCGCCGTGGCCCAGGGCCAGCGGTAGGAAGCCAAGTCACGTTTTGTGCTCGCATCGGGCACGGGCGCGGCCGCCCGCTCTACTTCTCTCCCCGCAGCGACTTCGCGTAGTCGAACACGGCCCGCTCCTGCCCGCTCTCCACGGCCCCCGGCCTAAGAGACCGGAGGGCCGCTATTGCGTCGTCAGGGTCCGAGGCCCTTACCTTGATCAGATACGCGGCGATGGCGCACATCGTCCTTCCCTGTCCGGCCAAGCAGTGGACGAGCACCCTCCTGCCGCGCTGGACCTCACCCTGAACGATTGTGGCGGCTTCATCAAGGGATTCGAGACTCGGTGGAGCATGGTCGTTCATTGGGACGTGCTCGAACGACATGGAGATGCCGCTCGTCAAGTCGGCTGGGAGCGGTTCTTCGGTAAGTGTCAGCACTGTGTCGACTCCCTGCCTCTTGACCCACTCGAGCTGTCGTCTCGAAGCCGGATAACCCGACGCAGCCACCCTGCCGCGCTCTACCCAAAGGAATCCCGTGGGCCTGTCCGAGACCCTAGCTCTGACCTTCCTGAGAAACAGTCCTCCTCTACCCAATCGCGCGCTCGGAGAAACGATCGTCTCTTATCTGCTTTAGAAGGCTTCCCTCGCCAGTGAGCAGTCCGCTTCTCGAAGCCATCTGGGTTGCCGGCAAGCCGCGTTGATGTTCACTTGGCGGATGGTCTAGACCCCATTCCCCTTCGCGTTTACGTCCTGGTGCCCTGCGGGGAGGCTTCAGCGTGACTTGGGTCCTACTGTTCCAGTATTTCGAGGCGCCCGTACCTGCCGACGTTCAGCCTGAGCTCCCCTCTGAAGCTGTTCGTGTAGCCGTTCGTCACCCTGACTTTCGAGCCCTGCCTCACCTGGTCGATTTGGTCGTCCCAAAGGGACAGCTTGATCTGCCCGCTTTCGTCCTTGAGCATGCAGTCGGCGACTTTCGCTTCTCCGCCAGTCCTGAGGTTCACCGTGCGGGGGTCGGAGATTTCCGAGATTTCCCCTTCCGCGTCCACCCTCCGCATCCCATCTCGCAGGTCCCTGATGTTCATCTGTCTCTCGTTGCTCATTCGTATGCCATATTAAACGTTGAGGGTTCCTCTCTCACCAGAAACCGTTTAATCAGAACCGTCGGAAGGTGAGCCATCTTTGGTGCTGACCTTCGCGGAAGCCGCGTTGCTCGCCCTGCCTTTCGCCGTGCCTCTGCTCTTTGTCTTGGTCGCGGTCCCGCCCTATCTGAGATACCTGACCCGCAGGGGATCGGTCGTGGAAGACGTCCACAAGAGGCCCCCGACGAAGGTCCCCTCACCGCTTGGCCCGGTCTTGTTCGCAGGGGCCGTCGTGGGCGAAGCCGTCTCTTACCTGTGTTTCCCGTCGTTGGTCCCCGTCGCCCTGGTGGGCGTCGCCGCCATTGCGTTCGCAGTTGGGATGGCTGACGACTTCTCGGTCATGGGGGCGAGCGCGAAGCCCCTGCTGCTACTAGGTGCAGGACTTCCACTTGTACTCTCCGTGTTGGTGGAGCCCAGACTCTACGTGCCCCGGCTCGTGTTTCCAATCCTAGGCCCGTCTGCGCAGCACTTTGCGATCTACACGCTCTTGGTCGTGGTAGCCTTCCCCGTGGTTGCCAACGCGTTCAACATGATGGACGCCTTCAACGGCGAGCTATCTTGGTTTGCGCTTCTGGTCTCGTTGGCCCTCCTTTTCGGGGTCGTGCTGCACGCGGTCTATACACGCGGCTTCTCGCCAGCGCGGGTTGCTGCGACTCTCCCACTGGTGGCGATCGCTTCGGGGTTCCTCTTCTATAACAGGTATCCGTCGAAGGCCTTTGACGGGAACAGCGGGAGCCTTCTCCTAGGAGCACTCTTTGCCGCACTGGCGGTAGTGGACGGTGTGGAGGTGGCCGCGGTAGTGGCCCTCGTGCCTGCCATCCTGAACTCCTTCTACACCCTCTCGAGCGTCAGGGGGTTCGTCGAGAGGAGGAAGATGCGGGCGAGGCCCACCTACATTGGGGAGGACGGGCTGCTTTATGCTTCACCCGACAATTCCTCTCCCAACACCTTGGTGAGGCTGATACTCCTGGGTGGGCCTCTTTCGGAGAAGGACCTGGTACGGAACGTAACGGTGCTCACGGCGGTCGCATGCCTCCTCTCCGGGGCCATTTCTGTGCTAACCTGGGTGCGCTAAGATGAGGACAGCCCCGCTGATTGCGATCGAGGTGGCCGCTTTCCTACTGATCATACTAGAGTCCTACGCCTTCTTCACTTACATTGTCCCCGTAGGTACGCTCCCCCATGACCTTCTGAGATACACAGCCGAGGCGGCGCTCAAGGTGGCCCTCACCTTCGGACTGGGGCTTCTATGGCTGGTGGTGATTCTGGCGCTCACGAGGCTGTACGTCAGGTCGAGCCCCCGCGCCCCGTCTCCCAACCCTTCATCTTAGCGTCGAACTCCTTTCGGCTGTATGCCACCCTGGCTGGAACTCCCATCACGACCATGCCGTCTGGGACATCCCTGGTGACAACGGCTCCCATGGCGACTACTGCCCTGCGGCCGACCGTGACTCCTGGCCTAATCACTGCGCGTGCGCCGATGACGGCGCCGTCCTTAATCGTCACCCCGACCATCTTCTTGCTGGGCGGGTATGGGTCGTTGGTCAGGACGGCGGCTGGTCCTATGAACACGTTCTTCCCTATTCTCGAAAGCGGGGGGATGTAGACCAATCCCTCAATCTTCGTGCCGCTTCCGATCCTGACGTCATAGTCGACGTGTGCCAGCGAACCGATCTTGACGTTGTCTCCTATCACCGTCCCGGCCCCGACATATGAAAAGTGCCATATCCTGACGTTCTTTCCGAGCTTGGCCTCCGGGGACACGAAGTTGGTCGGCTTGTCCATTCTCTCACCCTAGATAGATGGGCGCTCCGGACGAGCTCGAGGCGAGCACAGCTTCGGCTATTCGTATGGCTCCCAGACCGTCCTCTCCTGTCACCAGCGGCTTCCTCTTCTCGTGTACCGCGTTGACAAACTCTTTCAGTTCCAGCATCAGGGGCTCCTGATTCATCCTCATGGGTATGGTCGTTCCTTGCTCCTCGTGGATGCTCATCTGCTGCGTTACGAAATCGACGTCTATGACGGCGCCTGTGAAAACAGCCGAAAGAGTCCTCACCCTACTGGGGGTCACCCAGTTCGTAGTGAGGAACGCGGTCCTTCGCCCGGAGAATCCCATTACGATGGCGGCGAAGTCCTCGTTCTTCGACTTCACAGCCCCCACGCGTGCGAAAACGGTCTTCGGCTCCTCGGCGAACAGCCACCTCGCCGTGTCGATGTCGTGGACGGAGGCGTCCTTCACTATGCCTACGTCGGCTATGTTCTCCCCTCTCCTGTTCTCTCTGTGGAACTCGAGCAGTATGAGTTCTCCCATCTTCCCTCCCTCGATCGTCTTCTTCAGTTCAGTAATCGGCGGGTTGAACCGCTCGATGAACCCGACTGTAAGCGACCTGTTGCCGCTCTTGGCAACGTCGATCAGCCTCTCGGCGTCCCCCGCCGTCGTGGTCATCGGTTTCTCGACGAAAGTGTGAAGGCCGGCCGATAGTGTCTCGGAGGCTATCGTGAAGTGCGTCGAGGCCGGTGTGCATATCGTCACCGCGTCCAGGTTTTCTTTCCTGGACATCTCCTCAAGAGAGGCATATCCTGGAACGCCGTACTTCTTCGAATAGAAGTCTGAACGCGTCTTGTCCACGTCGCAGATCGCGACCAGAGCGCCAAGCTCGCTGAGCACTCTGACGTGGTTCTTCCCCCACCCTCCCGTTCCGACAACGGCCACCCTGACCATTATGTGGCGGCCCGTCCAACCCCGTCGAGATAAATGGTTATGCTCGCCCGCGCCGGGCAGGACCCCACATACCGCCTTCTGCTGGGTGGGTCATTCCCGTCTAAGGCCGGGAACCGCCAGCAGGACGGTCATCTCGACGTTCCTGTGGGCTTTCCTGGCAAGCTTGACCGACTCGCCGTCCTCCTTGGAGCAGACGATGACGACGTTGTGCTTGAGAGGGTCGAGGGCCTCTGACCCACCCTTCATCCTAGAGCCGGGGAAGACCTCGACGTCGGTTACGTAGTCCTTCAGCCGCTGCTGGACGTTCTCCGCCATCTGGATTCTCTCTCCTCTCATTTCGTACTTGTCGAGGGTCCAGGTGAGGCTGATCTTCGTACGGCTTGCTTTGAGTTCTTTCTCTTTGAGAACCTCTCTGGTCTCGTCCACGATGTACCTGACATAGTTCTCTAGGCTCTTGATGGTAGCTCCCGCGAGGTAGGAGATTGATTCGCCCGTCTCGTCGCTGGCCTGTATCGCCTTCAGGTCGTAGAGGTATTTTGCGAATTCGTCGACGTAGGTCTCGGACGACTTCGAGAGAGCCACTCTTCCCTCCCTCGCCCTCCTGGCGAGTTCGACCTCGGTGACTGCGCCGATGGTCGCTTCTATTACGGCTGCGGCATACTCGAGTTCGGCTGAGAAGATGTTCTGAGAGTTCGCCGTGAATCCGATTTCGCGCAAAGACGTGGCTTCCTGGGCGACGGCTGTGGAGACCACGGCCGGCTTCGGGTCGCGGGGGCGGAGAGGCATGTATGCATAGTTGAGCGACTTGGCGATGGAAAGGCCGGTCTGTTTTTCGAGCAGCATTATGTTCTCGGCATTACCTCCAGGCCCGGCGGGGAGCGTGTTTGCCACCGTCACTCCCTTCGTGAGGTACCGGGACAGGTCCCTAAGCTTCGACCCTGCTTCGATTAGGACCTCGTCCGAAGGCCTTCTAAGCTTCGGCGTGAAAAAGACGACTTGAGCCTCGCTCAGCGCCTGCTCCATGGGCTTTAGCGCCAACAACGGCTCCTCGCTCATCAGCTGTGCGAGGCTGGGGTTCTTCCGCAGGAAGGCTGAGTCGACCCCCATCGCCATCTGCAGCGTTTCATCCACGATTGTGACCTGTGCCCTGTCGACGAGGTCGGCGGCCAGCCTGTAGCCTTCGCTCGTCATCCCGTACATCGCGACACGGATTTTCGGCAAGGATTGGGCGAGCGTGCCGTTTCCTCCAAGTCTAATTATACTTTGGTCAGGCTGCGTCTCCTGCCGACTCGAATGATTTAGTAGACGCGCGTCCGAGCCCCTTCGGTCGGACGCTTGAGCGCGCCTAGGGTCTGGGCGGACGTGGTGACTCCGAAACAGGTGCTCTTCTTCGCGCCCGTCCTCAGAAGCCTCGCTGAGCGCGGATGCGAAATATTCGCCACCTCCAGGAGATACCGCGAGGTCGAACCCATCGCGAAGATGTGCGGGTTGGAGCTCGAATACGTCGGCGAAAGGGGAGGAGGAGACCTTCGGGGACAGCTTTCTGCCGCCACCGAAAGGCAGGCCAAGGTCATCCCAATGGTTGAGGCTTTCAGGCCAACCGTTGCTGTCTCTGTGGCTTCTGCCGTGTGCGCGAGGGTGGCCTACGGATTCAGGGTCAGGCACGTCGCTGTGAACGATTCTCCGCATTCAGAAGTCGCCGGGAGGCTCTCCCTCCCCCTCAGCCACCGCCTGTTGTGCCCTTGGGTCATCCCCTACGGCGCTTGGGCTAGGTTCGGGCTGTCTCGCTCTCAGATAGTCAGGTATCGGGCCCTCGACCCGGCCGCCTGGCTGAAGCGCCCTCCCCTGGACGGGCCGGTTCCCAGACTCAGGGCCGGAAGGAAGACGATTACGGTGAGGCTGGAGGAGACCTACGCCCCGTACATGGCATCGGCGGACAGGGACTTGACGGGTGTCACGCTGCGGAGGCTCGCGGACGCCTTCCCCGACACGAACTTGGTGGCGCTCTGCAGGTATGGAGACCAGCTGGAGGGAGTCAGGAAGAAGTTCGGCTCCAAGTTCATTGTGCCGACCGAAGTCGTTGACGGTCGCCACCTACTCGAGTCGACTGATTTGTTCATTGGGATGGGGGGGACCATGAGCGCGGAAGCTGCGCTGATGGGAGTTCCGACGATTTCTGCCTTTCAGGGGGTGCTCATGACTGAGGACTATCTGGATTCCGTCGGACTGCTGGTCCGGACCAAGGACCCTGAAAAGATCATCAATAGCTCCCGCAGGATGCTATCTGACAGGTACAAAGACGCAATGTCAACGAATGCGAGGCGGACTCTGGACCGTATGGAGGACCCTGTCCCGGTAATAGCCGGAGCCATCGTGAGGTCCGCCGAGCGGGCTGGCTAGCCTTTTAATGCCAAGCGCCACGACGCAATTGCTCTGAAGGGAGCCCGGTGGTGTAGTTGGCCAAGCATAGGGGCCTTTGGAGCCCTTGACCGAGGTTCGAATCCTCGCCGGGCTACTGTTTCTACGCGATGATTTCCAAGAACCCGGAGAAAGGCGAGGCTTATCATGGTTTGTTGACCCAGGAGCCGCAATCGTCAAGTAATATCGACTCGCTTAGGCGCGGCTACCAAGCACCTGGCTTTGGTTTCCGCATTATATCCAAGGATAGGGGAATGGGTGGCAGAAAGAAGTTCTACAAGACCTGGACGAGATACTGTCGCATGCCACCGTCCAGGTGTGGCTGAACGGGGTAAAGGACGGTCCAAGCAGAAAGGCCGATGGATACATTTTCGCCCGGTTCATTCGGTGGAGAAGGGCGAACGGCTCCGAAGGCAACCCTGACGTTCTGGTAGAAG
>DASPOB010000051.1:0-24047 GCA_035626235.1 Nitrososphaerales archaeon | reverse complement strand
TCCTCCACGTACAACGCGAACGCACTCTACGCCGCCCGGGGTGCCAGCTCCAGCACGACTACGAACTACATCCTAGGCTTGGGCTGGTCAGGCGCTGAATCATCCATCGCCTACGAGAGCGGAACGACTAACACGATCCTGGCAACCAGCGGGACGAGGGCCACTGGATGGACCTGGTCCACAAGTTCCATTGTTGGGTCTGCCCTCGCCAACCATCTGTACACCTCCCAGTCCTACATGGGAGGGACCTCCTTGGCTTCGACCACCGCAACAAACGGCAACCTCGGCGCCGCGAACACCTACCTGGGGATAGCCAACTGGGCGGGGGCGAGCGGGAAGTCCTACTTCTATCAATGGAAAGTGAGGGTCTACCCTCCCAACGGCGTCATGCCTACTGCCGCGTACGCAGCGGTTGTCTCCAACCCTGCGTCGGCATGCCTGATTTCCCCCCAATTCACTGCTGCATCGACAATCTACGCAGACAGCTGGATTGCCGACGTCTGGGGGTCGGCCTTATCCAGCGGGACTCTCAGTGTCTCGATATACATCGTCAGCTCCTCGGGAGGAATCATTTCTGCGCTGGCCTCCGGTGCCGCTACCGGGACGATTGGAGTCTCCAAGGGCGAAGTGAAGACTGCCATAGCAGGCTCCGCGGGCTCCGTGGCAGGCACCAATTACCTCGAGATGGTCTTCACTGCTCCGACGACCGGGTCCCTGGCTGTCACGTTGTACTGGGGGGCTGGGCAGTCGACCAATTTCCGAACACCCAGCACTTACGTCTATGTCTTGGTTGTGAACAACCTGACCACTGCTTCTTGGACCATAAGCATGGGCACGATGACGTCCATGGCCACAAACCTTGGCAGGCTCACCAACGTCACGGTCTGGCTCGTCAACCCGTCTAACGTCATTACCAAGCAGATAGTCGTTACGAACGGTGCGCTCACCCAGACCTCGGGGGGGACGGTGGCCCTCGCAGCCTCAGGGACGCTCAACATCGCACTGGCCGCCTATGCGAGCGCTCTCCCCACGTCTTCGAACAGTCCGTCGACGATAACGGCGTCTCTCGTGGTGCAGTCCTCCTCCAGCACGGCCCTCGCCCAGTACACCATCAACCTGGTGATGAACTAATGGGGGAGAAGCTCCGGCGCCTGGGCAAATGCCTGAGCTACGCCGTATCAATCGCCCTTATCGGGCTCGTCGTCTACGGTGGTGTGCAGTACGCCCTCGGCGGACTGCCTTTCCTCGTCATAGGTGACAATCCCAGCAGCATGTCTCCGACCATCAACTATGGAGACCTCACTGTGAACTACCTCCAGCCGTTCAACACCCTCAGGGTGGGAGACGTGATCGCATTTCACGACCCCCGCGGCAACCCTGGGACCATCATCCACAGGATCGTGTCTGAAACGACCTGCGGGACGGCAGTCTGCTTTGTCACTCAGGGAGACAATCTCGCCACCAACGCCATACCAGACCCGTGGTACGTCACTCAGCAGGACTACGTGGGCAGGGTCGTTTTCGTGGTGCCGATGTTGGGGTACGTTTCCCCGACACTCTGGGGATTCAGAGGCTGGCTGATTCTCCTCCCGATAAGCTTCGTCCTGCTGTTGGCGCTCTTCTTGAGCGTGGAGAGGTCCCGAGGCGGCGAGGCCGAGCCCCGCCCCGAGTCCAGGGAGGCCCTGAACTGACATGAGCGGGCCAAGCCCCTCGCGCCGTCGATGGCTTTCCTCCCGGTATGCCAGCGCAATGGTCCTGATACTGCTCGCGGGGGGGATTCTTGGCATGGTACTGACCGCTAGCACCACGTCGTCGAGCGGGTTGGTGTTCGTGCCCGGGAGCGACGCGAACTGCTCTGCCTCCCCTGTCTACCCGTGCGCGACCGTCTCCGTCGATGGAACGGGAACTCTTGCGACCATGGGGATAAGCATCCCCCGATCGAACCTCTCCGTTCCCCAGCCGGAAGTCTACTACACTGACCCGTTGGAAGTCCACAACGAGGGAACCTACTCCAACACCGTCGCTTACCTCAACGTCACAGACGTGACCGGCGCCGCCAACCTTGGCAATGTCACCGTCTACTACTGCACGTCGATGACGGATGACCCGAGCGGCAGCGACGATTGCGCTAGTTTCAGCATAACCGGGCCCTCGGGAGGACTTCTCTCAGGGCACAACGTGCTTCCCGACACCCTGGGACCCGGCGAAGTCGCCTACATCGAATTGGTCGCCTTCGCATCGGATACGTCGTCGATGTCCGGCGCCGTAACCTTCGTCCTCGAGATGTCGGCGAGCTTCCAGCCCACCACCGCCCAGCAGGGCGGGGGCGGCGGTGGTGCTCCTCCAGCTTCCAGCAGCTCCTCCACCTCGACGTCCACCTCAACTTCAGTGCCCAAGAGCACATCGCCCGTCGCTTCCACGGCCACCGTCACATTCACCACTACGAAGATTTCAGTGAGCACTAGCACGACTTTCTCCGTCTCTACAAGCGTCCTGACATCGGTCACGACGTCTACGGCAACCACCACGATGAAATCCACAATCACGTCGACCGCGACCCAGACCCTCACGGCGACAGAGGTGAGCACGAAGACCGAGACCACCAGTATCGCGACGACTGCTCCACCACCGTCACAGCCCAGCTCACTGTGGTGGGTCTGGCTGTTGATCATCTTCGCGCTCGCAGTCGTGCTGATCATATTGGTGCGAAGATGGCTGAAAGAGCGGAGCCGAAAGGGCGCAAAGCTCTTCTGGCAAAGAAGCTGAGCATTCCCCAAGGCTCAGGCTGGAGAAGGCGTTAAATGGTCTAGACCTCAGGTTGCTGATTCGTGGGGGCGACACAGCACGACGAAGGTGCTCCTCCGGACGGCGCCCACGGAAGCATAAGGCTGCCAAAGACGACGGAGCGGTGGATCGTCGCCGGCGTCTCGGTCAGCTCCGTCGTCCTCATAATCATCTCCTTCTCTTCCGGAGTCACTTTCTCGCAGCTGGAAGGCCCCGGATTCGTTTTCGTGGCGCTGGCTGTCCTCGCGGTCCTGTCCAAGCTGATGGTTCAGGTCCTCAAGTTCCGGGTCATCGCGGGGGGGCTGACCCGGGGGTCGCTCACGGACTTCAGGGGGGTCGCGACGGCCCGCGTGGGAAGCGAATTCGTCGCGCTTACGACTCCCTCTTTCATAGGAGGGGAATTCGTGCGCGCTGCCTGGCTTGCCAGGAAGGGGGTCGAGGCCGGCAAGGCGCTTTGGATAGGGTTCGTTGAAATCTGCATCGACGTCTACGTGGGCTCAGCCGTCTCGCTGGTCGCCGCCTTGGTCGCATTCGAAAGGGGGGCGACCACCGTGGCGGCGCTCATAGTCATCGTCATAGTGCCCATCATGGCTGGCTACGCCTTCTTCATCCTGCTTTTCGCGAGGAGGGGCGTCAGATTCCCTCGCATCATTCAGAGGATTGCCTCCCGCCTCCTCGGCAGGGCCAGAGCCGAGCGCATCGTCTCTCAGGTTCAAGGGTGGGCCGATGGATTCTCCGCCGCAGCCAAGTCAATGGGAAGGCAATCGATGCCGACAATCGCCTTGGCTGTCTGCCTGGCTCTCGTACAGGCAGTGTTATCTGGCCTCATACTCTGGCTTCTGCTCGCCCCCGGGAGAGCGATAGACCTGTCCTCCTCCATTCTGGCCGTCTTTGGCGTGCAGGCGCTCGCGTCGGTCCCCATCACGATCGGGGGCTCAGGCATTTCGGAGCTTGGACTCCAGTGGTACCTCTCGGCAGTCTATGGGTTCTCATCCTGGGCAACAGTGGTGCTTTGGAGGCTGGTCTCCTACCAGCTGGTGGAGGTGCTCACCGGCGGGGCGTTCATCGTGCTCCTCACCAGGGGGCTGAAGCGGAGGCAGGGCGAATAGCAGGGGCGCGATTGGTTGACAGACGCGGCCTTCGAAATCTTGTGGTACAAGGCGACGCACGACTGGACAGGAATGTCGAAGCCAGGAAGGCTAGTGAGGAAACTCAGAGACTATCGCGTGCGGAAGTCGGGTAACCACTACGCAGCTACCGTCCTCGGCGCGGACATGGACTTCACCACGTACCATCTCTCAAACATGATAAACGAGTTGGACTCGTGGGAGAAGGACTACCTTCCTGCCTCGGTGGATGGCAAGGTCGTGCTGTCGGTGGGAGACGGCTGCGGCGAAACCTCCCTGTTCTATCTCCGTCATGGCGCGTCGAAGGTCATCGCCATCGAGAGGGACCCGGAACCCTTCGAGCTCCTCTGCAGGAATGTCAGCAACAACGGATTGAACGTCGTTCCCATGAATGAAAGCTTCAGCCTGGAGCACCTGAAGATGGGCTTTGACTTCATGAAAGTCGACGTCGAAGGGGGCGAAAGGATTCTGTTGGACCTTGATCGTGACCTGCTGAAACCCTGTGTCATCGAGGCGCACAGATTCGACGACAAGACTCTGCCAGAGAGGCTGGAAGAGCGGTTCGGGATGAGAAGGATATCGACCATAGGCAGAAATGCGGTGCTGCTGACCAACGTGAAAGAGCAGCCCCCGTCAGGGGACTGAACCTCCGCTCAGACTCTTTCCTCTACGGGATAATCTCACAACCGTTGTTGAATTCGGGGTAGTCGAATTCGGACCTTCTCACCGCCCCGCTCCTAATCATGGCCTCGACCTCGGGCAGGGCCGTCTCCAGCTGCGCGACGAGGTGCCTGACCGTCGAGCAGATGCTGGCGTAGCCATCCTTTCGCAGCAGGATCTGCGACTTGTTCACGAGCAGGCATCGCCCTCCGCAGACGTCGAGGACGTCGCATGATGTGCACGGCTCCCCCACCAGGACCGCGTCCCGTAGGGACCCCGGGGTGCTTTCTCGCAGCGAGCCGACCATCGAGAAGTCGAAATCGACGGCCACGGGACACGCGGAGATTCTGCCGTCGGGCATTATTGCGAAGAAGTCAATGCCTGAGCCGCATCGCAGCTTCGACTTCTCCCCAGAGAGTAGCGTTCTCACGACCCCGATGAAGGGAACGATTCCTGCGACGCGACCGGACCGGCGCATCTCGTCCAACCACCACGTTACCAGAGACGAGACCCCTGAGTTGTACTCATGCACCCACTCGGAGAGCCCCGGCTCGTTGTCCTCCCCTGCGTCCCAGAACATGCTGAAGCTCAGCTGCCAGTGAACGTGGTCGAAGAGTCGTGTGCCAAGCAGGTGCATCACATTGTCGAATACGTTCGAACCTTGGGTGACCGTCATCCTCGCGACTAGGTCGCCTCGGAATCCCCTCGACCTCGCCAGAGCCGCATTGCGCATCACCCTGTCGTACACTCCCTTGCCCCTCTCTCGGTCGGTCACCTCCCTCGTCCCGTCTACGGAGACGAGGATGGTGTGGAGCCGATGCAGCAACGGCGGCTCCACCCTGTCAAGGAAGAGGCCGTTGGTCTGGACGGCGAACCGCCCCGGGACCGTCTCCATGATCTCCGCCATGGTACCAATCCGCAACAGGGGCTCTCCCCCGTAAAACTCCACAACCGCGTCGGCGTCTTGCGAAAGGAACGCCTTCAGGTCTTCCACAGAATACTGTACCTCCCTCGGAGGCGTGACGCTCCCTCCGCCGCAGTAGGTGCAGGAGAGATTGCACTCCTTCGTAAGGATTACGAAGTACTGCAAGGCTTGAAGCCAGGCGTCGCTCCTCCATATTAAAGCGGGTTGCGTTCGCCCGCTGTTCCCATCGAGACATCGCACCATGGCAGTGGGGAAACGGTCAGAGGAAAGCGGCCCGCCCTTCGACAAGGGGAAGAGGTAATTAGCGAAGTGGACCGGGATGGATGCAGCGGGGAACTGTAGGAGTGGACGAACCCAACAAGGTGGCCGAAGATCTCCAGAACCTGGTCCCCGGGCGGCTGGTCACAGACGTGAAAGCATACCTCAAGGATCGGTGGCCCCTTCTGTCGATTTCCGATGAGGGAGACGCCGCGGTGCTTGCCGCGGTCAAGCCCCAGAACGTGGACGAGGTGGCCAGGGTAGTCAGATACGCCGGGTCGACGGGGCTCCGAATTCTGAGCAGGGGCGGCGGCAGCTCTGTCACTGGCGCTTCGGTCCCGCACGGCGAGATCGTGATAGACCTCACGGGGCTGAATCAGGTGCTCGACATCGACGAGAACAACAGGACGGCGACCGTTCAGTCGGGGGTCAAGCTTGGCGACCTGGAACCGAGGCTCAGCAAGGCAGGGTTCACCCTTGGGCAATTCCCCCAGTCCTTCGAGATTGCCACGGTCGGAGGGTACATCTCGACGATGGGGACCGGGCATTACAGCGGCAGGTATGGCGGCATCGAAGAGTCGGTGATCAGAGTTCAGGCGGTTCTTCCCGACGGCGACGTGATATGGACAC
Source organism: Nitrososphaerales archaeon (assembly GCA_035626235.1). Taxonomy (GTDB): domain Archaea; phylum Thermoproteota; class Nitrososphaeria; order Nitrososphaerales; family Gagatemarchaeaceae; genus DATFYP01. Next base: position 17,663 of record DASPOB010000051.1, on the reverse strand, counting down.
GAAACAGGAGCACTCCACGATCCTCCGTAGGCCCCGACCTTTCGAGGCTCTTCATCGGCGCCGAAGGGGCCTTCGGGGTCGTGACGGCCGCCGAGCTGCGGCTGCATCGCCTTCCGCGCCACACTTGGAAGGCCGCATACGTCTTCAACGACTTCTCTGCTGCCGTCGGCTCGGGCAGGTCCCTGATGGACCTCGACCTCAAACCCGCCGTGTGCAGGGTCTACAACGAAGTGGAGGCGAGCATCCAGTTCGGGACGCCAAGACCTGTGATGCTCCTCCTCTACACCTTCTCGAGCGCGACGGTGATGGAAGCCCTCGTCAAGGAAGCGACGGATTCCGTGGGGTCGGGCGGGACCGCGGGCGACCCTTCCATCGTCGACGCATGGCTCGAGAAGAGGTTTGCGCTCAGCGGAACGGCGGAAGCGGTGAGGAAGATGGGATACATGCTCGACAATGCGGAGATCGCCTGCCGATGGAGCGTCGTTCTTGAAAGCTATGCGGACGCCGTGACCACGCTCGCGGCGGTCGACGGAGTCTACGCCGTCGGCGCAGTGGTCTCCCACCTCTACGACCAGGGCGCCTGCACCGACTTCTCCATCGTTTTCAAGCCGGAGGTCTCCATCTACTGGGACGTGTGGAACACGCTTTCCCAGGTCGCAGAAAGGCACGACGCGACCCTTTCACACCACCACGGAATAGGGATCCTAAAGGCGGGGCTGGTTCGCAAGGAGTTCCCCCGAGGCCTCCTTAGGCTCATGAAGGACGGCTTGGACCCCAAGGGGACGATGAGCCCGCGACGGACCCTGGGGCAGCCGGGCAAGGCGGATTAGGGCCTATCGTTTTATGTGGACGCCTGGGCGAGGTGAAGCCATGGAGTCCGACCAGATTTCTCTCCCCTTGGAGGACCTGCCCAAGGCATGGTACAACATCGTCCCCGACCTCCCCCGGCGACTCCCGCCGCCGAAGGAGCCGGGCTACGGAGAGTCGAGGCTGGAAGCGCTCGGACGTAGGATGATCGGCGAGTGCCTGCGTCAGGAGAACTCGACCTCCAGATGGGTGGACATCCCAGAGCCTATCAGGGAACTCTACCTCCACGCCGGGAGGCCCAGGCCTCTCTACAGGGCCCGGCGGCTCGAGCAGAGGCTCGGCCTGAAGAAGGTAAGGCTCTACTACAAGAGGGAAGACCTGAGCCCCACGGGGTCGCACAAGGTGAACACGGCCCTCGCACAGGCCTACTACGCGGCGAAGGAGGGGAAGAAAGTCCTTGTGACCGAGACGGGAGCCGGCCAGTGGGGGACGGCGCTGTCGTTCGCCGCCCGTTTGATGGGGCTGAAGAGCGTCGTGTTCTGGGTCAGAGACGTGTACGAATGGAAGACGGAGAGGAGGATTTTCATGAAGCTCTACGGTGCCGAGGTCTACCCCTCTCCCAGCAGCAAGACGGCGTTCGGGAGGAAGCTGCTGAAGGAGGACCCCAAGCACCGCGGCTCTCTGGGGATAGCCGTCTCGGAAGGGCTGGAGTACACCGACGGGTCCTCAGACAGGGTGTACTGCCTGGGCTCCGTTCTCAACCACGTCCTCCTGCACCAGTCCATCATCGGCCTCGAGACTATCAAGCAGTTCGAGTCGGTCGACGACTGGCCAGACCTCGTCGTGGGCTGCTTCGGCGGGGGGTCCAACTTCGGGGGGATAGCCCTCCCCTTCGCGGGCGAGCTCCTGAGGAACAAGAAGGAGTGCGATTTCCTCGCCGCACAGTCGGAGGCCGCTCCCAACCTCGTAAAGGGGACCTATGAGTACGACTTCGCCGACGTCGCAGAGCACACGCCCATGCTCAAGATGTACACCCTAGGCCACAAGGAGGGAATGAAGCCGATCTGGTCTGACGGGATAAGATACCACGCGGCCGCTCCGCTCATCAGCGCCCTGAGAGCCGAGGGGATCATCAAGGCCGTCGCCTATCCAGCCGACGAGAAGGTCGTCTTCGAAGCGGCGAAGCTCTTCCTGGAGACCGAAGGCTGGCTGATAGCGGGCGAATCTGCGCACGGAGTGAGAGCGGGGATCGACGAAGCGAAGAGGGCAGAGTCACGAGGAGAGAAGAAAGCCATTCTCATGAACATAAGCGGCCACGGCTTCCTCGACATCGACGCCTACTCAGACGTCCTGAAGGTCAAGTAGCCGCACGGAGGCATCGTGAAGCGGCCGCCGCAGTCCCCCCTCTATACTCTCTGATTGCCAGTAGAACCTAATTCGGCAAGCCATTTAGTCGGAGGCACGGTTACGCTCTTCGATGTTCCAAGAACTGGAAACAATAGGTGCCCCTCCGGCGTCTTCGAGGGACACGGTCAACGGCCCCAGCTTCCATGTTTTGTTCGTGCTGGCCGGCTCAGACTCGATGGACGCCAAATCGGTGAGCAACCGCCTGGGTATTGCCGAGGCAGATTGCAGACGCCTCGTTGAGGATCTTCAGAAGAGGTACCTCGTCGACGTCGTATCGGAGCTCGAAGGGGACCGCGTGAAGGAGACCCTGAGGCTGACCGAAGACGGTGAGGCGGCACTGCTGGGCTCACTGGAAAGGATGTGCGAGCTGCCAGAGCTGGTACGGCAATAGAGTCGTACGCTTAGGCTACCCGGGGCTCTTTGACAGTGAGGTCGATGGCGACCTCTGCTATGTCGGCTCCGTACTCGGCGACTCTGCGGATGCTCTCGAGAATCAGTTTGACCGATGCCACCTGGGTGCCGCTCATCTTGGGGACTAGGACCTCGCCGCTGAGCTTCTCCTCCAACTGAACGACGTCCTTGGTCCTGTTGATTGCTTCCTCCGCCATCTTTGCGTCCAGGCGCAGCAGAGCCGCTATCGAACCCTCGAAGATCTTGCGCGAAAGCGTGGCCATGTCTTGCACCTTCTTGGCGGTACTCTCGGAAACGGAGCCAAGGCTCTCGGCCTGGGAGGCGATGGACGCGGCGTGGTCTGCGACCCTCTCGGCGCTCTTCGCGACGAGCCTGTATCCCAGGCAGTCCCTTGCCGACCCCAGCCCGATTTCTTGGATTACGGACCGGTCTCTCACCGCGATGTTGAGCTGCCTCAACAGGAAATGATAGAACCTGTCGACCTCGTCGTCCCTCTGGATCACCTCTTCTCCGAGCCCCTTGCCTCCAGAGTGCAGGACCGTGACTGCGTCGGTGAGCATGCCTGCCGCAATTATGGACATCCTCTCCAGCGCCTTCTTCAGAGGCAGGTCCACGTACCCCGAGAGGCACTGAGTGAGTATCCCAGATGACCCCTCTTCGATTATCTCGACGCCTACAAGCTTCTTCCTTATCCCCTCCCTGATGAACGACCTCAGGGAGACGTCGGACCTGCCGAGATTGATGCGAATGGTGTCGTACCCGGCGAGGTAGTATGAGATGAAGTGCCTGAGAAGGACGTCCTTGTCGAAGCCCTGCGGCGCCTCGATGACAGCCTCGGACTTCGCGGCCGCCCTTATGTCCCGACGCGGGATGATGAGCAGAGAGGAGTCCGGCTGTGCGACGACGGCAACGGGGTCCTTCGGCCTCAGACCGACGTCGTTGACCCAAGACTTCGGCAGGGAAACGACAAAGCTGTTCCCGCCAGTCACCTGCACCTTTCGGAATTCTGGCTTGGACACGAGAGCGCGGGTATAGCGGCCGCTATATATCCGTGCCCATTACTATTGAACCTGATGTCCCGCCTGGGTCGTTCATGATGACGGGCCCAGGTGTCCGCCGAGTGTACCAGGCAGAAGGTGCTGTTCGCACAGGAGGCGGCCCAGTCGGTTTGGTGTGCTAGTTGGGACCAGCCATGACCGCTTGGGTTCAGGCCTAGTGGGGTCAGCGCCTACGTGGGTTCTTTCCTTCCCACTGATGCATCAAGTACGAAAGCGTCCTGTCCGGGCGTAAGTCAAACGCCCGCCGCTGCTTCTCGAGACTGGTCGCCAGCAGTCCCGCGGCGCCGAACAAGCAGGTAGGATGCTGTAATCAGAATGGTGAACGAAACCGCCACCAGGAATTGGTACGGGAACTCCGGAACAGCTGTGCTGGTTGCAGGAGCCGTGGAGGGGCTGCTTGACGTGCCAATGGATGTGGAAGTCGTGCTGGGAGACGCGGAGGTTGCAATTGAAGCGGAGGACGAGCTGGCGGCAGAAGCCGAAGACGATGTGGTCGAGGTGCTCGAAGTAGTCGACGACAGCGCGGCATTAGGTACCACTGAGACTGTGGAGCTGCCGCTGTTGGCGACGAACACCTCGCCCTTCCCAGAGTCGTAGGCCACATCGTAGGGTGCGCTTCCCACTGTGACATTCGCGACAACTCTGTTGCTGCTGTCCGATATTACGGAGATCGTGTTTGACATGTAGTTTGCTACAATCACGTCGCCCTTGGTGGAGTCGTAGGCTATCTGACCAACGCTGCCTCCTGCGGGCAGGACACCGTTCGCGACGACCGCGTTGCTTGCATCGGATATTACTGAGAACCCTTCGCCGTAGTCGTTCGCGAACACCTCGCCCTTTCCAGAGTCGTAGACCAGGCCCGTGGGGGTACCTTCGAGAAGCACGTTGGCGATCACCGTGTTGGTGGAGTCTGATACCACGGTGACATTCTCAGCGCCATTGTCGGCCACGAGCACTTCTCCATTGGCCGGGTCAAATGCCAGGCCCTGGGGCGAGCTTCCGGAGGGAAGGGTCACAGTCGCGACGACAGTATTGTTGCTGTCAGAGATCACGGACAGGGTGTCATCGAGGCCGTTCGCCACGAACACTTCACCTTTCACGGGGTCGTAGGCCACCCCATCGGGAGTACCCCCAACGCCCACGTTCGCCACGACTTTGTTTGTGGAGTCGGATATCACGGAGACTTCGGCATTGCCGCTGTCGGCAACGAAGACCTCGCCCCTTCCAGAGTCGTAGACTGCGCCCTGGGGAATACTCCCAGCTGGCAGGGTAAGGTTCGCGACGACCGTGTCTGTGGCGTCGGAGATCACGGAGCCTCTGGGGCCCAAATCTACGACGAACACCTCACCCTTGCCAGAATCGTAGGCAAGGGTCTGAGGGGCGCCCCGTACAGTTATGGTCATCGCGGTAGGCTGGGCCCTGGCGAACGGAACGACCAAGGCGGAGGCTGAGAACAGGAAGACAAGCAGAATCAGAGTAAGCTTCCCACGGACGGACCCATGATGAGATGGCACTTGATACGCCATTTTGGCGGTGCGCTCGATTTAAGATTTCTGGACGGTCGCACACGACGGTCGCGCCGACTATGACTCGAACCACTGCCATCAGCCTCTGGTTGTATTCAACAAGCGGAACCGCCCCCCCGCTCATGTCAATTCAAGGACTCATAGCGGACGATGGACTCAGCGCGAACGCAGTGGCGTTGACCATGAAGCAGTGGCCATACGGAGGACCGGTGTCACCGGCTGCGCTGTACTTGCAGTTGTCTCCTGCGGGCTCCCCGGGCTGGCCGGTGTACGGATACCAGACTGTTATGGCGTAGCTTGAACCCCACGGCCCCGAGGATGATGCCCGGGTGGCGCAGCCGGAGGTAGTGGCGGCCTGGGCGGCGCAGTTGAAAATGAGAGCCTGGGAGAAATCCGAGGTCACGCACGGAACTGGATTGCCGTTCTCCATGCACCCTCCAGTCTTGGCCAGGAAGGTCCCCACCTGCGGCAGGTTGTTGGAAGCCACGACAGTGAAGTGCAGCAGCGTCAGCTGGCCCCACTCGTCGCCCGCAACCAGGGTGTAGTTCGCGGGTAGGGAGGACAGGAGCGAATCGTAGAAATCAAGCCCAGTGCTGTTGGCGGCGTAGATGGTCGCCTGATCGACCATCGTCGTCGGGAAGACTCCCCTGGCGAGGTTCTCGGGGGTCTGGGTGTACCTGCACACCCCGGAGTTGCAGGACGGGGGCGGAGGTGTACCCGGGACGTCGTAGTAAGCGGCGTAGGTCCCGTTGTCGCTTCCAGGGAGAAGTGAGTAGCCAGTGATACTGCTCAGGCCGTAGGACTGGTTGTCGATGAACACGAGGTCGGCGAGGCACTCCACCATCGCCCACACAGACAGGGGGCTGCCCGCTTTGGAGAGGTTGTTCAGCCCATACGTCCCCTTGAAGACGCCCAGGCCCACGGGAGAGAACAGCTTGTTGGTGCTGTTGCCGGGGTCGCACGGTCCCGACCTCAATCCACCGACCGCCCAGTTGTCGGACGCGGCAAGGTTGTTCGCCGTCGGCAGTGTGTTCTGGACAGAAGCCGTGATGATGATGACGTCCTGGCTCAGTATCCTCGTGGAGTTGACCGACAGCGTGAGTCTCAGGCCCAACGACGAGTTGGTAGATTCCGCTGAGGACCCAGGCCCGATGTAGGTTGTCCCTGCGCTCTGTGAAGACGACGACGTGTTGAGGGTCGAGGAGGGCGCTCCATTTGATGACTGAGGGTAGAGCATCACCGTGGCCGCTGAAAGGGCGACAACTGCGACCGTCACCACTGCGAATACTATCGGGGTACCGAGCGCACTTCGGCTTAGCTTCAATAGCCGTGCCTGCTTCCTAAAGCGGGGCTGGGGCGTATAGCTCTACTCACGAGAACGGCGTAGAGATGATCACGCCGCTGTGCAGAGAGCAGGTTGCGGAGTGGTGCGTTGATCGGGGCTAATTTGGAGGGAAACGCCGTGTCTTGGAGTGCGAGAATGAAAAGGGGGGCCCGCCGTCCTAAAGGCGGGCGCTTTCGATTCCTTGCTTCCTTCCACTCAGGGCGAGAGACGCGCCGACTCCGGCCACCGCCGCGGCCGCGACCACTGCTATCAGGACCTCCACTGCGCCGAAGTCGAAGGCGGTCGTCGGCGCAGGCGTCGCGTCTTGCTTCGGAGGCGGGGTGAGCTGCGCAGCGGACGGGCTGAACGCCGCTATTCTACCCGCTTGTGCGGGCGAAGACGCCTGGCCGTTGGTCCGTGTCGCCGTGCTGACCGAAGTCACCGTCGTGACCGTTCCGCCCGGCAGGCTGAGGCCTGGCGTCGCCACTCCCTTCCCCGCGTAGAAGATCGGGTACGGGTAGCTCTGCTGGACCTGTAGGACGATCGACGCACCGTGCTGCGGAGGCAGGATGAGGGTCTGTCCCGACAGGCTGACGCTGTTCGGCTGCCAGTAGACGGTCACGTTGACCTTCTGGCCCCCGACTATGACGGTCACGGTGGAGAGGTTCTTGGGGAGTTGGATGGGGACCGACATCGACGCAGACACCTGGACCGGCCCTGCCGGGACAACCAGGGTGAAGTTTCCGTCAGGCCCGGTCTGGCCCGACATGTTCCAGTTGGGCGAGTATTGGTACGACGTCCCGACCATGTTGGCGGAGACCCAGGCGCCCGCCGCCGCCGTGCCGTTCGCGAAGGCGACGTGAACCGGGATGTCCACCATTGGAGCGGACGTGCTGTTCTTGGTGGCTATTGTGACTTGCAGCGGGCCGGAGACCTGCTCGACTGCGTACCCGTACTCCCAGTACGGAGACGCGAGTATGATCGGCAGCGCCGAGCCGTTCGCCGACTTGATCATCGGGCAGGCGTAGGCGCAGCAGGTGCAGCCGTTGTTCCCTTGGTAGTACGCTTCGGCCGTGATGAGGTATGTCCCGGAGGGCAGCCCGAAGGCGGCCTCGGGGAAGTTCCCGTTGTAGCTGCCGACTTGGTAGCCGCTTGTGTTGTACGCCGTCAGGGTGTACTGGAACTGGAGGTCCTTGCTGGTCTGGATTGATACGTCGACGAGGTTGAGCGACGATGCCCTGCCGGCCGGGGTGGCCGACGCGACAGCGACGACGGACAGGGTGAGTAGGAGGATTGCCGTTATGGTGCAGACTCCCTTCGTCTTTCCGCGAGGAAGCCTTTCGTTGGCAAGGTTTGCCATTTTGTTCGGCCTAGGTATGGTTAGGGGGTGAGTTATTCCTAGGTGCCAGAACGTTCGTTCTGGTGGCCCGAACGAAGGGCGTCTCACAGAGAGAACTCATCCCGGAGCGACCTGGTCCTTCACGTCAGGGCCCGGTGCCGCGGGCCTTTTCCAGATCCAAGGGAGCGCCAGCGCCCCGAACGCGACAAGCGATAGCCAGACTGCATAGCTCATGGCCGCCGGGGAGTTTCCTGAGAGGCCCCCGAAATGAGAGACGACCGAAAGTAGCACGCTGCTCGTGACGGGAACGTTCTCAGCCGCTATTGCGGCTGCAAAAGCGAGGAACCCCAGCAAGAAACCCCAGAAAGCTCCCACGGTCGTGCAGAACAGGACCAGGAGGTAGTCCAGTGCCTCAAGGACTCTTCGACCAGCCCAATAAGAGCCGGCGACCAAGAGTACCGGGCCGAGCACCAGGCCCACCAATACGAAGAACGAGATGGCAGTGAAGTACTCGTCGCCTGACGAAAGGTGGAGGCCGTTGAACACGAAGAAGTAACCGTAATCGGAGGCGCTACCCATGACCCCACCCGTGAATCCGCCCAACACTGCAAGCGCGAGACTCCGGTTAGAGATTGACAGTTGGATTCGGCTGCCACGACGCTGCTCTGAGTGAATATCGCTGGCTATTCTGCCCAATGCAAGAGCGGAGACTATCAGGAGCGCGGAGGTAGCGATTGCCGTCAGGTCAATGGCAACATCAGACGCGGCGAACGTTGCAGAGCCATCGCCGAAGGCAGGACTACTAGCATTGAGAAGATACCCGAAGGCACTCGACAGGCGCCAGTACCCTCCATACACTTCCCCAGCCACGAGGCAGGCCCCGGAGAGGAGCAAGGTTGCGCGGAAGTTCCCAGACTTCAGTTTCCACCCGGCGCCGAACGTCACCACCATGAGCCCAGAGAGTGCGAGGGCGCCCCACAAGGTGGTCGGGGCGCTCCACTGTGCGGGCACCTGAGGGAGCAGATAGACCAGTGGCCAGAACACCGTCGGCCAGCCTCCCACGAAGAACTGGCTCGCCCCTACCCAGCCGGCGATGAACACGAGGATTGCCAGGAGCAGCGCGGCCCCCACGGCGCGTCCGGTGGCGCCATCACCCCGAGCCGAAGACGGTCCGTCCAAGAACTGCTTCGTAACCCTCCATGTGGAGCAATAACCTTTTGCCGTGCCCAAGGGAGATTCAAGGAGAACGCGAGTCTGGGTTGACTACGTCAGCACGTTGAAACTCCTTCCAAGTGGAGGTGGGAGTGGCGCACGGCGTGGGACGGGTAGGAGAGGGCCTGCTTTCTTCGGTATTTGACCAGCTCAGCGCTTGGAGCCCGTAGGGGAACAAGTCATGGTATGAAGGCCTCACTCGCCCCCGTAAGCCCTGGGGACGCGGTGTCTCTCGTACGCCGCGTCTGGCAGCCCCGCCACGCCATAATCCTCCACGCACTTCGGGCAATAGTAGTGCAATCCCTGGACCAGGACTCTCTTGAGAGTCACGGCATAGTCCTCGCCAGGAATGGGTGACGGGTTGGACGGGGGCTGTGGTCGGGGCGTTGCCCCGTCTTCCACTCCCGGCGGCGTGTATCGCTTCTCCGATGGTTGGGTGCCTTCCACGAATCCTTTCGCCACGGCGCTGGGGGTCCTCTCGCCACAGATGAAACACGGGACCGTGTCGCAGTCGGCGCAGATGTCCTTGTCGACGTGCTGCGGCTCGTTGAAGTAGATGGACCTCTCGATGGCCCTGACCGTCCTCGCGACCCTGCCGTACTTTCCACAGACATAGCAGGCGGCCAGCTTGTCCTCAGTCCGAAGGTCGACCGTTCCCTCGTTCGTCTCGGACGGAATTGTTGGAGACGGGAGTTCGCTCGGCGGGGTGAGCCCTCGCGTCTTCCACCATTGGGGATCGTCCTTGTTCATTTCGGAAGAGCGCTGGTTTCTGGAATGCTTGCTCTCCTTTGAGACGTTCTTGGTCATGGCGCCCCATCGCGACTGGGCAATGTCGTCGCTCGCCGTTCCACTTCCTCGTCAGGAGAGCGGACCATGGGGAGTCACTCTTCCCGCTCGCTCTCAGGATCTTGGAGCTTCGGTTTCTCCAGTCGTCTGCTGCTCCAATATGCGGGGTTGTTGCCGTTGAGCTGGTTGCTGCAGTTGTCAGCCGCCGTCATGGTCGAGGCTCGGCTCGAGTAGTATGCTGGGTTGTTGGGGTTCATCTGATTGGCCCTGTTGTTGGCCGCTGCCCTTCCGTGACCCTTTCCCATGTGGAATTTCGGGCTCTTTCAGGGCATATACGGTTTCAGGAGTCCGACTCTAGGTTCTTGCCCTGCTCGCTGTCTACCTAATCGCTTCATCGTGCAGAGGGGCTACCTCTTTTCCACCCGAACAGCCGGAACTTTCTCGCCATAAGACGACCACTTCTTGCCCGAAGTCAAACTGCGCGGGTTACAATTCAAGCGGTCCCGTGCTTGTCACAGATCTGAACTTGAAGGGCTAAGTTCCCGCCGCCCGCACTATTCGGCAGGTGACACACGAGCTATCGTTTCGTGATTCGCACACCTCGACTGGCACAGAAAGGTAGAGACTCCAGACGACGCTAGAAGCCCATAGAAAGGCGTAGTAGGTGCCCAATCAAAGACGCAGCGCGAAGGGCGAGGAACAGTGGTATGGTTAAGCCCTATATTCAAAATGGAGTTGATCTGAAATTGCAGGACAGGGAGCTCAATATTGAGGGAATAAGACTCCATTACGCGGAGTGGAACAACGGCCCGCAGTCAGGAGCAAAGAACGTTCTCCTGATCCACGGAGCCACGGCTAACAACCGGTGGTGGACTGGGCTTGGAAACCATCTATCGCGGCAGGGATTCCGCGTGATTGCGCCTGACCTGCGCGGTAGGGGCTTGAGCTCGAAGCCGGCTCATGGTTACGGGGTCCACTTTCACGTGGCAGACCTGCTTACGCTTCTCGACTCCCTCGATCTTGACAGCGTGTCGGTTGTGGGCCACTCACTCGGCGGAGGGATTGGACTGTGCATGGCGGCGCTGTTTCCGGCTAGGGTGAGGAAATTGGTTGTTGTCGACGTTGGAATTAGGATTCCGGCGGATACGCTCCAGGCGCTCTCCGCTTCTCTGAACCGACTGGGGCAGGTGTATCCATCGATTGACGCTTATTTGGAGATGTGCAAACGGATGCCTTACTTCAAATGGAGCGATTTCTGGGACGCCTTTTACCGCTACGACGCAGAGGTAAGGCCCGGTGGCACTGTCGTATCTAGGGCATCAAAGTCTGGAATCCAGGAAGAGGCTAATACTAGTGCGACACTCAACTCGGAGGTACTCATACCCATGATTAGGGCACCTACACTGTTCTTGAGGGCGACAGAAGGGCTACTCGGCCCCGACCGAGGGCTGATACTTCCACGGGAAGAAGCTGACCGTCTCCATGCTCTAATCACCGGCAGCCAAGTCAGGGAAATCCCGAAGACAAACCACTACACGATAATACTCTCCCCAGAATTTGAACCTGCGGTTTCTGACTTCTTGAAGAAAGATTAGAACACACGAATTGTGCAAAATGGAATCGCATAGACAGGAGGCGCAACTAATCCTGCGCGTGGTTACGTAACTGAATGGTTCGCTTCTTAGGTCACATTGTCAAATGGCCATAATATTCGATGAACGTCCTCGCTGTCAGGAAGCGCCCAGCGATGGCACTAGTCGTCGGAGTCGTGTCTCTGATAGCTGTGGCCGTTGCGATTACCATCGGATACCTCGTCCTCGTAGCCATCACCAACAACGCTCAGAATGCCGCGGTCGGCTTGACATCCGTCCAGTCGATTGACCAGTTATCTATGACTGGCTCCACCACCCGCTCGTTCATACTCGTCACGGTGCTGACGGTACCCGTAGCCACAGTTCTGACTCTTGCGTCGCCCTTTCTGTTCATGTCGTTCCGGAGACAAGAATAGGGACGGGCCCACCCCCATGTTCCCCTCTGACACACAGGCGTGCTCCTTTGGCATCACGTCGTTAGTAGGAACGTCATGAACAACTAAAGGAAATAGTGGATGCTGAAGTTGCGCCCGGCCTCGAGGCTCCCAATACTTCCCTTACCCACCATAGGCCACAATGAAATCCTTCGGCGAACCCTATCTCCCTCGTCCAGGCAGCACAGGTTTGCCCATGTCTCTTGTTCCGCCGGCTCACCCACTGCATCGCCAAGCCGGCAGGGGGATGTGCCCGTCCTGACGGGGACCGTCATGATTATCTGCATCGCTTTCGGATTCACTGCGACGGGGGCCGAGGTCCTTGCTTAGCGGCGAGATGAAGGACGCGAAGGACGTCGCCGTGCGCTTCGAAGCGCACGGGTGGAGCAGCGCGGCAACGAAGGTGCAAGTAAAGAAACTGAACGCATGGTACGGCCAGAAGCAGGCCCTGTTTGACGTGAACCTCTCCATCCAGCCGAACATGGTGACGGCCATCATCGGTCCTTCGGGGTGCGGCAAGTCAACTCTGATCAGGTGCCTGAACAGGATGCACGAGATGGTGATAGGCTCGAGGGTCGAGGGGCAGGTGCTGCTGGACGGCAAGGACATCTACGGCTCCGACCTGGACGCCGTCGACGTGCGGAGGAGGATAGGGATGGTCTTCCAGAAGCCGAACCCGTTCCCGAACATGTCGATAACCGACAACGTCGTGGCAGGCCTGAGGCTGACGGGACTAAGGGACAGGAAGACGCTCGAGGAGGTCACCAGACGCTGCCTGGAGCGCGTCTACCTGTGGGACGAGGTCAAGGACGAGCTCAAGAGGTCCGGGGCGAGCCTCTCCGGGGGCCAGCAGCAGAGGCTCTGCATCGCGAGGGCCCTCGCGATCGAGCCCGAAGTCCTGTTGATGGACGAGCCGTGCTCCGCCCTCGACCCCACCGCGACGGCCAAGATCGAGGAGCTCATCGACGAACTGAAACAGACGTACACCGTGGTCATCGTCACCCACAACATGCAGCAGGCGTCCAGGGTCGCCGACATGACCGCCTTCATGTACCTAGGCAAGCTCATCGAGTTCGACGAGACGACCAAGCTGTTCGAGAACCCTTCGGAGCAGCTCACGGAGAGGTACATCACGGGGAAGTTCGGATAGGAGAGGAGAATTGCCGAGACTGATGGACATGGGCCTGGACAGGCTGAACAGCCTGCTCCTGGAGATGGCGACCATGTCGGAGAACGCCGTCGCCTCGGCGATCAAGGCCTACGAGAAGGGCGGGAAGGCCACCGAAGTGAGGGATTGGGCGGAGCGTCTCCAGACGCAGCACCGACAGGTGAGCGACATCTCGATGGAGCTCCTCGCCAGGTTCCAGCCTGTCGCCTCGGACCTCAGGCTGATCAAGGCGTGCTTCGAGATCTCCTACGGCTTCTTCAGGTACGGCCGCTACGCCAAGGACATCGTCGAAGTCCTCGACATGTTCGGGGACCTGAGCAGGTGCGACCACACGATGGTCACGGAGACAGCCAAGAAGACCCAGGAGATGATCCGGATGAGCATCGACGCATTCGCGAGGAGAGACGTGGCCCTGGCGAGGCAAGTCCCAAGGATGGACGACTTTGTGGACGACAGGTACAGGAAGCACCTGAAAGGGGTCATGCAGGGGAAGGGGGACCTCCGATGCGCGCTTTCGGCCGTACTGATACTGAGATATCTGGAGAGGATCTCCGACCACGCGACCTACATAGCCGAGTCCGTGGACTACATCGTGACCGGAATCGAGCCCCCCGCGTGAGGTCAGGGCGGCGGCTGCACCGGGAGCGTGACGACCTTGGTGGCGTTCTCGCTCGGTAGGACGGAAATGACGTCCTTCAGGCCGATTCCGATTCCCTCACGCCCCGGGCTCACGCCGTAGAGTCGCGCGTCGGCGCGCCTCGTGATGGATATCTCGATTCTGCTTCCCCAGGGGACGGTGTACCTGAGCGGGTGCTCGCCGGTCCCGTGGCGCTCGGTGAAGGTTGGGACGACGTGGCAGATGCCGATTTCGTCCAATCCTATGCCCGCATGCCCCGAAACTTCGACCTCGTCTCCGCTGATCTTGTCAGGGTAGGAATAGTAGCCGGTGGACCCGGCCGATGTCGACACGACGACCCCGTCTCCGATCGCCGACTCGTCTATGGAGACCCCCTCTCCGCTGACCCTGACCCTGTATCGAATGCAGTTGCTCTCTGCGCCTCGCTGCAGGTAGACGTCGGTGAATACCTCGCCAAGGCTCTTCCCGTTCCTTAGGATTCTCAGCCTCCGGTGCTTCTCGACAGCGTACTGCCCCCCTGCGAGGTCCTTCAGGACCTCGGGGAGTTCGTCGAAGTACGCCGCGGCGAGGTACGCCTTCGAGCCGGTCGCGGACCTCGACCTGACCCCCACGAAGAGCAGCGGGAGGGCCTCCGTCCTCCCATAGAAACTGAACAACCCGTCCCCCCCCACGACCACGCCCATGTCGGCCCTCCTTGTCGAAACATCCAGCCCGGCGTCTCGGATGGCCCTCTTCAGCTCCTCCTCCCCGACCTTGGGCTTGTTCCCGTCAAGAAACAGCTTGACTTTCAATTCCTGGATGCCTCTTTCTCGCCCATGTACTCGAGCATGCTCCCGTCCTCTCCCGCCATCCCTCCTGAGTCAAGGTACCTCGAAGCTTTCGCCCCGGCCTCGTCCTGCTCACGGGTGGATTCTCCCAGCAGCCCGATCATCTTCAAGGAGTTCTCGACGGCGAATCCCCTGAAGTGGTTGTTGAAGTACCCGAAGGTCTTCTTCACCCTGGCCGTGACCTCCTTCACCTTCGGCGCCCACGCCTCCAGCTCCTGCGGCCTGTATCTGTAGTTGTACCACGGCCGGCTCCCCCTCCCGTGCCACCTGATGAAGGCGAAGTCTGCTGTGACGACGGTGTCCGGGGGGAGCAAAGGCTCGTCTACGATCGTGTTGGCGACGTTCTTCCTACTCAGGAGCGCCCAGACGTCGTCTCTGAGCCAGGACGGGTGCCTGAACTCGACCGCGAACTTGACGTCGTCCGGGATTATCCCAAGGAACCCCTCCAGTCTCTCGAAGTCTCCCTCGTAGGAGAAGCTCGGAGGGAGCTGAATGAGCACGGGCCCCAGCTTTCCCGCGGCGATCAGAGGCTTCAGGAGGCTCAGGAAGCGCAGGAGGTCTGCCTCCACACCGTTCTTCAGGTCGAGCCGCTTCTCATGAGTGAGGGCCTGAGGCAGCTTCACGGAGAAGACGAAGCTCTGCGGGGTGTACCTGGACCACCCCATGACCATCCCCTTCGAAGGAAACGCGTAGAAGGTGGAGTCGACCTCGGCGGTCCTGAAAACCTTGGAGTAGAAGGTGAGCTTGTTGGTTGTCTTGCTGGGATAGAACACCCCGGCCCACTCGTTGTAGGACCAGCCAGAGGTCCCTATGAGAAGCTCTGACATACTTCTGCGCCTCCGCCTCCGTTTCTCGATTTAAGGAGATGGGTTGCTTTCTCCCCGCTAGAATGCGGGTATCCACCCCGGCCTGGCCGACCAGGTCGCGATCGCATCGTGGGCGTGGATGGACTCGAAGCACCTGCCGCTTACGAAGAGGGCGTTGGGGAAGCGCTTGACGCACTCTCTCACCAGGTCCTCGGCGAACTTCGGGTTCGCCTGCGCCTCGAGGATCTTCTTCGCCTCGTCCAGCCTCTTCATCTCCTCCTTGGGGGCGGCAGAGAAGCACTCCTCGATCCTCTTCACGGTGTCCCGGGAGCTGAGCGCCTCGCCGCTCTTCAGTATCATGGCTATCTCCGCCCTCTGCATGTGGCCGATGCCTATCATCTTCTTGCTGCAGGGGCACGCGGTGATGCCCTGGACCGCGAACTTGTACGTGATCGCCCCCCTCTCGGTGGTCCTCATCATGACCTTCGCGAACTGGTCGTCGTAGGGGAGGTCGAAGGACGCGATCACCTCGGTGTTCGGCTGGGTCTTGTTCGCCTCGCGGCAGATCCACCTCAACCACGCCTCCATCGTCCTCGCCCTCTTCCCGTTGGCTGCGCGGACGAGCCTGCTCATGTGGACCCCCCTGTGCAGCCCGGTCGAGGTCCTGATGGTCAGGCTGACGGGCACGGTGAGCGTTCCCTCTCTGTAGAGGACGCGCAGGTCGGCGACCCCGGCGTCAACGGCTAGCTTGGAAGGCTCTATCTGGACATCCGCTGTGGTGTCTATAATCTCAGCCACAGGAGAGGCCTTCCTGACCCTCTCTTGCAATTCGGTCGGCTTGCCATACCATTCCTTAAGAAACTTTCTCTGAGCGTGAGACGTCCAAGGGGTCGGCGACCCCCGCCTCGGCGAACGACCTTGCCCTGTTGAGACAGCCCTCGCACCTCCAGCAGTGCGCGGAACCGTCCTCATGGCAGCTCCACGTCGCCCTGAAAGGGACCCCGAGTGAGGCAGCGAGCCTGATGACCTCGGGCTTCGTCTTCGCGTGAAGGGGCCGCAGTATCTTCAGCCTCCTCTTCTTCAATGCGGCCGACCCGGCCCAGAGCGCCGCTTCCAGATTCTTGAAGAAGGCAGGCGTGGCGTCTTGAAAGACCCGCAGGTCGTCCCTGTTGTGCCCTCCGACGATGTAATCTGCCCCCGTCTCCTCCGCTACGGAGGCCGCGAGGGAGTAGAACACGGCGTTCCTCATCGGAATGTAGGTCGCCGGAAGGCCCGCGAGCCTCAGGCCCAGGTCCCCCGCTTCTCTCAAGTCTGGGAGCCGCACGAACCTGTGCTCCTCCCCGCCCACCGCCCTCCCCATCCCCCGGGCCGCCCTGAGCTCGCCCTGGGCGATGCCGTGGAACACGAAGGTCACCAGCCTGACGGAGTATCGCTTCCTCGCCAGGAACGCGCAGGTCGCGGAGTCTATCCCCCCCGAGAGGAGGACTATCGCTTGCTTCGAGGGCCACCGTCTCCCTGGTGGATTTGGGCGAGGAGATGACTCCCCTTGTTGAGCCCCTCGTAGACGTAGACGCCGACGGCCGTCACGTTCCCTGGCATTCGGGGCGAGACTCGCGACAGGACCTCCCTCGCCAGGTTCTCCACCGTCGCCTCCCCTTCCAACAGGACCGTGGTTCCCTTGGGCGCCCTGATGGCAAACGGACCGTGGACGGTCCTGAACCGGAGCGTGACGTTCTTCGCGTCTTCCGTTGTCACGTACTTCCGGTTGATGAAGAGCTTGTGGTCGAGCGACCGGACCGCCTCGCGCACTATGTCCTTTGCCAGGCCGAAGTCAACGACCATGCCGTCGATGGGGCTCCCGACGACCTCCACGAGCACCGACGAAGTGTGGCCGTGCATCACCGAGCACTTCTGGGTGTGCGGAAGTATGTGGGCGTAGTCGAAACTGAACGACGGGTCGTCCAAGAAGATGGTCTGGAGGTCTACGGCGTCCCCTCTTCCGAACCCGATGACCCTTATTCCCAAGTCCTGTCTGTCGCTCCTGACCGGCTCCGTGCGTATGAGAATGCACTTCGTCCCGGCCTTTCCCATCCTTCTCATCGTTGCCCTGCTCAGCTCCCTGTCCACAAAGACGTAGGTCCCGTGTACCTCGAAATCGGCCGTCATCTTCCCCAGCACCGGCACGTTTTCCTTGGCGTCGCCTTCGATTGCAGTGAGGATTTCGGCGACCGCGGCATGTAGGTCACTCCTGTAGCTCCGACCCTCTCTCATGTACCTCCTGATGTACGCTCCCTTTCCCAGTTCCTTGAGGCGGGGGGACAAGCGTTCT
>DASPOB010000050.1:0-2887 GCA_035626235.1 Nitrososphaerales archaeon | reverse complement strand
AGGGAGAATGGAACCCTGGACCAGGATCCATCTATCTAATGCTCTCGGAGCTTCATAAGAGAGGGCTGATCAACGAGCTTCCCAAGAGGGAGGGGAATGTAAGGAGGTACATCATCTCGGGGAAGGGGAAGGAGGAACTGGTGCGCTTGACCAGGGAAGCCGATTCGGACGTCGCAAGGCAGCTCAGACTCCTGGCCGTCTACTCCGCCCTGGCGGGGAAGAAGGAACTGAAGGACAAGGTCCTCTCCCTCTCAGAGACCCTCGGAGTCAGCCTCGAGCGTGGCAAGCCTTAAGCGGTCGACAGAGCGCGGCCGAACCGGTTGACGGACAGGCCAGTACAGGTTGAGAGGGCGGGCATCGACCACATATCGGACGACCAGCGCCATGGCTCCCCCGGCAGGGTCTTCACCCTCTGGTTCGCGGCAAACCTGACCATAGCCGACTACGTGATCGGAGTCCTGTGCGTCCTCCCCTCGCCCTCCTACGGGTTCGGCCTGACCGTCTCACAGGCGATTCCAATTCTCCTGGTTGGCAACCTCCTCGGCGGGTTGTTCGTGGGCCTGGCTGCGGCCATGGGCCCGAGCCTTGGCTTCCCCCAGATAATGTCCTCCCGAGCGTCGTTCGGACGGCTCGGTAACTACCTTCCGGGGGCCCTCAACTGGACAAGTACTGTGGGGTGGTTCACGGTTAACACGATACTGGCCGTGTTCGCGCTGCAGGTGATTTTCCCTGGTGCCAACTTCGTGGCTGGCGCGGCGGCCTACGTCCTCATCCAGGCGGTGATAGCGATCTATGGCCACGATTTCATCCACCTCTTTGAGAAAGTGATGTCGGTAGTCCTGGGTCTCCTCTTTCTGATGATATTCGTGATAACGGTGCCTAGCCTGGGCACGGCGTTCTCCTACATCCCGTCGGGGGCGACCGGCGCTCTGTCCATCGGGGCGATCGGCACGGCCCTCGTCGCCTGCTTCTCCTATCTGATGTCGTGGTCCCCCTACGCCTCGGACTACTCGAGGTACCTGCCGAAGACATCTTCGAAATCGAAGATCCTGGTGCTCGCACTGGCAGGGGGCGCGATTTCCTCCTTCGCGGTGGAGGTCGTGGGTACCCTGGTGGGGAGCATCGCCCCGCTTACGTCAGAGTCAAGCTACTTCGGGGGTCTGAACAGCGTAACAGGAACCTTCGGCTGGCTGGCAATGGTGACGCTCATACTCGGGGCCTTCGCGGCCGACGCCCTAAACCTGTACACCAACTCCCTCTCGGCCCTTGTCCTCGGGGTCAGGACGAGCAGGTGGAAGACCGTGGCAGTTGGGGCTGTGGTGGGATTCATAATCGCCGTGGCAGTCGGCGAGCAGTTCGAGCCGTTCTACGAGAGCTTCTTGCTGCTCCTTTCCTACTGGATCATGCCGTGGCTGGCCATCGTGCTCGTCGACTTCTTCGTCACAGGGAGGACTACAGTCGAGGGCTCAGCCAGCCCGAAACCATGGGACAGAGGCGCTTTGCTCGTGTATGTGGCCTCCATACTGATCTCGGTCCCCTTCATGGTCCCCCCCATCAGTATCGGGTACCCCATGGGGGCGCTTTCATCTTGGTTCGGAGGCGCCGATTTCAGTTATTTCGTCTCCTTCTTCATCGCCTTCGCCCTGGCATGGCTGCTGCGGACAGGCGAGGCGCGCTCGGCGAGGCAAAAAGGTTAGTTTAGAGGCGAAGATACCTCAACCTTTTATCCGGACAAAACCTGAGCAATCGTCGTGTCCCAGGAGACGAAGTTCAAGGTCAACATCTACCCGTCACTAAAGCCAAAGAAGGTCCCCAAGGTCGTCTCAGACGAGCTGAAGGGTGCGGCAAGCGCCAAGGCGATATCGAGGATGAAAAAAGAGAGCGTGAACTGCCCCGTCGTGAACAAGGAGGTGGCGTTCCTCGTTTGCTTCGCCTGCCCTTCGTTCCTCAGGAGGGTGCAGGGCGTCGTCGACTGCGCAGGGGGACGGGGCCCGCCTCAAGAGTGGCTGCTCGGCTAGCGTCTAACCCTTGAGCAGCCCTATCGCGAGCCCGATGATGAAGGTCAGCGAAGAGTAGGGTAGGTAGCCGGCGACGCGCTGGACGTCAGCGGTCAGGGTCCCTCCGGACTTGACCAGTGAGAGCAGCGGGGTCAGGACTTGGCTGGGGGTGATTATCCCAAGGGCTATCAGCAGAATCACCAGGACGGCAAGTGCGAGCCCGATTTTCAGGAAGCTCCTCACGATGATGCCGACGATGAAGCCGATGATGAGTGGCACTATCGCTGCCACTAGGAAGGTGGTTGTCAAGTCGGGCGGCAGAATATTTACCATAGGATACCTTTCCCGCCTCGTCTTATGAAGGTAACTGCCGCCGGCCAACCGATTTAAGTAACGAAAAGCGGTCCTTAGTGTGCTCGACCGCCGGCTTCTTGTCGCGTGCATTTCGTCATCATTGGCCGGGATACTCCTCAGCGTCTTCCTCCATTCGAATTGGTCGAGCCCCAACCTCTACAGCGACATCTCGTCGTTCTGGGGGAGGTCGTGGGTGGCCTCGGGTCAGGTGCCGTACTCCAGTTCTGCCTCGTTCCTCGAGTATCCCCCGGTCTCTGGCATAGTCCTCTACGCCTCTCGCGCGATAGGGGGCGCGATTTCAGGCGCCGTCGGGGGAGTGTACTCGGGGTACTACACTGTCTTCAGCGTCATGAGCCTGGGTGCGGCGGTTGTCATCGCGTGGTCGACCTGGCGCCTGGCCGGCGACCTCGGCGTGAAGCTCAACCCCGTGTACTTCCTTCTCCCGAGCATGATCATCTACGGCATCTACAACTTCGACCTGTTCAACGCACTCTTCATAGTGCTCTGCCTCCAGTTCTTCGTAGAGAAGCGCCGCG
>DASPOB010000049.1:0-3818 GCA_035626235.1 Nitrososphaerales archaeon | reverse complement strand
GAGCAATTCGGGGGGCGGCTACAACCTGAGGATTGTCTTCAGGAGGGCCATGAACTTCATCAAACACTACAAGTTCCCCCTCTCGATCGCCGACGTCGTGAGTTGGCACATCGACCACCTTTCGGCCATGTTCCCGGAGCTGGAGGAGCACCGGAATGACGTCGCCAAGGTCCTCGACGTTGAGGCGGCCAGGTACACCTCTTCGTCGGAGCGGGTTTCGAAGATAGTCTCCTCTCTTTCCTTAGCAGGGAAGCCGGTCCCCACCGACCAGCTGATCCAGTTGTACGACTCCGACGGGGTGACCCCTGAGCAGCTCGCCGAGGCGGGGGCTCTGATCGACAAGCCCGAGGACTTCTACGAGCAGGTCCAGGCCAGGCACATCACCCGCCGCATCGAGGAGCCCAAGCCGAAGTTCGAAACAGGCAAGCTCCCCGCCACGAAACTACTCTACTACGGGGAGGACCCTGACTTCGACTTCAGGGCGAAGGTCCTCAAGGTCTTCCCTGGCGGCTACGTCGTCCTCAACCACACCGTCTTCTACCCTAGGGGAGGAGGCCAAGAGCCCGACAGGGGGAAGATCGGCGACGCTATGGTCGTCGACGTCGAGAAGTACGGGGACGTCGTCATCCACAAGGTAGAGGGGAAGGCGCCCAAGCCAGGAACAATTGCGCGGTGCCAAGTCGACACGAGAAGGAGACGGAGGATAACCCAGACGCACACGGCTACCCACATAATCAACGGCTCGTCGCGCCAGGTGCTGGGGCCCTGGGTGTGGCAGCACTCCGCCTTCAAGGAGGAGGACTACGGTAGAATCGACATCACGCACTTCTCCCACCTGACGGACGCCGAGGTCCAGAAGATCGAGGACCTAGCCAACGAAATGGTGAGGAGGAACCTGAAGGTGAAGAACACCTTCATGCCTCGGCAGGTCGCCGAACAGAAGTACGGGTTCAGGCTTTACCAGGGCGGCGTAGTCCCTGGCAAGCTTGTCAGGGTCGTCGACATCGGAGGCTGGGACATCGAGGCCTGCGGCGGCACCCACAACAGGTCAACGGGCGAGGTGGGCCTCATCAAGATAACCAAGGCAGAGCGTGTCCAAGACGGCGTCGAGCGGCTCACGTTCGTTGCGGGGGAGGCGGCCGTCGAGTACATGCACAAGATGGACTCAGAGCTTCAGGAACTCTCTTCGGTCCTCGGCACCCAGAGGGAGAACCTCACCAAGGTCGCGAAGGCGGTCCTGGAGGAGCTCGAGGCGTCACGCGCCCGCGAGAAGAGCATGGGCCAGGCGATGGTGCAGATGGCATCGGCCGGAGTCGCTTCTAACGCGAAGAGCGTCGGCCAGGCAAGACTTTACGTTTCGAAGAACCCTCCCCTCGGCGAGGATCAGATCATTGCTCAGGGACAGAAGAGCGTCTCCTCGGAACCCTCGCTGGTCTACATAACCGTCTTCTCAACCGGCAAGTCTGCCCGGATAGTCTGCTTCGTTGGCTCCGCAGCCAGGCAGTCGGGATTCTCGGCGTCCGAGATCGTGAGGAAGCTCGCCCCCGCGCTGGGCGGTTCCGGGGGAGGTTCGCCCTCCTTCGCCCAGGGAGGCGGCCCGATGGTTGACAAGATAGACGAAGTGGCTTCAATGGCCGAGAAGCTCGAACAGCCGGCGCAGAGTTGAGCGGAGTGTCTTCCAGGGAGAAGTATTGGCTTAAGGTCTGGGACGACAAGCACGTCTTCGAACCCGACCCAGTGGTGGGCAAGAAGAAGGTGTTCGTCACCGTCCCGTACCCGTACATGAACGCGCCGGTGCACGTGGGCACGGCGTTTACAGCCGCTCGCGTAGAGTTCTATGCCCGGTTCAGGCGCCTTCAGGGGTACAACGTCCTCTTCCCCTGGGCGTGGCACTGGACGGGCAAGACCATAGTCGGCATGAGCCAGAGGCTCAAGCAGGGGGACCCGTCAGTCAGGCGTGCGTTCATCGAAGTCGACGGGGTTCCCGAGAAGGAGGTCGAGAAGTTCGTCGATCCCGAGTACCTGGCGTCGTACTACACCAAGGTCAGCCGCCAGGTGATGAAGGACACTGGCTTCTCCATCGACTGGAGGAGGGAGTTCCGCACCATCGACCCTGCCTACAGGAAGTTCGTCGAGTGGCAGTACCTCAGGCTCCGGGGGCTCGGATACGTCGTCCAGGGCACCCACCCGGTGGTCTGGTGCCCGTTCGACAAGAGTCCCACTGGCGACCACGACAGGATGGAAGGGGAGGGGGTCTCCCCGGAGGAGTTCAACCTCATCAAGTTCCACCTCGGCGAGTTCGCCCTCGTCGCCGCCACCCTGAGGCCGGAGACGATCTACGGTGCAACCAACGTCTGGGTCAACCCAGACGCCGAGTACAGCGAGGCCAGAGTCGACGGGGAGCTCTGGGTCGTGAGCTCGGCTGCGCTGGCGATTCTTTCGGAGCAGAAGCACGACGTCGCCCCAGTCCGCTCCTTCAGGGGCTCTGACCTCGTCGGCAGGTACGCCATGGCCCCGCTGACAGGCAAGTCGCTCCCGATTCTGCCGGGCAAGTTCGTCGACGATTCCCTGGCAACAGGCGTCGTCTACAGCGTCCCAGCCCACGCCCCCTACGACCTGATGGCGCTTCGGGACATCCAGGAGGGGAGGGTGCAGGCAGGGAGGCAGGTCAAGGAGATAGCCGACGCACTCGCCCCGCTCCCGATTCTCTCCCTCCAGGGATACTCCCAGATTCCGGCACAGGATGCGGTGCAGAGACTGGGGATCAAAGACTCGACGGACCGTCGCCTTGACGATGCGACCAAGGAGGTGTACAGCGCAGAGTTCCACAGGGGGGTTCTGAACCAGGCTTCCGGCCCCCTCGCGGGCCTCACGGTGGACGACGCGAAGAAGAAGGCCCTCGAGCTTCTTGCGAAGACAGAGCGCCTCGGCAAGATGTACGAGCTCCCCGAGAAGGTGGTCTGCCGCTGCGGGACAAGGTGCTACGTCAAGATTCTCGAGAACCAGTGGTTCCTGAACTACTCGAACCCAGCTTGGAAGGCCAAGACTAGACTCGTCATCGAGCGCGCCGCAGTCTACCCGGAAGACGCCCGCCAGTGGTTCTATTCCACGATAGAATGGCTCAACGACTGGCCCTGCGCCAGACGCTCAGGGATGGGGACCAAGCTGCCATGGGACAAGGACTGGATCGTGGAGACTCTGAGCGACTCGACCATCTACATGGCCTACTACAACATCAGCAAGTTCGTGAACCTGGAAAAGGTCGGCCCCGACAGCCTGACCCCCGAGGTGTTCGACTACATCTTCTACGGCAGGGGCAACCCTGCCAACCTTGCGAAGGCTGTCAAGACCACCGAGAAGCGCCTGAAGGAATTGAGGGGAGAGTTCTCCTACTGGTACCCGGTGGACCTCCGCAACTCGGCGAAGGAGCTCATTCCCAATCATCTGACGTTCTTCGCCTTCCATCACGCTGCCCTCTTCCCCGAGAAGCTGTGGCCCAGGGGCTTCGGGATCAACGGGATGATTCAGATCGAAGGGAAGAAGATGAGCAAGACCAAGGGGAACTTCGTGACCTGGAGAAGGGCACTAGAGAAGTACGGGGCCGACGGGTTCCGGCTAGCGCTTGCGCTCACCGCAGACGGCATGGACGACGCCGACTGGAGGGACAGGGCTGCACAGGACGCGAAGGAGAAGGTCGAGGCCGTCATTCCTTTCGTGAAGAAGAGCCTGAAGTCTGCAACCAGCCGAGAGGTGACCGAGCTTGACTCCTGGCTCGTGTCCTCATTCCACAGGAGGGTGGCAGCGGCCACGGAGGCCAT
>DASPOB010000048.1:0-5983 GCA_035626235.1 Nitrososphaerales archaeon | reverse complement strand
GCGCTTTCGGGGGAGACCTCGTTGGCGAAGATCCCGCCGCCGAGCTCGAGGCCCGTCCATTGGCCCTTCT
This sequence comes from Nitrososphaerales archaeon, assembly GCA_035626235.1. Classification (GTDB taxonomy): domain Archaea; phylum Thermoproteota; class Nitrososphaeria; order Nitrososphaerales; family Gagatemarchaeaceae; genus DATFYP01. Next base: position 5,913 of record DASPOB010000048.1, on the reverse strand, counting down.
TCGGATAGACCTCGATGTGCCAGTGGATTTGTTTCGTGGTCTTCTTCTCGGATGAGCTGTGGAACACCATTGTGAAGCTCGGCGAGTCTAGGGCCCTGGCCATCCCTCCAAGGGTGGACCGTAGCATCAGGGCAAGGTCCATCATTTCCTTCTGCGAAAGCTTCAGAATGCTTGTCATGTGCCTCTTCGGGTAGACCCAGAATTCGAAGGGGTGGGATGATACCCAGGGGGCGAAGGCGAGAAAGAAGTCGGTGGCGAGTATCTGTCTCGGTCCCCCCGTCTCGGTTCCAACCACCTGGCACATGGGGCAGATCCCCAAATCGTTCAACGAGGTCTGCACGGTCTCGGCCTCCTCCTCGACGTTGGGGGGGACCCTGGGTGTAGTCACCATCTGTATGCTGGGGTGCACGCAAGTCGGAGGTCCGTCCTTCTCACCGTCGACGTAGACCAAGACGTAGCTCACCCCCTTCTGCGAGTAAAGCCATCGGACTTTGTCCTGCAGGGAGGCGAGGATGTTCGTCCACTGCTCGATGTCTATCTTCGAGAAGTGCTGGTCGTGCTTGGGAGTAGCCACGAGAACGTAATGGTACCCGACGGCAGGCTCGCTATAGTGGGGAGATTCGCCGTAGGAAGGTGGAGCGTTAGGAGTGACGACTGGGTTCTTCGCAGGGAATATCCTGACTGACCAGTTCTTCACTATGTCCCCCTCCGAGTCCGTCTGCTTTAGCAGGGTGTCGCCGCGCTTGACGAGGACGAGGTCAGCCGGAGGGGTCATCTCCTCGTTCCCCGCGCAGTAGTTGCACTTCTCTGCTTTTTGGGGGATCGACTGCCCGGGCTTTAGCCCCCTCTCCGGGAGTATGATCGAGAGCTTCTCTGTAAAGTAGTCCTTGCGAATCTCGACCATGGGCGCGCATTCGCGACGCGGTCGGGATATTAGCGTTTTCAGATCAAGAGAGGGAGGACGCGAAAGGAAGAAATGGGGACTCGGAGCTACGCCGTGGCGGTACCTTGAAGATAGGCTATGTGCTACTCGACGGATGCGCGGACAGGCCCGTCCCCTCGCTGAACTACACGACCCCCCTGGAGGCGGCCTACACCCCCAACCTCGACAAGGTCGCTAGCAGGTCAAGGCTGGGGAACGTCACCACAGTGGGCAAAGGCATAGCCCCAGAGTCTGACATTGCGGTGTTCAACATGCTGGGCTTCGCCTTCGAGCAGGGTTATCCGGGGAGGGGGGTGATAGAAGCCGTCGGATCGGGGCTCGACGTGACGGACGGGGACCTGGCAGTCAGGGCCAACTTCGCCACAGCGAAGGGCAGCAGAATCGTTGACAGGAGGGCGGGGAGAGACCTGACGCAGGACGAGGTAGAGAGTCTTGCAGACGATCTGAACGGCATCAAACTAAGCGGAGCCAAGTTCGAGTTCAGGGCCACTGTCTCCTACAGGGGGGTTCTGCTGATAAGGGCGCCCGGGGGGCTGAGTGCTGCCATAACCAACACCGACCCGGCGTATGCCAGAGTAGGGGGCTTCGGGGCTGCAAGGGAGACCACAGGCGCAGACAGGGTACTTCGTTCAGTCCCGGAGTCGAAGGACGACGCCGCCATGAAGGCGTCGGAGCTCGTGAACGAGTTCAGCGCCAAGGCCCGGCGAGTTCTCGACTCCAGCGAGGTGAACAGGGAGCGCACCAAGCAAGGGAAGCTCCCGGCCAACTGCGTCCTACTGCGCGACGCCGGGGACCACCTTCCCAAACTCCCCTCCTTCGAGGAGAGGTACGGCATGAAGGGCACGGCTGTGGTGGAGATGCCGGCGGAGGTGGGGATTGCCAAGCTGCTCGGCATGAAGATGGTCGTGGTCAAGGACAGGAAGGACATGAAGGAGAAGGCATCCTTGTTCTCGTCGGAGTTCAGGGAAGGCACCGTCGTCTACGTCCACATCAAAGGCCCCGACGAGTTCGGCCATGAAGGGGACGCGAAGGGCAAGAAGGCCAGTGTCGAGTCCATCGACAGGGATTTCTTCTCTGCCTCACTCAGGCTTCTTGACGGCGGCCGACTCGCTGTCTCCTGCGATCACGCCACCCCCTGCACGCTGAAAATGCACTCGGCTGACCCCGTCCCCCTGCTCGTGACATCGGAGTCGGGAGGTGAGGGGAAGAGGTTCACGGAACGCAACGCCCTGAGAGGCTCGCTCGGGCATCTGAGGGGCCGCGATGTCCTGAATGCCGTAGTCCGAGGGACCTTCAGACCGAGTAGTTCTTCAGCAGCCTGACGGATTCGACAGCGACGTCAACCGCGTCCTCGACCCCTGCTTCTAGCTTCAAATCGTCGGTCGCTCTGTTGGCGACGACAGCAAACAGTGCCCCCGTCTTGATGCCGAAGATCCTGCCCAGGGTGAAGAGGGTCGCCGTCTCCATCTCGAAACACAGCACCTTCGCAGCCCCGAGCTCTTCTACGATGTGCGCCTTGTTCCGCGGGAGGAACCCGCCGTAGGATTTCCTGCCCTGGCCGACATAAAATGAATCGGTGGAAGCGGTGATTCCCACAGCCGCTCGCTTCTTCAGGTGCTTCGCGGCCTCGTCCAGCGCCATCACTACGCCTGGGGTCGCGGCCGCCGGGTACCCGGGGTCGACGTACTGGGAACTTGTGCCGTCCATCCTAACTGCCGCGTCTGCTATTATGACGGACCCCACCTTGGTGTCAGGGTTGATTGCGCCACAGGTCCCGACCCGAATCATCACTTCGACCCCCTGCCTCGAGAGCTCTTCGACGGCAATGGCCATGGCTGGCCCTCCTATCCCGGTGCTCACCACCACAACTCTTTCGGTCCCTGCCCTCCCGGCATAGGCCGAGTACTCTCTGTGGGAGGTCAGCGGCCGCGCATCCTCCAGCCGTCGGGCGATGATGGGCACCCTTCCCGGGTCTCCCGGGAGGAGCGCCACCCTCCCCACGTCCTTCCTGGAGAGCCGAACGTGGTACGGCCTTCCGGAATCGTCCTTTGGTTCCTGCGCCACCTGTCTGGGCCCCTCCTCCTATCTCGGCACCCCGAGGTTATCAACAGTTTGCAATCTGTCTACTCCGGCGGAGCGTAGCAGTTCCTGCACCGCGGTTCGTACATCCCCTTGCCGCCCACGACTATGGTGGGGGAGTCCCTGGGGGCCGGCTTGCCCGCGATTAACCTCTGCGTCCGGGTGGCCTCCTGCCCGCAGACGACGCAGACAGCGCTCAGATAGCGGACTCGGTCCGCCCTGGCCGCCAGTTCCATCGTCGTCAGGAAGGGCTCGGCCCTGAAGTTGAGGTTGAGCCCACAGGCAATCACCCGCCTCTTGTCTGCAAGTCTGTCAAGGACGGGAACGACGGACTCGGGGAAGAAGTTCACCTCGTCCACGCCGATGGCATCCAGTTTGTTCGACTCCGCCACCTGCTCGATCTTCTTCACCCCTTCGTCGGAACATGCGACGGTATAGGCGTTGTACCTGAGGCCATTGTGAGTGACCACCTGCCTCGAGCTGTAGCGCGTGTCGAACGCCATCTTGAATATCGCGCCCTTCCTCTTTGCATAAACCTCCCTCTCTACAAGGCGGATCAGTTCTGAGGTCTTCCCGGAGAACATGGGGCCGATTATGACTTCGAGTGTCAACCTCGCCCGCGCCGTCTTAGGGTGGATTTATCGGTTCCTCAGGTCTGCGTACATCGCGATTTCGTCAATGTGCCTCCCCCTTCTGACGATCTTGTGAGGAACTGTCCCGACCCTGTTGAATCCCATCTTCTCGTAGACATGAATCGCGCGGTCGTTGAAGGAGAAGACAGTGAGCTCGACCAGCCAGACGCCCAGCCGCCTGGATTGGTTTAGGACCTCCCTCATCAACCTCTCGCCGATGCCGAAGTCCCTGTAGCCGTCTCGAATGATTATCCCGAAGACCCCGGTATGCCTCACGTCTTTCGGCTTGCGCCTCCAGACGTCTGCGTGGCCCACGATCTCCCCCCCGGAAAAAGCGGCAAGACTCACTACGTTCCGCTCCCTGACTCCCTTGATGATGCTGCCGAGGAACTCCTTCTCTTCCCTCCTCGTCGGCCGATGGTCCAGAGAGACGATTCCTAGAGAAGGATTGGTTGCCTTCTCCTTTGAAATAATGGCTGCGAACCGGAGCAGTGCATCAAGGTCGCCTCTCTTGAGAGTTCGGATGGTGATCGAACCCCCGTCCTTCGTCTGGAACTCAGCGATGACTTGGCCGGGTTTCAACAGCGCTGCCGCAGGGAGGCATCCGCTTGAAGGTTTCTAGGCTGCGAGACAATCCCCGCCTTCGTCCTTGAAGAGGCGATCAATGTCCTGTCCCTTCCTCGCGACAGAGTAGGTCCCCTGACCGGTTCGCATGAGGACATAGGGCCTCGGCTGACTGTGGAAGGGCATGTTCATCACCAGAGTGTAGGCTCCGACGTCGTGGAACATGACCAGCTTGCCAGGCTCGGCCCCGGCCAACTTGGACTTGCTGGACGTCGGGAAAACGTCCAAAGGGTCACAGAGCCTGCCGACCAGGACCACCTTCTGAGCCGACTGTTTCCCCCCGGGCACCACCTCGACCGGGTATTCGTGGTGCAGCAGGGCGGAGTCGAGCAGCACGTGATACCCTGCGTCAATGTAGACGTACTTACTCTCTGCGAAGTCCTTGGTGTTCAAAATCCTGGAGACCAAGACCGTCGACTCGGCAGTCAGGAATCTTCCGCTCTCCGCGACGAGGGTGAACCGTTCTCCGATGGTCTCTACCAGGCTGTTGAGCCGACCAACCACCTTGCTTCCGAGGTCCTTTGGCGTCGGCACCCTCCTGCCGTAGGGAGCGGGGATGCCTCCTCCAATGTCAATCGTCTGTACCGAGAACCGACCGAGCCGCCTCCGGGCGTCAAGGACGAACGACTCGAGTTTTTCGAGGGCCTCGGCATAGCAGGTCGGGTCCTCAATCTGGCTCCCCAGGTGGAAGTGAAATCCCTCGAAGCGCAATTCGGGTGTGTTCAGGACCTTCCTCAGAACGGAGAGGGCGCTGTCCTGGCTCCCTCCGTTGAACGGGAGCCCAAACTTCCCGTGCCCCATTGAGGCGCGGAGCTCTGCGTGGACGTGGACCTCTGGGTTGACCCTGATCATCGTGTTCACCACCACGCCGACCCTGCTCGCCGCCTCCGTGAGGTTAAGGAGACCGTTGTGGCTGGCGACCACAATCTTCCTAACGCCCAGCCTCAGCACCTCTTCGTATTCGGCAGCCGTTTCAGTGATGCTGGTGTACACAGCGTTCTCGGCCGAACCCCCTGACTTCAGCAGGAACAGGAGCTCATTGGGAGCAGTCAGGTCGAACAGTATCCCCTCGCTGACGAATGTCTTGATTACCGACGGGTTGAAGTTTGCTTTCACGGAGAAGGCCACCCTGAATGCTCCCCTGAATTCCGAGAACCCTTGCTCCATCTCGGCGACCTTCCTTCTCAGAGTAGCCTCGTCAACAAGAAAGTATGGCGTGCCATACCTCTCGGCTAAGCTGTACAGATCCTTGTCCGAAAACCTCGGCGCCGCAACACCCGCTCGTGACACGGGCTGCGTGCGAGTGTCGACCAACTCTTTGTTGTTTACGCGTTGGGGAAATTTCTCTTATAACTTTTGTGCGTCGCAAGCCCGATGAATTCCATTACTGAATTGCCGATTTCCTACCCAGAGATTCGCGGTGCCCGGTAGCCCGTCGACTAGAACGGCTTACCAGAGCCTCTGGAAATCTCCTGTGGTCTTCGCCGAGTACTGGAAGACCGCACTCTGGAACTCTTGCGAAGTGACGGCGACGTTTGGGTAATTCTCCCCCCAGCGCCATATGACCTTCCAGTACGAGTTCTGCCCCGACACACTCGTCGCGTGGGGGATGCATGTCCAGGCATCTTCCGATGA
>DASPOB010000047.1:0-59688 GCA_035626235.1 Nitrososphaerales archaeon | reverse complement strand
GTGGCGATGGCCGTGCCTCGCCCTCAACCACACGACGACGATGCCGCTCAGCCACATGACCGTACGGATTGACAGGCCGCTCACGAGAACTCCGCCCACGTCAATCCTCCCGAACAGAGGGAAGGCCGACACGAGGAAGATTCCCGACGAGACGAACCACGTCACCGACTCCTCCCTCAGCTGTCGGAGCATCCCCCCGGGGACGAGGCGCTTCTCTTCGTCTGCGAGTGCCAGGGTGAATATCGCCATGATGAGCATCATGACTCCGAGGTCGACGCCGTACAGCGACGATGCGGTCTCGAAGAGCTGCACGGTTGCGGGTCTGGCCGAGTTCCCCGAGCGGATGATGTTGAAAAGAAACGGCTCGAGGGAAACGGTGAAAAGCAGGACGCTGTTCAGGATCATCGTTCCCCTCGTCTCGAGAGGCAGGGCAGACATGATTCTGGTGTAGCGGAGCCAGATGGAAATCAGCACTATGAAATTGAAGCCGAAGGTGGCGATGTCCCTGTAGAACCCTCCGACCGAGGTGGGCGGGTTGCTCACGAGTGCGATGGCCGCTATGGAAAGCGCGAGGCCGAACACCAGGTCTGACAGCGACTCGATTCTAGGCCTCGGTCGGGCCCTCTCTTCTTCCAATCCTTAGGGGGGCATTCGCGGCGGGGGTTATAACAATGGCAGGGCATCCGGGCGAAGGATAGAAGGTCACGACGGGTCCGCGCTGGGGACCCTCCCTCTCATCACAGATGGAATGATGGCGAGAATGAGGAAAATCGTCGAGAGAAAATACACCGAACGTATCGACTGTATGAAGCTGCCAATCCATGGGGGAGTCCCGATTCCAGAGGTTCCCAGGAAGAGCTGCTGGAGTTCTGCTATCGGCGTGCCAGTGACCATCACCAGGAACGCGATGGCGAGGCTCACGGTCCCCCCCACGACCACGAGCGTCGTGCTGATCCCAGAGCCGACCCCGCGCTGGTCCTGAGGGAGCGAATTCATGATTGAGGCTCTGTTGGGGGAAGCGAAGAGCCCCATGCCCGCCCCCACGAGGACTAGCGGCACCAGGAGCTGCTGGAAAGTGATCGTAGGGCCGATGCCCGTTAGGAGGAGGAACCCTGCCGAGGAGACAACGAGCCCGAGCGTCGACATCAGCCTCGCACCGTGCCGGTCTGACAACCACCCGCTGACCGGGCCCAGGGCCGCCAGGGACAGCGAGATGGGGAGGAGATAGAGCCCAGCTGTCAATGGGTCGAGCCCCATGGTGGGGCCCTGCAGGTAGAAGACGAGCACCAACGAGACGGCGCCCCGGGCAAGGGCGTTCAGCAGGATTGCGATGTTCCCGGCGGAGAACATCCGGATCTTGAACAACGACAGGTTGAACATCGGCTCGGCCGTCCTGAGCTCCACAAACACGAACAGCACCAGGAGGGCGGCTCCTGCGGCCATCGAAGCCAGGAGACCTGGCAGGCTCAGGTAGGATATCGAGAACAGGGTGATTCCAGCAAGGACCAGGGCAAGGCCTCCGGCAAAGGATATGTTCCCGACCACGTCCAGCTTCTGGCCCTTGCGGATGTGTGCGAGCTCCCGAAGCTTGTACCTGGACCAGACAGTGGCAAAGATGCCGATTGGTATGTTGACCCAGAAGATTGAGCGCCAACCCGTGACTGAGGTCAGGAACCCGCCGAGGACCAACCCCCCCACGGAGCCAATGACGATGGAGACCTGATTGACCCCCAGCGCCATCCCCCGCTGGTTCTCGGGGAAGGCGTCAGTGATGATGGCGGCGCTGTTGGAGAAGAGGAACGAGGCACCGATACCCTGGACGAGCCTGAAGAGGATCAGCTGAATGCTGCTCTGGGAAAAGCTGCAGAGTGCCGAGCCCAGGGTGAACATCACGAAGCCGAAGTTGTAGAGCTTCACCCTCCCAAACATGTCGGCGAGCCTCCCGAAGTTCACCAGGACCGATGCAGTCAGGAGCTGGTATCCCAATAGAAGCCAGAGAAGGTCGAAAACCGAGGTGCCCGGAAGGTCTCTGGCGATGGTCGGCAGGGCGATGAGGACTATGTTCCCGTCCAAAGAGGACATCAGTGTCCCGAGAGTCGTGTTGGACAGCACCACCCACTTGTATTCCATTCATCGACCCTTCCGCGTTGCTTTCGCGACCCTCGGTCGTCCTGCTCTTAAGCCGCCCATGCCATTCCCAGACTTGAAAATCGCGACCAATGGTTGCGGGTGCCTTTCATGGCCGCCGAATTTGGGACCGGCTCTGTCTACTGGAACTTCATCTTCTTCAACAGCTGCGCGAAGTCAGGCTCAGCCCTCAGCCATGAGAACCTCGGCTCGACGTTAGACCAGACCAGCCAGCTGGAGCGTTCGTCGAACGCCTTCTTCATCCAGAGCATGGTTTGTTCCCTGTCCCTGAACCCGTTATAGATCACCGCAATCCAGTAGGATGGGACATACTGGCTCCTCGACCGTACCTTCAACTTCTCCAAGATTCTTGAGGCATCCTCTGTGCGCCCCGCCGAGGCAAGCCCATGGCCAAGCATTGCCAATGCAATTGTGCTCTCCCCTGAGAGTCTTACAGCGGTCTCCAGCTCGGAAATCGCCTCCCTAAACATCCCCTTTTCTAGATAGGGCCTGCCGAACCAGATGTGAGTCGCCAGGAAGGTCGGGTCCAGGTCTATTGCCTTGCGGTACTGCTGTATTGCCTGATCGTACTGCCCTGAAAGGTACAGCACGTGCCCGACGCCGGTGCTGATTGCGAGCGACAGGGGATCTAGCTCCTGGGCCTTCCGAATCTCAGAGAGGGCCTCGTCGAACCTCCCCATCGCCTTCAGGTAGTCCGCGTAGAAGTGGTGGGCCGGAGCGTAGCTGGGGTTGATCTCTATTGATTTCCTGAACTCTTCCTCCGCACCCTTCCAGTTCCAGTCATACTGAAACCTCACCAGTCCAAGAGAGGTGTGGGCTTCGGCCAGGTCAGGGTTCAGAGAAAGGGCTCTTCCGACTGCGTCCTTGGCCTTGGGATAGACATCGTTGGGGGCCTTGAATTCGAGCAGGGCCAGCGCTGCATAGCTGTCCGCCAGGCCTGTGTACGCCTGGGCGTAACCCGGGTCCACGTCCAAAGCTTTTTCGAAGAACGCGATCGCCCTTTCCAGGTCTTCCTTGGTCCTCCTGTTCCAGAGTTGCCTCCCCCGAAGGTAGCTGACATAGGCGTCAGGGTTAGTAGAAGCGCCCCCCGGCTCCTGGTGCTGAATCCCAGCGACCTGCATTCGGAGAGCCTCGGCGACCTTCTTGGCGATGTCCGACTGGATTTCAAAGACGTCTCTCATCTCTCTGTCGTATTCCTGCGACCACCGAGGTTCCTCGTTTGAAGTCTCAACAAGCTGGACGTTGATGCGCAGCTTGTCGCCTGCCTTTCTCACGCTGCCTTCGAGTATGTTGCCCACGTTCAGCTCTCTCCCTATCTCCGAGATCGACCTGCCGCTGCCCTTGTACTTCATCACGGATGTCCTCGCGATGACCCTGAGCCCACGCGTGCGGGAGACCGATGAGATCACTTCTTCAGTCATTCCGTCTGCAAAGTATTCGTCCGATTGGTCCGGGCTGAAGTTCCTGAAGGGGAGGACGGCAATCCTTTCCCTGATTGGCGTGGAGCCGACCTCCGCCGACTTGGCTGCCTGCGCGCCGAATCCCTGTATCTGGTAGACTTCGACCGGGGTCAGCACGTTCCTGAGCTGTGGCGTGCCGAGGCTGACGAAATTCGCGTCCACCTTGTTGACGACGCTGGACTGGACCTGGGCACTGACGCAGATCCCTCCAGGGGGAGCGAGAGGCTCAATCCGCGAAGCCAGATTCACCGCGTCTCCCGCCACGTCGCCACCGTCATGCACGACGTCTCCAAGGTGGATCCCTATCCTCAAAGCGACCTTTCGGTCGACGGGCCGGAGCGAATTCGCCTCCTCAAGGGCCGACTGGATTTCGATGGCGCACCTGACGGCATCGAGGGCGCTCGCAAACTCGACCAGGAAGGCGTCCCCAATCGTTTTGACCTCCTTCCCCCTGTGTTTCGCCAGGATGGGGCGGACGAGCCTTCTCTGCCCGTCAAGTAGCGAGAGCGCGAGGGACTCGTTCGTCTGCGCGACAGCCGTGAAACCCACCATGTCGGTAAACATTATCGCCGCGAGCTTCCTGGTACCCTCATCTGGCGGTGCCCCCAAGGCGACTTCCCCGCTGGCAAGCAGTTCCACCCTGTGCCACCGGGAATCGAAGCGGGCCCCTCTCAGGGCTCTTAGGCGGACCAGGTTCTCCAGCCTCCCTTCTTCCTCCTTGGTCCTGATGTCTATGACTGCGTCCGCCATCGCCTCGGTCTTCAGATAGAAGGAATCGGAAGCCACCCCTCTTGCGAGCCCGTGCAGAATCAGCAGTTCCCTTTCCTTCGCCATAGGAACAAAGGTCGTCCTCCACCCCTTCACGACGGAGTCCTCACCGTTGTATTGGAGCAAGATGGTTTCGTTGTCGTCTATGTGTAACCATCGTTTCTCCTCCTCTTCAAACCCGACCTGCATTTTCTCCCTGATGGAACGTGTCCAGTCTTCGACGTCGGGGGGCCCGCCGGAGAGCAGATTGCCCTTCTTCCCCTGCTCATTGTCCGACCTGGGCGTCAGGGGCGTGTAAGTGTCTAAGACCCTGAACTGGCCTCGGCTTTCCAGCCCCTCTACGTCGACCCCGATTCCCGCCAGAGACGTCCTGATCTCTGCGGGAGTGTGCTCGAAGACGTGATATTCCACTTTGACTCCGGACCTGAGGGCCTGAGCCACGGCGGTCAAAGAGATCTCGTGCCAGAGGGAGTGAGGCTCGAACTCAACGACGCAGGTCATGCCATAATGAAAAGACCCCTCGGCCAGTTCATTGATGATATCGAAGTCGAGGGCCCTCGGCAAGACTTTGCTATGAGGATTCTGCGGCCCGACACCTAAATACATTTCTTGACCGACCCGTGTTTCAGGTCCCACGAACAAAGAAGGCAGACGGCCACTGCTCTTTATGCTGCAGATGGCCGTCTTCTTGAAAGGACTATGGCTATGCCGCCGAACACTACTGCAACTAGGATTGCGACGTACCCGACGTAGGTCGCTGTCTGCGCTTGCGAGTTCGCGCTGCTCGCCTGAGAGCTTGCGCTGTTGACCTGGGTCGAGAGGTTGCTGATGTCGCTCTGCTTTGCTGCGGAAGACTGCAGCTGAGTCAGGCTCGACTGCAGACCGCTCACTGTGCTAGACAGCGCGGATAGGTCGCTGCTCTTCGCCGAGGTTGACTGTAGCTGGGAGATGCTGCTCTGGAGCTGGGTGAACGAGTTCTGGAGAGTCGTGAGACTGTTCTGCAGAGAGTTGACTTCGCCGCCGATGACGCTCGCGTCGCTAGGCGTGACCGTGGCGCCAATCAGGGGCTTTGTGACTGAGGGATCAACGTCGTTGGCCTGGATGACGGTGCCGGTCGCGTTGAACACCCCGATCCCGTAGTATTCGTTGCGTATTGTGTTGCCGTATACTGTGGTCCCTTCCACGGGGGCCGAAGATGGTGAGATGACTGCGATCCCGGTTGGTTGAGGGATGCTGAAGTCGCCGTCAGGCCCGTTGCCGCTTACGACGTTGCCCATCACGCTGTTGCCTGAGAATACGCCGCCTGGCGCGAATGCGCCGGAGCTGAAGTCTATGTCTATGCCTTCTGTGAAGCTGTTGAGAACTGAGTTGCCCATCACTGTGTTGTTGATGGCCGAGGTTCCGGGTATTGGAGTTGCCACGACTATGCCTTCGCCGTTGGCCACAACGTCGTTTCCGGAGACCACGTTGCCGATGACGCCCTGACCTGGGTCGTATGCAGAGACGACGATTCCGCAGCCGCCCGTGTTCGCGACTACGGTGTTGTCAGTGACTACGTTGTCGATGGCCGGGTGAGACGCGCCGGGCTTGCCGGTGCAAGTTCCAGCGACCAAGTTGAGAGTGCATGGGGTACCAGGGTTCAATGGGCCGTCGTCGCTGACTCCGATTCCACCGTCCCCGACGGTCCCGACTACAGTGTTGCTGGCTACCGTGACACCAGACGTGCCGATGAGTTCGATGCCCTTGTCCTCGAGGATGCAGGGCCCAGGCGGAGCCCCAGCGAACGGGCAAACGAGGGATACGTTCTGGACGTTGTTCAGGACCTGGTTGTTGGATATGATGACATTGGAGGCGTCCTGGACGAAAATCCCCTGTGCCTGGGCATTCTCGACCGTGAATCCTTCGATGGCGCTCGCATTTACCGCTGCACCGATGACTTCGATGCCGTGCAGAAGCCCCGCAGCGTTGATGACGGTGTTGGAGGGTTGACCGCTGGCAGAGATCAGATAGACCGGCTTGGCGATACTGACCATTTCCTTGTAGGTCCCGGGCATCACGATCACTTCTGCCCCCGGAGGAGCTACCTCCACGCCATGCGAGATGGTCGCGTATGGGGATGAAGCAGAGCCGTTGCCCGTGGTGTCGCTGCCGCTTGTACTCACGAAGATGATCGCCGGGGGCTGTGCGTGCGCCGCGGCAATCGGAAACGCTGATACGAAGCCGAAGATGAGAATTGAAGTTAGTAGTAGTGTTTCAGTGATTTTCTTCGTCATTTGGGTTCCGAAGCCCCGAATCTATGGTATTTAAGCCTCCCGAACGGATTAGGGAACTCAGGCCGATGGGAAGGAAGAACCACCCGATGAAAGCGGGGAGATTGCAATACCAGGAAGTGGCGGGAAATTAGGTCGGGGCTTCAGTCCTTTGGCCATTGACAAAAATGGAGGGGAGGCGTGTTTGGCACGCCTGTCTTCCAATTCCGCACTAGTGCGCTGCTAGAGCCGCTATGAGGAACGAAACGTTAGGCGTTCCCCAGCCGGTCGTCAGGTCGTATCCCTTGCCGGCCAGGAAGCCGTTCTCGCCGCATAGGCCCGAGCAGACGGCGTTGTTCCCTTGGGTGATGTCGTGGAATGCGAAGCTGAAGCCGATTTGGTAGATTGCAGTGTTGACGAAGCCGAGTGGGTGGCCGTTTGCCTGGTTGGCAAGTGCGATGATTGCTGCCCATGCCGGAGACGCGGCGCTGGTGCCGCCGAATACTGCCCACCTGCCGATGAACCCGAGGTAGGCCATCACTCCGCCATAGATCGCCGAGTTGAATGCCACGTCAGGGGTCGTCCTGCCCGTGACTTTCACTGTGTTGCCGAGTAGGGTTGTCACCTGGTGAGGGAGGAACTGCTGGTACGAAGGCACGCCATAAAGTGAGCTGATTCCGCCACCGCTGGTGTATCCGATGGAGCCACCTGTAAGAGCGAAGTCAGTGACTTCGTTCCAAGTGCTTTCCCCGCCGTATCCGACGGGAACGCAGCTGGTGGGCTCGCCCGGCCTCACGGCGGTGCCACATCCGTGGATGCCGCCGTTGATGACGACCAGACCGGTGTTGCAGAAGTGGAAGGCCGCACATGTGAAGTTGACGCCCGCGCCTGGAGGTCCGCCGTACGCTCCACCATAGGGGGAGCCCTCGGTCCCTCCGGCCGCCAAGACGAGCGGGCTAGTCGCTGGGAATGACGGTGTGAGCTCGAGCGTCCCGAGGACTCCTGCGTCCTCGTTAGCGCCGAAGTCACCAGAAGAGGCGATGACGGTCCAGTGGTTCTGCTTTGCGGTCTGGAACACTGAGTTGGGGAGGTTCAGGAGGGAAGGATCGTATGTGGCGCAGCCGTTGTTGGTGGCGTTGAGAGTTGTGCACGTTACAAGGTCGTCAGGTTCCCCGAAGCTCTGAGACATGACGCTTCCCTTGTACTGAGGCTGGGAGACGATTGCCTGCTCAGCGGTGTAGATGCTGCTGTCGAAGCAGTCGTTCGCCACTAGGAGAACGATGTGTGCGCCTGGGGCGAGCGAGTGAACCATGGTCACGTCAAGCGTGGTCTCTTCGGCCCATCCCGTGGCGCCGCACAACGCAGCGTTGGGGGCGGTCGAGAGGTCAGCGATGGTCTTCACTGGGCAGTTGTCGGTGGCCGAGCCCGTCCAGGTTGGCCCGCACAGGATTGTGATCGTGGTTGAAGGGACGCCGAAGGCCGCATCGTAGGTGTTGAGGTCGCTCTGAATGGTGGGACTGCCGAACGCGTCGACTATGACGACGGTCTGTCCGGTACCTTCAAGGCCGAATTTCCCAAAGGTGACCGGAAAGTTGTATGCCGTCTTCAGGAAGTTGGGCGGATAACAAAGGATTGTCCCGAGGGATGCGCTGTAACAGAAAGGCGATCCGCCGACCAGGGACGGGTTGAACGAGCTGTCTAGAAGGTACACTCCTGGGTTGACGCTGGCAGCGTTCAACAGGGGAGCAGCGGCTGGCTTCACAATGGGGACGGCGCCTGCGAAGGTCGGGTTGACGAAGAAGATGAGAAGGAAGAATGCGCTTAGAACTGGGATTATTCTGAATCTTGTCTTAGACAGATCCATGAATTTTTTCGCGCAGAAGTATTGCGACTCTTATAAAAAACTAGCTCGAAAAAACCCTCCGAAGCTTGCAGAGTACTTGTGCAAAGGGCCACCGCGGCTGTCGAGGGTGAGCGAATTACCTATTGGCCAATGAAGATCCCTCGCTCGACAGGGCAGAGTCTCGTGCCATTGAGATTCCCACGGCATAGACGACCGCAACTACGCCGAAAGCGCAGACGAAGCCTTGCAGGACCCCACTTCGTGCAGCCTGGCCGCGGTCGAGTAAAGAAACTTCAGGGCGCTCGGACCCTTCGGTGCGAACACTATGATTCTCCGCGCAATTCTTCCTCCGGGGAGCAGCGAAATGAGGGACGGCAGGGCATCGGCCCCGCTCTCCAGCCGTCCGTCCGGATGAACGAGATGAAACGAACCATGTCTTCTCTTGGCGGGAATGCCGTCGAGGATTCCGAGCCCTTCGGCTTTGTCGATCGACATGAATTCCAATGACCGACCCAGGTCAAGGAAGCTGACGAGCCTTTTGAATCTCATGCATGGGCCGCAGTCCGTGTCGTACAAGAGGAGCTGGACCGCACCGGTCATGGACCTCGCTCGTCGCGGTTACGTATTAAGAAAGCGCCGCCGATAGGCTTGCCCTAGTCTCGGTCACCGGTGACCTTGGAGTCTGATGTCAGGACCTGGAACCACCTCATGGAGTTCCCGTCCGGGTCCTCCAAATCGAACCAGCTAATCACGTTCGGACTTGTCTTGACTTCTGTCGCCTGAATTCCTTGATTTCTCAGTCGCTCCCGCTCGTGAGCGAGGTCTCCGACTTCGAACAATATACTCCAGCTTGATGGTCGCACCTCGCCATCAACAATCTGGACCCAGGCACCTCCGACCTTGAACTCTACGTTGCCCGGGAATGGCTCCAAGTCTGGGCCCTTTCCGAACAGACGTGAGTACCATTCCCTCGATTTCTGGAGATTACTTACGGTGATCTGCGTTATCGTTTCCCTCGCATCGATAGGTCTTTGAGCCATCAACTGGTCACCATGAAGCGAGTCCGAAGCTTGGCCAAGGGCTCAGGGCCAATGAAAATGCTTCCGTTTGCAATTCGTGGAGAGCAGATTGCTCGCAGGCCTTCGTCATTTCGCTCGGCGGCGCTCTGTCCGCCCTTTCGCCAGGAGGTAGGATGCCACGACAAGCACGGTGAAGGTAGCGACCAGCGCTACTTGATACGGGAACTCAGGGACGCCCCCTCCGCTCCCCGAAGCCGCTGCAGACGAAGAGATGGTTGGCTGCGCCGCCGACGATGTCGTCTCAGTCGGGGCCCCGGTGGTCGTTTGGATTGACGAAACAGAAGAGACGCCTGTTGATACCGTGCTTTGGCTCACCGAATGCGTCGTGGAGGTGCTCACGACGGCTGAAGCGGTAAACTCAAGCACCCTGTTCAAGCCACTGTCGGTGACCCAGATGTTCCCCGAGGAGTCGAATGCGAAACCCTCTGGATTTACCATATTGCTTTGCGTTGCGTTGACGACCACCCCAAAGGTCGTCGCGAAGTCCGGCTCGCCCAGTACAACAGTCGCGTTTTCTCCGCTGGTGATCGGTGAAGGGAAGCCGAGGACCCTGCCGTTTCCAGTATCTGACACCCACAGCATTCCCGAGTGATCAAACCCTAGGAACTCAGTGACGCTAAGGCAGTTGGCTGCCAATACTTCGCCAAAGATGGCACAACTTCCCCCGACGGCGACGCTTGCTGTTTGCCCATCAGAAAATGGAGGGGTGAATTCAACCACTCGGTGGTCGCTCCTGTCTGCAACCCACAGATTCCCAAATGAGTCGAAGGCAACATCGAAGGGATTGTTCAAGGTGGCCATCGTCGGCGTGTCGCAGCTTGGGGGACAGTCGGACTCGTTTGGAAAGTCCTTCGCCGTGAAGTTGTCCTGTCCCAGCACTACCGAAGCGTTTTCACCGTTCGAAAGAGGAGCCTTGAACTCGGTCACGCGGTAGTAGCCGGAGTCTGCAACCCAGAGGTTCCCTGACGAGTCGAATGTGATACCTGCGGGAGAATTGAGGTCTGACTGAGATGCGGGGAGGTCCAAACCACCGCCTTCAGTGTGGAGGTTGGGCACCCCCAGGACGAGGCTGGCGTTCTCGCCGGTGGAGAACGGCGCCTTGAACTCCACGATTCGTCCGTCGCCGGTGTCGGAGACCCAAAGGTTTCCAGATGAATCGAATGCGATCGCTTCGGGCGTGGAAAGCACAGTCCCATTGAGACCAGTGCTACCAGACAGGTAGCTAGTCGAGAAGCTCGACTCGCCCAGGACGACGCTCGCGCTTTCATCGCTCGAGAACGGGGCCTTGAATTCCAGAACCCGGCTGTCAGCCGAGTCCGCGACCCAAAGGTTGCCGGAAGAATCAAACTTTACATCGTATGGAACACTGAATCTCGACTGGTTGATGAGAGGGGCTATTTTCGAGTTCGCAAAGAAGCCGGACTGCCCAATGACGATCGACGCGTTCTGCCCGTTCGAAAAGGCGACCACTCTGGGCACAGCCAGGATTCCCGAGGCGACCAGGAGAAACAATAAGGCAAGTCCCCAGAGAGGTAGGCCAGACTTTCTCTTGTGAGAAGAACGCGAATCTTTGATGCTTAGACGCAAGGCAGTAAGTTGAAATTGCATGTTCCAGTGGGTAAATAAACATACCTTTTGTTAAGAGAATCGTGCCAGCGGACCAGTCCCGAGGCTTCACCTTCCTAGACTCCACCGGCTGCCGACGACTCGCTTCGACGAGGTAGAAGGGACGTATCAGAAGCTGGACTAGGCGTCAGGCTGGTAGCGGTTTCGAATCTCCTTGAGGATATGACTGGACACCGTGGGATGGGAAGAAATGACACGCTGCAATTCGGATTGAATGGCCACCAGACACTTGCATTCTCCACGGGCGACTATATCTGCGGTTCTCTTGTCCTGGAGCCCAAGGGCTGCTAGCTCTCCGAAGAACTGGTATGGCACAAGTGTCGCGACGAGTTTCCCACTGCGTTTGATCTCGACCGCTCCGTCCGTGAGAATCAGAAAGCTCCTTGTTGCCTCGCCCTCCTTCATGATGGGGGCTCCCGCTGCAAACGTGACTTCTCTGAACGCCTTCGCCATGTCCGCGAGCGCGCTGTCGCGGAGCCCGAAGAAGATAGGAATCCTGTGGAGATGGTCCCTTACATCCTTCGCCGCGCTTGGTTCCGGCGCCTTCAGCCAGAAGGTCAGTGAACTTTGGCAGTTGGGACACTCGTCTGGAGTCACTTCCCATTCGAAGAGTTCACCGCAATGATGGCACTCCCACCTTGTCAATTCGTGACCGCGAGCAAGACGCTGGTTGCTATATAAGATGAGCCCACCGTGAATCGGAAAAGGTTCGGCGAGTTAGGCAACAGGGGCCGCCGCACTGGTTGACAGTGACTGGGGGCCGCGATACCGCGCTCAAGTTCCCTGACCGTGGCGAAGAAAAGGAGATGTAGGCAATGCAATGGGCATCACGAGTCTCCCCGGATGGAGTCCCTCGGAATGGGGGTCATCCTCGGTGGATTTATCTAAGAGGAAGGTCGTCGAAGTTCTGGGAGTTGTCGAATGAAATCTCCCGCTGATTCAGAGAGGTTCTCACCCCCGGCTGACCTGTTCATCGTGACGACGCCTTTCGTTTCTGGGCATCATGTGACCCGGGTCATAGGCACGACTTTCGGGTTGATCGTGAGGTCCAGGGGGCTCGGGCAGAACATATGGGCCTACTTCCGGGCCTGGGGTGGCGGAGAGATCAGAGTCTACACGCAGCTGCTCGAACAGGTGCGCCATCAGGCGCTTCAGCGGCTCGCCGAGCATGCGAAGAGCCTCGGCGCGAATGCTGTCGTCTCCGTCGCCTTCGACGCATCGGAGATCAGCGGTTCGATGACAGAAGTGCTCGCCTACGGGACGGCTGTGGTCGTGGAGCCCGACGTCTCTCCCGCGCAGCCTGTCGCATTGCATTGAGCGCACTCACGGTAACAAGAATGTCCACTTCCACCATGTTTAAAGACAAATAGAAGCGGTGAGCCACGTTCCAAGTGGTATTCAGGCTCGGAAGGAGAGGCGCGGCTGCCGCCGAAGCCCTCCGCAAGGTCCCGCTATTCAGCGAGCTCGGGGTGAAGGAGGTAGAGTCGCTGCTTGGAGAGTCGGCGGTCACCACATTTCAGGAGGGAGACGCCATCATCAAAGACGGGTCGCTGCTGGCGGACATGTACGTCATCCTCGAGGGGAGCGTGGAAGTGAGGAAGAAAGGGAGGGTACTTGCGAAGCTCGACGGCGGCCAGTTCTTCGGTGAGATGGCGGTCCTCAACACAGAGCCCACGGGGAGGAGCGCAGACATCATAGCCACCGCTCGAACCACTTGCGTAAGGGTCAGGGGATTGACTTGGACCTCGTTCCTCAGAAGAAATCCCGACGTGGCCATCGAGGTGATACGCCTGCTTGCGGCCAGGCTGAGCAAGACAAGCCGGTCCCTTAGCCTGCTCCAGAACCTGCCTTCCACACTTTCAACCAATTGAAATGCAGACCAGTGCAGGACACTCATTCAGCGCGGCCCTCCTTGTTCCGACTTCGTCGAAGCTCACCCCGGCTTGCCGTTGAGAGTATTACTGTGCGTCTGATTAGGGGTGGCCGCTACTCGTTGGTGTCTCACGCATTGCCGCAGAGTTTGACAGGCGCGAGGCCATAAATATGACCCCCTGGCGTGGGGAGGTCGTTGTCAGGAATCGTTCAATCTGCGCGCTCGTCCGCCCTCACCATCTTCGTGCTGGCGGCTCTCTCACTGTCTGCAGTTGTGACCGCTCCGCCAGTCGCGGCCCAGACGAGTTCTTACACACCAGCTACTCTTTCGGTCGGGGGCAGTACGCTGGTGGCGCCTATCATGACGGACTGGCAGTCAGGTTTCAACAATTTCACCGGCGGAGTCGTCACTGTCAACTACCAGGCGGTTGGAAGCACCACCGGAACGAACAACATGCTCGGCGACATATTCAGCCTGGGTTTCAGCGACGCGCCGATTCCTGCTAATGGACTCGCGACGCTGAACTCCACGACCGGTGCCGTCGTCACGCCGGCTGACAGCCCGCCGGCCACGGGTCTTTCAGGAAAGGACCCGCTCGTACAGATCCCTGACGCTCTTGCCCCCGTCTCAATCTTCTACAACATTCCAAGCTTCCGCAAGACGCTGAACCTGACTGGCGACGACATCGCCGAAATCTTCCTGCTGCACATTACATCCTGGAACGATTCACGCATATTGGCTCTGAACAAGGGTCTGACGGCTGCAGAAATCGCAAACCTGGGCAAGTATCCGATCACGGTGGTCCACAGGTCCGATGGGAGCGGTACGAGCTTTGCGCTGACCCACTACTTTGGTCAGGTAGACGGAAACTGGACTGCGGCCGGTTTCAAGGCGGGGTCCACCTCCAGTTCGAACTTCCCCCCATCTGAGCTGTCGGGAAAAGGCACCGGTGGGGTGGCTGGACTCGTTTCCGCGACTAACGGGGCCATCGGCTATGGTGAGACGTCATACGCCGTAGGCGCGGGCTTGGTCTACGCAGCCGTCCAGAACCAGGCCGGCAACTACGTTCTTCCCCTGCCTGCCGGAGTCGCTGCGGCTGCCGCGGCGCTCGCAAGCCAGGTCGCGAGCAACCCCACGTACACGATTACGGACGCGCCGGGGGCGACCTCTTACCCAATCTCGACGTACACCTACGCTTTCGTATGGCAAGACCAAAACCTCGGAACTTCGGGCGGGGGTGCCTGGTCCCAGGGCCAGGCTTACGACGCCGTTCAGTTCCTGAGCTACATTGTGACCCAAGGTCAGTCCTACGCCCAGCCATTGCAGTTCGCTCCCCTGCCAGCGGCAGTGGTGCAGGTCGACCAGCAACTTATCGCAAAGATCAATTACGGAGGGGTCCCGCTCGTCACCTCCGCACTCTCGACGACCACGTCGCAGTCGAGCCCCGCGCAGGGAACGAATGGTACGGACTTGGCCATAATCGGGAT
Source organism: Nitrososphaerales archaeon (assembly GCA_035626235.1). Taxonomy (GTDB): domain Archaea; phylum Thermoproteota; class Nitrososphaeria; order Nitrososphaerales; family Gagatemarchaeaceae; genus DATFYP01. The sequence goes on along the minus strand of DASPOB010000047.1, from coordinate 45,155 downwards.
AGTCGTTGTCGTGGTCCTGATCATAGCGTTTGGTTCGTGGTATTTCTTTAGGAAGAAGTAACCAGGCCAAGCGGCCACCTTTGGACAGACCCTGCTCGGGCCGCAATCGGAGCGAGCTACGAGGAAGCTTCGACGAGGACGGAGTCCCTGAACTTCAGGATAATCTCGTCCCTCGTCATCAGTTCGTAGGCATGCTCTCTGGAAGGGTGGCGCCGCGTAGGGCTACCGCACGGGCTGAGGAGACAGGAGAGAGTTCTCGCACCGGCGTCATAATCTGCGAACTCCGGAATCGCCCAGGGTTCGTTGGAAGGGAAACCAAAGTTGCGCTCTTCGTTGCAGAGGTAGAAGGCATTCGAGGGAAGAAAGTACATCCGCCTGCACTTCGGACAGTAAAACACCCTGCCGGCAGCCATCTGAATCAGGCATGGGCGATTGTTTAGAACAAATATAAACCCATGCGGCGGCATGGTGGACAGACGTGGAATCCCAAGGACAATCGCAGGACAAACGTCCACGAAATGACCGCCCTGACGAGCTGGCCTCGCTTGACCATCTGGACATGAAGATACTTGAGCGTCTGCTGATTGAAGGCAGGGTCTCCCTGAGGCAGATGGCCCACGAGTTTCACACATCAACGTCGACTGTGTCATCGAGGGTCACGAGGTTGGAGCAGGCAGGAGTAATCACCGGCTATTCGGTGGCTGTAAATTTCGAGTCACTGGGCTATGACCTCGCGGCAGTGACTGAAATCATAGTCTCAAAGGGGAAGTTGTCGTTGACAGAGAAGGAGATAGCCAAGCTCCCCGGGGTGTGCGCAGTCTACGACGTCACCGGCGAGAACGACTGTATAGTCGTCGCCAAGTTTAGGAAGCGCGAGGACCTAAGCGCCTTCGCAAAGGGCCTGCTAAGCATGCCCTTCGTAGAGCGAGCCAACACGCACGTCGTGCTTGCCACAGTGAAAGAGGACTTCCGACTCCCTCTCTAGAATGCCACGAGGTTCAGACCAACCCTTCCTTCTCGTAGTCGGTCGTGATGCCATTCATCGTCCGGGCTATCACCTCCAGTGCGGCGTAGGTCATCGCGAACACCGCCGCCAATACCACCACCGCGGCCAGCGCTTCGAGCGCAAACTGGTCGAGAGCGGCGGTGCCACCCCCGAACAGGAGGCCGGATGGCAACCCCCCGTTTCCCGAGGCTGAGGCAAACGCATTCTGCGTGAAGAACGGGATCATCATCAGGCCGAAGATGCCGCCCACCAGATGAGCGGGAAATAGCGACACGGGGTCAGAGAACCACTTGCGCTTGGAAAACCACCTCTCTGCCGCCAAGTACAGCGGGCCCGCGAGGACGCCGAGGATCATTGCGCTGGCGGGGCTAACGAACCCGGCCAGAGGCGTTATCACAATCAACCCCATCAGGATGCCGTTGCTAGCATAGAGAAGGTCAGGTTCCCTCTTCATTACAACGCGTCTGAAGAAGGCTACTGAAGACAGGGCGGCCGCGGCTGACAGGAACGTAGTCAAGACGACAGTAGTCGACGCGCTGTTCAGGGCGAGAACGCTTCCAGGGTTGAAGCCGAACCAACCCATCCAGAGAAGAACCATGGCGAGGGCCAACCACGTCGGATTTACGTTCACCGGGACGATGGTGCTCTCTTTCAGGCCCTTCTTTTTCTCCTCTCGCCAGATCCTGTAGACGACGGCGAGTCCTGCCGCTCCAGCTGCCGCGTGCACCACCAATCCGCCTGCAAAGTCTCTAGCCCCCCAAAGGTAGAGCCACCCAGTCGGGTTCCACATCCAAGCAGCGGGGAGAGTCCAAATCACAACGAAGTAAGCAATCGAGTAGGCGAGAAACGCCTCCAGCTTCATCTTCCTGAGCACGACCACCCCGACTAGCGCCAGCGTTACGGATGCAGAAGCGGCCTCGAAGAGATAGTACGTGCCGGTTGTCAGACCAGTGGAGAAGTACGAACTGCCTGTCGACCACCACACGCCGTTGAGCAGGCCGGTCGCGTTGGAGGAGAAGCCACCGAGGAAGAGACCCCCACTGTAAAGTGGATTCCCGATGAAACCCCCCATGGTAGGCGCGAATGCAACGTTGAATCCGACAAACGCCATGACGACCAGCGCAGTTCCAGTCACTAGCAGCGACTTCACAAGGCTCAGGGAGTACTTCTTCCCAAGCTCGCCGATTTCCAACAGACCCACGGAAACGGTCATGGAGAAAATGAGGAGACCGCATATCAGGACCCAAAGATTGTTGACAAAGTTGATGTCAGTCACGAAGGTCCACCTCCAGAAGAAGGCAAGCGTCGATCACTCGTGGCAGGCGCCCGCCCTCCTGACTCCCCGCAATCGGTTCCGACTGCCAAGGTTCCAGCGCAGGTCCCATTCTGAGGGACGAACAATCGTCCAATTTTCATCGTCGGTGTCACCGTGGCCTCGCCAGTTGGCTGGACGCGCGTCCAGGATGGTATCTAAGCCTTGCACCTAATCCGTATGGTTGTAGCGGATGCGGACCCATCCAGGGGCTCCCCTCGTAGCTCCCCCTCTGATCAAGACTCTTCGCGTGGAAACTGCGACCTTCAGGCCGAGTTCGTCCGTCTGGTTGCGGCGTGCAGTGCATTCAGGTTCCTATTTGACCGTCGCTTCACCCTTGCCTGAATCGTTTGGGTTAGGGTTCAAATGCACGCGATTCCTTGCGCGCTCCGATGGATGCCAAAATCACTGCGATTGCGCTGATTGTTAAGAACAAGGCAGATGCGCTGGAGTTCTTCACGGAGAAGGTGGGGTTCGAGAAGAAGACAGACTACACGAATGGCGGGTACAGGTATGTCACGGTCGGCCCCAAGGGGCAAGAACTGGAACTGGCCCTCTGGCAGGAGGGGTCGCCAGACCCGACCGGCTCGTCTTCCCAGTCGAAGTCAGGGACCTATCCCCCGATAGTGATGCAGGTCGAAGACGTTCGCAAATTCTCCGCCGAGCTGAAAGCTCGCGGAGTTCGGTTCACGCAGGAACCGCAGGAGTACACCTGGGGGGTATCGGCGACATTCGAGGATCCAGACGGCAACCGGTTCTCAGTCAACCGGCTAGCCAGGATAGGCCCCCAACGTTAGACAAACGGCAGCCCAACAGAGGGAGATGCATGAAGAAGCCAGCCCCCAAGCAGGGAGAGAGCGCATCGGAACTCATTAGCCTGCGGATCAAGGAGTTGAATGACTGGCGAGGAGACACACTGGCCAAAGTGCGCCGGCTCATCAAGGAGTCGGACCCGGAGGTCGTCGAAGAGTGGAAGTGGGCGAAGCCCACGAACCCCGGAATCCCGGTCTGGTACCACGACGGCGGCATCTGCACCGGGGAGACTTACAAGAATGCGGTCAAGCTCACTTTCTTCAAGGGGGCTTCGCTAGAGGATCCCTCTCGCATTTTCACCCAGGACGGGAACGTCAGGCGCGCCATCGATCTTCATCAGGGTGACGAGGTCAACGAAGCGGCGCTGAAGGACCTCATTCGAGCGGCCGTTGCTCTGAATCTGAAGAACAAGAAGCATCCAGGTTAGGCGTTCAAGCGTCAGAGCAGCAAACCCCGCTTGCGCTCTGCTGGTCGGTGGGGACTCGGCACAAGCTTCTATCCGCTGAAACATAGAATGGGGCCTCTACTCGGTGGCACAGCCTGCACAAGTTATCTCGCGAAACCTGCCCTAGCCAAGTCCGAGCCTCTTCAGAAGGTCGAGATAGCGGGGGTCGGTACGGACGCCGCCAAGATCTGGGTGGATCGTGATCCAAAGGAGGATGTGTTCCCTTCTTGAATAGGAGTGTTCCAGCCATTCGAACCCCTTGTCTTTCTCGCCCAGATAGAAGTAGTCCGAAGCTATCTCGTACCCGGCTGGGCCGTTTTCCTCCCCGAAATGGCTCTCGATCCCACGAAGGAGTTTTCTGAACGCCTCATTATCGTTGCGAAAACGCGCGACATTCAGGCGAGCATACTCCTCTGCAAGGGGCAAGGACCCTCTGCGTAGATCAACCCATGCCTCGTACTCGCGCGTCATTTCCTCGAATCTCCTCATCCTCCCATAGGTGGAAGCGACGCTTGCTCGCGCAGTACTTCCCCCCAAATCGACGGAACGCTGGTACAGCTCGAGCGCCTTGGAGTAGTCTCCTCTGTAGTAATAGAACGCCGCGTGATTCATGGCGAGTAGTGGCGAGAGGGGGTCGAGTCCCACTGCCGTCTCTATGTGTTCGAGGGCTTCGTCCCACCTGTGTCGAAATGACAGGATCCAGTAATACCCATTGTGAGCGCTCGTATCGCTCGGCTTGGATTGAATCGCCTTCCTGAACTCGTCTTCCGCCCCGCTGATGTCGTAACTGTACATCAACGCCGTCCCGTAAGCGCTGTGAGCTTCTGCGAGCCCAGGGTCGAGCTCTAAGGCCCTCGCGCTCATCCTTTTGGCCTTCTCGGCGTTGGCGCCTATTCCGATTCCGAACTCGTGGAACTTGTTCGAGCAGTAGGCAAGTCCTGCACACGCTAGAGCGAACTCAGGGTCCTCTCCGATGGCCCGCTCGAAGCACTGGGCTGCCTCCTTCACTGCCTCGACGGGTCTTTCGCCTGTTCTTTTTCCCCACATGTACACCCCCTTCAGGTAGAGAGTGTAGGCCGCCGTACTTTCAGTCGGCTTCTTCTCGAGTCGCTCCAGCTCAGGAGACAGTATCTTGACTCTGAGAGCTTCTGCCACTTGCTTTGCCACGCCGCTCTGAACTTCGAACACGTCGTCAAGGTCCCTGTCGTAGTTCTGCGCCCACAGATGCCTATCCCCCGCCACGTCGATGAGTTGCGCTGTGACCCGTATCCGGTTTCCGGACTTCTTGAAACTCCCCTCAAGGACCGATCCGACTTCGAGTTCGCGGCCTATCTCTTTCACTCCCTTGTCCGTCTTCTTATAGCGCATGACGGACGTCCTCGAAATGACTTGAAGACCGCTGATACCCGAAGCCGTCGTGATTATCTCGTCTGTGATGCCGTCTGCGAAGTATTCGTCGTTCGGGTCCGGGCTCATGTTGGCGAAGGGCAGGATGGCTAGTCTGTCGCGGGGAAGGGCCACAGCTTCCTTGGACGGAACCGGTTGTTCCCAAGGCATCTCCATCTTGTAGACCTCGATGGGCGTGTTCACGTTCTTCAGAGGCCTTACGCCGATGCTGGCCATCTTCAGCTCTGTCTTGTTAGAGACTTGGTCGTATACATGCCGGGTGAGACAGACACCACCGTCCTCTGCCAGTGGGTATATCCTCGACGCCACATTCACCGCGTCGCCGGAGATGTCGCCTTGGGATTCCACTACTTCTCCAAGGTGGATACCTATCCTCAAGTGGATTCTCTTGTCAGAGACAAGTGCGAGATTGAACTCTCTTATCGCCCTCTGGATGTCGTATGCGCACCTTATGGAATCGGTAGCATTTGGGAACTCGACCAGGAAGGCGTCTCCCATCGTCTTGACCTCCCTGCCGTCGTGTCGTGCGAGGATTGGTCTGATTAGCTTCCTCTGTTCTTCGACGAGAGCAAGAGACAGGGTCTCGTTCCTCTGCCCAAGTGCCGTATAGCCCACCATGTCAGTATACATGACTGCGGCAAGCCTTCGTTCTCCTTCTGCTGATGTCAATCCAGCCCGAGCCTCTTCAGGAGGTCGAGGTACCTGGGATCCGCGCGGAAGCTGTCCAGACTCAGGTCATGTTGAATGCTCATGAGGTCGCTCTCTTTCCTGGAGTATGCTCTTTCGAGCCACTCGAAGCCTTTGTCGACGTCGCCCAAGAAGAAATGGAGGCTCGCTATACTAATCGCATTCATGCCGGTCTCCTTGGGATGGACCTCGAGTTCGGGTAAGAGCTTCCTGACGGTCTCTTTGTCGCCCTTGAAGTAAGCCTTGTAGGCTTTGTTGGTCGTCCTGACGCCGGGAATCTCGTGCTCGTAATGTCTTGCATCGATTTCGAACTCCTTTTCCATCTCGTCGTACAGCTTCAATTGTCCATAGACCAGGCCTAGCCACCAATGACCCCACTCAGTTCCAAGGTCCACTACGATCCTCCACTTCTCAGCGGCCGTGTTGAAGTCTCTTCTTTGATAGTAATAACCCCCAAGGTTGTTGAGTAGTATCGCCGATAAGGGGTCGAGCTCGACGGCCTTCTCTATCTCCTTCAGGGCCTCGTCCCACTCCAACTTATCGGTCAAGAGGTGGTAGTACCATTGATGGGCGGTAGCGTAGCTCGGCTTAAGCTCGATTGCCCTCCTGAACTCCCCCTCGGCCCTGCGAATGTTGTAATCAGACAGGTAGACCATCCCCAACGTGGTGTGCGCTTCAGCCAGAGCGGGGTCGAGCTGCAGGGCTCTCTCAAGCATCGTCTTGGACTTAACTAGGTTCTCTTCCCGATCGATGTCGTGAGTGTTTCGAAGCAAGATTGCACAGTCCGCCTGCCCGACGTAGCCGAGTGCGAAGCCCGGGTCCTCCTTAACGGCAAGCTCGAAGTACTCCATAGCCTTCTTCATGTTCTCCAAGCCCCGCCTGTTCCAGATGCTCCTTCCCCTTAGGTAGTAGGTGTAGGCAGCAGTGCTCTCAGTAGGTTTCTTCTCGATGCGTTCTTTCTCTGGAGCTAGAATCTTGACTCTGAGGGCTTCCGCCACCTGCTTTGCCACGTCACTCTGGACCTCGAACACATCGTCGAGGTTCCTGTCGTAGTTCTGTGCCCAGAGGTGCTTGTCTTCTGCCACGTTGATCAGCTGCGTGGTCACCCGAATCCTGTTCCCTGCCTTCTTGAAGCTCCCCTCCAAGACTGAACCGACCTTGAGTTCTCTTCCGATTTCCTCGACCTTCTTTGTTGTCCCCTTATACCCCATAACGGATGTCCTGGAGATAACGCTCAGTCCGCTGATCCCCGCGACCGCAGAGATGATTTCATCTGTGACACCGTCCGCGAAGAACGTATCGTTGGGGTCGGGGCTAAAGCTGGTGAATGGAAGGATTGCAATTCTGTTGGTCGCAAACGTTGGTACCTCGACGGCAGCGGCCTGCTCCCAGGGCATCACCACCTTGTAGACGTCCACCTGGAACCTCACCCCCTTGAGATCGTGTGGCTCGAGTTTCACCAACGCCTGAGGCACCTTGTTCCTCACCTGGTCGTAGACCTGCTGGGAGATGCAGACCCCCTCCGGCTCCGCAAGCGGTTGCAGCCTTGATGCGATGTTCACTGCGTCCCCGAGGATGTCGCTCCCCGAGCGGACGACGTCCCCCAGGTGTATCCCTATCCTCAGGGTGATCCTCCACTCGTCCCGAGAGGATATGTTGTAGTCATGTAGGAACCTCTGGGCCTCGATTGCGCAGTTGGTCGCGTCGAGGGCGCTTTCGAATTCCACCAGGAAGGAGTCCCCGATGGACTTGACCTCTCTGCCGTGGTACCTCGGGAAGATTGGGCGTAGCAGCCTGTTGTGCCTCTCCAGGACGGCCAGGGTCTGCGTTTCGTCGGACTGGGTCAGGGCCGTAAATCCCACGATGTCCGTGTACATTATCGCAGCGAGTCTGCGATCACCTTCAGACATTAGGGTCCCGTGCATGAACATGTCAGTCTGGTGATAAAACAGTTTGCGGGAATCGACGAAACGGACTGAGAAAGACTGATTTCGGTTAGAGGACTCGGAAACAGGTCCAATCAAGCCCTCCTGGCCAATCGGGGTTCATTCCGAGCGATGAAGGTTAGCCCGGCTAGGATTCGAACCTAGGTCGAAGGCTCCAGAGGCCCCCATCCTTGACCACTAGACGACCGGGCTACGAATTGGCGTCCACCCGTTAAGTGGTTAAAAGCGTATTGAGAGAGATTTGATTTTCATTCCAAATGCGCGCGGACTCAAACCAGTCCACTTAGGGAAACGAGTCTTAAGCGGCTCCACCGAGGGCACGCCCAAATGGCTCACACTGAGCCGATGAAAACAGACGTCACTCTAGCAAACCCAGCCCCTCTCGGCCTTATGGCATTCGGCATGACCACGGTGCTGCTGAACCTCGCCAACGCCGGCTTCTACCCAGTAGACACGGTGGTCCTCGCAATGGGCATCTTCTACGGAGGCCTGGCGCAAATCATCGCGGGCGCACTGGAGTTCAGGAAGGGAAACACCTTCGGCACCATGGCATTCCTATCATACGGGCTATTCTGGGAGTCCTTCGCCTTCCTCCTTATGCTTCCAAAGGTCGGCCTCGGCGCGGGACCTAGCCCGGCCTCGCTGCAAGCGTACCTATTCATGTGGGGGGTGTTCACCCTACTCATGTTCATCGGGACCCTGCGAATCAGCGTGGCACACATGGCGGTCTTCGGCACGCTCTTCATCCTCTTCTTCCTGCTGGCACTCAACGCGGGTCAGATTGCGGGCTACGAAGGAATCATCTGCGGCCTCATCGCGATGTACACCGGCATCGCGATTGTCCTGAACGAGGTCTACGGCAGGACTGTGCTGCCGATCTTTCCCAGGAAGACTAGCTAAGCCGAAGAGGCTTCCCGTTATTTTTGCTGCTCCTGCACCATCTTGCGCAGGGTCTCGACCACGTCTGCGTTGGCCAGTGTGCTGACATCGCCGTAGTCCATGTTGTTGGAGATGGACGTCAGAATCCTCCGCATGATCTTGCCGGACCTGGTCTTCGGAAGGTCAGGGGCGATGTACACCGCCTTCGGTTTGGCAATCGGCCCCAGCTCCTTCGCAACGGTGTTCTTGATCTTCTCTTCTAGGTCCTTGCTGGGCGCGAAGCCGGGCTTGAGGGAGACGTAGATCACGGGCACGTGGCCCCTCAGCTGGTCAACCAAAGGGATGGCGGCGGCCTCGGCGACCTCGGGGGTCGTGAGAACCGCATTCTCTATCTCCTTCGTCCCCAGCCTGTGACCGGCGACCTTGATGACGTCGTCCACCCTCCCCAGGATGCGGAAGTAGCCGTCTGCCGCCTGCACGGCGCCGTCGCCAGCGTAGTATGGCCAGTCGTGCCAGTCCCTGCTGTCCTTGTTCCTGCAGTACTTGGCGTAGTACAGCTGTATGAACCTGTCCGGGTTCCCCCAGACGGTCTGCATGATTCCGGGCCATGGGTTCCTGATGCAGATGTTGCCCGCCTTGCTCTCGCCGGCCTTGATTTCGTGCCCTTCCTCGTCGAGGATTACGGGGTATATCCCAGGCATCCCCGGCCCTGCGCTCCCCGGCTTCATCGGAGAGACAGCCGGAACGGTGCTGCAGACGAAACCCCCCGTCTCGGTCTGCCACCAGGTGTCGGTGATGACTGCTTCGCCCTTCCCCACTACGTCGTGGTACCATCTCCAGACGTCCGGCTCGATGGGCTCCCCCACAGTCGTCATGGCCTTGAAGTGGTGGTCGTGTTTCATCGGCTCCTCCGGGTCGGCCTTTCTGAGCATGCGGATGGTCGTGGGTGCCGTGTGGAAGATGTTGACGTTGAGCCTCTCGGCAATCCTCCAGAGCCTTGCCACGTCAGGGTAGAGCGGAACCCCTTCGTAAAGTACGCTGGTCCCTCCGATGGCGAGCGGGCCGTACACTATGTAGGAGTGGCCCGTGATCCAACCTATGTCAGCCATACACCAGTAAACGTCTTCGGGGTGGATGTCTTGGACGTACTTCGAAGTCCCCGCCACGTATGCAAGGTAGCCGCCCGTCCTGTGCTGTACTCCCTTCGGGCGGCCCGTCGACCCGCTCGTGTACATCAGGAAGAGAGGGTCTTCGGCGTCCATCGAGACCGGGGCCACCCTCTTTCCCACGTACTTCTTCAGAAGCTCGTCTACAAAGAAGTCCCTCCCCTCGACCATGGGGGCGCTCGAGAGATACTTCCCCGGATGGCGCCTCCAGACCAGAATCTTGTCAATCTTTACCCCCATCTTGGCGGCTTCCTCGACGGTCAGGTCGGCGTCCTTCTTCTTGTCGATCCACTGGCCGTTGCGGTAATAGCCGTCGCAGGTCACCAGGACGTGGCTCCCCGAGTCCTGCACCCTGTCGGCGCACGCCTTGGCGCTGAACCCGCCGAACACCTCATTGTGAATGATGCCGAGCCTCGCTGCCGCGAGCATCGAGATCGGGAGCTGGGGGATCATCGGGAGGTGGAAGGTCAGCCTGTCCCCTTTCTTCAGTCCCATGGTGTCCCTCAAAACCAGGGCGAACTCGTTCACCCTCGCGTAGAGCTCCCTGTAGGTGATGGCTTCATGGGGCTCCTCCTCCGGCTCGCCTACGAAGATGATGGCTGCCTTGTTCCCGTACTTCTGCAGGTGCCTGTCCACGCAGTTGTACGACACGTTGAGCTTCCCTCCGACAAACCACTTCCAGAACGGCGGATTGCTCGAGTCAAGGACCTTGTCCCACCTCTTGTCCCAGGACAACAGGTTGGCGTATTCCTCATAGCAGTCGGGGAAGTTCTCCTCCCCGAACTTCTTCAGGATGTCCTTGTCGGCCATGTTGGCCTGGGCCACGAACTTCGCCGGCGGTGGTATGAGTGGCTCTTCCTTCCAGTGTACAGCAATTTCGGACTCCGTGAGGTCCCCTGTCGCAGACATGACGTTTTGGCACGCCCTGAGGCAGCGATTTATGCGTTGCCCCGAATCCTCTCGCTTGTGACGTATCTCACTTGCGCTTCGTCGAACGCCCCGGCTTCGCCGCGCCCAGCTCGACGAGGACGCTTTGCAGCGCGCCGAGGGCCTCCTTCAGCTTCGGTTCGGTGAGGTTTCCGAAGTGGCCGATGCGAATCATCTTGTCCCGCATCTCGTACAGGCCCCTGGCGACGAGGATACCCGACTCGTCCTCAAGCCTCTTCTGGACCCCCCCGGCCGTCCCCTCCTTGACCCAGAAGGCAGTCACGGTGTCGGATCTATGCCCCTCGCCGGCGACGAAATCGAGCCTATTGTCAGAGACCATCTTCCGGGCCAACTCGCCTAGACGCCTGTGTCTCGCCCATCTCTTCTCAATTCCTTCCTCCTTCACTTCAGTCAGGGCCTCCCTCAGAGCCAGAAGCACCTGCACGGCCGGGGTGGCCAGATATATCCTCGGATCGTCCATGATGGGCTTCCATCTCAACAGGTTCATGTAGTATGACTCGATGGGTTCCTTCCGCTTTTCGAAGTAATCCAGGATTTCCTTGGAGGTCGCGACCAAGACCGCGCCGGGAGGAGCAGCGAGGGCCTTCTGCGAGGCCGTGAACGCCACGTCCGCACCTAGCTTGTCGAAGTCGAGTGGGATGCCGCCCAATCCGCATACGGAATCGACGACGGAAAAGACACCAGCTTTCTGGCACTCCTCGACCAGGTCGCCAATCGGGTTGATGACGGAGGTCGACGTGTCGACGTGGGTTATGAAGACGGCCTTGTACTTCGCCTTTTGCAGCTTCCTTCTTAGGTCGTCCGGGTCGGCATGACTCCCGTCGGGATAGTCTATCACATCTGCCTTCGCGCCATGAACCTGGTTCAGCATGAGCATCCTGTGGCCGAAGTATCCGGTGCTCAAGGTAAGTGTCCTGTCGCCGTGGGAGACGATGCTCACCACGGAGGACTCCATCCCGATAGTGCCGGAACCAGTGAAGACGAACTGGAACCCCTTTTCGTTCCTGAACGCGTACCGCGCCAGGCCAAGGAGCTCAGTGAAGTCCGCGTAGAATTCGCGCCCCGTGTGGGCAAGCTGAGGCGCAGCCATCGAATCGCGCACTCTCTTGGAGAGGTTCGTCGGTCCAGGAATCAGCAGGAGTGGTTCGCTCATTGCTACCGCGAGGGCGGCTCGGCACACTCGATTAAAGGATTCCCGAAGAGGGCTTCGGCTAGATGTGCTCGAAGATGTCCGTGAGCCTATCGATGTGAATGACTTTCGGGTCGTCTACCCTTGTCGTATGGGCCAGCATGAAGCCGAGAGCCGCCGACCTGAGAAAGGCCAGGTCGTAGACGGTGTCGCCGACTGCGATCGTACTCCGGCTTTGGATGCCGAGGCTCGCCAGGAGCTTCAGGTACGCCCTGTCCTTCCTGGTAGGGTCCACCCTGCCTATCCCCATGGGTAGAACACGACCCTGGCCGTCGAACCTTAGGCCGTTCGCCACCCAGTGCTCGATCCCCAGCTCGGCCGCCACTCTTCTCGCCAGGATGTCGATTCCGGAGGTCACGAGGGCCGTCTTGATTCCACGACGGTGAAGCTCGTCGATCGTCTTGGGGGCCTCTCTTCGCACTCTGTAGTTCGAAAGTATTACGTCGATTTCCCCCCTCGTCAAGGGCTTGGGCCAGGAACCAATGTCCCTGCGCATGAACTCTCTGTAGTCAATCTTTCCCTGGCTGTAGAGCTTGAGAGACGCCTCGCCCAGGTGGGTCGTGCCGAAGTGCCGATGGAGCGCAGCCCAGCTGCTGTCGTGCTCGAGGACAGTCCCGTCCATGTCGAATGCAGCGAGAACGATTCCCTTGCTCATCAAATCTTCGACCTGTACGGCAGCCCCATCAGGCGCATGGCCTGGACCATGACCCTGCTGGAGGCATCGACGAGAGCCAGCCGAGCGTCCCGGAGATGGGCATCCTCCTCCTGGTTGACTGGCACCCTTTCGTAGAAGTCGTTGAACTTTGCCGCGAGGCCGTGGGCGTAGATGGCAATCTCCTTCGGCGAGAGGTAGTCGCCAGCGGTCAAGACCGCTTTGTCGAGCATGGCAAGCTTCTTCACCAGCTCGAGCTCCTCTGGCCTGGAAAGCCTCTTGGCTCCCTGGGCGTCAATCTTCGGCGTGCCGGTCGTCTTGTCTAGAATCCTCCTGGCCCTGGCATATGTGTAGAGGAGGTACGGCCCTGTGTCTCCCTCGAACCTGAGAGACTCCTCCATGTCGAAGACGATCATCTTGTCCGGGTCCTGCTTCAGGAGCTCGTATCTGAGTGCCGAAACGGCCACCGCTTCGGCGACGTCATCGACCCAAGCGTCGCTTTCGGAGAGGTTCCTCTTCCTTGTCTCCTCTCTCGCCTTTCTCTTCAGAGAGTCGAGCATGGCGTCGGCGTTCATGTAAAGCCCCTTCCGTCCGGACATGTGGGCGAAATCCCCCTCTATCCCGAATCCCAGCTGGGCGGCCGTCCGCTTTGACAGCGACACCACTTCATAGCTGCGATGCATGTACCGCCGTGCGGAGCCCTCCCGCAGCTTTTCCAAGACCTTTGCGACGATCCTCTGGAGGTAGCTTTGCCTGGTGTCGATCACCGAGATTGCCAGATCCGCAGCGCCGAACTTCGGACCTGCCTTCTTCCCCCTCAGCGTGGTCGTGTAGAGCATCCCTCCCCCTGGTTGGGTCTCGGCGTACACCTCGTATCCGAACGGGTCGGGGACGATTCCGAGCTTCCAGGCGGCGTATGGGATGTCCTTGGCGACGTAGACTGCGGTCCCGTCGGAGCGGACCACCACCTTCTGCTCGCCCGTTTCCGGGTCCGGGATGACCCAGCACCCCCTGTTCTCCCCCTCCGTCTCGAGTTTGACGCCCCCGCTCTTCTTCATGGCGTCGAAAATCCTCTCCCACATCCCCGAGTGCACCAGCTGCGACTCCCAGTTCAGAAGGTCGTAGGTAGCCCCCAATCTCCAGCAGGTCTCCAGCTGGGCGGAGAGAATCCGTCTCACCACGGAGCGGGTGTACTCGGCGAGGTCCCCTTCTCCCCTTTCCACTTCCCTCAGGACCAGCGACTGTTTCTCCTTCAAGGACGGGTTGGTGGCGTATTCTCTGTTCACTTTGGTGTAGATGCTATCTCCGCAGTATACGTCGTACTTTACTCCCGGCGGGGCCTGGTCCGGAAGTCCGAGGAACTTGAACCCCACTATCACGTCGGCTACCTGGGCGCCCGAGTCGTCGATGTAGTTCAGAGCCTGCACCGAATAGCCGAGGTGCCGCATCACCCTTGTGAGAGAGTCGCCCAGCACCAGGTTCCTCGCATGGCCGATGTGCAGCGCCTTGTTGGGGTTGACGTTCGTATGCTCAATCGCTATCGTCTCCTTCTCTGGCGGGCTGGCCCCGACGACTTCGCTGTTCAGTACTTCGGTCAGGGAGTCGAACGTGAACCTCTCGTGGTCGAGAGTGAAGTTGAGGTAACCTCCCTGGTGGGCTGCGACCGACCCTACGTACCTGTAGTGGCGTGACCGTCCCATTATGTGGGCGGCCAGCTTGAGGGCGACATCCCCCGGCTTCTCGCCGATTTGCTTCGCGATCCTTAGCGGCGCAGCGCTTGACAGGTCCCCGTAGGAGGCGTTGGGAGGAAGCGAGACGTCTACCTGCGTGGCGTCGTAGTGGAGGGCGTCGCAGGCTTCTACGATGAGGTGACTCGCCTCCTCCTCAAACTCGACGAATTTCAAACGTGCCCCTCGCGCGGCGCCATGACATAAAAGCTATCCGAGCACCAGGCCGCCCAGCCCCCAGCCTCGCAGTCCCTCTGAATATGATTGCCAGGCCATCCGTAGCCCGACGGAGCATTCACCTCAAGAAGAGCCCTCTGAGAGTCATAGTTTAGTGGGAGCCCCGCCTCGCCGCTTTCCGGAAGGCCATGCGTATCGGAGAGCACTTAACTGAGCCCCGCCTGCAGGGCCGTCGGGCCCGTAGCCCAGCACGGATTAGGGCGTCAGCCTCCGAAGCTGAAGTGCGGTAGCTCAGAGACCGTGGGTTCGAATCCCACCGGGCCCGTGGAGCAATAAGCTCAGAATAGACTCTGTTCGGCCAGATTAGCACGATTTGGGACCCTTCTTCGCGACTGCGGGAACTTGGGTTCAGACCAGCGTCATCTTTGCCGGCTATTATTCCGAGAAATCGGCTTTTATTACCGTCTCTGGACAGTAAACATTCTCGAGCCTTGTCTGAAGGGGAAAGACGACTTGCTGCGATCATGTTCACGGACATCGCCGGTTATACCGCGCTGACGCGGAGGGACGAGTCGCTCTCCATGAGGCTCCTAGAGGAGCACCGCGCCGTGGTGCGGCCCTTCTTCCCGAAGCACGGCGGGAGGGAGGTGAAGACCATCGGGGACGCATTCCTGGTGGAGTTCGGCAGCGCCCTGGAGGCGGTGAGGTGCGCTTACGACATCCAGCAGTCCCTCCACGAGCTGAACAACAACCGACCCGCGGACGTGAGGGTCGAGATCAGGGCAGGCATACACCTGGGGGACGTCATCCATAGCCATGGAGACGTATACGGGGACGCGGTCAACGTCGCTTCAAGGATAGAGCCGCTCGCGACCCCCGGAGGCATCTGTATCTCGGAACAGGTGCACGACCACGTGAAGAATAAGCTCGAGTTCCCCATGATTAGCCTCGGCAGGAGAGAACTGAAGAACGTGGGGGAGGCCGTGGAGGTGTTCAGAGTGGTCCTCCCCTGGGAAAAGCAGGAAACTACCGCGGGCCTGAGCCTCGACAAGAACCGTATCGCCGTCCTCCCCTTCGCCAAACATGAGCCCAGACCCCGCCGACGAGTACTTCGCGGATGGGATGACGGAGGAGCTCATCGACAGGCTGGCTCAGGTCAAGCAGCTCAAGGTCATAGCCCGCACTTCCGTGATGAGTTACAAGAAGAAGGACAAGAGGGCCGGGGAGATAGCCAAGGAGCTCGTCGTCGGTTCCCTGGTCGAAGGTAGCGTCAGGAAGGCGGGGAACAGGGTTCGAGTTACGGTTCAGCTAATAGGAGCGGGGACCGAGGAGCACCTCTGGTCCTCCCACTTCGACGGGAGTCTCGACGACATATTTGGGGTCCAGAGCGAGATAGCCGAGAAGGTTGCCGGGGAGCTGAAGGTCCAACTCCTTGAGCCGGAGAAGGCGTCACTGGAGAAGAAGCCCACGGAGAACACAGAGGCGTACAGCAACTTCCTTCGCGGGAGGGAGCTTTACAGGGAGGGTTCTGTGCCCTCGTTGCGGCAGGCCCTGAAGCTGTTCGAGAGGGCGGTTGAGCTCGACCCCTCGTTCGCCAGGGCTCAAGTGGGGTTGGCGGAGTGCCACCAGTACCTTGCCACCGTAGGATACGAGCCCCCGGATGTCATGCTCCCCGCCGTGAAAGCGTCGCTGAAGCTGGCGCTGGAGCTGGACCCGGACCTGGCCGAGGCGCACGCTTCCCTCGCGGTGTTACATCTAAACGAGGACGACCTCCCGGCGACTGAGATGGAGGCGAGGAGGGCGCTGGAACTAAACCCGAGCCTCCCTGAGGCATACCGACAGCTGCACGAAGTGGCTGGCATCAAAGGCGAGCCCGAAGAGATGGTGAGGGACATGGAGACGGCTTACAGGCTAGACCCCATCACGCCGAACTACATCTTCCTGCTGGGGTATGCCTACTTCAACACCGGGAGGGAGCGGGAGGCTCTTGAGCACTGGAGGAAGACCGAGCACCTCGCCCCCAGCGCAACCTACCAGAGCATGACGGACTACTATCTCTCCAAGGGTGACATCGGGAAGGCCAGAGAGCTACACGCGAAGTACGAGAAGCTTAGGCCAGACAGCCCCCGGGGCACCTACATGGGGGGTTTCATCGACGCCATGGCCGGGGACAGGGAAAAGGCACTCCAGGCCATTAGGAAGATTGAAGAGGCGAAGATGGGTCCAGTCGCCTACAACTACGTGGCCTACGTCTACCACGCCCTCGGGGACATGGACAGGTGCTTCGAGAACCTGAACAGGGCGCTGGAGGAGCACGTAATATTTGCCATGTTCGTGATGTACTCCCCCCTCCTGGCGAGGGCGAGGGAGGACACGAGGTACAAGGAGCTGGTGGAGAAGCTCAGAAGGATGAACGGACTGGCGAAGTAGAGCGAAGAGTCTTCTGGTCTTGGGTCCGATTTGAAGTACGATTCGCACCGGGCCCCACCGGACCCGTATTGGGATTGCCCAGAGCGTAATCAGTCTGCCTTAAAGGACCGGCTATTGGCTGTACGACTGACCGAGACCATCCCGAATTGGAGCCATTCAAATCACGCAAACAGACGACAGCAACTAGCGTCATCCCCCCAAAGGGGGAGCGCGTGGGTCTGGCCGCAGCGTGAGAATCCTGAGCAGGAAACACGCACTTGGACAGCCTGTCACTTCACGGGAAAAGCCCCTTTCCACCAGCGGCAATCAGTCGTAATGTCTGACCCCGGCCCAGACCGAGGCGATTGAGGAGAACGTAGGGTTGGTGCAGAGGTACACCGGCACGTTGTTCTCGTTATCCATGCAGTCGTCGCACTTGATCATGGTCAGGTAGGTCACATTCCCGAATCCATGGCGGAGAGTCGTGTTCACGTAGTTCTCCTGGAAGCTCGCGAAACTCCCGTTGAAGTACGACAGCGACGGCCCGACTGCGATGAGGACTTTGCCTGTGCACGCACCTGGCCCCCAGATGTAGTAGCTGTTGTGACCGCTGATTGCCTCGGGCAACCCCAGGCTCTTCCCCAGGAAGTTGACGGCGCTGGCTTGCCCGTAGTCGGTCGTGAAGATGCAGGCTTGGCTTCGCTCGCCGCTCGGAAGTTTCCAGTAGACCTGCGCTAGCGTCGCCACCATCGTATCCCAGCCGAGTCTGTCTCCCAGGGTTTGGGGGAGAGGGCCCGTTTCTCCGCTCGCGACTCCGCCGTTGGTCGTAGCCAGGACGGAGGGACCATAGGTGCCTACGAGAGTCGAAGGCGGAAGAATCGGCAATGTAAGGGGCACCAGCAGAATTGCCAGGACCAAAAGGGCCGCCATGTACGGCCACGTGCCGAACCACCTGAAGAACCCCTTCCTCGAGACTGAGCTCTTCTCGATCAGCAGGGCGCCTGCGGCGAAGAGCATTGGATAGGCCGGAAGGAGGTAGTACGGCTTCGCGTTTGCCAAGGTCATCCCGACGTAGAGGAGAACGTAGGCGAGCCCGAGGGGCCTCAGGTCCCTCCCTTCACCAGACCTCAGGTAGAAGTAAAGCCCCGTGAGGAATACCGGCAGATTCAGGAAAGTGATTTCGGCCACCTGGTTCGCCAGGAAGCTGAGAGGGCCTCCCCCACTGACGTCTCCCCTGAACTCGAGGTAGAAGTTGAGCATCGGCCATCCATTCGTGAGATTCCAGTACAGCATGGGAAGGACGAGCGCGAACGCTAGCAACGCCCCTGCGGCAAGCCACCTCGACCTCAGGTACCTCCTGGCAGAAGGTATCAATAGGAATGAGGCCAGAAGGGCAGCGGCGAAGAAAACCATCGTTGCCTTCGTGAGAATGCCTAGACCTATTACGAGGCCCGCGTAGAGCCAATTCTTGGGCTCTTCACGCCTGACCGCGCGGATTGCGAAGTATGCCATGCAGGACCACCAGACTTGGTCGAGAGAGTCTGGCGAGAATAGCGACCCATCGGCTAGGAAGACAAGGGTTAGCAGGGTGGACACGGCAGCAATCAATTGGGCCCTCCTCCCGCCCCCCAGTTCCCTGGCGATCAGGCCCGTGATTACCACAAGAACGGACTCGGCGAGGGCGGGCACGACGTGAACCGAGACCAGCGAGTCCTGAGAGACGACCCCGAGCAGAGCTGCCATGTAGGCTATCATGGGTGGAAAGTCGACGTAGCCGAGAGACAGATGCTGCGTTCCGCTGACGACGTAGTATAGCTCGTCCCGGAAATATCCGTAGTTGCCCGCAAACAGCATGTGGAATATGAAGTCTGCAGTTCCCAGGTACACCAGGACTGCCGTTGTGCTCACCAGATGGTCCTTGCTGAAGAATCTTGAGAAGCGACCGGTTCCCAGCTTCGTGACGTCGGTGCCGCCCAACGAGTACCGACATCCGGGGGCCTCATTAAAAGCTGGCTCGGAGCCAGGACGGGACACGGAACCAACGCGTCTTCGTGCGTCCCGGCCCGAATCCTTCGCCTGCACCCACGGGCATGTTAATATCACGCGAAACGAGGAGATCCCCTGATTTGACGGCTCAGTGCACACGCCCGCTGGTCTTGCGCACGGCAATCCTCTCGGTTCTTCTCGCAATTGTTCTCGGGTTGAATTCGGTCGGTTTCGCCTCGACCAACCACGTCCAGCCATTGCCTCCGACCCCACCGTTGCCCTCCACAGTCATAGGACAGGTGAACTTCACGTCGCCAGGCCAGGCAACAGGGACCGCCCAGCTCGGGAGCCCGGAATATGTCGCGTTGGACAGGTCGGGCAACCTCTGGGTCTCTGACTACCAAGACGGCTGGGTGTCAGAATTTCCTTCCCCGTTCTCCAACGGCGAAAGAGCGACGATGGAGATCGGGGCGGCGAACTTCTCTGCCGGGGGCTGCACGACCGGCGACGCCCTTTGCGAGCCCGCAGGAATCGCGTTTGACGCGAGTGGAAACCTCTGGGCTGCGGACGGACAGAATGCCAGCGTCAAGGAGTTCAGGGTCCCCTTCTCGCTCGGAGAAACGCCCACGGTATCGCTCGGAGGGCGTAGTTTGGCTGGGGCCCCGACTTCTTCAAGTTTTGGGCCTGCTGGAGTGGCCTTCGACGCATCAGGAAACCTATGGGTCGTCGACAGCAGCTTCAACCGGATACTCGAGTTTACCGCTCCATTCACCAATCACGAAGCAGCGTCCTTGGTCATCGGCCAAGCGTCATTCACCACCAGTTCCAACAACTCGAGCCAGTCGAGACTCGAAGGCCCAACATCGCTGACGTTCGACCATGCGGGGAATCTCTGGGTGGCAGACACGTACGACAACAGAATCCTGGAGTTCAAGGCGCCATTTTCAAACGGGGAGGGCGCGAGCATCGCCATTGGGCAGCCGAACCTGCTTTCGACGAATGGAAACACGACCCAGTCCACACTTAGTTTGCCCGAAGGCGTCGCCTTCGACAGTAACGGGAACCTCTGGGTCAGTGACACGGACAATAACAGGGTCGTGGAATTCGTACCGCCGCTGTCAACTGGAATGGGCGCGACGGTCGTTCTTGGGCAGGACGCGTACTTCTTCTCTGGGTCGGGAATCGAGCAGTCCACGATGAACGGGCCCGAGGGAATTGCAGCCGGCGGTGGCGGCGACCTTTGGGTAGCGGACACAGGCAACTACAGAGTCCTTCTCTTCATCGACCCTGCAAGCGCCGCCTACACGTCGGCCACCACTTCCCTGACGACCTCTGAGTATCAGACCCAATCCTCCGCTTCACAAGTCGCCACAAGCAGCGCATCGACCGTGACGAAGGCAACAATTCAGGGAGTGAGTGTCCCCGAATTCCCCATTCAGTATGCAATACTGGGGGCATTTACGGTCGTCGTGGCCGCGACTTACTTGCTCGTCCGGAACCGCCATACGCCAAGGTACGACTGAGTACCTCACTCGAGGGACGAGAGAGCGGAGGCAGTCAATCCGGCTGCAACCTGCCGTCCGTATCCGGACGCGTATGGCGACTGCCCGGTAGCGTACTCGAGCGGAAGGAGCGTCGAGGAGTCGCATCGCTTAAATCGGGTCATCCCTAAGGCGTTAGGGTTGCCCAAACCACAAGTCAAGAAGTTCGGCGCCCCCGATGAGCTTAGGAAGTTCGAGAATGGCAAGCTCCAGCTGGTCAGCTTCGAGGGAGCTGCGGTAGGAAGAGCAGTCCTCGAGCCCGGTTGGAAGTGGTCGAAGCACGTGAAGCCTATCGCCAAGACCACGAGCTGTGAAGCCCCGCACTTCCAATACCACGAGACCGGAGTCCTTCACGTCAAGATGGACGACGGCACAGAGATGGACATAGGGCCAGGAGAAATATCCCGGATCCCGGCAGGCCACGACGCCTGGGTCGTCGGGGTTGAGCCGGTGACCGTTATAGACTTCCAGGGCATGGTCGACTACGCGAAGGCCTCGAAGTAGCATCACGGGAGTGGCAGTTGTCATGAAGTTCTTTGTAATCGAGAGGGTCAGGAACAGCTCGTCCTCGGTGAGCCCGGGAGACTTTGCGAAGGTCGCAGCAGACGACCTAAGATACAAGCTCCAGCTCATGAAGAGCCGGAAGATTGTTGGCGGTGGCCCCTTCCTGGATACCGTCGGTGATGGCTACATCGTCGAGACTGAGACTCTCGAGGAGCTCGGCGAGATTCTGTTTGGCTCACCTGCGAATTTCGTGGTTGACCGGGAGGTCCACCCTCTCGGAACATTCGCCGACAGCCTTGAGGGAATGGAAGAGCTGCGGAAGAAGCCAAGGTAGGGAAATGGGAAAACGGTCCCAGGGCCCCCAGAGGTCGCGGGGCCGGTCTGAACGTCGAAGCGGAGCCTTTCGTCGCAGGGACGCCCTGCGAGGCAGGGGGACCCGTTTATGCTTTCAGAGGTGTGCGTCTCTCACCAACCACCAGAGCCAATGACTTTGCTCGAAGGAGTCGAAAGTCCCATCATCCGTCGCGCAAGCTCGGCAGGAGGCATCTAGAGGGTGCTCATCTATCCTGTCGAGCATCATGCCCCGGCCACGGATGGGTTCGCTAGGTCGCCAGCGTCTCTGTGTTTTTGGCCTGCGGGGCCGGCGCGGGGGCAGGAGAGGGCGTGGTCTCGGCCGCTGCGGCAGGCTCCCCTGTGGCTTCTTCCACGGGCAGATACTCCTCTTCTTCCTTCAAATCGAGGATTGCCTTTGCCGTGCCATCTGTCAGGAAGTGCACATCGAACCCCATCTTCTTCATCAGGCTGATGGCCCTAGTGTTCTCCTGGAGCATTATCGCGTAGATCGACTCCACCTTCATGTCCTCGCAGACATCGATGGTGTGGTCGACCAGCTTGGTCCCCAGGCCGAGTCCCTGCCAGGGGTCGGCAACGATGAAGGCCAGCTCTCCGGTCTTCCCGTCGGGCTCAAGGCCGACCCGCGCGACGCCGAGGAGCCTCTTCCGCCCCTCCTCGTTGAGCTCTGCGACTATGGCCACTTCCCGGTCGTAGTCTATGTTGCAGTACCTGACACGCATCTCGTGCGGGGTGTCCTTGATGACCTGGAAGAACCTCAGCCTGACCGACTCCTCAGAGAAGCTCTGAAACATTTCGAGCCACAGGGGCTCATCCTCCGGCTTGATCGGCCTTAGCAGGATGTCTCTGCCGTCCCTCAGCCTCCACCCTGTCTCGTACTTCTTCGGGTAGGGAGTTATGACGAGATGCTGGTGTGGCTCGGGATGCTCGATAATCTTCACTCTGTCGACCACGATTCTGGCGTCGAAGGCGTAGGCCTCGTTCTCCGACACGAATAGGGGGTTGATGTCGACCTCCTTGAGCTCAGGGAAGTCGATGAGCATCTGGCTGAACAAAACCAGCAGCTCCTGGACTAGCTTGACGTTCGCGGGAGGCATGTTCCTGTATCCCTTGAGGAGTTGGTAGACCTTCGTCTCCTCCATCAGCCTGGTCGCCAGCGTCTGGTTCAGAGGCGGGAGTCCTACCGCGAAGTCCCTGAACAGCTCGACCCCCACGCCCCCGCTCCCGAAGAGGATGACAGGCCCAAAGAGCGGGTCCGTCTTCGAGCCGATTATTACCTCGTACCCCTTCTTGGTGATTGACTGCTGGACCGTCACCCCCTGGATTTCGGCGTTGGGGTTGTACCGCAGTGCGTTCTGCACGATTCGGGCGTAGGCTTCACGGAGCTCCGTGTCGCTGTTGATCCCGAGGACGACTCCGCCAGCTTCCGTCTTGTGAACTATCTGGGGCGAGAGGATCTTCAGCGCCACCGGGTACCGCAGGGAGTTGGCGATCGAAACCGCCTGGTCAACCGTGCGGGCGACCTTCGTCTTCACCACCGGGAAGTTGTAGTATTCTAGGAACGTCTTCGCCTCGGCTTCGTTCAATACGTCGCGACTCTCTTTCGCTATGTTACGGAGGATGACCCTAAGGGGCCTCTTGGGGGGCATGACGTCAACCGGGAGCTCTTCCGGGGTCTGGTAGAGCAGCTCCAGGTTCCTCTTGTAGTTGTACATGTACATGTACGTCTTCACGGCCTGCTCCGGCGTTGAGTAGGTGGGGATGCTGTTCTGGTTGAAAATGCGGTTCGCCTCCTCGACCGCCCCGAAGCCCATGAAACTGGTGAGAATCGTCTTGTACTGGTACCCCCTGCCCTTGCATAGCTCGGTGATGGTCCTTGCGGTCTCGACAGGGTCGCCCACGGCCTGTGCGGTGTATATCACCAGCACCCCGTCGACGTTGTCGTCGTCGAGGCATGCGTCGACCGCCAGCCTGTACCTGTCTGGCTTCGCGTCCCCCAGAACGTCTATGGGGTTCCCCCTGCTCCAGAACCTCGGGAGGTGCGCGTTCAGCGCGTCCATCGTCGAGGCGCTCAGCTCAGCCATCCTGCCGCCGAGCCCCAGTATGGCGTCGGTCGCCATGACTCCTGGGCCGCCTGCGTTGGTCACAATCGCCAGGTTCGGCCCCCGAGGGAGGGGCTGCATCCCTAGTACCCCCGAGGAGTTGAACAGGTCTGCTATCTCGTCGACTCTTACCATCCCTGCGCGCTTGAAGGCCTTGTCGTAGACGACATCCTCCCCAGTCAGAGAACCTGTGTGGGACGCAGCGGCCTTCGCGCTTTCTCCAAACTTGCCTGCCTTTACGACGATGATCGGTTTGGTCCTGGCGAAGTGCCTGGCGGCGCTCATGAACTTGCGTGCTTCCGTGAGGCCTTCGACGTACATCAGAATGCTCCTTGTTCGGGGGTCGGTCCCGAAGTAGTCGATCAGATCACCGAAGTCCACGTCGAGCATGGACCCTATCGAGACGAAATTGCTCAGGCCAATGTTCTCGTGAATCACCCAGTCGAGGACCGCGGACCCAATCGCGCCGCTTTGGCCGATGAAGGCGATGTTCCCCGGCTTGGGAGTGCTCTTCATGAATGTGACGTTGAGGTTCGTGCTCGGCCGCATGATGCCGAGGCAGTTCGGACCGACGATCCTGAGGCCGTAGCGCTTCTTCGTCTCAGAGATCCGATCCTCCAGCGCCTTCCCTTCCGGGCCAATCTCCTTGAAGCCGGCGCTGATTATCACCAGGCCCAGAGTTCCTGCCTCGCCGCACTGCTCGACGACCTCAGGAACCGTCCTCGCCGGGGTCGCCACCACCGCCAGGTCCGCCGTCTCGGGAAGGTCGGCGATTGACTTGTACGCCTTCAGCCCCATCACCTCTGGTTTCCTTATGTTCACTGGGTAGACGTGTCTGAGGGTCTTGGGCTCCAGGAGGTTCCTCATCAGCGCGGTGCCCACCGTGTTCTCCTCGTCGCTGGCTCCGATGAGGGCAATGCTCCTCGGGTTGAATATCTTCTCGAGGTTCTGGGTCACCATCTCGCATCGCCCGTTTTGGGCAGCGAATCCGTCGGAGAGTTAAGGTTTGCCACAAAAGGGTTAGGTCGCAATATTGCCCCCGGAGGAAGCCGAGGGAAGCCATTGGTCAAGTAACTTTTGGTCAACAGATATTAACGAGGATTGACTTCTGGACACAACGGATGAAGTTCCTCTTCGTCACCAACGAGAGCTTGTCAGCCGACCTCGCATGGCAGCTCAAGAAGGAGGGGCACGAGGTGAAGATGTTCTGCCACGGTCAGGCGGAGAAGGACGTGGGCCTAGGGTTCATCGAGAAGATAGACGAATGGGAGCCGCTCAAGGACTGGGCGGACGTCTTCATGTTTGACGACGTGGGGTTCGGTGCCAAGGCAGAACAGCTAAGGAACGAAGGGAAGTTCGTCTTCGGCGGCTCGCCCTACACCGACAAGCTCGAGCTCGACAGGGAGTTCGGGCAGGCCGAGCTCAATCTTGCTGGGGTCGACATCCTCCCCTCCTGGAACTTCACCGAGTTCGACAAGGCGATCGAGTTCGTCAAGGCCAACCCGGACAGGTACGTGCTGAAGCCCAGCGGGAAGGCACAGAACGAGAAAGAGCTTCTCTTCATCGGGCAAGAGTCAGACGGGAAGGACGTCCTCGAGGTCCTCGAACACTATAAGGCGAACTGGTCGAAGAAGATCAAGGAGTTCCTGATACAGAAGTACGCCGAAGGTGTCGAGATAGCCGTTGGCGCCTTCTTCAACGGCAAGGACTTTGTCATGCCGGTGTGCGTCAACTTCGAGCACAAGCGCCTATTCCCCCACGAGCTGGGCCCGAGCACGGGCGAGATGGGAACATCGATGTACTACACCAAGAACAGCCCCGTCTACGAGAGGACCCTCCTGAAGATGAAGGACAAGCTCGTGGCGAGCAAGTACGTGGGGTACATCGACATCAACTGCATCGCAAACTCAAAGGGAATATGGCCGCTCGAATTCACATCGAGGCTCGGATACCCGACGATCAGCATACAGATGGAAGGCATCACGAGCGATTGGGGAACATTCCTGAGCGACCTGGCGCAGGGAAAAGAGACCCAGCTCAAGACGAAGAAGGGGTACCAGGTGGGCGTGGTTGTCACAATCCCGCCGTGGCCGTTCGAGGACGAGAAGGCATTCAAGAAGTACTCCGAAGGTGCCACAATTCTGTTCAAGCGCCAGAGTCTTGACGGTATTCACATTGGAGAAGTCAAATTCGAAGAAGGCGACTGGCACATCGCAGGGACCTCGGGGTACGCTCTGGTGGTGACCGGGTCGGGCGCCACGATGGCCGACGCCATCGAGAGGGCCTACCAGAACGTCAAGAACGTCATGATCCCGAACATGTTCTACAGGACGGACATTGGCGAGCGCTGGGCCCACGACAGCGATTTACTCCTCAGCTGGGGTTATGTCTGAAGAATAGTGGTTCGTCGGTGGCTAGCTATCCTCAATCCTAAGAACCAGCGACAGCGGGGCAGCCGGGCGCCGGAGTACACGTCAGGCTCCTGAGAGCGGTCACGGGGGCGGCGCCTTGTCCCCTGCTTCCGCCGAACCTGGGGCGCCTCTCCTCCCTCCCAGGAGAAAGTGGTACGGGACCAGTATCACAAGCAGGATCTGGGCCGCTGTCCCGACTATGAATGTGGCTGCCGGTGCAATCGCGCCCTCCTGAATGAACGCGTAGTGGGCCGACTGGGGAAGCGAGGACGCGAGGGCCAGCAAGGCGAGGACGAACGCGAGGACGTAAGATGCGGCGGGACGCAAGAAGGTGAGCGCGCTGTCGGCGACGAAGAGGACCCATCCGGCCGCGACGAAGTCGAATACGAAAGGGGGGACCAGACCGTACACCTGCCACAGGAAAGCGACCCCGAGGACAGTGGAGAAGAGGACGGTCGCCTGAATCGCCTTTCCTGAAGGGGACACGACGCGCCCACGCCGGTCGGGATATTTGAGATTGGCGCGACCTGGCTACGACGTCGGAGGAGTCGACGGCCCGAGACTTGGCTCAGCCGGTGATCTTGCGCTGAGACCTTCCCCTCGATGAGGTCACCTTGGACGGCTTGGAGGAGAGAAGCCGTTTCAGTTTGGGCTCCATGGACTCGAAGATCGCAACCAGGTCGAAGCCAGTCTCGGAGAAGGCGTGCCTTTGCCGCGGGGTGTACACCTCGACCGACACTTCGTATCGCCCTCGGTTCTTGGCAGTCTTCTTTGACTTCACAACTGCGCGTATCTCCTCGATTGAAGGGATCGCCTTGGTGAGCTCCAGCGAAAGACGCTCGAACTTCCGCTCCGCGGCAGACGCCTCCTCAGGAGACTCGGGGAGACCAACGATGTAGCAAGGGGGGGACTTCGCCGATGACATGGAAGGAACTGGGGCGCCTTTCCATGGCCGTTATTATGGATTCTGTAGCGGGCGGGTAACGCGGCAAAGGCTCTAGATGCCGAGGACCTCAGGGAGCTCCTCCAGCGAAGAGATGACCCTGTCGGCACCCCCCTCGCGAAGCCGGCTGGCAGTGTGAATCCCTGTGGCGACCGAAATTACCCTCAACCCCGCCCCCTTGGCAGCGACTATGTCGAGGACGCCGTCTCCCACGTAGCAGACCTCCTCCTTCGGGAGTGAGAATCGGCGTACCGCCTCCAGGATGCCGTCGGGGCTGGGCTTCATCGTGTCAACATCCTCCCGGGTGAGCACGAAGTCGAAACAGTCGAGTATCCTCCCCTTTCGGAGGACGGGGAACGCTGCCTTCTTCCCGCTGTTAGTGAGGACGGCGAGGCGGACGGCCCTGCTGCGCAGGCGGAGCAAGACTTCCCTGGTTCCGGGGAATACGGCAGCCTGCCTGCTGCTTTCGACCTCGAATCCGTCCAGAATCGAGTACAGCCTCCCCTTCAGTGAGGCGAAGCCTTCCGCTCCTCCTTCGTTCAGAGTCTGGGACCTCGCCGCGTCCATTATCCTTTGCGTGGGCGAAGTGAGGTCCAGGCCTGACGTGTCCAGGCCACTCCTCTTGAGCTCCTGAATCAGGGCCTTCCTCGTCCCCTTAACGTCGAACTTGAACGTAACAAGCGTGCCGTCGATGTCGAACAGTACTGCTGGCATTCTAGTCTAGATTTTTCTCCTTGAGAAGAGGATCAGGATTGCGATACCGGCTAGCCCTACGGCGATGGCCAAGATCGCCAGCGCCTGCAGAGTCTCGTCGCCTGTCTGGAGCAGAGGGACAAGAATCAGCAACCTAGCGCAAATTGGCGATTAATCGATATTTATCCATTGCCGCGCAAATCGTTAACTAGTTTTCCCACTTTGTCCTCTCGGCTTGATTCCGCGAGTGACTTGCTTCGGGGGAGTGGGCGAGGTCGGCGGCAACAAGTTCCTCCTAGAGGACAGAGACACCAAGGTCTTCCTTGACTTCGGGTCCGGTTTCTCGGACGGATGCATGTACTTCAACGATACCATAAAGCCAAGACAGGTTAACGGGGCAGGAGACCTGTTCGAGTTCGGCCTCCTCCCCGAGATTCCTGGCCTGTATTCCGAGCAGGCTCTCCAGAACACCAGCCTGAAGCACACGGCGCCAGAAGTGGACGCTGTGGTGCTGAGCCACTATCACTGGGACCACATGGGGAGAATCCCATATGTGGACCAGGAGGTCCCAGTCTACTGCGGCGAGACGGCCACCCTGCTGCACCAAGCCTCCAGCGAGTCCTCCTCCTCCCCTCTCGACGGCCACGAGCTGAGGAAGTTCAGGACCGGGGACCGATTCCGCGTCGGGACCCTGGAGTTCGTGCCAGTCCACGTCGACCATTCAATCCCAGGCGCCTACGGATTCATCATACACACGACGAAGGGGGCCATTGTCTACACAGGGGACTTCCGATTCCACGGGCCCGCGGGCTACATGACCAAGGACTTCGCCAAGGAGGCGGGGAAGTCCGCGCCACTCCTGTTGCTGACCGAGGGGACTCGCGTCAGCCCCGGCGACTCGAGAAGAAGCATGAGTGAGCGGGCGGTCCTGGACGAGGCTTTGTCTTTGGTGTCGGGGAAGAAAGGACTGATTCTCTCTTCCTTCAGGGGGAACGACGTGGACAGGGTCAACACCTTCGCGGAGGCGTGCAGGCGGACGGGGAGAACCCTCGTCGTGTCGATGAAGGCGGCGATGGTCCTGAGGAAGCTTGAGGCTGACAAGCGGATGAAGGTCCCCCGCGTGGGAAGGGATGCGATGGTGTACGTGAGGCGGAAGAGGTCCGGGAGGATGGACGACAAGGACTACCGGCTCTGGGAGAGGCAGTTCCTGAACTGTGGGGTCACGGCGAGGGAGGTGCGGGATAGGCAATCGGAGACATTCCTCCATCTCGACGTCTGGAACTTCGCGGAGCTGATTGACATCAAGCCTGACCGCGGAGGCACCTACATCCACGCCGCCACGGAGGCGTTCAACGAAGAAGGGGAACAAGAGGAGGGGGTCGTTAGGAACTGGACCGACCACCTCGGCTTCAGCTACCATCAGCTCCACGCCTCAGGGCACGCGCCCGCCCAGGGAGTGGAAGAACTCATACGGTTGGCGAAGCCAAGGAAGGTCGTCCCCATACACACCGAGCACCCGGAGATGTTCGCCTCCTTGGGGGGCCGGGCCAAGTACGAAGTCCAGATCCCCGCCAGGGGGAAGCCCGTCGCGGTCTCGCCGGCGTAGCGGCCCGACCTGGATAGAAGCGGAAATTAGAAATACGGAGAGCATTTCGGCTCGCCCCATGGATTTCGAGGGGGCCAAGGAGCTGGCCGCGAACGCGGTTTCGAAGGCGTCGAAGTTTGGGGCGTCGTATGTCGAGGCGAGGATACAGGGGAGCAGCGCTCGAGAGTTCCTTTTGAAGAACGGAGAGAGCCAGCCCGCAGTGTTCGAGGAAGGCTTCGGACTGGGGGTCAGAGTGCTCTCGGGCGGCGCACTAGGGTTCGCGTCCACCAACATCCTCGAACGAGAATCGGTCAACGAGATGGTCGCCCAGGCTGTCAAGATGGCGCGCGCCTCGTCATCCGTCCTCAAGAAACCGATAGTCTTCGACTCCTCGAAGGCAGTCAAGAGGAAGTGGGCGGCCGAGGAGAAGGAGAAGATCGAGGGCGGAGACGCCAGCTGGCTGCGCGGGGTCCTGATGGAGATCGAAGGAAGGATCGCGGACGGCAAGGCAGGGGTCCAAATACCCGGCAGGTTCCTTGGTCTGGCCGCGGACCTCGAAAGAAAGTACTACGTGAACAGCGATGGGTCGGAGGTGGAGGGGAGGCTGCCACGCGTCCTCCTCTTCGGCTCACTGACCGCGCTGGAGTCAGGGAATTCCGCCCAACGAATCATCCAGGCTGGTCAGAGCGGTGGGTTGGAGGTGGTGAAGAGGGTGGGCCTTGTCGAGAGGGTGGAGGAGGAGGCGAAGACTCTCGGGAGGGTGCTGAGGACAACGGCGAAGCCTCCGACGGAGAAAGTCGACGTCGTCCTGAGCCCGGAGCTCGCCGGGATAGCGGCCCACGAGTCAGTGGGGCACCCTCAGGAGGCCGACAGGGTCCTCGGGAGGGAGGGAGCCCAGGCGGGAGAATCCTATCTGAAGGCGAACAGTCTGGGCAGGAAGGTCGGGAGCGGCGAGGCGAACGTTAGCGACGACCCGACCATTGCGCACTCGACCGGCTTCACTCCGGTGGACGACGAGGGAGTGGAAGGAAGGAAGCGGCACCTGATCAAGGACGGGGTGATAAGCGAGTTCCTCCACAACAGATACACCGCGGCCGAGTTCGGCCTGACCAGCAACGGGTCGTCCAGGGCATCCAGTTTCGACAGAGAGCCGATAATCAGGATGTCGAATACCTTCGTCGAACCCGGAGACTACACCTTCGAGGAACTAATCAAGGAAGTGAAGCTCGGGGTCTACTTCAAGAAGTTCACGGAATGGAACATCGACGACAAGCGATTCAACCAGAGGTACGTCGCCCTGGAGGCATACCTGATAGAGAACGGCGTGATGAAAGGGCTGGTGAGGTCTCCCGTGCTGGAAATCACGACGCCGAGGCTCTGGGGGAGCGTCAAGGCGCGCAGCAAGACACTCAAGTTCGACTCGGCGACATGTGGAAAGGGGGAACCATCACAGGGCGCCCCTGTCTGGCACGGAGGTCCTGACACGCTACTTGCCGGAATCAAGCTCGGAGGGAGGTAAGACCATGGACCTTGAAGCCCTGAACGAGAAGACGATGACGGCGGTCAAGAAACTGGGCGTCGACGACGCCGTGGTCCTCTCGGCTGCTGGCAAGGAGAGAATGATCAGGTTCGCGAACAACTCCGTCACAGTCGTGAAGCACGTGGAGGAAACGGAGCTGGAGGTGTACATGGCGAAGGACCGGAGGAGGGCAATCGCCGCGACCTCGAACCTAGAAGAGGCCAGCATCCAGAAGTTTGTGTCCGACCTGTTCAGGTCACTCCAGGGACTCCCCAAGGGGGAATACGTCCCCCTCCCAAAGAACCCGGACACTTTCGGACCTAGCCGGAGCCTTGATAGAAAGCTAGAGGACGTCGGCGAGTCGCTGCCAGAACTCACCCGCCGGGCAATCGATGCCTCGCTGGAGGCCGGTGGGAAGAGGTCCGCGGGGGTGATAGACGCCTCGAAGACGACAGTTGCGATCCTCACATCCGCCGGGACGAAGGGAATCGACTCGAGCTCTACCATCGACCTGAACATAAGGTCCTTCGGAGAGAACGAATCCAGCGGCCACGGCCTCTCCTGCTCGTCCACCCTGTCCGGTTTCGACCCCGAGGCCGCGGGGAGGACCGCTGGGGAGCACGCCAAGATGATGGAGGCGGCATCTGAGGCAGACGCGGGCCAGTACCAGGTCTTGCTGAGCCCCACCGTCGCCTCCAACCTGGTGGGCGGGGTGGTGTCAGCGGCTTCCGCGTTTTCCGTTGACGCGGGGATCTCCTACCTGGCCGAGAAGCTGGGAAAGAAGGTAGCCGCGAGCTCCTTCAACCTCACGGACCGAGGAGTGATCGAAGGCGGCCTAGGCGGCCGGGGATTCGACGACGAAGGGATTCCGACGAAGGCAACCCCCATTGTCGAGAGCGGCGTTCTGAAGAGCTACCTGCACAACCTGACCACCTCAGCCAAGTGGAAGACGGAGACCACCGGGAATGCCGGCCTAGTCACGCCCAGGCCATGGAACATCGAGATAGGTGCCGGGGATGGTGCCTACGACGAGATGGTGAAGGAGATGCGACGGGGGATAATCCTCACGAGCAACTG
The DNA here is from genome assembly GCA_035626235.1 of Nitrososphaerales archaeon. GTDB lineage: Archaea > Thermoproteota > Nitrososphaeria > Nitrososphaerales > Gagatemarchaeaceae > DATFYP01. Next base: position 13,680 of record DASPOB010000047.1, on the reverse strand, counting down.
GTATACCCGCTACAAGAATTTCAGGACCGGTGAATTCTCCACTGTCCCCCGGGACGGAGCATATCTGGTCGAAGCAGGGGAGGTCAAGAGGCCGCTAAAAGGGATGAGGGTCAGTGACGACCTGCAACGAATGCTCTCCTCGGTCCAGATGCTCTCGAAGAAACGGGACTGGATCGAGTGGTGGGAGGTCCACACGCCCACACTGTGCCCCTGGATACTGGTGGACGGCATGAGGATAACCAGGGCCTACGACTAGGCCCTTGGCGCCTCCGGGGCCTGCGCCTATCTCACTACCGGCACAGCGGCCAAGGCGCTCTCGATTGCGGATGCCTGCGGCTCATAGTCTTCTAGCGAGCCCTTCATCCCGTCGTCATAGGCCTTCAGGTCCAGCAGGCCGTGGCCGCTGAAGTTGAAGAGAATGACCTTCTCCTCGTTCTTCTGCTTGCACTGCAGCGCAAGGTCGATGGCAGCCTTCACAGCATGGTTCGTCTCTGGCGCGGGGACGACCCCCTCGGCCTGGGCAAAGAGGAGCCCCGCCTCCATGATCTCCAGCTGCGAGTAGGCCACGCTCCTCATGAATCCCTTCTGGATCAGCATGCACATGGAGGGGGCCTTGCCGTGGTACCGCAGGCCTCCAGCATGAATCGGCGGACACTGGTACGCATGGCCGACCGTGTACATCTTGACCAGCGGGGCCATCCTCGCGGTGTCCCCATAGTCGTACCTGTACTCGCCCCTCGTAGTGGACGGCACCGCCTTGGACTCGACGGCCACGAACTCCGTGTCGCTCTTGCCTCTTAGCTTGTCCCTCATGAACGGGTAGGAGAGGCCGGCGTAGTTGCTGCCTCCGCCGATGCACCCCACTATGTAGTCAGGGTCTGCGTCCAGCTCCTCCATCTGGAGGCGGGCCTCCTGCCCCACCACCGACTGGTGCGTCAGGACGTGATTGAGGACACTCCCCAAGGCGTACTTCGTGCCATCGTGCGTCACGCAGTCTTCGACCGCCTCGCTGATTGCGATACCCAGGCTCCCCGGGTGCTCCGGGTCTTTCGTCAGGAACCCCCTTCCGGCGTTCGTTAAAGAGGATGGCGAGGGATGGACCTTGGCGCCGTAGACTTCCATCAGGACTCTCCGGTACGGCTTCTGGTTGTAGCTGCTTCTCGTCATGTAGACCGTCAAGTCGATGTCGAAGAGGGCTGCCGCCAGAGAAAGAGCGCTTCCCCACTGACCGGCCCCGGTTTCTGTCGTCAATCTTCTCGTCCCCTCTTTGAGGTGGTAGAAGGCCTGGGCGACGGCGGTGTTGGGTTTGTGGCTGCCCACGGGGTTAAGGTCTTCTCTCTTGTAGTAGATTTTTGCAGGGGTCTTCAGCTTGCGTTCTAACCTTGCCGCCCTGTACAGCGGGGTGGGCCTCCCTAGAAGTAGGTAGGCGTCTCGAACCTCCTCTGGGATGGGGATGAATTCCTGCGTGGACACCTCCTGCATTATGCACTCCTTCGCGAAGAGCCTCAAGAGTGCCTCCGGGGCGGCAGGCTCGAAGGTCTTGGGATCTAGCGGAGGAGGAAGCGGCTCCGGAAGGTCGTGGAGGACGTTGTAGTAGTTCGCCGGAAGCTTGTCAGTCGGGAGGACGGACTTCAAAGCGGTTGAGGTCATCGCCCCCTGAGTGCGCGTTCGACCAGATATGAGCATTTATGCCCACATTAGGGCATGAGTTTCCCCGCTTGTATGCGGCGAAAAAATTCAATAATGCTCATCTTTGTGCATGATGGCGTGTGGCCAAGCATCAGGAAGCAGTTTCCTCCCCACGCGGTGAGACCAGAAGTAGTGAAGAAGATGATCGAGTGCGGAATGCGGGTGTCGGAAGAAGGAAGGCTCTTCGTCGGAGACATCGAGCAGGACTACACGGCCGTGGCCCGTGCCACCGGGGTCGACAGGAGGGTCGTAAAGCAGACCGCGGAGCAGATCCGCGGGAATCGCTACCTGTACTCCATCTTCTCCAAGGCCCGCCCTCTTGGGACGAGCTTGGTAGGCATAGTGTCCCTCCTCGGATACAGCGCCCTGGTGGTAGAAGCTGACCCTAGGTCTCCGGGGGTGATGGCAGAGGTGGCGGAGATCCTGTCGAGGCATGGGACGGTGGTGAGGCAGGCGCTGGCCGACGACCCCGACCTCGTGCCGGACGCGAAGATGACCCTGGTGGTCGAAGGTCAAATCAGCGGGAAGTGCGTGGAGGAAGTGAGTGGGCTCGCCAAGGTCCGGAGCCTGAAGATACTGAAGTAAGCAACGGCCTGGACGGTGGCTACTTCTCCAGCATCCTTGAGAAGGTCCAGGCGACGGTGTTGAGTATCTCGTTGAGCCTTGCCTTTTCCCGATAGTTTTCGATTATCAGCTTGGCGACCACCCCCTGGGCTTCTTCGACCGAAAACCTCAGCCCCGACCCCTTCGCCAGCTTGCCGGCCCCGAGGAGCTCCTCGTCCCTGGCCGCCATCCCCTGCAGGATCTTTCCCAGCAGGAAGCTCTTGAAGGGAGGGGTTCCCTGCTTCAGCACGATGCCCTCCACGGGCTCAATCACAACTCTTTCGGACGTCACTGACGCAGTCGCTATGACGTCCCTGCCCTTGTCGCGCCTTAGCTCCCGCGTCTCTGAAATCTCGGCAGCCTCGGGCATCATTTCTATCGCCGGCTTGAACGTGGTGGCACGCAGGGTCGCATCGACGTATGCCAGCGACTCTTTGAGACGAGCCATCTCCTCCTGAAGCTGCGCTATCCTCCCTTCGAGCCAGAGCTTCAGCTCGGCTGCCTTCTTGACGTCCTGCTCGGCGTCTGCCATCTGGTTTCCGTCCCGCCCCTGACGCTAAAAACATTCACTGGAAAGCACTCCGAGGGCGGAGGGCCGGCTGAAACTGAACAGAGGGCGGTTTCTGGATGCCGAGTGCCGCCTGCACCGAAGGGTCAGAGCTTTCTGATGATGGCGTCGACCATCTTCTTCGTCCCCGCTTTCCCGCCCAGGTCGTAGGTTAGAGTCTTTCCCTCGCTGATCACCTTCCTGGTGGCGTCGAAGATGGCCCTGGACGGGCCTTTCTCCCCCAAGTAGTCGAGCATCCAGGCGCCTGAAAGCACCGTGGCCACCGGGTTCACCTTGTCTTTGCCGGCGTACTTCGGGGCACTCCCGTGGGCGGGCTCGAACATGGCGTAGCGGTCCCCGAAGTTGCCTGAATAGACCATCCCGATGCTTCCTATGAGGCCAGACGCTTCCTCGGACATGATGTCCATGAAGAGGTTCGTGCCCACGACCACGCATTTGTTGAAGCGCTGAGGGTTCTTCACCAGCTGCTGGGCAAAGTTGTCGATGAACAGGTCCTCCAATTCGATTCCCGGGTAGCCCTTCGCGACAGCTCGGGCGCTGTCAAGGAAGAGGCCGTCGGTGATCTTCAGGATGTTCGCCTTCGAAATCGCCACCACCTTTCCCCAGCCGCGCCGTTTTGCTTCTTCGAAGGCGAACCGCGTGACCCTCGTGGACTTGTCCCGGGTAATCAGGCGGGTCGCGACGGCCACATCATCGGTGAGCTTGTTCTCGATCCCGATGTAGAGTCCCTCCGTTGCCTCTCGGACCAGGACGAAGTCGACTGGACCCAGGGGACCCGCATGGCCAGGATAGGTCTTCACGGGCCTGACGTTGGCGTACAGGCTGAACTTCTGCCTGATGCTCACAGCCACGCTCCTCGGCGTCCCGGGGATGGGGAGCGTGGTCGTCGGGCCCTTGAGGCAGGTATCGGCCTCCTCGAGAGCCTCCCAGGTTTCGTCTGGGAAGAAGGAGGGCCCCTTGTGCTCCTCCCACCACTCTGCCCCCGCCTCGCACAGGGTGAAATCTGCCTTCGTCCCTGCAGCCCTGAGGACGGAAAGCGTTGCGTCGACCAATTCCGGGCCTGTACCGTCTCCCTTTATGACCGCAACTCTCTTCATGTTTGCGAAGTCGCCGCTCCGGTGTCCGTTTAAAACGCTTCTACTGAGCTAGCTCTCTATTCGGAAGCCCTTCAGATTCCGGATGGCCTGCCGCTCCGTCTTCACTGAATCAACCCTCGACCTCGACGGCCCCCTATGGGCCCATTCAACGACCCTCTGCACTGCCTTCTCCTCCCCCTCGAGTACCGACTCCACCGACCCGTCAGGGACGTTCCGGACCCACCCAGCCACACCCTCCTCGGCCGCTATCCTGGCCAGGCTCGCCCGGAAGAACACTCCGTGCACCAACCCCGTTACTTTCACCTTCACGCAAATCCTCGGCATTCCATTCTCACCCTGCGGAGATGACGATGTTCACGATCCCCTCCCTGACGAACGAGACCGCGAGGGCGGCGATGAGCAGGGCCGTTATTCTTGAAAGCGCCCGGGACCCGTTCTCCCCCAGGATCCGGGACACCCAGTCACTCTTCGAGAGGATCGCATACGAAACCAGGGCGTTTCCCGTGATTACGATGAACGTCAGGAGTGGGCCGTACGGGGGGTTGGCAAGGATCACCACCGTCGATATCGCTCCAGGCCCTGCGAGAAGCGGGATGGCAAGGGGGAAGACTGCCACATCGGCCGCCTCTTCGTTCTCGGGTTTCGTCCTTCCGCCAAGGTGCTCAAGGGCGACCATAAAGAGGACGATGCCGCCCGCGATTCGAAAGTCGTTGAGTGTGATTCCCAGCAGGTTGAAGATGATCCATCCGAGGTAGGCGAAGACGTAGAGGATGACCGTCGCCACGACGACCGCCTGCCTGACTATCCTCGACCGTTCTTCCGGGAAAGGCTTCGTCACGGCCATGTATATCGGGACCGTGCCTATCGGGTCGAGAACCGCAAACAGCAAGGCGAACGAGCTGACGAAGAGCGCGGGGTCGAAGGTCAGAAGCGAGGAGGGCACCTGGACGAATTCGCCGCACGGTGGTGCCGCCAAAGCAATAAATATCCTCCGAGGGTGGAAAAAATCGTGTCTGTTCAGGTCGAAGTGGGGGAAGTAGAGCGCGAACTCTCGAAAATCATGGACCCGGAACTGGGGAGGTCGATAACAGAACTGAAGCTCATTGACAAGCTTTCGGTGAACGGCGGTGCGGTAGAAGTCGAATTCCACCTGACCGCCCCCTTCTGTCCGCCCGTCTTCGCCCTAAAGATCGCCAGCGACATCAAGACGGCCGTCGCTTCCGTGAAGGGCGTAACCGACTCCAGGGTGACTCTCAGGGGGCACTACCTGGCGGACGCCGTGAACAAGCAGGTCAACAAGCCGGCCTAGCGGGACTCGCGGCCGCGCAACAGTGCGGGGCGCCGGGCGCGGCGCCGTCACCAAAGGATAAAGAGATGGGCGCGGAACAGTGGACCATGGATGCGAGGAAGGTCCTCGAGATGGGTGGGGGAACGCTGCTAGTCTCCCTCCCGAAGGCTTGGGCGCGAAAGAACGGGGTGAAAAAAGGGTCGACCGTGGCCGTGGACGAGCTCTCAGGAAGAAAGCTGATAGTGAGGCCCATCGAAGACGTCGAAGACCGCCCCCGGGAGGTGTCGCTCGAGTATGAAGGGGAGGACCTTGTCACAGTCACCAACGACATAACCGGCGCCTACCTGTACGGGTACGACGTGATACGGCTCTGGGGTAAGAAGGTGATCTCCCGGGAGGACAGGGCGCGGTTGAAGGCGACGCTTTCTCGCCTAATCGGCTTGGAAATAATGGACGAGGACTCTAAGCGCATCACCGTCCAGTTTCTGCTCGAGTCGTCAGCCATAAACCCAGAGAGGATAGTCAGGAGGATGTCTGGAATCCTCGAGGGGATGATCAAAGACACCGCTGAGGCCGTCGGCCGCAACGACCAGAAGCTCCTGTCCTTGGTGGCGGAGAGGGACGACGAGGTCGACAGACTGTACTTCCTTCTCGTCAGGACGATAAGGACGGCCAGCATCCACCCCGAGATAGCCGATGCATACGGCCTGCTGGCCGTGGACGTCCTCGACTACAGGGTGCTGGCGAGCTTCCTGGAAAGCGTCGGAGATGCCATCTCGGAACTTTCGAGGAGGCTCCAAGGGGTGAAGCTCGCAAGACCCGTCGGGAAGGAGTATGCGTCCTGCCTCTCCATGATCAGGGACATGAACGAACTGGCCACTCAGTCGTTTCTTTCCCGAAGGCCCGGAAGGCCTCCCGAGTCCTACTCGAGAATCAGCCAGCTCGCAGAGTCTGTCAGCCAGACCCTGGTCGGCATCACGAATTCCCCGGAGGCCGGGCCCCAGATGGTGGAGCCAATCGGTGCACTGGAGAGGGCGAGCAAGCTGCTGGTGGACATCTCGGACCTGAGCGTAACGGCACGCCTCGTTTCGTAGACGGAAGTTCTCGTAACGCTTAATTACGCTGAACAGTCTGATGATATGTGCCGAAGTATCTCTTTGTGACTGGAGGGGTCATGTCGGGCCTCGGCAAGGGGATAACAACCTCCTCTGTCGCCAAGCTGTTGCAGCTTTCCGGATTGGAGGTGTCCTGCCTGAAGATAGACCCCTACCTGAACTTCGACGCTGGAACGATGAACCCCATCACCCACGGGGAGGTCTTCGTGACGGACGACGGCGGAGAGACCGACATGGACCTGGGGACCTACGAGAGGTTCCTGAACCGCAACCTCACGAAATCGCACAACATCACCACTGGCCAGGTCTACAAGAAGGTCATAGACGACGAGCGGAAGGGGAGGTTCCTCGGCAGGTCGGTGCAGATAATCCCCCACATCACCGACGAGATCAAGAGGAGGATACGGGAGCTGGCCGTCAGCTCGGGGGTCGATGTCATGGTGGTCGAATGCGGCGGGACGGTGGGCGACATAGAGAGCCTTCCGTTCCTCGAGGCGTTCCGTCAGATGCGGATTGAGGAGGGGCCTCGGAAGACGCTGTTCATCCACGTCAGCCTCGCCCCGGAGCTGTCAGTGGTCGGAGAGATGAAGACGAAGCCCACGCAGCACAGCGTCCAGGAGATGAGGAGGATAGGCATACAGCCGGACATACTCGTGATAAGGGGGACGAGGGTCCTCCCCAAGGAGGCGAAGGAGAAAATCGCGCTCTTCACCAGCGTCCCCATGGAGTCGGTGGTCTCCAACCCAGACGTGGAGTCGATATACCACGTCCCAAGCCTGCTCGAGAGAGAGGGGATACTCAGGCCCATCCTGAAGCAGTTCGGCGTCAAGGGCAGGCCCTCCATGAGCGCCTGGAACGGCGTGGCGGACAGGTTCAAGGACGGCGTCAGGGTCGTCCGAATCGCAATGGTCGGCAAGTACGCTACCCTCGCCGACAGCTACGTTAGCGTGAACCAGGCCCTCATCCACGCAGGCGGAGTCAACGGGGTGACCCCGAGGATAACCTGGATCGAGTCGGAGGAAATGGAGGAGGACCGAGGGAAGTTGAGCACCCTCGACGCCTTCGACGGGGTCGTCCTCCCCCAAGGGTTCGGCAGCAGGGGCGTCGAGGGCAAGATTGCCGCGGCAAACCACGCGAGGGTCGCAGGGATACCGTACCTCGGCCTGTGCTTCGGGTTCCAGCTGGCGAGCGTTGCCTTCGCTCGTCACGTCTTGGGCCTAAGGAGGGCCAACAGCACCGAGGTCGACCCAGAGACCCCATACCCAGTCATCGACCTTCTTCCGGAACAGAAAGAGGTGAGCGACCTGGGAGGGACCATGCGCCTGGGGGGGCACGACGTCTACATCAAGAAGCCAAGCCATGCCTACCAGGTATACGAGACTGAGATGATACGAGAGAGACACAGGCACAGGTTCGAACTCAACCAGACCTTCCTCAGGCAGTTCGAGGAGAACGGGATGCACTACACGGCCTTCAGCGACGGCGGCAAGAGGGCCGAGATACTGGAACTCGAAGGGCATCCGTTCTACATGGCAACCCAGTTCCACCCGGAGTACATCAGCAGGCCGGAGAGGCCAGAGCCGGTCTACGCGGCATTCGTCGCAGCGTGCGCGAAGAGGGCGGAGGATGCGCAACGCAGACCGATGAAGATTAGGAGCCTAGCCCGCTGAATAGGCGGCGGCGACCCGTACCGCGAGCTCCGCGACGCCTGTTGCATCCCTCGCGAAGAGGTAGAGGCTGGGCTCGATCCCTTCCGCCCCCAAGTCCGCGACGGCGTCGAACTCGCTTCTCACGGTGCGAAGTTTCTCACGCAGTGCGCTCAGAGTTGAGTCCCCTCCTCCCGCCCTGGAGTATTTCCCAATCTCCAGTACGACCAACCCGAGCCTCTTCACGACCGACGCCACGGCTTGATCATAGCGGATGTTGATGACCGCGCGGAAGTCTGGCCTCCTGTGCCTCACCAGCAACAGGACGCCTGCTAGGTGCTTCGATGACCCGAATGTGGGGGGCTCCGTCGCCCGCGCAGAATCCTTTACTCTTACGATTCTTCCTGGGATGGCTACGACGTCCTCGGGGGCGTCAGACTCCCCCGCGAGGCACGCCAGATTGACGGACACCTCGGGCATCACACGAACGAAGGCTGGCGACGACTCCAGGAGCCGGACGGCCTCCGCCACTCGCGCGATCGCTTCAGTCCGGGGCCCTGTCTCCCCGAAAACCTTCAGGCAGACCTCACACCCCGCCAGCGACGGGTATTCCTCCCTGTGGGCGGAACATGCGGCGCCCCTCCCGAGCACGCCCGTCCAGATCGTCATAAGGGTCCCCACTGCGCGCGAAGGATCCCTCCTGAGGTCCTCGCCGAGGAGTGCAGCATACCTGTCAGCGTCAGCGCGGCTGAGAGAGAACCTCTGCAGCGCGGAGTACGCCTTTCCGGGGACCGAGGTGCCGTAGTGACTTACGGAAGCCTGGGTGATTCCCATCATCGAGGAGACCCTGGTCTGGGGTAGACCCTGCTTCAACAGTGACCTGGCCACAAGGAGGCGCATGGCAGGAAGAAACTGCTGCACCATGAGCTCGTCCGGGGGCTGCACGATATAAGCCGCTTATTCACCGATTTATAAACGGCACTGCGGAAGGTTCAGCCATGGAGGCAGGACACGGACCCGGACAGTACCGACGCCCATCCCTCTCGGTAACCCTCGCGCTGACCATAGTCTTCTCCGCCTTGATCGCGGTCGCCACGATCTTTTCCATTCCGCTCCCGGCGCCCCTTTACGAAATTACGTGGGCGCCGGCCATCTACCTCGCCCTGGGAGCGCTGGCTGACCCCGTCACCGCGTTCGCGGCAACAGGGTTCGGGTCGTTCCTCGGAGAGGCGTTCAATGTTTCCTTCAAGGGCGGTGGTTCCCCAATCTATCCTGCCGGCATGATATGGGCCAGGGCGCCTGAGGTCCTGATAATTGCCCTGGCGAAGAGGAGAGGGACGAAGGCCCTGACGGTCGCGATGGTCGGGGCCACCGCCTACGAGACGTTGGCCTTCTTCTTCTCAGATTGGGCGTTCTACGTGTATGGGCTGTTCGGCTACGGGAATCCCACGAGTGTGGCACTGGGTTTCACAGCCGCTTCGCCTGACTTCTTCACCCTCTTGGACCTCGTGTTCATCCCCGCCGCGCTCGCGCTCATCCAGGCCGCGGGGCCGGCCTTCAGGAGGCTGGGTTTCGCCTGAAGGCGCGGTGGGGGAAGCTTGACAGCAGAACAATGGAGAAGGTCGTATACAGAAGCCTCGGAGCAGCATCGAGGAAGGTCATATCTGGGCCCGCAACAGGGCTCGACAACGCCGTCGTCTCCGTCGGAGGGCAGAAGGTCTTAGTCATAACGACCGACCCCGTTTCCGTAATCCCAGAGATCGGCCCGAGGGCCTCCGCCTGGCTGAGCGTCCACCTGATAGCCTCGGACCTTGCGACCTCGGGGGTCCGGCCCGAGTTCGCAACTTTCGACTTCAACTTCCCTGCGGAGATGACGGCTCGGGCGAGGTCGGAGTACCTTATGGAGGTGGGGTCGGCCTGCGGAGACCTCGGCGTCTCCATCGTCGCGGGGCACACGGGCTCGTACCCTGGGGCGGGATTCACTATCGTGGGCGGGGGGGTGATGTTCGGGCTCGCGGAGATGGGGGGCTACGTCGACCCCACCATGGCGCGGGAGGGAGACTCCGTGTTGATGACGAAAGGAGCGGCCATTGAGGCGGCTGCTTACCTTTCTGCTTCCTTCCCGCGCTATACTGAGCGGGCAGTTGGGCGGAACCTGGCAGCCAAGGCGAGAGTCCTTACGAGGTCGTGCACTGTCGTCAGGGACGCGCGAATCGCCGCGAAGGCTGGACTCGGCCCGTCGGGGGTAACTTCGATGCACGACGCCACAGAAGGCGGGATTCTGGGTGGGCTAATGGAAATGGCGGCCGCGAGTAGGAAGGCATTCGTGCTGAGGAAAGAAAGGATTCTGCAGCTCGCGGAAGCGGCGGCAGTCTGCACGGCGTTCGGGGTGGACCAGCTACGGGCTCTCAGCGAGGGGACGCTTCTCATCACCTGCCGCCCCGATAAGGTGAAGGTGCTTACCGGGCTGCTCCAGGGCGGCCACATTCGGTCCGCAGTAATCGGAACGGTGAGGAATGGGAGCGGAGTGTGGATCGCGGGGGGAGAGCATACCCTGAAGAAGGTACGCCCGGCTGTGGATTCCTATTGGAAGGCGTATTCAAGGGCATCCCGCGAAGGGCTCCAGTGAAGCTCCCCCTCGCAGCCAAGGTCGTCGGCGATTTCAAATAAGCTCCCGCCCAGGATCCGGGCGGTTGTCTTCGGTCGAACGGGCCTCAAGAGTGCTGAAGTCCCTCAAAGATGAGGAATGGAAGACCTTGGTCGGCATCGAACGGGCTTCGTCCGCCCACGGGACCTCAGACGGTGGCATGATTTCGAGACTGAGCAGGCTCCCGACGGAGAGGGTCTCCTTCGCCTTGGGCCAGCTTGAGAAGAAGGGCCTCGTCAGGAGGAGAGGGCTGAGCTTCGTCCTGTTGAGGGAAGGCGTCGAGGCCATGGCGCTCCGCGAATATGTCAAGCGGGACCTGGTCGCGGCCCTAGGGGCGATAATAGCGAAGGGAAAGGAGTCGGACGTCTACGAAGCGTACACGGAAGAGGGCGGGCTGTACGCCCTGAAGTTCTTCAAGCTCGGTCGGACGAGCTTCACCAGCGTCCGCAAGAAGAGGTTCCGCGAGGGAGCCGACATGAAGAGCTGGATTGCTGTGAACTACGAGGCAGCGAGGCGGGAGTACTCCGCCTTGAAGAAGCTCGAGGGGCTTGCCAAAACGTTCCCGAAGGCCTACTCCTACAGCAGGAGCACAGTGCTCCTGGAGCAGTTGTCGGGGTTCAGGCTGTCGGAACGCCCCGAACTGTCCGACCCCAGGTCTACGCTTCTGGCCGTCCTCGAATCGGTAAGGCTCGCCTACGTGAAGGCGGGGCTGATCAACGCCGACCTGAGCGAGTACAACATCCTGACGGACGGCGCCTCGACGTGGCTGATAGACTGGCCCCAGGCAGTCGACAGGAGCCACCCCAACAGCCCCGAGCTCCTGCGCCACGATGTCGGTGCCGTCGTAGGTTTCTTCGGCAGGGCTTACAGGGTCCAGCTGGACTTGGACGCAGCCTACGGCTTCGTCAAGGGAGAGCGGCTGGCCCTAGAATAGAACTACCTTCTTGTCGAGGATAAGCTTTGTGACATTCTTGATGTGGGCTAGCGAGTCGTCCAGTATCGACTCGACATCCCCTCTGACCTTGGACACCCCGGTTCCGTCTTCCAGGAGCAGCGCAGCGCTGGCGATCTGCGGCTGGTCGATGGGCATCCCGATCCTGCTCAGCACCCTGACGTAGGCCTCCCTGACACCGGAGACCTCCTTCACTATCTGCTCGGCCGAGACGATAGCGACTGCGTTGAGGAGCTTCCCCGTGTGGTTGACCGGGTTCTTCCCAGCCGTGGCTTCCATGGAGTACTGTCGCATGGGGGAGATTAGCCCGTTCACCCTGTTCCCCCGACCCGTGTTGCCGTCGTCGCCCTGCTCTGCCGAAGTTCCGGTCACGGTCAGGTAGTAGGTTCCGTGCTTCATGTCGTCAGCAGCGTTGAGCTTGACGGTTACGTCGAGGTCCACTTCGGAAGCCAGGCGGTCCACCTCCGCCCTTACGTCGCCGAGGACGCTCACGTAGTGGCTCGCGTCCGGAATCTTCGGGCCGACCATGGCCGCCGCCACAGTGAGGTCAAGTTTCTTTTTCCTCCTTAGCGCCATTACCTTCACGTCTTCTCCCACCTCTGGATACTTTCGCTTGAATCCTGAGTCGTTGAGGCGGTGCTCCACGTCGAGGACGAGCCTCTCGGTGGGCGTGAGCGGGGCGTACCCCACCCCGATGGAGGTGTCGTTCGAGATAGGCATCGCGCCCTTCCTGAGGAATACCGAGACCAGGTCAGGCGACCCCTGCTTGATCTTCGTGTCGATCCTGACGTGCTTTTCTGGGTCGAGGAACCGCATCGTTTCGCGGAGGTACTCCTTGATGGAGGAGACCGCTATCTCCTCGACGGGGACCTGGTAGTTCTTGCCCTTGATCGGGACCAGCTCCGTGGCGCGTCCAGCCACCATCAGGTAAATGGGGGTGACGACCCTGCCTCCTCCGAAGGAGGCGTCTGCCTTCCCTCCCACCAGGATGCCTTTGTCGACGTTGTGGTGCAGGATGGCTCCGAAGTTCTCGACGTAGTAGTTGCACAGCCCCAGCGACACCGCCTCGGAGGAACCGTCCACCAGGCTGTCGGGGTGACCTTTCCCCTTGCGCTCGACGATTTCGACTTCGAAGTCCTGGACTCCATGACCTCTGATTTCTTCGACGTGAAGCGACCGCTGCAGAGGGTGGCCCTCCTATAGTCTGTCCTCTATTCGGATGTAGAGGACGTTGTTTCCTCGGATGACGACCTTCCCGTAGTTTGCCTTCTTCTGGCCATTCTCCGATTCCTCGGCCTCAACCAAAATCACGTTCATGTACGGGTCGACGTTGGACATCTTCCCCCTGTATTCGATGTCGTTCTTCAGCCTTACAGAAACGAGCTTGCTCGTCGCCTTTTGGAGCACGCCCAGAGGTCTCTTGCTCTGAGAAGTAGGGGGTTGTGACACGTCGGACTTTCGGACGTGGCCTGTGTCACAGTTAAAAAGACATCGGTGGTCGGAGGCAGAGAATAGTCAGGGAGGAGGCGCGCAACGAGTCCTAATCTCTCGGGGGCTGAAACAATTCGGCGGTCGCGGGCCCACGGATACTGCTCCTCGGGCTCGAAAGCCATCGACGAGGTACTAGGAGGTGGCTTCAGGGCCGGGAGTCTGGCGGTCGTCTTCGGAAAGGCGAATTCGGGCAAGTCCCAATTGGCCATGCAGGCGGTCCTTTGCGCGGCCAGGGCGGGCGCCGACAGCCTCTACGTCGACACGGAGGGAGCGTTCAGGCCAGAGAGGGTGGAAGAGATGGCGCTAGCGAGGGGCTGGGCCAGCGAGCCGCTGCTGAGCAGAATCACCTACCTCAGGTGCGACTCGGCAGCACAGCAGGCAGAGAGCGTGAGACGGATGCAGACGTGGACGAGGACGGCGAGCTGCAGGCTGGTGGTGGTCGACACGGTCACGAAGAACTTCTCGATAGACCTCCCGGGGAACGAGAACCTCCCGGGGAGGCAGGGGGCCCTGGGCGCCTATCTTAGCGAGATGGCGAGGGACGCCTTCCTCAACGGCAGGGCCTATCTGCTTACGAACAGGGT
>DASPOB010000046.1:0-3048 GCA_035626235.1 Nitrososphaerales archaeon | reverse complement strand
GGCCTCGAGGGCGGCCTTCCCGACCGACCTGGCCTGGACATGCTCCGGAGGTTTCCTCATGTCGATGTAGTAGGCATATCTCGAGAGGACCTCGGGCATCCTGTCATGACTGACACTCCACCTGTCAAGCCAGGTGAGTCTGAGGCCGAGCCTCCTGGCTTCCTCTTCTGCTTCGGCGTCCATGCCATACCTGAACGAAAGCGCCGAGCCCGGCTCCCTAGGTCCCCCGCTGGGCCTGAAAATGTCTGTGTCCACTGGGTTCGGCATGAACACTGCAGCGCTGGGAGCACCGTCCAGGAGGTTCGGCGTCGAAACCGCGATGTAGTCAGCTTGCTTCCACCTCCCTTCCTTTTCCTTCCACCTCCCTTCGATGTCCGTGCCATGATAGTGTAGCACCACCGGCTTGCCTGCGACCCTCTTCGCCCAGGGGACGATCCTGTCGAGCGAGTGGACGTGAACGAGGTCGACCGTGCGCGCCATCAACAAGGCTCGAAGGAAGAATCGGGCGGCCCCGTCCGAGTATGCCCTCCCATACGTGGTCAGGCCCACCCTGTCGGCCGCCTTCCTCGTGATCACCAGGCTGCTCGTGTGGAATTCCCTGTCAGAGAATTTCGCGATCACGCTGGCGACGCCGGCAGTATTCCAGACGTGTAGAATCCTGGGGCCCAATGCTTCACTGGCGCCTCTCTTGAGTGGAAAAAAGCTTCCGCAGAGGGAGCCACCACGAGAGGTAAAATACGCCCGGCGGTGACGGCCTAAGCGAAAGCCGCATGAGAGGAGCCGCGATACCAGCAGAAGTTGTCCACTAATTACGGCCTCAGGTCCACCGGGCTGCTAGTCTTCGCGGGGAGGGTCATCAGCGCCTTCACCGGGCTGCTTTTCACCGTGATGGTCGCCAGGTGGCTGAGCCCTTCGGGCTTCGGAACTTGGGAAGTGATAGTCACCCTCGTCACTTTCTCGGCCTACCCGGTCGGGGTAGTGGCCTACTGGGCTACCAGGGACGTCGCTCGCGGCAAGATGGTGGGGCGGACTGCCCTGGCGTCGGGGGCCCTGTTAAGCGGCCTCGGGCTCGTCCTCTATCTCGCGTTCACGTTCGTCACCTATTCAAGGATCTCTGCGTCGGTGCTGCCGTTCCTTCTGGGAGCGCTCCTCGTCCCTTTGAGTTACTGGAGCGCGGTGGCCAATGGCATCGTCCAGGGCTTCAGGCCGGGGGTGTACGGCTATTCCCTCGTGATTTCGGAAGTAGCCAAGCTCGGCGTGGCATACGAATCCCTCTACGTGTTCAGGCTAGGCATTGAAGGGGTCATACTCGCGCTGATGGCCGCCTACCTCGTCCAGTCCCTGGTTAGCACATACCTTGTTCGACTCACCGCCGCCGAGAGGTTCGACCTCGCTCAGACCAGGAGGTGGTCGAGGCTCGCCTGGCTGCCCGCTGTGAGCTACCTCCCGACTGTACTCGCCGTCGCGGACACCTACGTGGCCGCTGTAGGGTTCGGCACAGCCCTGGTCGGGTACTACCAGGTTGCCTTCATAGTCGCGTCTGTCGTCGGCTACTCCTCAGGGCTCGCGTTTTCGCTTTACCCACTCATGCTGAGAGGCGGGAACGAACGCCTCCCCTCCCTCAGCATCGAGTTCGCGCTACTCTTCGCCGTCCCCATGGCGGTCGGGTGCGCCGTCCTTGCCCGGCCGATACTGTTCCTCTTCGGTGCGAAGTACCTACCAGGGTCCATGGGCCTCGTGATATTGGCGGCCATGTTCGTGTTCAACACCGTATCCTGGATAGTGGACCAGACCCTGCTGGGCACAGAGCAAGCAGACATCGGCGAGCGGCCGAACTTCTGGGACCTTCTGAGGAGCAACCTCCTCTTCGTGCCAGTCGCCAACATATTCTACGGCGTGGTATACGTCTCGTCCCTGTATGCGGTCCTCTCCTTCGCCTCGTCGAGGGGGTTCTCCCCTTCGCTTTCGGTCGCTTCTTGGGCGACAGTCGAGTTAGCCGCCACCCTTCTCATCATGATTGTGAAGGCCAGACGGGCGGCACGATACGCCAGGCTGATGCCCGGTATCAGTGTGACCTACTACCTCTTTGCGTCGGCGGCGATGGCGGCGGTGGTCTACCTGGCATCGGGGGTCCTGGTAGTGCAGGGTGCTGGAACACTGCTTTACGGCGCCCGGCTGATACTGGTGTGCCTAGCCGGTGCGGTCGTGTACTTCGGAATAGTCTACGGGCTTGACCGCAGGTTCAGAGACATGACGCACTCTGTCCTGCGTCGGAAATGAACGGGTAAGGCTAGCCTATTCCTTCTTGGGAGCTGCGGGGGTTCCGGTCTCTGCCGCGGGTTTCTCGGGCGCCATCTCTGGGATGTCAGTTATGGGCTCAGGTGGTGGTGTCGTCGCCATGGTATATCCTATCCACGCGAGTATCGCGAGGAGGACGAGTACTGCGACAAACGCGGTGATCTCCAGGACCAGCAAAGGCCAGTAGAAGATCAACAGGCCGTAGACGATGATGCCTATGACACTTCCGACCAGAATTGCTCCGCCTATTACTCTATCGTTTGCCATGAAACGCATTTGGCGCCCCAAGGCGCAAATATAACGGTTGTGGGTTCTGCGAGTTCAGGAGAGAAGCCGTTGGGCTACGCCAGGGTCCCCCCGGGTAGCCAGGTAGACTGCCGGGAACTCCTCTACGAGTGGCACAGTCACCGTCTGAGGCTCTTTCCCTTCTGTCTCTACACACGGCTCCTCGTAATCATTCTCTATGACGTCGCACATGCAACGGTCTGCGTCGGGCCCTGACAGAAAAGTGTTAGGAGAGAACGATAGCCAGTAGTTCATGGCCCTCAGTTTCGAGCACCTCCCCCTACACGGATGGGCGCAACTGGTCCCCCTTCAAATTCGAGCGACCCTCCGAGAAAGTGCCTGTTGCCCCCGGAACCCCAGCCTGACGCACAACCCGCGAGCCCAGCCGTTGCCAAGCGAAGACACTGGCGCCACAACGACGAGGACGTCAGTAGATGGGCCGAGCTCTTCAGGAGCGGGATAACC
>DASPOB010000045.1:0-21128 GCA_035626235.1 Nitrososphaerales archaeon | reverse complement strand
TCGAACACCCTCGTGGTGCTCCCCACTGGGCTCGGGAAGACCATGATCGCAATCATGGTGGCTGCGGAGAGGCTTGAGAAGTTCCCCGAGTCGAAGGTGGTGGTGCTTGCTCCGACAAAGCCCCTTGTGCTGCAGCACTATGCTACCTTCAGGAGGTACCTGCGACCCGGCTCGTTGGCCCTGACCGTGCTCACAGGGACAGTCGACCCCGGCGAGAGGGAGGTGCTGTGGCTTCGGTCGAGAGCAATCTTTGCGACGCCGCAGACGGTGTACAACGACGTTCGCCACGGGAGGGTCTCGCTGAAGGACGTCAGCCTTGCCGTCTTCGACGAGGCGCACAGGAGCGTGAAGGACTACACCTACACGAAGCTGGCCCAGGCGTACAGGGATTCGGCCGACAACCCGCTCATTCTCGGGCTGACGGCTTCACCAGGAGGCTCGAAGGAGAAGGTCGGGGAGATCAAGAAGAGCCTGTACATCGAGAGGGTCGAGGCCCGCACGGAAGACAGCGAGGACGTCAGGGGGTACGTGGAGAAGACCGCCATCCAGGCACTGAAGGTGCGGGTCCCCGAGCAGTACTACGAAGTGATCCTCCAACTGCGGGAGCTCTTCAACGAGAAGGTGAAGAAACTGCTACAGGGAGGTTTCATCAGGGACGGAAGAGTCTCGAAGAAGGGACTCCTGGAGGCGCGGGCGACGATTTCCGCGAGGCTCGCCTCCGCGCAGAAGACCGGCGGACAGAAGGGGTACATTTACGGGGCAATCATAAACCAGGCGCAGGCGGTCACGGTGCTCCACGCGCTGGAAGTCGCGGAGACGCAGGGTGCCCCGACCCTGGTGCGCTACCTCGAGAGGCTCAGGGAGCGGCCAGACAAGGGGAAGGCGACCACTTCCCTTCTCAGGGACCCGAGGTGGCTGAAGGTGGAGGACGAAGCCGTGAGGCTGGCCGACGTCGAACACACGAAAATCGGGGTGATGCTCGCGACCGTGAAGGAGCAGTTCGGACGCAAGCCGGACTCGAAGGTGATCGTTTTCACCCAATACAGGGATACCATCGAGGACATAGTCCGAGCCCTCGAGCGGACGGACGTCCAAGCTCAGAGGTTCGTCGGCCAGTCAGACAAGTCTGGGAGCAGAGGGATGGACCAGGAGACCCAGACGAAGATACTCGAGAAGTTCAGGGATGGGGAGTTCGGCGTGCTCGTGAGCAGCAGCATCGGCGAGGAGGGGCTCCACGTCCCGGACGTCGACCTCGTGGTCTTCTACGAGGCGGTTCCCTCGGAGATCAGATACATCCAGAGGAGGGGGAGGACGGGAAGGACAAGGGAGGGGAGGGTCGTCATCCTGCTGGCTGAAGGGACCGTCGACGAATCCTACTACTACAGTTCCCTCTTCAAGGAGAACAGGATGAAAGAGCTCGTCAGCGAGACCAGCGAGAAGCCCGTCCGCAGGAGGACGAAGAACCCCACTCTGTTGGACTTCGTCGGTTAAGGCGGGGTCAGGCCCCGCTTCCAACGACAGAAAGCCTGATGAGGTTTGTCGTCCCCTTGACGCCTGGCGTCCCCGACGTGACCACGATGCGTTCTCCCTTCTTCGCCAACCCCAGCTCGGTCGCCGCTAGGTCGGCCCTGCTGAAGAGCCGGTCGACGGTCTTCGCCGATGCGGAGACGACCGGAACGACACCGTTGTAGAGCTTCATCACCCTTGCCACCCGCGGCTCGGTGCAGAGGGCAACGATTGGCTGCCTCGGCCGGCACATCGCCACTCTCTTCGCGGTAGACCCTGTCTGCGTCGGGGCGACGATGGCCTTGGCCCCCACGTAGTCCGCGAGGCTGCAGGCGGCCCTGCCGATGGCCTCCTCTGACACCCCTGCTCCCACTCTCTGACCTGAAGGGAAGCGCGGCCTGACGAGCCTTTCTGCCGAGCGGGCTATGCTGTCGAGCATCCTGACCGATTCCAGGGGGTACCTGCCCACCGCGGTCTCGTCCGACAGCATGACCGCGTCTGTGCCGTCCAAGATGGCGGCGGAAACGTCAGTAACTTCGGCCCGGCTCGGGACCGGGGAGTTGACCATGCTTATGAGCATCTGAGTGGCGACTATCACCGGCTTCCCGGCCGCGTTGCACTTGCGCACGATCTCCTTCTGAATCACAGGGACGTTCTGTATCGGGGTCTCTATGCCCAAGTCGCCCCTCGCCACCATCACCCCGTCCGCCTCTTCGAGAATCGCGTCGAAGTTGACGACGGCCTCCCGCTTCTCGATCTTTGCGATCAGGAACTGAGGGCCTGCCCCCAGCAGCTTCCTTATGGCGCGAACGTCGTCGGGGGTCCTGACGAAGGACGCAGCCACGAAGTCGACAGCATGCTTCGTCCCGAAGCTCAGGTGCTGGACGTCCTGCTGCGTGGGGTACTCGACTTTCATCTTCACGCCGGGGGCGTTGACCCCCTTCCCGGAGCTCAGCACTCCCTCCGCGAGGACGAGACATCTGATTCCTTCCTCAGTCTTCTGTTCGACCCTGAGCTTGATGAGGCCATCCGCTAGGTACAGCAGGTCTCCCCCGCGGACGGACTCCAGGAGGCCTGGATAGTTGACCGAAGCACCCGTGGCGTCTCCGGCGACCGCCTCGGAAGTGAGCGTGAAGTGGGACCCCTTGGAGAGGTCCACTGCCCCGTCTTTCATCCTGCCCACGCGGATCTTCGGCCCCGGAAGGTCCTGAAGGATCGCGACCATCTTCCCCGCCCGCTTGGACTCTCCCCTGATGGTCCTGATTTCGCTCAGATGGGTGGCCGCGTCCCCATGAGAGAAGTTTATCCTGAAGACGTCGACGTGGGAAAGGAGCCTCCGCACGACCCTTGAGCTCCCGCTTGCGGGGCCTATAGTGCAGACGATCTTCGTCTTGCGCAAGGCGCTACCTCCCGACTCTGGAAGGCTTCGCTCATTAAACATAGACCCGATTCATCGGGAACCGTCTGGTTCGGCTGGGCGCATGGATTGTGAGCGCGCGAGGCTTAATAGCCCCACCCTTTCGGCTCCGAAACGAACACCGATTGACCCTGCCCACGGGAACCGTCAACCACACCCTGGCAACGGAACTGACCCCCGGCCCCGCGCTCGAGGTAAGGGGCCTCAGGAAGACGTACACGACTGGGAAGCTCGAATATGAGGCACTAAGGGGTGTTTCGTTCACCGTGGCCAGGGGGGAATTCGTCTCAATCGTGGGCCCCTCAGGGAGCGGCAAGTCCACCCTCATGAACATCATCGGGTCTCTTGACAAGCCGACGCAAGGGGAGGTCTTCATAGACGGGGCGCCGGTCTCGAGGATGAACGAGAACCAGTTCGCTACCCTGAGGAACGAGAAGATGGGCTTCGTCTTTCAGGCGTTTAACCTGGTCAATTACCTGACCGCCTGCCAGAACGTCGAACTCCCCCTGCTGGCCGCGGGGGTGGCACCGTCAGTCCGCCGCGAGGCGGCGATGTCCCTGCTCAAGGGGCTGGGTCTCGAAGGGAAGGAAAACAAGAAACCGCGAGAGCTAAGCGGCGGAGAGCAGCAGCGCGTAGCCGTAGCCAGGGCGATCATCAACAAGCCCGCACTCATACTGGCTGACGAGCCCACCGGGAACCTGGACTCGAAGTCCGCGGAGGGGGTGGTCAAGCTCCTGAGGAGCGTCAGCGTAGAAAGAGGGGTGACGGTGGTCATGATAACTCACAACCTGGAGCTGACCAAGTACTGCCACAGGGTGATCTACATCAGGGACGGCCTGATAGAGAGAGTGGAGGAGCTGGAGAATTGAACAGAGGGAGCCTCGCGGTTCTCGTCGCTGCCATCCTGACCGTCAGCCTTGGCGTGCCGCTCGCCGGGAGGGCTGACACAATTTCTGCGGCAGGTTTCAGCATAGTAGGCGCGGTTTGGGGGAGCCCCGCCAGCCCTGTAGAAGCGGGGACCGGGAGCCAGGACGTGCAGCTCACCGTCACCGCGCAGTACTACTTTACGAACACGGCTACCGGGATGGTAGCCGCGCTCAGCCTGCCGCCGGGCTTCACCGACCTGAACGGAGGCAGTTCTCCCAGTGCCTACATTTCCGGGCTCGTCCCTTCGGGGTCGGTCGTGCAGTTCGCCTACTACCTTGACGTGGGACCCACCACCCCCGTCGGCACGTATCAGTTCCCCATCACGTTCAGCTGGGGAGCCGAGACCGGGACGACGTCGGTCAGCGTCACCCAGAGTTCAATCGTGACCGTGCACATGGACGGGAAGGTGAAGCTGAAGTTCGTGGCATCGCCGACGTCCATCACGCCGGGGACCCTCAACTACATCAACGTCACTCTGACCAACGACGGCTCCGGACCCGCCTCTCAGGTCTCCACCGTCATCTCGCCGTCGCAGGCCCTCAGCGTCCTGAACACCTTTCCTGACCAGAACAGCCTGGGGGTCAACGAGTCCGCATCGCAGACTCTGCAGGTCTTTGCTCCCTCGACCAGCGCGGGGACCCCGGTGTACGTCACCTTCACCGCGAGCTACACCGACGCCTACGGTACAAGCCGCTCGCTTACCCAGACGCTTGGCTTCTACGTATCGCCCCTCCCCACCACGTCCCCGGTCGCTTTGGCGCTGAGCACGAACTACCTACAGGCGGGAAAAGTGAACAACTTCACGGTTACGATTTCCGACCAGGGGAAGTCTCCCATAGAAGGGCTCTCGGCCACATTCAGCTTCGTCGGCGGTCAGGTTACATGGCTCTCACCCGAGATCATACAGGCCGCCAACTTGCCTCCGGGAGCCAGCATGACCGTCCAGGCGCAGGCCTACGACCCTGCGACGAGCGCGGGTTCGGCGGTGCTGCAGGGAGCCCTGGTCTATGGCTATGACAACGTGACCACGCAGGAAACGAGGAGCATCGGCCTCCTTTCGCGGGGCCTCATAGACATCGAGCTGACTGGCTCGACGGTGCTTCCGCAAGAGGCTCCCCAGGGACAGATCGTATCCATCACCCTCACGATCACGAACGTGGGCGTAATCGTCGCGTCGGCGGTAACGGCTCAGGCGCACATGCCCGCGGGATTCCAACCAATAGGGTCAAGCTACAACTTCGTGGGGGACATGCAGGTGGACTCGCCGTCGACTTTCACGCTGAGCGCGATCGTGGACAATTCGACCGCGCCCGGGGCATACGAGGTCCCGGTCACCATGAATTACTTCGACAACCTACGGACTCCTCTCTCCCAGACGGTCAACGTAACTGTCTACGTAGTGAGCGCCAGCGCTTCAGGCTCTGGGTCCACCCAGTCGACTTCCGGGTCCGGAAGGGGGGGCGGCCTGGCCAGCATCCTAGGCTACGCTGTCCTAGCCATTATAGTGGTCTCGGCTGCAATCTTCTTCGTGCGCCGCAGAGGGGCGGCTCGCGCGCCGACAAGGTGACCGCCGCATGCGGTTCCAAGACGTCATTCAGATGGGGTACAAGCCTCTCGTCGAGCGGAAGGTGAGGGCCGCTCTCACAATACTCATGGTGCTGGTGGGGGTGGCGAGCATCATCGCCCTGACTTCCCAGACGGCCGGCATCTCCAGCAGCATTTCTACCGCGCTGGCAAGCCTTGGCCCGACGACGATACTCGTCACTCCTACCACGGGAGCGTCTGGAGTTCACCTGCTCACGCAGGCCGACATAACAGAAATCTCATCGCTCCCTGGAGTGAGCAATGTCATCCCCGTTGTGACGGACTCGGTCTTGATTCAGGGCTCGGGGCAGCCCGTGCAGGCCGGCATCATCGGCGTCGACCCAACAGGGCTCAAGACCCTAGTGGGGAACGTGAACCTTCTTTCCGGGTCGGTGTACCCTCAGGCGAACGTCCCCGACGCCCTCGTGGGGTACAGCATATCCCACCCCACCTCAGGGGTCTCACCAGCATCCAGCGTCGGCCAGCCGCTGGTCCTGACGACACCAGGGACGGGCGGGAAGACGTTCACGGTCCAGGTGGGCGGGCTGCTGGCATCGTCGGGGTCCACCCCCATAATACCTGTCGACACCTCGATCTTCCTTCCCTTGCAAGGGGCTATGAGCCTCCTCGACCTCCATTCGTATTCTATGCTCCTTGTCCAGGCCAAGGACGTGGGGACTGTCGACAGCCTCACTCAGATACTGACCGACGTCTACGGTAACAATGCCAGAGTCACTTCGCTCCAGCAGATAACGCAGACGGTGACCAGCATCATCGGGCAGATTGGCCTCCTGCTCGGGGCGGTCGCCGGGATCTCCCTCACGGTCGCAGGAATCGGAATAATGAACATCATGCTGATATCGGTCTACGAAAGGACCCGGGAAATCGGGATTCTGAAGGCCCTGGGGTTCAAGAACCGCAGCGTGCTCTCCATCTTCCTCTCAGAGGCTCTGGTCATAGGGGTGGCCGGGGGCATCATAGGCCTGTTCGTGGGGGCCGGCGTTTCCTACCTCTTGGCCGCCGCGCTCGTCGCCTCTTTCAGCCTGTCCAACGGCGCAGCCAGCACCACGACCACGAGAGGCGGGTTCGGCGGCGGAGGCGGAGGGGGATTCGGCAGTGGGGGAGGAAGCAGCCTGGCCCTCGCCTATTCGCCCATCATCACGCCGGACATAGTGGTGATCTCCCTGGTGATCGCAGTCATAGTGAGCGTAATCGCGGGCCTCTATCCTGCATGGCAGGCGGCGAAGATGGAGCCCATCAAGGCGCTGAGGTACGAGTAGGCCACGCGTCCTAACCGCTCGTAAGGAGGAACTCCTTGACGCGGTCCCCCTCCAGGTTCACGACCGCGCCCCTCAGAATCCCGTCGGAGTACTCGCTCCCTGGGTTGAGGCACAGCGTCCTACCTAGCCTGACGAACCCCTTCGACTCGTGTATGTGGCCGTGAAGGCCGAGAAGCGGCTGGTGGACCTCGATGCTCCTCCTTACGGCCGGGCTTCCTGCGTGAATCATTTTGACTCCGAGCCCCTCCCTAACGTAGGAGAACTCTTCGCTCACCGCTGGCGCTTTGTCGAGCTCCGTGTTCGCGGGGGGGACGTGCAGGTTGTAGACCGCCGTCAGGGGCTTCTTTACCTGGGCCGCCAGGTTCTCAATCATGTCTCCCAGCCTGTCGTCGCTCACCTCCCTCGGGCTCTTCCAGGGGGTGACGTTGGCGTATCCGAGGGTTATCATCTCGTAACCCCCGTCGAGCTCGACGACCCTGTTCTCGGGGTTGACGACCTGAGCCGAGTCCGTAAGCACAGGGTCGACCTCGAACTTGTCGTCGTTCCCTGGCGAAATGAAACACCGAATGCCCGTTCCCTTGAGTCTATCCTGGGCCAACTGGACCCACGAAGCCAGTGTTGAGACAATTGCTTCGTTGAAGACTCTTTCCTGCCTGGACTCGTCCTCCTGCATTTCGCGGAACTCTCCCGCGGTCGTTACGAACGAGTACTGGCCCGCATCCTGCAGCTCCCTTCGGGTCTGCTGAAGGCGCTCCTTCTTCACCACGGTGTCCTTCCCGAAGAGCCGGACGTCGTAGGCCCCGTCCGCTCTCTCGACGATGGGCACGAGGACCTTGCCGGTTATGTCTCCACCCAGTATCAGGCAGTTGGCACCGTAGACCTTCGCGGCGTTCAGGAACTTCCGAAAGCATCTCTCCGATGCGTGCACGTCGGTGATGAAGAAGAGCCTGACCATCGGAACTTCGGATTCCCGCGAGAAAGTTTCTTCGTATTTAACGATGCTATCGCGCCGAGAGGAAAGACTGACCCGATTGGTCACCGGAGGAAACGAAGGGGTCTTTTTCCCTGAGCCGAGAGGACCGCCGCGACGTACATCCCGGCATTCCAGGACTGCCCGTATTGGCCGAGGGGCTCGCCCGTTTTGGCATGGATCCATTCGTTGAAACCAACCTCCTCGCCCTTCCTGTAGACAGAGTTAGCGCGGGCAAGGTCCTCGGTCACAGCTGAAGCATTGCCATCGCCGGCCTGGTTGAGGGCGCAGACGTAGAACCCTCCTACGAAGGGCCAGACCGCTCCGTTGTGGTACGCGCCCGGAGGGCTGCGGTGCTGCACGGGGATCGAAGCGTCGAACGAGGTGTCGAAGCTGGCACCTTCACCCCTGTACGGCGGGTCCAGGACTCTCACTGGGTAGGGCCTCGAGAGGCGCCTGGAGCGGACCGTGGCCAGGACGGAACGGGAGGTGTCGCCGTCGGCGGTCCCCGACAGGACGCAGAGGAGGTTGGAGAGCGTATCGAAGTGGGAGTCAAACCTGTTGAACGAAACGTACTGCAGGAAGTACTCCTGCGAGAAGCCCATGGGCCTTTCGTCCCTGAACGCCACGGCCAGCCTTGGCCAGTAGGCCTTCATCCCGTCCGGGCTGTCCTCGCCCGGAAGGAAGATCTCGAGGAACCTCCCCTTCAGCAGATCAGCGTCGAGCATGATGCCCCGGTCCACAGGCCTCCGCGTAGCCGAGAGGAGGGCGTTGACGCAGCGGGTCGCGATGAGGAAGAGGACGTTGTTGTAGAGGGTCTTTCCGGTCCGCTGAATCGCGGCGTCCATCCAGTCGGCACCCTGAGGGGAGTCTATGAGCCAGGTGTTGTTTGCGTCCTGGTACCGCAGCCACCGGTAGGTGTCGAGCGCCGCATCGAGCGGGTCTCTCAGGAGGTCACCGTCGCCGGTCGCTGAGTACAGGCTCGCCAGACCAATGATGAACCAGCAGGACGAATCGGTGGAGCCGGAGAACCCGTATTCGGGCGCTCCGGCTTTCAGGTCGTAGAAGTTGGCGACCTGGCCAAGCGGAGAGCGGGATTTCGAGAAGGTTAGCAGGTTCTTCTTAGCGTAGCGGAGAAGGAGCTCGTCCTCCATCAGGTTGGCGCCAAGGAACGAGATGAAGGAATCCCTGGCCCAGATCTGGTGATAGTAGGACCTGGAGGCCTTCATTCCCTTTCCAGTCCAGTTGCCTTTCAGCACGTCGACCGCTTTGTCGAAAGTCGATTTGACGAGACTGGACAGGTTGAGCGCCCCTGGCCGGCTGAAGACGCTTCGGGGTCTTTAACCCTCTGTGGGCGAGGCAGCCTTTTCTACGAGCCACTCGGCTGGGCCAATGTGAAGGTCGAGAGAGCTGACGACCTGGTCTTCTGGACATACTACATTATAGACTGGGGCAAAGTCGAGCAGTCCCCGTCCGGGAAGGCATGTGTTCAGTGCGGCGGTCCGATGGCAAAGGTCGGGCCGGTAGAGGACGCGAAGGGATCGAAATACGAAGGGCTCGCGTGTCACGGGTGCAAACGTGTGATCTGGGTAAAGAGCGCCTAAGGAGGCGGCGGCCTGTCCCTGAACGCCTCGCCGTACCTGTAGGGTCTTCCGAGGTTCTTGGCCAGCTTCTTGTCGAAGATCTCGTCGAGGTCCGCTGCGGGGTCGATGAGCCTCGAGGCATCCAAGACGTAAAACACCACGTCTATGAGCTCTTCCAGCGTTTCCTCAGTGGGTTTCGCCTTCTTCCACGAATTCCCGGCTTCCCCAAGCTCGATGAAGGCAAAAAGCAGCTTGTTGGGAATCTCTTCAGGCGTGTTGCCGAAGCCCTTCGCCGCCACCAGCTCTGCCACCTTCCTCTTCGCCTCTTCCAGGGTAGGCACGTTCCAAGGCGGCCGGCTGGCGGCTAAGAATGTTTGGTCTTCGAGACGACCGTCCTGAAGTAGGCGCACTGTCGGCTGAGGCTGCAGCTGCCGCAGCGCGGGCCGATGGGCTTGCAGGTCGTCTGCCCGAATCTCACGAAGAGGTCGTTGAGGTCGAGCCAGTACTCGCGAGGCACTTTCCTCACCAGCTGCTCCTCTGTCTCCTCTGGCTTCTTGGTGCGGACCAGTCCTAGCCTGTTGGAAATCCTGTGCACGTGCGTGTCTACCGGGATTGCGGGTTCGTTGAAGGCATAGACGAGCACGCAATTCGCGGTCTTCCTGCCGACAGAATGGATCTTCAGGAGGTCTTCCATCTTTCTTGGGACCTCGCCCCCGAACTCGCTCACGAGTTGCTTCGAGGCCCTGATGACGTTCTTGGCCTTCACGTTGTAGAATCCTGAGGGCCTGATGAGCTTTCTTACTACCGACTCGTCCGCGTTCGCGAGCTCTTCGGGAGTCTTAAAGACCGAAAACAGGTTTTCAACCGCCTTCGTGGTGTTTTCATCTCTGGTCCTGTGGGAAAGGATGGTCCCGATCAGGATTCGGAAGGGGTCACCCTGCTCGGAGTCTTGCAGCTGAGCCAGGGCAGTGGATCTCCCGTCGTCGGACCCGTAGACCATCGACCTGATGGCCGAGAGTATTCTCGGAATCCTCAGGCCCGCTCTGCGACCCAAGGCTCTCTCTTGAACCAATCTGCGATTTCACCGCAAGTCTTCTCAAGGTCATACTCCGGGGAGTACTCCAACGCCTTCCAGCTGGCCTGGGGCGCCAGTCTCAGAGAGGCGGCCAGCTGGCGGGCCGTGTATTTCGGGAGGTCGGGCTTTGAGAGGAGCCCCGCGCTCGAGACGCTTGCGGGGGTTCCGACGGACCTTGCCAGCTCTTTGGCAAGATTCATGGGGGTGGTGTCAAACGACTTCACCAAGAAGACTCCTCCCGGCAGGGCTCGGTTCGTTGCGGCCCTGTACATGGCCTGGGCGATGTCCTTCGGATGGGTGAAAGACATCTCGGAGCCCCTGGGAAGGGTCACACTGTGGTTTGAAATCATGCGAAGGAGGGGGACAGTCAGCGTCCAGTCTCTCGGCCCCAAGGCCCGGGCAGCCCTCACTATCACGATTCGCGGCTCAGGATTCTTCCTGGCGAATTCGAGCAAGACCCCCTCTGCCGAGGCCTTGGAGCGCTGGTACGAGTCTTCGGGCCGCGAAGGAGTCCCGACGTCGATTGCCCCGCTCCGGAAGCCGCAGACGTCGAGAGTACTCAGATGCACTATCGTCTTGATTCCCGACTCCCGCGCCGCCTGCAAGAGGTTAGCCGTTCCGCCGGAACTTACCCTCTCGAAGTCTTCGTCTTCCCCGGGCATCGGCGACGCCATGCTGTAGACCGTGTCAGTCCCCTCGACCGCTTCATGCAAGGAGTGGCGGTCGAGGAGGTCCGCCTCGACGCACTGCACGCCGTTCAGGTCGAGTATCTTCAGGTGCGAACCGGGCCTGAACGTCGCCTTCGAGATCTCGTTCTGGCCGAAGAGGTATTCGACCACGTGCCCGCCGACGAAGCCGGTGGCGCCCGTGAGAAGGTTCAGTCCTGCTCATCCCCCCTCGTCAGGAAGTGAGGTGCCGATGCCTGTGCTCCTCTTCTTTCCCAGGCTTCGCCTCGAACTCCCCCCTGACCAGCCTCAGCTGAAGGTCCTCCGCTAGCTTGTCAGGGTCGCCCACAAGGCCCTTGATCGACTTCTTGGCCGACGGGGAGAACTGGGGAGAGAAGTTCTGGCCTCCGAAACGCCCGTATGCCACCCCTGAGAACCTAATCCGCCTGCCTTTGATCTCCACGTAACCCCTGACGAGGTTCGCCACCTCCCCTTCGCTCACGTAATCCACGACAATTCGGTACTCGGGAAGACTCATGATTTCAGGAATCTCCCCCTCGCGGCGCCCTTATTCAAACCCGGCCCCAATGGGAGTGCATTCTGGCTGTGCACGCGGTGAAGCTTCTACGGTTCGAAATCGGGTGGACGGTACCTTGCCCTGACCATCTCCTTGAGAGAGGTCACAAGGGAGAAGCTGGCGTTGACGATGTCTGTCTGGGTCAGCATCCCGACAAGTTCGTCCCCCTCCATTACGGGCAGCTTCTTCACCCCGGCCGCGGCCATGGTTTTGGCCGCCACTTCGATGCGCTCTCCTGGCTCCGTCGTAATCAGCTTCTTCTTCTGAAAGGCGACGGAGGTCTTGTCGGGGTTCATCCCCTTGCCCACGCACTTGGAGACGTCGCCTTCCGTGATTATTCCCACCGGCTTCTTGCCTTCGACGATGACCAGGGACCCGATCTTCCACTTCGTCATCAGCCTCGCCGCGTCAGACACGGTTACGCGCGTCTGCACTGTACGGACGGTCTGTGCCATGATGTCCCGCACGTAAATCACGCTTTCATCTCACCACCAGCACGGGGCAATCCGCATGGCCTGCAAGGCCGCTGGACACGCTGCCCATTATAAGCTTCTTGAACCCCGTCATCCCCTTCGTCCCGGTTACGATGAGGTCGGCATGCTCTTTCGCAGCGTACTCGACCAGAGCCTGAACTATGGACGGGGCCTCTATCAGCTCCCCGTCCACGTCGGCGCCGCACTCTCTCGCTACGGCTAGCCCCTTGTTCAGTATCGACATCCCTCTGGCCTTGGCCGCGTCTTCAAGGGGCTGGACGTCAGGCATCGACATGGGAGTGGCCCCGCCGTAGGCAAAGACAGAGAAGGAGTAGACGTGGGCGACTGTCACTCTGGAGCCGTACTTCTTCGCGAGGGAACAGGCAAGCCTTGCCGCCTTCACCGAGTCATCTGAGCCGTCGAAGGCCACCAAGATCCTGCTGAAGCCCGCTTCCAACCTCTCGCCTAGCAAGCAGAAGGGTGTTCGAAGATATAAGTCGGTTGCTCGCTTCTCGAGTCCCTCATCGGCCACTGTGAATGGCGGTACTGATTCCCGACCTGGAGAATGGTCCCTGAGCTTTTATAATCATATGCGGAGGGCGGGAACAAGGCATACGAAAGAAAATGCAGTCAACAACATCGAAATGGGCGTCCAGATTCATCTGGGCGGCGATAATCCAAGGCCTCCTGGCGGTAGTCGTAACCCTTCTCATAGTCGAACCCCTTAGCATCTTCGGAATCAACTCCTACTTCAGCCCCTCGAGGGTAATCGCAGGCGGGGGCGGGGGAACGTGGATGTTCACCGGTTACATCTCGTATCTCGTCGTCGGAGTCGTGGCCACTGCGGTCACGGCGATCTTCTACTACTACATTGAGGGGGTGCAGGGGAAGGTGTACACAGGGCTGACGAACATCCTGGCATGGGGCCACCTGGTCCTCATGAACGTCGGCACTGCAGGGTCCATGTTCCTCATGATGTGGGGGGGATACCTGGCGGGATACGAACTCACTCCGGTGAGCAGCGGCGGGCTCGGCTACACGGACCTCCAGGTCCACGTGACGACGCTGGGCGCGCTGGTCGACCCAATAGGCGTCTTCATACTGCTGGCGGCACTTGGAGCGGTCCTAGGCGGCCTCGGTTTCGTTCTCAGAAGCAGGATGAAGTAGCGCCTGCTTCTGACCACTATTTTTGCATCGGGCGGTCCTGAATAAGCTCAAATATGCTCCACGGCTTGCGGGCTGTGAATGGCCCTGACGAGGCGCGGCCCGGGGGTGGTCTAGTTGGAGATAACGGACTCGGCCCACGTCCAGTCGATCGTCCAGAGCCTGTCTGATGAGTACTCCAGAAAGATCTTGCTCTCGGCAATCTCCAGCGCGAAGTCTGTGGAGGACCTCAGCAAAGAGAACGACATCCCCCTGAGCACCTGCTACAGGAGGGTCCACGAGCTCCTGGACTCCCAGATCCTACTGGTAGAACGAATCATCGTCACGCCTGACGGCAAGAAGTACGAGCTCCTGAGGAGCGCCTTCAGGAACGTGACGGTGAGTTTCGACAACGGCGCAATCAAGGTGGAAGCGTCCATCAACGAGGACGTGGCGGACAAGCTGCGGAGGATGTGGATCAGCATGAAAGAAGCAAAGTGATTTTCAGCCTTGAGAATCGGGAGCATGCTTTAATGACGGAACAAGAGGCGACTAGCGAAAATTGGACATAGTGCTAGAGCTGCTGACCGTCGCCCAGGCGCTCATTCTGATCCTGGGGGGCGTGCTCGTCTACTATGCGACTAAGTCGTACAGGAAGATGAAAAGCGGCGCGATGCTGTTCCTGGCGATCGGTTTCGCGTTCGTCACCTTCGGAGCGGCCGCCGCGGGGGTCCTGTACAACCTGAACCCCGACCTGGAGCTGGCGCAGGCGGTGCAGGCCACGAGCCAGGTCGTGGGCTTCATTGCGATAGTTTACTCCCTGAAGGGTACGAAGGACTGAAGCCATTGCTACGGAAGGAGGAGGGTGTTCGACGACCTCCCAGCTCGTCAGACGGCGTGCACCCGACGGCCGGTGGAATCCGTCGGTGGGGCGCGGTGATCACCGTTGAAGAGGCGGTCGGGAAAGTGGTCGACGGCGACGTGGTCGCCGTTTCAGGCTTTAACATGGCGACGACCCCGGAGTACCTGATTCTAGGACTCCACCGGAGGTACAGGGAAACGGGGCACCCAAAGAACCTCTTCATAGAATGCGACGCCCTACCCGCCATCCCCGGGAGGGCCCTCGACCTTGTCGCGAAGCACCAGTGCGAATCGAGGGATTTCGGGCTCTTCAGGGGGATCTCCGTGCCCTACATGGGCTTCTCCCCGTGGCTGCAGAAGATGACCACCGACAACGTCATCGAAGTCTATTCCTGGCCACTGGGGGTCGCGGCAAACTGGTTCAGGGAGGTCGCAACCGGCAGGCCGGGAGTGATAAGCCGCATTGGAGTGGGGACGGCCGTCGACCCGAAGGAGGACGGCGGAAGGATGAATGCGCTGGCGGCAGAAAGGGGGACCTGCAAGGTGAAAGAAACGGTCTTGGGCGGGGAGGAGTACCTGCTTTACGAAGCGCCGAAGCCTACCGTGGGGTTAATCCGGGCAACGACGGCAGACCCGATTGGGAACCTCACCATGGAAGACGAGGTGATAACTGGGACGGTCTTGAGCATCGCCCAGGCGGTGAAGGCGCGCCCCGGCCCGGGCATTGTCATCGGGCAGGTGAGGCATCTCGGCCAAGAGCGCAGCGGGCCCAGGACGGTCCAGGTCCCAGCTCCCTGCGTCGACTATGTGGTGGTGTCTCCGAATGCCTATCACTGGCAGGTGGGGAGCACGGTGTACGACCCCGCCTTTTCCTACACCGCGAGGATAGCGCCGAGAATCCCCGAGCAGGTGCCCATCGAGCCTGATAGGCTGGTCATGGCGAGGCGCCTTCTCATCGAATTCGTCAGGATAGCGAAGTCGAAAGGAGCCCAGATAGCGGTGAATCTGGGCATTGGAACACCCTCTCTGGCGTCGAGGCTCGCCGTAGAGGAGGGGGTCTCCGACTACATTGTGGGGGTGCTCGAGTCGGGGCAGTGGGGGGGCCTCGCCCTGACGGGAATCGACTTCGGCGCGGCTGTGGGACCCTTCGCGCTCTCCTCTCTCCCGGACACCTTCACAAATCTCGAGGGGGGAAGCATCGATGCAGCATCCCTGGGGTTCATGCAGGTGGGAATGAACGGGGATGTAAACCCGTCAACGCTCCCTGGGACCGTCTTCGGCCCCGGAGGGTTCCCGGTCATCGCGGGCGGCTCACCCAGGATATACTTCGCAGGGTCGTTCACTGCGGGGAAGCGAAAGGTCGGGCTGGAGGGAGGGCAGCTGAGAATCGAAAAGGAAGGAGACACGGCGAAGTTCGTGAATAGAGTCTACAAGAGCTACTTCAGCGGCAGCCAGGCAATGAGATCAAGGAAGGAGGTCAAGTACATCACGGAGAGGGCAGTGTTCGAACTCACCCCGGGAGGCATGGTCCTTGAGGAGGTGGCCCCGGGCGTGGACGTGGACAGGGATATTCTCGGCAAGATGGAATTCAAACCGCTGCTGGCGCCAAGCGTTGAGATAATGGACGCGAGGGCTTTCCAGGCCGGGAGCATGCAGCTTGCCCGGGAGCTGCGGTGGTCGGCGAGCGGGCGGAGCGCCTAGGTGAACTTGCCGTGACGACTCGTCCCAGGATGAGGTCCGAGAAAAGGGACGCCATGTCATCCGCAGCAGCAACCG
The DNA here is from genome assembly GCA_035626235.1 of Nitrososphaerales archaeon. Lineage (GTDB taxonomy): Archaea > Thermoproteota > Nitrososphaeria > Nitrososphaerales > Gagatemarchaeaceae > DATFYP01. The sequence continues at coordinate 5,291 of DASPOB010000045.1, read as the reverse complement.
TCGTAGTGCTGATCATCGCGCTTGCCGCCGTATCAGTAGTCTACGTCTCGTCTACGCAGTCGCCGTCCGCTCAACTCAATTCCCAGAGCAAGCAAATCGCCGCCCTCGAGGTTCAGGTTGAGAAGCTGGAGGAAGCTGTCAACGGCACCAGGGGCCAGGGGAACGCGAGCCTCCCGGTGATGAACCAAGCCCCGACGACGAGAATCATAAGGGAGACATGGTACCTATCGCCCTCCGCCCACCAAGACAGGTTTGACCCTTCCTTCATAGTGGTGAATCAGGGCGACACTGTAAAGCTGACATTCATCGACAACGACACGGTCGCCCATGACTTCGTCGTCGGGCCCCCCTACAACATAATCGTGAACGCCACGGTCCCAGGGCTGGTCAACGACCTGACGGGCCAGACTTTCACGACCCCTGCGGCCAACAACTCGCCGGGGGTTGTGGTCAAGGGGACGCCGGGAAACGTCTCTGCCACTTACTCCTTCGTGTCCAGGTATGCGGGAATCTACGAATTCGTCTGCACCTACCACGCGCAGATCGGCATGATAGGCTACCTCGTGGTAATCCCCAATCTGGCTTACACCGCCGAGGCATCGGAGACGACAACGGAGGCAACACAGGCAGGTATAACGTCCGTCAGCGTCAGCATCCTTGCAGGGGCCGGGACCCCTGGAATCAGCAAGGGCTTCGGCCCGGACAGCGTCACCGTCGTGATTGGTGTCAACAACACGGTAGTCTGGACGAACGACGACAGCCAGCCCCACACTGTCACGGCTAACGGGCAGGCGTTCGACTCGGGCTACCTGGCTCCCGGGGCCTCCTTCTCCTACACCTTCACCAAGCCAGGGGTATACGAGTACCATTGCACCTACCACCCGTGGATGACCGGTACCGTCGTCGTGAAGGAAGCGTCCTAGCGAAGCATCTCTGCCTGGATGAGCTCCGAGAGCTTCTGGAAGTAGAGCCGCGTCGCCGTCGGCATAGCTTCCAGGTTCTCGTCAATCGCCTCTAGCACATACTTCACTGTGCGCCTGGAAGTCTTGAATTCGAATTTCATCGGAAGTATCGGGTCTTGAACGACATCGATCAGGTCCATCAGCTCCGGCGGCGCCTTGGCCTTCGCGTCGCTGGCGACCTTGTCGTACCACCCGACCAGGACGTTCGGGTCCAGCCCTTCCTTGAGATCCTCGAACTGCTGGAGGAGCCTGTTCAACACCTGCATCTCCTCACTTGGCACAGTCCCTGCACCGAAGCAACAGCGCAAACGTGCGCTTAAAGGAAAAAGAGTGAAAAGTAGTTGAGCCGTTGAATTCGCTAGCTGCAACGCATTTCGAAGACTTCCGACTTCTCGTACTCCGCTTCCCAGATGTGGGTACTGTTCCGTCCTCTCCTGACGGCCAGGAGGGTGTACCCCTCAGGCGACTCGGCCAGGGCCCTCGGAAGAATTGAGGCAGCTGGTTCCAGATCCTCGTCGAAGGTGACTACGATGTGCTGCCTGTATTTCTCCACTTCCTTCATATGGTCCGTGAGACAGAGAGTCTTTCCCTGCAGCCTGGACGAAGTCAGCAGCTTCACATCGGAGCCGCACGCTTCGCACTTCACTTTTTTCATTCCGCACGCCAGGCACACCCTCCCTACCCCGATGACCTGCGGAAAGGTTCCCGCTTCTGGCTCGGCCACTCCGCAGAGGACACACTTAGTCGGGGACTTGGAAAGGTGCTGCAAGCTTTGGCTTTCGCGCCCTCGTGAATCGATTTAAGGTTGCCTGGCCATCTCAGAGAAGCGCCGCCAGGTCGTCGACTCCCTGGATGGTGGCAAGCAACCTATACCCCCTTGCCGTCTTGTCGACACCGGTGGTCACAAGAACCGCATCTATCCCTACTCTTGCCGCACCAGCCACGTCGGTTTCTACCTGGTCACCTATCATGACGGCGTCTTTGACAGGGCAACCCGCCTTTCTCAAGGCCAGCCTGAACATCAGCGGGGAAGGCTTCCCAATGACCCGGGCTCTTTTCCCCGTCGCGTACTCGAGCGCCTTCACAATCGGACCTGTCGCCACAGCTGGGCCGGTCTTGTACATGTAGAGCCGGGCGGCGTGCGTCGCAATGATGGTGGCTCCGTTCCGCACGGCCCTTGCAGCGTGGTCGAGTTTTCTGTAGCTGAGCTCCCTGTCGAGGCCGACGACGACGAAGTCTGCTCGATCGCTCTCGGTCTTCGTGTGCCCCAGCCTGGCCATCTCTGCCTCGAGCCCGTGCTCCCCTATCAGATAGTAAGAGACCGGTCCGTACTTGGACTTCAGATAGTCGGAGGTGAGGGATGCGCTGGTAAGAATCTCGTCGACCCTGACCGTGATTCCGGACTCGGCAAGCCGCGAGTGAATTGTCTCCACCGTGTCTGTGGAGTCGTTGGTGAGGATGAACAGCGCCTTGCCGGCGGACCTGATGGCGTCGACGGTCTTCTCACCGCCTAGGGGAACTCTGCTCTCCTTCCCCCTGTAGAAGACGCCGTCTAGGTCGAACAGGAAGAGTGACTTCCGTCCTAGGAACCGGCGTCTGGCTGTAGGTGAGTGCCCTTCCTCATCTTTCAGGCGTCCTCTTTCGGACCCGCTATTCCTCAACCGAACCTAGGGCCCTCCCTTTTCCTAATAAGATGGACGGACAGGAGAACGAGGTTCCAGCCTGAAGCCGCACACAACCCCTAAATAGACTGCATGGGGCGCGCCCCCAGCAAAATGGCCCAGTTCGCCAGGATCAAGCTCACCAGCACGAACTTGGAGGAGATCGAGAGGGTGGCCAAGGACATCAGGGACATCGCCGACAAGACCGGGGTCAAGGTGAGGGGCCCGCAGCCGCTCCCAACCAAGAAGCTCAAGATCACCACCAGGAAGGCACCGACGGGGGAGGGGAGCCACACGTTCGACCACTGGCAGCTCAGGGTCCACCGCAGGATACTGGACATCCAGCCCGACGACAGGACCATGAGACAAATCACCAAGCTGAAGATTCCGGACGATGTGAAAGTTGAGCTAATCCTGACTGCCTAGCCCTGCTTCTTCACCCAGTCGATTGTCCTCTGCAGCCCCTGCTCGAGAGTGAGCTCGTGCTCGTAACCGAGAAGGGTCTTGGCCTTCTGCATTGACGGGTAGCTGATCTGGGGGTCCTTCTCGAGTTCCGTCCTAGGCGGCGCGAGGTCAAGCTTCGACTTCGAGCCCGTCAGCTTCTTCACCGTCTCGGCGAGCTCCCTGACGGACACCGCCCTCTCTCCTCCGAAGTTGAATGCCTCCCCTACTCCGTTCTCGTCCGTGAGCAGCGCGAGAGCCAGCTTGGCGTAATTTACGGCGTGGGAGGGAGACGTCGTGTCCCTCCCCTCGTTGAACAGCGTCAAAGGCTCGTCCTTGAGGCAGGCCCTGATGAACCGTATGGTGGCCCTGGACGGCTGGTCGTACTCGCCGAATAGCAACCAGCTCCGCGTGATTGCAATTGGCAGGTTCTTGGACTTGAAGAAGCCCATGGCCATGTTCTCGCTTATGACCTTCGAATAGTCGTAGGGGACCCTCGGGCTGAACGGCGATTCCTCGGTGACCGGGTTGGCCTTGGGAGCCCCGAAGACGTTAGCGGACGAAGAGAAGACCATCCTCGAGACCCCCTTCCTCCTCGCTAGCTCGAGCATGTTGAGGGTCCCGAAGCAGTTGACCTCGAAGCAGAGTCGGGGATCTTCAATCGTCTTCTTCAGCTCAGTGATGGCCGCGAGATGGATTACGGCGTCGAAGTCGAGGGCCGACAACCTGCTGAAGACGAAGTCCCTGTCCAGTAGGTCGCCAGAGACGTCCCAGCCCGCAAGGTCGGTGGGGATCACCCCCACACCTTTCTGCTGGAAGTAGGAAACGAGGTTCCGCCCTACCATCCCGGACGCGCCCGTGACCAGGACTTTCATGACGTGGCGGCCGCCGTCGAGTCTATTTTAACCCTAGGAGGCGCGCGCCAGCTCCTTGGAGCGGGCGCCGGAGCGAGTCAGACCATTCTCCTGGAGTATTCGGCGACGAGGCCGGGGTCGACGGCCCCGTACCCAACGACCTCGCTACCGTCCTCGAGGACGAACGGGAGACGGGAGACGTAGTATGGGACTTCGAATCCGGCCAGGCGTGATTCATCTTCGGTCTCGAACGGCTTCTCGCACTTTCCATCCTTGAGTCGATACAGGGCCACCTTTGTGATTCTCCTCTCGCCGAAGCCAGCGCCCCTCCCCCCTGCAGCAAGGGACCCTTCGACCATCTTCATGACGACCAGGCTCCAGTCGCCACGCCCGCTCCTGAGGTCAACATCCTTCTCTGCGAGCACGACGACGCGCGAGCTACCTGTGAGCAGGTCGGAGAGCTCCTCAAGCGGCGTCAACGGGTCTGGAGAGACCGCATGCGGACTCTTAAGCGTGAGTGGAGCCGACGGACCGCCTCACTGGAGGCTACGCCAATAGGACGGGGGATAATCCCGTTCACTTCCTATCTTGCCTCGGTCTCGGATGCAGGCAGGTCTGCCGGGTCTCGCCGGAGGTCGCAGGGATCAAGTGTGCGGGGGCCAGTGTCACTTTTTCTACCCCCGGCGAGTAGCCGTTTACCTTGAAGATAGTCCTGGCCCTCGGGGGCAACGCTCTGCTCGATTCCGACCAGACAGGCACCTACGAAGAGCAGGTCAAGAACGTGAGGACGGTCGCCAGGCAGGTCATGAGGATCGTCGACAGGGGGCACCAGCTGGTGATCACCCACGGCAACGGCCCACAAGTGGGGAACATCGCCATTCAGGAGTCGTCCACGACGGAAGTCCCGGAGAACCCGCTGCACGTGATGGACGCCATGACGCAAGGGGAGATAGGCTATCTCATCCAACGAGAGCTCGGCAACATGCTCAGGGGCGCCGGGTCCAAGCGCGGAGTCGTTTCCCTCGTATGCCAGGTGTACGTCGACAGGGCTGACCCGGCGTTCAAGAACCCGTCCAAGCCAATCGGCCCTTTCTACACCGAAGAGGAATCGAAGAGGGTCGCCGCGAAGAAGGGTTTCGTGATGAAAGCGGTGGGCAAGACAGGCCCACGCCGGTACAGAAGGGTTGTCCCCTCCCCTGAGCCGGTCAGGGTCGTCGAGGCTGATGCCATTTCGAAGATCCTCGGGACTGGGCCGATACTGGTCGCAGGAGGAGGAGGGGGAATCCCCGTAGTGAGAAACTCGAAGGGGGAGTACGAAGGGGTAGACGCAGTCATAGACAAGGACCTCTGTGCCGAGAGGATCGCCGAGGCCG
>DASPOB010000044.1:0-46951 GCA_035626235.1 Nitrososphaerales archaeon | reverse complement strand
CTGTCGTCCCGGCGGAGTGCGAACTCGTGCTCGAGGGCGAGGTGACCGACGATTTCGTCGACGAAGGGCCTTTCCCGGACATCGTCGGAGCTTACGACATAGTGAGGAAGCAGCGCGTCATCAAAGTCAAGAGGGTGACACACAGAAGAGACCCGATCTACCAGGCCATTGTGCCAGGGGGGTCCGAGCACAGATTCCTGATGGGGACCCCCAGAGAGGCGACGATGTTCAGGGAGGTCAGCAAGGCGTGCGAATGCCTCGACGTCCGCCTGACCGCAGGGGGTTCGTCCTGGCTGCACGGCGTCGTGAAAATTAGGAAGAAGAGCGAGGGGGACCCGTCCAAGGCTCTGGAGGCGGCCTTCCGGGGACACCCCAGCCTCAAGCACGCCATCGTCGTGGACGAGGACATCGACATCACCGACCCCAACGCCGTAGAGTGGGCGATAGCGACGAGGAGCCAGCTGGACAAAGGCCTATCGGTCAAGCCTGGCGAGCTCGGGTCGTCGCTGGACCCGTCCGCAGACCAGGTGACGCGGAAGACCTGCAAGGCAGGCCTCGACGCGACGATTCCGTTCGGGGTTCCTAGAGACGCCTTCGTCAAGGCGAGAAACCCACTGGAGGACAAGATAAGAGCAGAAGACTACCTGGAGTAGATTCCGAGTGCATCTAACGAGAGAAGAAGAGGCGTTGCTTTCGGGCGCCGAGGGGCGAGCGGCTCAGAAGAGCATGCAGATTCTGGTTGCCCTGGGAGAAATCTATGGAGCGAAGAGGTTGGTCAGGGTTACAAGCGTCCAGGTGTCCGGCGTCTCTTACAAGAACCTCGGGGACGCTGGCGTCGAGTTCCTGAACGAACTCGCGAAGGACGGCAGGGCAAGGGTGAAGACCACCATGAACCCAGCCGGGATGAGCCTGACCGATTGGAAGTCCCAGGGCATAGGCAGTGCCTTCGCGAAGAAGCAGCTGGAGGTTATCGACGCCTACAGAAGGCTGGGCCTGGAGGTCACGTGCACATGCACCCCCTACCTCGCAGGGAACGAGCCCAGGTTCGGGGACCATATTGCGTGGGGGGAGAGCTCCGCTGTGGTTTATGCCAACTCAGTGCTGGGTGCGAGGACGAACCGGGAAGGGGGACCGAGCGCCTTGGCTGCCAGCCTTACAGGCCTTACGCCGCTATACGGTCTCCACCTCGATGAAAGCCGGCGGCCGACGCTGAGAGTCGACATCGAAGCCCCGCTTGAATCGCCCGAAGACTTCTCCGCGATGGGATACTTTGTCGGGAAGGAGGTAAAGGATGGAATCCCGTTCTTCACCAGGGTGCGGTCTGCGGGCCTCGAGGAACTGAAGACACTCTCGGCTGCACTTGCGAGCTCAGGAGGAGTTGCCATGTTCCACATGGAGGGGGTGACACCGGAGGCTGGTGCGGGGGCTGGCGAAACCGAGGCCATACGTTTCACCTCAAGAGACCTCTCGGAGACCGAGGCCAAGCTCAACGACGAGGGTTCTCCCGACTTCGTCTCCGTCGGGTGCCCTCACTGCTCCCTTGCCGAGGTGAAGACCATAGCAGAGCTCTTGAAGGGCAAGAAGGTCACCAAGGAGTTCTGGGTCTGCTGCAGCAGGGAAGTGAAGCGCCTGAGCGATGAGGCGGGATACTCTCGGCAGGTAGAACGCAGCGGGGCCAAGTTCGCGACAGACACCTGCATGGTGGTCGCGCCGATAGAGGAGTTGGGGTACGGCATCGTCGCTACAAACTCTGCGAAGGCATGTCACTACCTAAGGAACGGAGGTGCGAAGGTGCGTTTCATGAGCTTAGAGGATTGCGTGATGGAGGCGACAGGGAGGAATTGAGGCTCGGCGGCAGGGTGATCTTCAACGGGAAGGGTGAGGGAATCGCCCTCGTTTCCTCCAATCCGATGTCGTTCTACGGGGGTGTGGACCCGGACACGGGGAGAGTCATAGAGCGCGGGCATGAGCTCAGGGGCGAGTCTGTTAAGGGGAGAGTGCTGGTCTTCCCCAACGGGAAAGGGTCCACCGTAGGGTCCTACGTTCTGTACAGGCTCAAGAGGAACGGGGCTGCCCCGTCGGCGATAATCAATTCAAAATGCGAGACGATAGTCGCTGTCGGAGTCATAATCTCCGAGATTCCGTGCGTGGACATGATTGACATAACGAAGATCGCTACAGGTGCCAGCGTGAGAGTGGACGGCGCGTCGGTGAGTTTCTAGGCTCGCCCTCCGCGACCCCAGCGCTTCAGCAGGCCGTTCTCCACCCCAAGCACGTCGAGCGCCTTCCCCACCACCTGGTCGACCAGCTCGTCGATCGTCCTGGGCTTGTGATAGAACGCCGGCATCGCTGGAAGGACGACGGCGCCTGCCCGCGTGACGGTGACCATATTCTCCAAATGAATCAGAGACAAGGGGGTCTCCCTCACGACCAGCACGAGAGGGCGTCTCTCCTTCAATGTCACGTCGGCGGCCCTGAGAAGGAGGTTGTCGGAGTATCCGGTGGCGATGCCGCCCAGCGTCTTCATGCTGCACGGGACGACGAGCATGCCATCTGTCTGGTACGAACCACTCGCCAAAACGGAGGTCAGATCGCCAATATCATAGGTCCGGGTGGCAAGCCGTTCGACCTCTCTGGTTCGAAGCCCCGTCTCTATGGGAATGGTTTCCCGGGCCGCAGTCGTCACGACAAGGTGAACCTCCGCCCTTAGCTTCCTCAGGACCTCCAGCGCACGAACGCCGTAGATTGCTCCGCTGGCGCCCGATATCCCAACGACGAGCCGCATGATATAGATGAATGACTCCGGCCATTTAAGGAAGTTCGGCTGCCATGCCAGCCCTCTCCCTAGAAGCCCGCGGGAATCCCGTCTCCGCGGGAGTCGCACACGGCTTTGCGCACACGGCCGCGGACTTCCACAGCTTGGCAGACTCCCGTCCTTCCCTGCCCAGGAACCATCTGCACGTCGTAGCGAGGAGAGTCGGTAGCCTGGTACCCCTCCTCGACAACGAGGTCTCTCCCTTCGCTCCAGACGAACCTCGGATGGGCGACAGCCTGTTCGAGCGACATCCCGAAGTCGGCAACGTCCGTCACGAACTGTGCGTGCTGCAACGGCCTATAGTCGCCGCCGCTCGTCCCTATGGCCGTGCGGCTGCCGTCACCGCGCTCAAGGATCAGTGACGAGAGGGTATGGAGAGGACGCTTGCGCGGCTCCACTATGTTGGGGCCACTCATCCTGAACCCCGACGCCCGGCTGTTCAGCATGATCCCGCAGTCGGAGACGAAGACCCTGGAGCCAAAGTGACGAAAGAGACTCTGGATGGCGGAGATCAGGTTCCCCTCCTGGTCGGCTACAGAGAACGCGGTCGTGTCCCCGCCCTGAACCCTGCCCGAATACCTTTCGGCTGGGGCGGGCGTGTCCAAGAACCGGTCCAGGTCTATCTTGCAGAACCTTGGATCGCCGAGCATAGCGTCCTTCCTTGAATAAGCGACTTCGGCTGCGCCCATGGTGGCTTCGACCCTTTCCTTTGAAAGGGACCCAACCCCGGCGAGGGGCGTGGCCGAAAGGAGCTTCAAGATCAGCAATGTGGTCGCACCCATGCTGTTCGGAGGCATCTCGTACACCCTGGTCCCGCGGTAATCCAGAACGAGGGGGTCGGCCCATTCTGGTTTGAAGTCGGAGAAGTCAGCCGGCTTGGCGGGGACGCCCAGGCGCTCGAGGGTCTCGCGAACCCGGTCGCACGGCCAGCCTCCGTAGAAGGCTTCTGCACCTCCCTCTACTATCTCCTCTATCACCTTGGCCAGGTTTTCTTGGCGAATCCAATCTCCCGCTGCGGGAGGGCCCCCTTGGGGAGCGAAGACTCTCCTCGCTTCCGGAGAGAAGCCGTCAAGCGTAGACGAAATGGACCTGCAGATGCCGTCACCCGCAGGGAACCCATCCCGGGCGTACGAAGCCGCCGCTCCGAGGAGACTTTCGAACTCGAGACTGCCGAACTTCTCATGCATCGCCGAGACTCCGGCAATTTGGCCGGGGACCACGCACGAGAGAGGGCCGAGCTCCGGCATCGCCCCACCTCCCTTTGACCTTACGAGGTCGGCGGTGAGCCCAGAGGGGGCCCACCCGCTGGAGTTCAGGCAGTGGACCCTCCCGGTCTTGGATTCGAAGGAGAGGGCGAAGAAGTCGCCTCCCAGGCCCCCGATCTGGTGTTGCACGACTGACAGCGCGAAGCTGACTGCGACGGCGGCGTCGAACGCGTTGCCTCCACTTTTCAGGACGTCGTAGCCTGCCACGGAAGCGAGGGGATGCTCGCTGGCTATGGCTGCGTTCCCTGCGACCAAGACTTTGCTGAGAGGCACGAGTGGAACCGCTGCCCCGACGTTCTGTAATAAATCCTTGGAACCTTTTCCGAGTCGCGGCCGCTTCGCCGAGAACCTATTTATACGAGAGAGGGATATTGCAGGAATTCAAGGGAAAACAAGATGACCCAGTCGGACCTAGGCGCCGTCCTTCGGACGGTCGAGAACCCGATCAGGAGACAGATAATCGCCAGGCTGAGCCAGGAGCCCAACTACCAGCTCCAGCTGTCGAAGGAGTTGGGCCTTAGCCAGCAGCTGGTGGCCAAACACCTGGTCACAATGGAGGACGCCGGCCTCGTTAGTACTATGCTGGAAGACTCGCCGAGGGGGCCTCAGCGGAAGGAGTACATACTGACGAAAAGCGTCTCGGTCACAATCGACCTCGCCCCGAGCCTCTTCAGGGCGCGCCTCTTTACGTTCGGTAACCTCCCTGGAAGACAGGAGCAGGATGAAGGCACCCAGCTCGTAGCCCAGGCCAACGAGGCCTTCCTGCGCCCTGACGACGCTTCGAAGCTGGGGCCGTTGGCGGAGTTCGTGGGAAAGGTCGACAAGAAGCTCAAACAGATGGAGGAGGAGCGAGCTGTGCTGCTCTACCTGAGGAACCTCGCGCTGAGGGAGGCCGCCAGAGCCAGCTCGTTTCTGGGGCCCGCCGACAGAAGAAGGGTCTTGAAGTACCTGATCAAGGAGCAGCGAGACGGGATCGGCGACCTGTCTAGCTCGCTCGGCCTCCAGCAACGCGTCGTCGGAGAGATACTCGAAGAGATAGACAGAGAGTTTACCGGCCGGTAAAAAAGAGAGAGGAGGGGTACTCCTCTACATTCCCAAGTCGGGGAAGCTTGCCAGTGGGACGCCCAGCTGGCCTTGGAGAGTCCTGATGCGTGTGGCGTATTCCCTCATCCTAGCACCGTCGTGCTGGACCTTTGCGATCCGGTACCCCTTCCAGGCCTTCCTGAGGGCTCCCCAAATCTGTCCGGTTTGATACTGAGCCATTGTTGGCCTCGGGAAGGCCTTTCAGCCTATTTTGGAGGGGAAGTCTAGAGTTGTAGAGCCTGTTATCAAAGTCCTGGCCATGATTTCGGAGGTCTTCAGAGGTCAGACGAGCGACCTGAGCAGGAGCCAGATGTTACTCGGGTGCTCCGTGACCCGCCTCTTCGAGTAGGCCATCCACCTGCCGCCGTAGGGAAGGTATTCGAACACCTTGTACCCAGACGCAACCAGTTCGGCCTTGAGGTCGTTGCGGATGCCCTTCAGCATCTCGAACCTGAAATCGACGTGCTTCGACTCAGCCATCTTCCTCGCCTCGTCGACAAGGGCCGAGTCGTGGGTGGCGATTGCGAAGTTGTCCCCACGCTCGAAGAGCACCCTCATCAGGTCGGTGAAGTTCTGGTTGATTTCCTTCCGTGAGTGGAACACAACGTCGCGGGACTCTCTGTAGGCTCCTTTCACCAGCCTGATTCGCGCTCCTTTGTCCAGCAGTGGCCCCAGGTCTGACTTGCTCCGCCTCAGGTATGACTGGAAGGCCAATCCCATCCCGCGGTACTTTGACAGCCTTTCAAGGTACATCGAAAGCGTCCGGTCCACTAGAGGGGAACTCTCCATGTCCACGAACAGCTGCTGGCTGTGACTCTCGGCGTTCGCTGCGATTGTTTCGAGCCTGCGTTTAGCGCCCTCGTCGTCAGTGCCCATCCCCAACTGGGTCAGCTTCACCGACGCGAAGCCCATGATGGAGTTGGCAGCGATGGCGTTCTGGAGTCCTAGATACTCTTGGACCTGTGCGTCCGCAGTGGCTGAGTCCTTGATTTCCTCGCCCAGGAAGTTTACAACGACGCCGATGCCCTTCTTGTTGGCGATCGACGAGTCCTTCATTGCCGTGTCAAGGTCAACGCCCGCGATCCACCTTCTCGCGACCCTGAGAAGGAGGAGCTCCTGAAGACCCAAGGCTGAAGCGGCCCGCCTTCGTACAACATATTAACACTGGTCCTGATTATCGTGGATGAGAATCGTGAGTTTGCACGACTACGCTGGAAGAATCGAGCGTCTGAAGGCGCGATTGACGGAGGCTAAGCTGGAGGGAGCGGTGCTGGTCCCCGGGCCCAACATCCGGTACTTTACCGGAGTGGAGTCTCTTCTGCTCGAAAGGCCCTTCATGATGCTGGTCCCAACGGAGGGGAGGGCCCGACTAGTCGCCCCGAAACTAGAGGCGGGACCCTACTGGGGGTCGCCAGTGGACATGGAAATCATCGAATGGACTGACTCGCAGGGATGGGACGGCGCGATTGCAAGGGCGTCGAAGGAGCTGAAGCCCAGGGGTTCCTGGGGGGTCGAGGGGAAGGTGCCCTTCCTGTTCTTGCACAGGCTAATGAAGCACGCATCTCCTCACTTCGAAGACGCAGAGCCTGTCCTCCAAGGACTGAGGGAGATAAAAGACGCAACGGAGGCGACGCTGCTAAAGAAGGCGGCCAAGATTCTGAGCGAGTCATTCGAGCGGTTTCCGGGCATAATCAGAGACGGGATGACCGAGCGGGAACTTGGGAGGAAGGCCAGAGAAGTGATATATGAAAACGGGGCCACCAGAGTGGAGGACCTGCTGGTTCAAACCGGGCCGAGGGCAGCCGACCCCCACGGGCTCCCGTCGTCCAGAAAGGTGAGGCGCGGAGAGGGAATCATCTTCGACATCTCCTGCGCCTTCGACGGGTATTTTGCTGACGTGACGAGGACACTGTGCCTGGGCGAGTCGGAAGAACTGCGGAAGGTGTATGCAGAGGTGCTGGAGGCCGAAGAGTCGGGAATCGGCGCGGCCCGCGGCGGGGTGCCTGTGGGGGCCGTTGATGCGGCCGCAAGGGACAGCCTCGAGAGGAAGGGCCTAGGGAAGTACTTCATCCACCGGACGGGCCACGGCCTAGGACTGGAGGTCCACGAGGCCCCGTACATCGTCGAAGGCGGGACCGAGAAGCTGAAGGACGGGATGTGCTTCACGGTCGAGCCGGGGGCCTACATCAGGGGGAAACTCGGCGTGCGCCTGGAAGACGACGTCATGGTCGAGAAGGGCAGGACGCTGGAAATCACCACGCCCCCGAAGGAATTCGGCTGGTGGGCGTAGTCACTCCCGTTCCGGGGCGCAGGGCCCGTCTCTCCTCAAGGGTCGGGGATAGGTGAGAAAGTCGTGAAGAACCTGGAGATAGCTGAACTCCTCGACGAACTCGGGGAGCTGGTCGAAGCAAACGGGGAAGACAGGTTCAAGGTAATTGCCTATCACAGGGCGGCAACCAGCATACGGAACCTGGAAGTAGACATCGAGCAGCTGTGGAGGGAGCAGAAGCTGGAAGACATCAAGTTCGTGGGGTCGGGGATTGCGAAGAAGATCTCGGAATACCTCGGAACCGGGAAGCTTCGCCTTCTGGAGGAGCTGCGGTCGAAGGTTCCGCCAGGGGTCCCTGCACTGATGAAGGTGCAGGGGATAGGTCCCAGGACCGCCCACAGGCTTTCGCATGAGCTTGGGATAACCAGCATCGGCGAGCTGCAGAAGGCCCTCGAGGATGGTCGACTCGAAGGCGAGTTCGGCCCAAGCGTGCTAGAATCGTTCAGGGTAGGTGTTGCGAAGATGAGCAGCTTCGAGAAGAGGATGCTTCTCCCGGAAGCAGAGGGAACCTTCCAGAAGCTAGAATCTTACTTCTCGTCGCTCGGCATCAGGGTAGGGATGGCAGGGAGCCTCAGGAGGGGGAAGAGCACCGTCGGAGACCTCGACCTGCTGTCTACCGACTCTCGCGTCGTCGACGCTCTGTCGAAGTGCCCGGGAGTCGCTCAGGTCCTGGAGAGGGGGCCGAAGCGGGCGAGCGTGAAGCTGGAAGAGGGGGTGCAGGTGGATGTCAGGCTCTTCTCGGAAGACGAGTACGGGGCCGCGCTGGTCTACTTCACTGGCTCCAAGGAACACGACATCGCACTCCGGAGCATTGCGATTAAGAAAGGGTGGAAGCTCAATGAATACGGGCTCTTCACCATAGACGGGAAGCGGCTCGCTGGGAGCACGGAGGAAGGGGTGTACCAGAAGCTCGAGCTCGAGTACATCCATCCCGAGCTGAGGGAGAACTCGGGCGAAATCGAGGCGGCGGCGAGCAGGAGGCTCCCCAACCTAGTCAAGGCGGACGACATCAGGGGAGACCTGCAGATGCATACCACGTGGAGCGACGGCGCAGCGGAGCTCGAGGCGATGGCAAGTGCAGCGGAGGCCAGAGGATACGAGTACATCGCCGTGACGGACCACTCTGTGTCAGTGAGGGTGGCTAACGGTCTGACGAAAGAAAGGTTCCGCAGGCAGTGGGCTGAGATAGATCAATTGAACGAGAGGATGAAGCCCTTCAGAGTGCTGAGGGCAGTGGAACTTGAAATCAAGGCGGACGGGACCGTCGACTTTGACAGGGAGTTCCTGGACGAATTCGACCTGGTGGGGGCATCGCTGCACCAGAGCTTCAAGCAGGACGCTCCGAAGCTTACGAAGAGGGCGGTCAGGGCGCTCTCCCATCCATCGGTGGACTTCCTCTGCCACCCAACGAACAGGCTGATCGGAAGGAGAGACGCAAATCCGATCGACCCAGAGAGGGTGATTGAGGCTGCGAGAGACAACGGCAAGATGCTGGAGATTGACGGAGCGCCTCAGAGGCTAGACATGGACGAGGTCTGGGCGAAGAAGGCGATGGAAGAAGGAGTGCGGATCGTGGTCGACTCGGACGCCCACTCCGTCGCTGAGCTGGACAACCTTCTCTACGGGGTCACCGTGGCCAGGAGGGGGTGGCTTGAAGCAAAACATGTAATGAACACGAGAGCCGTGGGCGAACTCTTGAAGGCGGTCGGCTAGCACGAGCTTACGTTAATAACAGATTCAACGCCCGCGGTAATCGCGGGGGTAGTTAAGCCTGGGCAACAACGCGGGACTTAAGCGCGAGTCGAAGTCGAGGGTCCGCCGAGAAATCCCGTCCCTTAGGGGTTCGTGGGTTCGAATCCCACCCCCCGCACTGCAATCTCGTGAAACGAGCAATGTTGGCTCCGGTGCCGACCTAAGGTTCGGCGCAGAGCCTCCGCATTGTGGTGGGAAGTTGCGCCACATTACGGTTGACATGGTCTGAATTTTCCATTCGGGCCATCGCCTTGCGCATGACGAGAGCCATACCTCGTTGGCTGAGCGCGTTGCTCCTAGTCGGAGTCTGGTTGCTGGGCTGGCCCGATGGTGAGGAGATATTCGCTCTGTGCGGGTCGGTTCTCCTCGCTGTTGCCATTGTTCCGTATGGGGTCCGAGTTGCGCTGAAGAGGGTGGGCAATAATTGGCGATAGCGTGGACATGAAAGAAGGTCGTCTGCCAGGACCCACTCTGAAGTACAAATCACCGTACTCGGCAACGGACTGAACCGCAAACCCCGCTCAACATGTGGGGCTGAAGCCTAATCTACCTGATGGGAGAGGAAACTGCTGGCCTATCGGAGACACATGAATCCAGAGACCAAGCCAACTCTTGGAACCGCCGATGTGATAGTGAGACCCGCGAGGAAAGCAGATGCAGTACTGCTGGGTACCTTCTTCCTGCGTGCTTGGAAGGAGGCAGGGCCGGAGGCTCTGGGATTCACTGGCGCCAACGAAGAGGCGATTAGAGAGATAGCCTCGAAGGAGTTCCTTTCTAGCAGGCTTGCGAGCCCGAACACCAGGATCGTCATTGCTGAGAGACGAGGAGAGATTCTGGGCTTCGCTAGCATTAGACGCACAGGCAAGAAAGAGGCTGAGTTGTCGGGTGTCGTGGTGCTCGAAAGCGAGTCGGGCCGAGGGCTCGGGAGCAGGCTGGTGCGCAAGGCCTGCAACGCGGCTCTCGGAGTGGGGGTTGTCTTGCTGACTGTGAAGACGGAGGTCCTCAATACGAGGGCGGTCGGATTTTACAAGAAGAACGGGTTTGTAGAAATGAAGAAGACCACGGAGAAAGTTGGAAGGAGAAGGATTCTAGTGATGGTCCTGCAAAGAGAACTTCGCTGATCGCCTAACTCTGATGGCGAGCAGGACGGAGGGCGGCTAGCGGCCTGGATGAATCCTTGAAGGAACCTTCGAGGGCTTTCAAGGAATTTGAAAGAGTAATCTATTAGTTGCCAGCTTGTTTAGGGTGGGCGATGGCGGTCACCGTCAGGAGGGCGCAGATTCAAGACACAGAGGCCATCTCTCGGATTCACGTAGACACCTGGAGGACGACCTACCGCAACATCATCCCGTCCAAGATTCTGGACGGCATGTCATATGGCCGAAGCAAGGAGATGTGGGACAATCGCCTCATAGACGATGCAGATCCCACAGCTGTCTTTGTCGCAGAAGCTGAGACAGGCGCCATAGTGGGATTCGTATCATGCGGGCCGGCAAGAGGGCCCAAGCACGGTCACGATGGCGAAATTTACGCGATCTATGTCACGCCCAGGACGCAGAGGATGGGAGTAGGCAGGATGCTCGTTCTCGCCGCGGTCAGGGACCTGAGGGCCAGGGGCCTCGAATCAATGGTCGGCTGGGTACTGGGCGAGAATCCATTCAAGAAGTTCTACGAATCCCTGGGCGGAGAGCCAGCCCTCAAGAAGGAGATTGCGATGGGAGGGAAGACGATGGAAGAGACGGGATACGTCTGGAAAAGTCTGAGCACCCTGGCGGCGAAACTGGAAGACCACCTTAGAAGCAGTCCCTGAGGTCGTTTCTCGTGCCAGTGCGACGGGCCTGCCTGGCCAAGACGGACTTGCCAGTTCACTGAGGCTTATTGTCTTCGAATGCCATCAGGTGGCCACCGAACCCGAAAAGCCAGAACAGGGCAGGATAGGCTATCATCCTCTCCATGCCTCCCGGGCCAAGGCCCAGGTAGATGCCCGCGCCGTAGAGGACCAGCGCCACCAACGTGATGAGCCCGAGTACTATCGAGAAGTAGAAGAGCGGCTTCTTCTGGAACCTGGCTGCCACTACCGCCGAGAGCCCGATGAAGAGGTAGGCCAAGACCGAAAAGACGCCGTGGAGGTCGAAGGGGAACGGCTCTGGAAAGACTCCCACCCCGATCAGCCCAATCCCTGAGATAACGATGAGGCATGTGAGAGGCATCCATCGGAAGGCGCGATTAAGGTAGTATGCAGCTACCATGACGAGCAGGCCGAAAAGTATGATGGAAGGGTTGAAGATCATGGATGCAGGCGAAGTCGCACCCAGGTCGCTGATGTAATTGACCGAGTCGCTGTAAGTCGGCAGCAATGCCTCGGCTACGATCAGAAGAATCCCGAACTGGACAGTCCCAAAAAATAGGACTAGACCCGCCTTCGCCGCGCTTGAGATGGCCAACGCACCACATGATTCGAGCTCGTGATAAAAACTTGAGCGGCGCGCGGAGTTCGCGTAGGCCGCCAGGTGACGTGTGAGGCCTAGGGCATCGATCTTGGAAGGATCATCAATCCCTCGCTTGGGTCGCCTATGGCCCGGTACTCCTTCTTGAGGTACAGCATCCCTACAAGGGCAGAAGTGGCCGCGTCCAGCTCGTCGCCGGAGCGCGTCGCCATGGGGTCCCCCCAGCGCACCCCTTGGCTCTGAAGGCCGAGCTCCAGCTCCTTGAGCCCCACCTGCTTTCGAGGGATGCCCAAGATGTCTTGAATCGCGCCGGGGAAGCTCTCGATCACCTCAATGCCGTCCTCTTCAAGTCTCGCTCTAAGTCGCATCCCCCTGGCGGTAAGCATTCTCATGGGCCCCAGAGATATGGGGAAGAACCTGATCTTCATCCTTCGAAGCTCCAGGTCGCACTCTCTGAAGTGCGGAGGTCCCCTCGTATCGAGGCTCACCCTTCCTTTGGGGAGAAACAAGGGAGCGTCTATGCTGACAACATCAGGGGTGGCCGAGACGGTCACCGTGAAGATCTCGTCGTCGGTGTGCAACACAGAAGTGTGGCAGAGCATGCGCGCGTCCATGACACAGAACCCTGTGTCCCTCTTCGCGCTTCCCGCGAGGTCTATCCCGACCGCCTTTGCCATTCGAGAGGTCGCGGGCAGGTCGGGCATGAGAGCTTTTAATGCCTTGACGGGCTGGGACCCGCATGGACTATCTCGCCGAGGCGGCCGCCATAGAACCTGAGATCATCAGGACGCGCAGGGCAATACACCAGAAGCCCGAGCTGTCGTATCAGGAGGTGGCTACCTCGAAGCTCGTTGCCGAAAGGCTGGAGTCGCTCGGAATCGATGTTAGGCGTGGAGTCGGAGGAACCGGCGTGGTGGGGGTCCTGAAGGGTGCGAAGAAGGGCAGGGTCGTAGGCCTAAGAGCCGACATGGACGCCCTCCCCGTCGAAGAAACGTCTGACGTGGAGTTCAGGTCCAAGGTGAAGGGGGCGATGCATGCCTGCGGACACGACACGCACGTCGCCATGCTACTCGGTGCTGCGAGGATGCTTTCGGAGCACAGGGACGAGCTCCATGGCACGGTGAAGTTCCTGTTCCAGCCTGCGGAAGAGCACGGAGGGAGAGGGGGGGCAAAGCCGATGATAGAGGATAGCGCCATGAGGAACCCCAGGGTGGACTACGTCTTCGGGCTCCACATCGGAGACACGTACGCTTCGGGGGAGCTTGCCGTGAGGCCAGGGGCGATCATGGCCGCACCTGACAGCTTCAAGATCAGGGTGATAGGGAAAGGGGGGCACGGGGCCTACCCCCACCTCTCCGTCGACCCTATCTACATCGCGGCGCAGGTGACGCTGGCCCTTCAGGGAGTCTCCGGGCGGATGATGGACCCGGTCCAGCCATTCGTAGTCTCGGTCTGCAGCATACATGGCGGGACCAAGGACAACATCATCCCCGATGAAGTAGTCCTCGAAGGGACAGTAAGGACCCTCGACAAGAACGTTAGGAAGAGAGCGAAGGCAAAGGTGAGCAGGGTGGCCATCGACGTGGCCAAGGCATTCGGAGGGCGGGCGGAGGTCAGCTTCATGGAGGACGCATACCCTGTGACCTTCAACGACCCTTCGGCCACCGAGAAGGTGGTGGAGGTCCTGAAAAGGATACCCGGGGCGAAGGTGAAAGTGGCGGAGCAGGTGATGGGAGGGGAGGACTTCTCAAGGTTCCTGGAGGAGGCGCCCGGGGCGTTCTACTTCCTTGGGACACGCAACGAGGCAAAGGGGTGTGTCTACCCGAACCATAGTTCGAAGTTCAAAGTGGACGAAGACGTGCTCAAGCTGGGCGCAGCTTCCCTCGCCATGCTCGCGTCGGAGTTTGGGAACCAATAGGTCCAGCCGGGGTCAGCGTTGTTCGTCACGAAGGTGTCCGAAGGGGTATACCTGCTGGACACTGTTGCTCTCGGCCAGAGGAACACGGTAGGCGTCTACGTGATCAAGTCGGAAAAGACCGCTTTGGTGGATTGCGGCTACGCATCCTCCTACCAGAATGTTCTCTCCGGCCTGGCAGAAATCGGAGTGTCAGCCGAGGACGTCAGGTACATCATCCCCACCCACGTCCATTTGGACCACGCAGGGGCCGCGGGCCATCTCATGCAGTCGATGCCCAACGCGAAGCTGCTGGTGCACGAAAGGGGGGCGCCCCACCTCGTAGACCCGACCCGCCTCCTGGATAGCGCCACCAGGGTCTTCGGAATCGAGACCATGAAGCTGTACGGAAGCCCCATCCCCGTGCCGGCCGAGCGCGTCACGCCAGTCGGGAAGGAGGTGCATCTCGAACTGGGGGGCGGCTCGACAGTGACTCTGATCCACGCCCCGGGTCACGCGCCTCACCAAGTCTCGGTCGTGCTGGAGAGGGAGAACATGCTCCTGACCGCCGATGCTGTGGGAATCGTCTACCCAGGGCTGAGGACACTGATTCCCACGACTCCTCCCCCAAGCTTCGACCCTGGTGCGCTGGTCGCCACCGTGGGACAACTGGAGCAGTCGACGCCTCGCAAGCTGTTAGTCCCGCACTTCGGGACGAGGGACGACGTGACCCGCGTTTTCGATGACACCCGTTCCAAAGTGCTGCAGTGGGTCAGTGAGGTGAGGGACATGCGGAAGAACGGCATGGGGGTCGAAAAGGCAAGCCAGGCCATGGCGGCTAAGTTGAGCGAGGAGGCGGGGACGCTAGAGCTGCCGACGTACGCGAGAGTGTCCGTTCGGACTTCGGTCATGGGGATAATGCACTACATAGAGAAGAATGCTTGAATACCCAGGGGCTGACCTTCGGGCGTCATGCCGCTGGTATACGCATGCATAGCACCCCACGGCGGCGAGCTGGTCCCACGACTCGCGGGAGAGAGGGTTCGTCTCTTCGCCGCCTCGAGAAGAGGGATGAAGATCCTTGCCGCGCAACTTGAGCGCTCGAAGCCCGACACGGTGGTGGTGTCGAGCCCCCACAACCTCAGGCTCTTCAGGCACATCGGGGTCGTGCTCTCGGAGAACTGCTCCGGAGAAGTGAAGGAGGGCAACGAGAGCGTCTCTCTCAAGGCTAAGTGCGACCTTGACTTCGGCATGGCGGTCCTGCACGAGGCCGAGGAGCGGGGACTCCCGGTGGTGGGAGCGAACTATGGTGCCTTGGAGGGGCCGGCGTCGGACCTTCCCATGGACTGGGGGACCCTGATTCCACTCTGGTTCTTCCTGAAGAGGGGGACCAGGAGGCGGATACTGGTGGTCACTCCATCAAGGGGGATTCCGCTCGAGAAGAACTTCGATTTCGGGAAGGTGGTGGGCCGGGTCGCTGAGGCCGGGGCCAAACGCGTCGCCTTCGTTGCAAGCTCCGACCAGGCTCATGCCCACAAGAAGGACGGCCCCTATGGGTTCAGCAGGCGGGCGGCTGAATACGACAAGGAGGTCGTAGATGCGATTGAAGCCGGCAGGCTTTCGTCAATCATGGGACTCAAGCCGGCACTGGTCGAGGCGGCGAAGCCGGACAGCCTTTGGCAGATGACGATGCTCGCCGGAGCGCTGGAGGTCGCCCCGATGAAGGGCGCCTTGGTTTCGTACCAAGTGCCCACGTACTTCGGAATGCTTTGCGCGGGCTACGAGAGAGCCGCGACTAGACCAAGAGCGGGAAGATATCCTGCAGGGTTCTGATGGTCCGACAATCGTAGCTGCGGGAAGGGCCGTTCCTGTCGATCAGAACGCCGGTTATCCCAGCCCTCTTCGCCCCCACCACGTCGGCTTCGTAGACGTCGCCGACGTGCAGGGTGTCAGAAGGGCCTACACCGGCGTTTTTCATGGCGGCCTCGAATATCGCTGGGTCAGGCTTGGAGACGCCAACATCGCCAGAGATGACGACGTTCGTCATGTAGTGGTCGAGCCCCAGCTTTCTGATCGTCAGGACGGTTTCGGGAGGGCCGTTCGACACGAGTCCAAGGTGGTAGCCCTGCCGCCTCAGTCTGTCGAGGGCCGGTACGACGTCGCGGTATAGTCTGGGAGGGAACCTCCCTTCGAGTTCAGGCCACCTCTCGCGAATTAGCCTTGACACTCGAAAGACTTCGCTTCGGGGCGCGTCAGGGTAGATCTCCCTGAAAGCGGATCCGTCGAGCCGTCTGTAGGACTCAACCGACCTCTCAGGGCCGAGATTCCTGTGACCGTGTCTCTTGAGCCAAGAGGATTCCGCCTCGGAGTACGCGGCGTGAATCCGGTCGATCCCTAGAGGGTACCCCTCTTGGGCAAGGACTGTACGGAAGATTCTGTCGCGGCGCATTACGAGTAGGGTTCCTCCCAGGTCGAAGAAGACGGCTCGCTTGGCCAAGTTCACCACAGATCCTGGGGCCGGAAGGTAGCGCCACCGGCCTAGAAGACGAAGAGCGCAGTCGTGATAACCGCGAAGACGAAGGAAGTGATTGCAACGTACTTCCAATCCTTCTCGACCCCATAATAGATTGCAGCCGCTATGACGCGGAAATAGGGAGTGAGCATGAGCGTGGCGATGCCCAAGCTCACCAACTCAACTGAGGTGACTCCGCCGGCAGTCGACGCGACGGTGGAGTAGACGAAGTCGAAGAAGTTCCCTCCCCTGACCCTCCACACGCTCTGGTCAGCGAACCCCATCGAAGAACTCCCAGTCTCAAGGTAGTTCAACAGGAGCCCGGAGGCTTCGAAGATGACGCTGAGAATGACGCCGATGCGGAGTATCCAGCTGATTCCGACCTGAAGCGCCGCGGACCGGACGCTCAGAGCAACGACACCCCCTTGTACACCATCTGGACGATCAGCACGGCGAGGACGATCAGGAAGAGCGCTTTCACAGTCTTGTTTCTCAACCTGGGCAGGACCCTTGCCCCGGTAGTGGATCCAATGGTGGTGCCGATGGCCAGGGTGGCCGCGAGGTTGAGGTACAGCAGCCCGGAATCGAAGTAGACAGAGGCTCCGGCCAGGGCCGTCATCCCGATGATGAAGTTGCTGGTGGCCGTGGAAACCTTGGACGGCATCCCCATGATGAGCTCATGGATTGAGACTTTGAAGCCTCCTGCCCCGATGCCCAGCATCCCTGCAGCGATTCCAGCGACGAACATCCCGGGGCCGGCCGCCGCGGGCCGAGTGAGCTTGTAGTCAATCGTCTTCCCGGTGGGCTTGTCGAAGTAGCTCCCCTCCAGTCCCAGCCAGCGCGCCATGCCATCCTGTTTCACACTCGAGAACTCCCTGTTCCTCCTCCCGAAGATTCCGTAGAAGGAGGTGGTCAGGAACGCGGCGAAGAAGAAGTACAGATACACTTCTTGACCGGTGGTGATGTGGCTGGTGATCACTGCGCCCACCACCGCGCCGACGGCGGTGAAGATCTCGAGGTAGAAGGCGGCCCTGATGTTCGAGAGCCCACCTTTTACGTATGACGAGGCCGATCCGCTGGACGTGGCTATGATTGCGACCATGCTGGATGCTATCGCGAGTCTGATGTCGAGTCCGAGGAATGTCAGCACGGGCGTTATGATGACAGCCCCTCCTAGACCTACCAAGGAGCCGATGAAACCGGCGAAGACGGACACCAGGAGAGCCGTGAGGATGTCTATCATTCTGGCCCCGCGCTCGCTCGACCGAGCCAGGGCTATTAAGAAAGCCGCTGGTAAGTTCGTTCCATGAGCCTAGTCGGACTACCCCCAGTTCCTCTTTTCGGCCCAAAGCCTAATCGCGCCGGCGTGAATCTCCTCCTTCACGACGTCGTAGCCGTATCCGTTCAGAATCGCCTTCAGGAACTCTGAAGAGCAGACCGTCGTTTCAAGACCTTTCCCAGCCCCCACCACGCCTACCTCCACCGTCCCGTCCTTGGTGGTTGTCATGCTGAACCGCTTGATGGGTATGATGAACCCGAAGTCCTGGGCAAGGTCAGACAGTCCCCCCAAGTCTTCAGTCGCCATCTTCAGGAGGCCCACAAGGGACGCGCCGAGTTCCCGGAACTTCGCCAGGGTAGATTCTTTGTCCGTCGTGTACAATCTCTCGATGAGCTCCTCTACGAATTCGGATGGGAGGGTTATGACGTCCACCTGCCTTAGAATAGTCAAGACGCGCCAAATCCGGTACATCTCTGCGGGGTCGCCCCCCTCGGCTGAAATCTTCGATATCGCGGAGAGGGACTCGTTCGCGAATGCGAAGAGGGTCATGTTCTTCCGCTGCGCCTGGGCTGAAAACTCGTCGAAGACCTTCCTGTCGATGGAGAGGTTTGTGCGGGCCACGAACTCGCATCAATGGTTTCTCAATTTAATCGTTCGCTTCTCCGGGCAGTGTCGGTGGCAATCGTACCTGACTAGGCCGCGCCGGCCTGGCGTATCGCCTTGACGCACTCCCTCACGCTCACTTCGCTGACGCCGGCCGCATCGGCGACGTCCGACTGTCTGGAGTCCTCTCCGGTGACAAGGCATGCCAGGTAGACTGCAGCGGCCGCGAGAGTCATCGGGTTCCGCCCCCCGAGTCCCTTTTCTATCGACCTGTTCACTATCTGGAGGGAGAGTTCGGTCGCTTCGTTCGAGGCCTTGACCGTTCCTGCGACCCTGAGGGCATAGGTCTCGCCGTTAAGGTTCGGAGGTGCAATGTTCATCCTGCTTATGATCGAGCGGTAGCACCTACCTATTTCGCGAGGATTCGAGTCAGTCGCGGTCGCGAGGTCCTTCAGAGTGATGGGCGTGTGGCTCTCGCGGCACGCGGTGTAGAGGGACGAAGCAGCGATTACGGGGACGGACCGGCGGCCGATCACGTTCCGGGCGATTACGTCGTCGCAGATTTTTTCCGAGTCTGTTTTGATCGACTCGGGGAGGGACAGGTTGCCTGCCAGTTTTTCCACCTCTCTTCGCGCTAGCTCTACCCTCGCCTCCCGGCGACCGCCGCCATCTTCTGGCTTCATGCCTTCCCATCCAAATCTAGAGGTCTAACCACGGAACCAGCCCCGGCGTTCAAGGAGCCATGAAGGAACCTGTCCGATAATCGCGCTCGGCAGCCCCTATACTCTCTGCACTCTGCCCGAGTCATGGTCACGGCCTTCTCTTGCTTTGAAGTGTGGCGCCTCAAAGGCGATTTAAGGGGAGCCGTGCAAATGTGAGGATAAGCTCGCAAGTCGGCCTCCTTTGGAGCTCGTGGCCGGACTGAATCAGGGAAGGTGCTCGTCGCGCCGCCGACGAACTGGGTGCTTGCGTCTGGGACGAGTGAGCGATTCCAAAACGTCATGCAATGTGCGAGTGTCGATCGGAGCGTGTCTTCGTTCTGTGAGGCTCGATGCCCGAACCTCCACTCGTTAAATACGAAAGTCTGCAGACGGAACGCATTGCCCACCACCAGCGCGGGAAAACCGCTTTCTGAAAAGCTGGGAATCAAGAGTGGGAAGACGGTCGTCATCCTGAATGCACCAAGCAACTACTTGTCCAACATTGGGAAGTTGCAAGATGTGACCGTGGACCAAGGATTGAAGGGCGAATCAGACTTCATTCAGTATTTTGCAACAGACAGGGCAGTCCTCGAAAAGGACTTTCCAGTTCTGAAGGAGAGCCTCAGTCAGAATGGGACAATCTGGGTGACTTGGCCAAAGGGCTCGAAGTCTCGGCCCCGCCTGAACAGGGACGCGGTCATGGGAATAGGCTTGGCGAACGGACTGGTGGACGTAAAGATCTGCTCCGTAGACGAAGTGTGGTCCGCGCTAAAGTTCGTGAGAAGGAGCGCGGACAGACGTTCTGCAGGCCCCTAACGATGGTTCCTCGACCAGCGCGAAAAACGGAGGAAGCAATCGCTGTCCAATGCGAGGCCCGAACTTTAGCGGTTCTGGCGTGCTGTGTTACTGGAAGGGATTGCGCCCTAAGGGCCGGATGCTTCACCGACGACGGTGGGACTTTCTCTTGCGCGTCTCCATCGAGACCACGTCGAACAAGATGCGCCTGTAGTTCATGGTTACGCTTCGCGCAAAAAACTGCCCCTCGATAGTTATATCTCTCAGGTCGTAGTCGCGTTTCTCGTACAGCTCGAACCTTTCGAACGAAAGGCAGTCCTCGAGGTAGGACTTCAACCGCCCGAGGTTCGGGTCGGTCGCAACTTCTCTCGGGATAAGTTCCTTCCCCGAAGGAGCAAGAAGGTCATTGAGGGCATCCCGAGCAGCCTCATAGTTCTTCCAAGCTTCCTCGACGAAACGAGGAAAAATGCCGTTTGAGGCCATCCTTGATGCGAAAGCGCCGTCGTTGTCTTCCGAATACCTGGCGAGCAGGTGTGCCTTGATGTTTAGTTCGTTAGACCTGTCAAAGGCGTAGAGGAATTTCCTGGCTTGAGCCTCCATTTCGGACTTGTAGGCGTGGTTGAGCGAGTCACCGAAGGAGCCACAGGCCAACAAGAATCTGGCCATCGCATACTCTCCGGAGGTCAGGGCACTGGAGATCATGTGAGCGAAGTCGGGCTCGAAGGGGATCTCGCTCATGAGGAGTCCCTTCCATGTTATTCGATGGCTGTGCCCCCGGATGGCCCCTATCTCGGCCAGCCAGTCCTCGGCGAACGCCACTTCGCGATGGTTAACCCTCGACATGAACTCCAGGTCCGATAGCTTCAGGCCGTATTTCGCCATGAGGAGCACGAGGTCGAAGGGGGTCTCCGTCTCCAACGCCTTGCGGACAGCGACGGGCTTGATTCTTTCTGGGACGGGAACGTCGGTCAAGACCACCGCCCGGCCAGGTTTGAAGCGCCCGACTCTACCGATCATCTGAAGCAGCGAGTTGTTGTCTAGCTTCTTGTACTGGAGCGTCTTCTGTCCGAGCTTGTCCTTGCTGTCTATGGCGTCGTTGAAAATCAGCACGCTGTCGACGTAGATGTTGACCGACGAGGCTATCACGTTCGTCGCGAAAATCCTTAGGCTGCTGTCCGATTCGGCCCTGAGCTGAATCTTGTTGACCTCTGACCCTTCCAGCCCGCCATGGATGTATACTCCACTGTTGCCGGAGGCATACTTCTCTACCATGCGCCTGGTCGGGAGGAATACGAGCCACGACTGTTGCCTGGATTGCGAATGCAGGAAGGCGGAGAGGAAGTGGAGCATCTCGTCGAAGTCCCTCACCATTTCGATTTCGACCGTCACCGGGAACCTTCTTCCGCTGATGGAGTAGACCTTCGTAATCCCCAAGAAGGACAGGAATTCGGTCGGGTCGATGGTGGCACTCATGACCCGGAAGAGGTTTCCCGAAGCAGCCTTGTCTTTCTTGGCGAGGGACATGCAGAGCTCGAGCTGCGAAGACATCTGGTGGCTTTCGTCGAAGTAGACGGAAGAGTCGGTCACGGAATTCTCGGCAAGCATCCTCAGGAGGACCCCGTCGGTCACAATCTTGATTCGACCGCCTATGTTGACCTTCGTGTCCTTGGTGATGATGGCAAGCTCTTCTCTAAGGTCGGGATAGATGGCACGGAGGGAGTAGAACAGGGCGTTGCACGTAGCCCTGGAGGGTTCTCGGATGATGACCTCCCTTAGCCCCCCAAGCAGTTTGAACTCGTGAATCGGGGTGACCGTACTCTTCCCGGTCCCCACGTCACCGATGATGAGGAAGTTTTCTGAGAAGTCGATTGAACCGAGGACTGAGAAGATCGGAAGGTTCGGCCCTGCTTTACTTCCATGCCCCGGCAGGGGAGAAGCCACGGCAACAGGGCCGTCTAAACTGAAATCACTGTTCTCCATGGGCAGTCTGCTGCTACGCGAGGCCTTACTTATCAGGACTGGTGTAGAGATAGATCTTGCCGACGATCTTCTCTCCTGCCTTCGCAGCATGGCTGGAGGATGCCACGTTGGTCTCGGCAATCTCGTTGATGAGGGTGTGGACGCGTCTCGATTTGAGGTAGATGAGTCTGGCATGTAGGTTATCTTTCATGATTCCCATCCTTCTGAACCGCGGCTCGACGTAGAGGCCGTGTGACCTCGCTACCCCGCCGACGATAGTCATCCATGCCATGCCCACTATCTTGTCCCCCATCTTGACGACGAAGCACTTGTCGCCGTTCCGCAGGGCCACGCCTATCCATCTCGGATTCGTCTCGGGCTGAGTCATGGCCATGAAGCGCTCTATTTCTTTGGGGTCACTGTCAATGCTCACCTGGTGCTTGAACCTGTGGACGAGGGGAGCCTCGTCGACGTCCAATTGCCATATGTTCCAGTCTTCTCTGGGGAGGCCCGGCACTTCGAGCTCTGAGAAAATGTAGCTTGAAGGCTTCAGTTTGTAGAAGTGGTCGAATACCTCCCTTGACCTTGTGAAAACTGTTCCTGTGGCCTCGTAGCTGTCGTAAATGAACAGCCCGTTAGCTGTTCCAAGCGAGTCCTGGGAGATGAAAGCCTCGCCCCCAGCTTCGATTGCCTCTCTGACCTCGTGCCGAAGGAGTGGGTCGAAGAGAGAAAGCCCCCCTGGCAAACTCTCGAGTTGTTCTTCTATGGTTCGTATCTTCCATGCCTGGACATCGTCACTGCCCTGCGTTGACATGTTCACCAATCCAAGATCGTGAAGTTCTTGACCAGCTTCTCCTCCCCGAGGATGTTTCCTATGACCAGTTCAAGGCTGTCGTTTCTCCGGTGAAGCCCAACCACTTCGTCCTCCCTCAGGGCATCGGTCAGGAGGCACTCGAACTGAATCTTTCGGTCGGTCATGTGACCGAACCTTCTGACCCGCTCCCTATCAATCTGCTCGTAGGCATACATGAACTCATAGAGGGACCTGTATATCTGGTGCTCCATGTTCTCTTCGATGTTGAATTCGAGGTCGGCCTTGTTCCTCCCCCCAATGGTTATCGCCTGGAGCCCCTCGAGGTCGGCCCAGAAGATGGTTCCGTCCGGGGCCAGCACGGCGTCCTTGTCGAGCCAGACGTCGTAGAAGTCCAGGCCGCTGTAGGTACCGTCTCCATTGTCGCTCATGGACCTCACGAAGAGCGTCAGAATCGCGATTCCGCTACCGACGAAGTTCTTCAGGAAGTTCAGGGCCTTTTCATTGGTGTCGATGCGGAAGAAGTCGAAGAGCTCCCCAGTGTCGTCTCCGATGGTCCAGTCTGAGTGGAAGTAAATCCTGACGTTGGACGGCACCAACCGTGTCTCTTGGACCATCTCCTGCCTGAACCTCCTGTACCAATACACCTGTGTAAGCTCGTCCCGGAGAGCTTCGGGAAGTTTGACGACCTTCACCAAAGGCGCGATCCTGAACCCATGAATCGATGTCGCGCTGGTGTCTGACATCTCGGCCGCCTTCATGGCGATTGATGCGAATTCGAGTCCCTGTGACCCGTAGGGGCACCCTCTAGACCACAGCTCCCCTGTAAGATATCTGGGCAGCTTCATTTCCCCGTATTTCGCGCTCATTATCCTGTCTTTCACCACGCCGCTCTTCAGGAGGCCACAGATCTCATCCTTTCGGAAGAGCTGGCGGCTAAACGGGCTGGTTGTCGAACCAATCCCCTTGACGGAGAAGTAGAAGTCGACCCCATCGATGGTTGCACAGGGTTGGCTGCTGACGGCGCTCCTGTTGTCGTCGATCAAGAGCTCCCTGGTCGCCATCGGCCCCCTGCCCAAGAAGGGCCTTACGCTGTCAGGAAGGTACAGCCTCTCGAAATCTGGCATCTGGAAATCTCGGAAGTGTCTGTTTGTGATCGTCCCTGCACCTTCGTACATGTTTAGACTGATGGGCACCCCGCGTAGAACGATCGATTCGGGTTTGGCTGCGGTCAGCGTCAAAGTGTTCCCTCAGCTATCTCCTGGGCGCTCCGCAATAGGGACAATTGTCGACCGTTGTGGGAATCAGAGTTCCGCAGTACTTGCAGTTCACCTTCGCGACCTCCTTAATCACGACCTGCTCTGGCGGCCCTGAGCCCAGCTCAACTCTAGGCTCCGACGTCGGAGCCGGGGAGGGCGGCGGGACGTGCGAGTGTTCAGGTACCGTACGTCCATGTCTCCGGCCTCGGGTCGCTGCATAGACAGCTATTGCTATTATGACTAGTACGGCCACCAGGGCCACGAGAGATACGATGCTCAGAGTCACCCCAGTGCTTGTCGCCGTGGTTGCGATGGTCGCGTTCTCCAAGGTCAGGGCATAGCTGGTCGAGGTGACGTACACGCCGTCCGTGTACGTGAAACTCCCCGCTTGTCCCTGGTATTGGCCGTTGTCCTGTTCGGTGTAGTTGTAGCCCACGATATAACCGGTCGACGGATCGAAGTATTCGGTCCAAGTGTAGGATGCAGTGAAGACGCCGTAATCGTCGTTCCGCTGGTACTGTCCCGTCCCCTGGGTTTGGATGGTTTCAACATGTCTGTCCCCCTCAGTCGGCAACAGTAGACTGTAATTCTTCGACAGCACAGTGAGCTGGGTGTTCAGAGCGTAGAAGGTGCCTCCGACTGGTAGCGAGGGGTTCATGGAGAACCAGACGTAGGTCGGCTTTGAATATCCAGTTTCGTCGTCGGTTCCGTTTAGGTAAGTGAAGCTGCCTGGCGACCAGGTGTAGACGCCGGAGACCGAACCAGATGTGGAACTCCCCTGATTGCTGTTAAACTGGTAAGAGTTAGAATATGAGGCCGTAACGATGCCTCCGCTGACCGAGTCCATTTGCTCGTGGCCGGTCGTTTGGGTCTGGTCTGAGTACCCTGCGTACGACCCTTGACCGTCGTTTACCGCAATCGTTTCAGAATAATCGAAGTAGTCCCCCTTCCGCGGCGCGTA
This sequence comes from Nitrososphaerales archaeon, assembly GCA_035626235.1. Lineage (GTDB taxonomy): Archaea > Thermoproteota > Nitrososphaeria > Nitrososphaerales > Gagatemarchaeaceae > DATFYP01. The sequence continues at coordinate 22,486 of DASPOB010000044.1, read as the reverse complement.
TGCAGACGCAGGATGCACGTTCGCAACGAGGACGGTTGAGAGCAGAACGGACACCAGGATGACACTTGAAACCTTCAATCCTATCCTTCTCCCGCGGTTCCCTGTTACAGGGGCCTAGCCGGCGAATCCTCCCACGCCGTGGCTGTGAGCCGGATGGTACCCCCCCATGCCGCTGAACGTGGCATGATAGTAGGAGTGGGCGATGATAACGGGATGATACCAGATGAGCAAGGCAGGGTAGGTCGGGTAAGCGAACTGTACGGGAGTCTGCGAGATCTTGGCAGTCGGGTCGATTTCCTTCACCAGCTCATTTCTGACTCCATGAATCATTCTGACCGCCAGGGCGACCAGCTCTGATCGCTCCAAGTCGAGGCTGTAACCGGAGAGCAAGGTGACAGCCTTCTCCATCAGGTCAAGCACCTCGTGCGCCTCGAAAACCGGGATTGAAGCGAGTATTGCGGCGGCCACCAGGGGGTATTCCAAGTAATTGTGCAACTGCTCTACGATGTACTTGAGTTTCTCCTGCACTTCGCCCACACCGAGTTCCCCAATCGCCAGGAGGGCGGAGGCGATCTCCGTGTCGTCGGAAGCCGTGTACCCCCATGACGCGAAGGTGGCCTTGAACGACTGGAACTTGGAACTCAGCCCGTCATACGGAACGTTCATGACTGCCAGTATCGAAGCGGCCTCGTGTGAAGGAGTCACTCTTGCGAATTGAGCGAAACGATCCAAAGGATAGGATCCATCGAACCTTTTTCCAGCCATGATCGTTGCGGCGATCCCGGCGGAAAGCTGTTCCGGGACACCCTCCTTTCTTAGCTGATGATCGAGGTCTTTTATGACCCCTTCCAGGTCTACAATGTCCGGGCCACCGGCCGCGGTCATCACCTCGGCGGCCATCAACTTGTTTGAAGTCGTGGAGTGTAGACTTCGTAGCACTTCCAAGGCCTTTGTGAACCTCTCTCCTATCTGACCGGGATCGCCTTGGAGCTTGCCCAACCCTATTGCTGTGCCCCATAGTAAGGACAGAACTTCGAGGTATTCTTCGACCGCCATTTCCGGAAGCCTTGGTCGAAGAAGGCTCACATAGAAGTTCGCCTTGTCGGCGATTGATCGCAGCTCGGTGTTTGTCGCTTGAATCTCCGCGATGAAGTTCGGGAGCTCCATGTCCGCAACTCGGTAGTCTCTGACAATGAGATCACTCAGCAATCCCGCACCTGTACCGGTGAGGGACAGGTACCCGCCATCGTACAATGCCATCCGGTCAATTCTTGATTTCTCCTGAATGAGGGAGTTCACGTTCGCCTCCATTTCATTCATCTCGGATTCCTCCTTCGAAACAACGTTGGCTTCGCTCTGAATCCTCTCACGTAGTTCGTTCTTCATCTCCTTGCCTTCAAAGAGGAATTTGATCGAATGTTCCTTTTCCTCGTCCTGTACCAGGGCCGCCTCGGCCTGTTCTTCCTCCGCTCTTTCAGTATTGACCTGGGGGGTCAATTGGGACAGTCTCGCGACCTCGTTGACCCCCTTGTCGTGGTCATCCTTTGTGGTCCTCAAGACGTACCCGCTTGTAGACAGGTAATCCAGGTCGGCAGGTGGAATCTGAGTGATGGACGCGTCCCGCCCATTCAACTGAGAGAGAAATGCCTTTGTCGCAGTGCAGTTCATGTTGGTATACGGGCGCGCTCGGGTGCTGCGATTCTTAAGCGATTTGTTGTTCCTGAGAGCGGCGAGTCCATGCTGACCCTGCCCGAAGACGTAGCTCAATCGTTCACCGATAACTAAGGAGGGATTGTTTCAGGTCTGCCTCAGCCTGCAGCAGGTCCTTCGGGTTCAGATCTTCTCCTGCCAGATGCCACCGAGTCATGAATGGCCCCAAAGCGCACACCCAAGTGATCAGCCAAGGTTCTTGGGGATTAGTCTCTCGACAATCACGACGTCTATCCACTTTCCATCGAGCTTCCCATGCTTCTCATAGACCCCCACTTCTCTAAAGCCACACCCCTTGCAGAGTCTGCGACTGGCTTTGTTGAACTCGAAGACTCGCGAAAGAAGCTTCCAATACCCAACTCTTGCTGATTCGCCGATTAAGGCGGAGACGAGTCCCTTGCCAATTCCCTTTCCCCTGTAACCACGTCTTACATATACCGAGAACTCTCCTACCCCTGAGTAGCATTTTCTTGCTCGGTAGGCGGAAACTGAAGCCCAGCCAACAATCCTCTTTGGTTTCCCCTTGACGGAAGCTACTAGGACGGGGTGCCGCCAGTCGTGGTCAAGTAGCCACCTTCGCATTTCTGCCCCTGTCCTCGTTTCCGTTTCAAATGTCGCCTCCCGCTCTTCAATACCTTGGTTGTAGATTTCAGCGATTTGGGGGGCGTCCAATGTGACAGCCCGTCTAACCAGAACCGCAGTAGCCTCATACGAAGTCGATTTCATCAAGTCCTGATTCATCGCTCTGCTCCTGCGTTATTGAATCTGCCTAGAATGACACCCTAACCCGGGCTTGGACTCTCCTGGAACCAATAGCGGAAACAAGACATGCTCCTCACTGAAGGGGTGTGGCGAGAACCCCGCGACCGGGACCGTTCCAGTTAGCTCAAGTTTGACGGCAGGTCGCGCGTTCCTCGAAGGCCAGCGCTTCGGGACCTTCGCGAGGTTGCACGCGAGCGGCTTTCATCGAGCGCCCCTTCGGCCGGAATTGCTCCCAGGCGGAGGGCCCATCGCCTTTGAGTCGAAGATTGTCTCTATTGAAACAATCTTCCCGTCCTCTACGCGGTACCATGAAGACATGTACACCCGGGAGCCCTTCGTGGCTAGGTCGTAAAGGACACACACGTCGTTACCATCTGCGAACACTTTCTTGATTTCGTACTTTCCCTTGTACTTCCGCAGCATCCCTATGAAATCCTTAGGTTTCCCAAAGGTCTCCCCGGCCGGACCTTTGATGCGAACTCGTTCGTGGAGGGAATCAAGTGCTTCGTCGTATTCCCAGCTGTCCAGGGCTCGGATGTAAGACATCACAACCTCTTTCTGCTGATCCTTGGCCCCCATCCCGTGCGGCATCACGGGCCGTGTGGAAAAGCATTGTGCCTCGGTTCGAGCCCACGTCTACTGCCTTCATGAGAACCCAGGGAACAACGTGCACACCTGCCCAACCCGAACATCCAAAATCGGCATCGGAAGCCCAAGGTATTACCTGTCGATTGATTGGTCGGGCCGGGGGCGATGGAATCGGGGCCGCCAATGAATGTTGTTCCGCCCCGGTCGGGACTGGGGCAACCGTATGGATGTCCTATCATCACCAACCCAGCATCCCGTGCTGGGTTTCAATACTGATAAGCTCATGAGATGGATTTCCAGGCATTGATGCCAGTCTAACCTGGGAACTTGCCAAACCCTGAAAATCGGGCCGTCCTGTCAACCTAATCGCGGACGCTACTTGACTTTCGCGGGCTTGTGAACGAAGGAATCGAGAATGTCCCTCACGTCCTTGTTCTCCTTTCTCGACTGTCTTGTCATGGCCTCCCTTCTTGTCGGATCCATCTTGTTCCAGTATCTTGCGATGTCATCCGGCACCTCCATGACATAGAACTCACCCTGCTTGAAGGGAGCTTCCCTTCCCCCTGTGGAGATTGGTGCCCTCCCATCGTCTTTGATTCTGATTGAAGCCATTCGCGCGAGATTCCGAAGAAGTGCAATAAAAGAGCTTACCTGAACTGACCGACAATCACGCGGCCGCCGACCAAGTGTGGGACTGGAAATCTGAATCTCTCCGCGCGAATTCATCACCGAAATAAGATGCGTCGTCCCCTCGCTGTGAAGGAGATGCCAAAGGAATCGCTTCGGCGGATTGGCGAATGGTCTCTAGCTCCCTAAGATGGCTCGGGCAGTGCGAAATTGCCCCGGCCGGGACTCGAGCATGGAATTCCAGGTCTAAACTGATGAAACAGTTTCGGATCCGATAGTTTCGGCTAGGATTCGCCACTAGGCTGGTTCGAATCCATTCTAAGCGAATCCTTCTGACACGCATTCCCTTAGTTCAGTCCGAGCCTCTTCAGAAGGTCGAGGTACCGCGGGTCGTTGCGGACTCCATCCAAGACCCAATCCGATTGAATGTACAAGAGGACACTCTCTCTCCTGGAGTAGGCTCGATCAAGCCATTCGAAGCCCTTGTCGTTGTGTCCCAAGTAGAAGTGGTACCTCGATATAGATGTCGCCGTCGTGCCAGGCTCCTCGAAGTGGGCCTCGAGTTCTGGGAGGAGTCGCCTTACCGTCTCCTTGTCGCCCCTGAGGTACGCGCTGAGCAGGTCATCGTATGTCCTTTCTTTGGGAACGATGTCGTGGTAGAGTCTGACGTCGGCCTCTAACTCCTTGTCCATCTGGCCGAACATCTTCATCATCCCGTAAGCCTCGGCCAACCAGTAATGGGCGGCGTCGTACCCCAGTTCGGCCGCAATCCTGAACTTCTCGACAGCATTGCTGAAGTCTCTCTTCCGAAGATAGTACAATCCGAAGTTACTGATTATCACCCCGGAGAGGGGGTCAAGTTCGACGGCCTTCTCTATCTCCTTGAGGGCCTCGTCCCAGCGCAGTTCTGCGCGCATGAGAATATGGTACCACTGGTGGGCGGTCGCGTAGCTCGGTTTCAGCTCGATTGCCTTCTTGAACTCGTTCTCGGCTCCGCCGAGGTCGTACTCATCATAGTAGACCATTCCCAAGGTTGCGTGCGCTTCGGCCAGCGCGGAGTCGAGCTGCAGAGCTTTCTCCAGCATCGCCTTGGCCATCGCGAGGTTCTCTTCTCGGTCGATGAACCAATTGGATGCAATCAGGACTGCACAGTCTGCCAGCCCGACGTAGCCGAGGGCGAAAGCCGGGTCCTCCTTGACAGACTTGTCGAAGTACTCCATCGCCTTCTTCATATGCTCAGGGCCGCGCTTGTTCCAGATGCTCCTTCCCCTCAGGTAGAGCGTATAGGCAGCCGCGCTCTCGGTCGGTTTTCTCTCGATACGTTTCAACTCCGGAGTAAGTATCTTGACCCGGAGGGCCTCCGCTACCTGCCTCGCCACGTCGCCTTGCACTTCGAAAACGTCCTCGAGGTTCCTGTCATAGTTCTGGGCCCAGAGGTGTCTGTCGCTTGTCACGTCGATGAGTTGCGCAGTGACACGTATCTTGTTCCCAGCTTTCCTGAAACTCCCTTCGAGGACTGAGCCGACCTCAAGTTCCTGCCCGATTTGCCTGAGGTTCTTAGTCGTCCCTTTGTACCCCATCACCGACGTCCTCGAGATGACACTGAGCCCGCTGATGCCAGAAGCAGTCGAGATGATCTCTTCAGTCATGCCGTCCGCAAAATACTGGTCGCTGGGGTCGGGGCTCATATTGGCGAAAGGGAGGATGGCTATTCTGTCACGTGGGAGAGTCGCTGCGTCTTTGGAGGAAGTTGGTTGCTCCCACGACATCTGCACGGAGTACACCTGCACAAGCTTGCTCACGTTCTTGAGGGCCTTCTCTCCCAGAGAGACCAACGGAATGTCGAACTTATTCTGCACCTGGTCGTAGACCTGCTGGGAGATGCAGATACCCTCAGGCCCTGCGACCTGCTCTATCCTGTTTGCTATGTTGACGGCATCCCCGAATACGTCGACTCCTTGGTGGATGACATCTCCGAGGTGGATGCCTATCCTCAGTTTAATCTTCCAATCCTCCTTGGAGGATACGTTGTAGTCGTGAAGATAGGACTGGATCTCGGTGGCGCACCTGAGCGCGTCGAGGGCACTCTCGAACTCGACGAGAAAGGAGTCTCCGATGGTCTTGACTTCTCTTCCATGGAATCTGGGGAAGAAGGGCCTGAGCAAGCGGTTGTGCCTGTCCAGCACCTCCATTGCCTGTGCCTCGTTGGACTGGGTTAGTGCGGTGTACCCGACTATGTCAGTGAACATGACTGCAGCGAGTCTCCGCTCGCCGTCTGGCAACTATAGTCCCTTGCGTGTCGAAATAGAGCTGATGATAAAACGGTTTGCGATTATCAGGAGAAATGCTCTCGATGAACCGACCCCGAATGGAGAGTTTAGAAGAGCCCGAATCAGGCTAGTCTAGTTGAACAGAGTCCATTCTGAACTCTGATTAGCTGCCCCGGCCGGGATTCGAACCCGGGTCGCCGACTCGAAAGGCCGGCATACTTTCGGCAACCTCTGATGGAGTTGACCGGGTTGTACGTTGGCCGCTCTATACTACCGGGGCTGGTTGGACCCTCTCGGATTCCGCAATTAGAGCTTTCGCGTCAGTAGGGATCAAGATAGCACCATTCGCCAAGGTCTTTCAGGAGACCGACCCACCGTCCGCGGGCGGGATGCTCGATGGAGTCCAGCTCTACAACCCCATCTTCGGGCAAATATGTGTTCCTTTCTCGCCTCTGTCCGGCCAGGCGAAGGGTAGCCGCCGCCTCGGAACAAGGGAGAGAAGAGTCGTAGAACTGCCTGCCTCCGAGGACCCTGACTCTGCTGCCTTCGAGAGGGAAGTCCGTCGTCATCTTGCAATGGCCGATTCCGCATGATAAGACGAAGCTGGCGACGGAATTCTCGTCCGGTGTGACACCGCACGTGTCGGTTCTTCTGAGCCTAGCCCAAAGGGAACCAGACTCGATTCTTGGGAGGAAGCGAAGCAGGATTCGTTGGCCGACCCGCTCGGATCGAAAGTAGGCGCTCATCACGGCGCTGACTGGCGTAGGCTCCTTCTTGGCCCGAAGGAGGTCTGGTATGGCAGGAGCCACGGCGTCCATCGGGTCGCGATTGGATCTGCAGATGCCGGCGGTGCTGACGTGAATGGTCTGCCCCCGCCTCTTTGCCGTCAGGGTGGTGCCGGCGGAAACCATGAAACCCGTCTCGGAGAGCCGGTCCGACAAGGTCTCCAATTGCGAGGGGACGAGCTTAGGCAGGAGAAGGTACTCCGATTCACCCAGACTGAACTGTAAGGGCACGTATCCTAGCAACAGGTTGTTTCAATCGAAGAAACGTTATATACAGTGCGGAGCGGCGATTTTTCCGACTTCATGAATTGACCGAGCGCAGGGAAGTTTCCCTTGAATTGATAGAAGCTAAGATGGTTCCCTACTCGGGGAAGTTAGAGAAGGCCCTGGCTCGAGAACTGTCACATTACGCCCACTCGAGGTTCTGCGGCCCTCTAACCTACGCAGTGGAAGGCGGGAAGCGCATAAGGCCGGTAGTGCTGATGCTGTCCGCCGAAGCCTTGGGCTGCAAGGACGACATCGTGTTGGACGCCGCCGTGGCAGTGGAACTGCTTCACACAGAGTCAATCATCCATGATGACATTATCGACGAGGAGGTCGCGCGCAGGAACCGGACGCCCTTCCACGTGAAGTATGGGTTCAGCGCATCGCTCCTCACCGCCGACTTCGTCTTTGCTATGATCCTGGCGCTGGCAGCGAGGTACGGCGACAGAAGGGTCGCCGAGGAGATCAGCAACGCCGCGCTGTGCATGGCGGAAGGCGAGTATTCGGAGCTGACCATCGACCCCAGGGTGTACAACCTGACCTGGGACGAGTACATCAGAATCGTTTCGGACAAGACGGCGGCCCTCTTCGAGACTTCCGCGAAGTTGGGGGCGCTCATCGGAGGAGGCAGCGAGAAGGAGATATCGGCCCTGGCCAGCTACGGGGCTAGCCTCGGAATCGCATACCAGCTCAGGGATGACCTCCTTGACTGGAGGAATCAGGACAAGATAGCCGTAGGCCTCTTGAAGAGGTACAGCGAGAGCGAGGTTGTGGGGAAGATTGCAGCCTTGTCTCAGACCCATGCAGAGGAGGCAAAACGCCAGCTCATGCTTCTGCCCAGGAGTCCGGCGACCGTCTTCCTGGGGGACCTCGCAGAGTTCTCGGTGCAGAGGAAGTATTAGGCAATACGTGAGAGCGCGAACTCTTCTTTTTCAGGACGAGCCCAAGATGAGAATCGCGATTGCAAACCCGTATATCGCGATCGCCTCGGCAAGCACCACGAATATCAGCGCTGTCGTCCTGACTTCGGCCTTCTCCGTGACAGCCGCGATGGCGGCCGCTCCTGATTGGCCGACACCGTAGCCCGCTCCGAAGGCCGCGAGACCGAAGGCGATTCCTGCTCCAAGGAACTTGTCACCGGCGGTCGAGGCGGTCGTAGGGGTCGAAGTACTATTGGTCGCAGCGAAGACCGAGGGCAGTGCCGCGGCAAGCACAACGAATGAAGCGGCGATGAGGAAGACAAGCGGAAGCTTTCTCAAGGTTTGACTAACAGTCGCCTTTGAAAACCGCTTATAAACGTTGCACGATTTAGCGAGAATTGCACCTCAATCAGGAAGACTCTACGGGCGCTCCGGGGCCTAGACACGCAACCTGTTAAGGATGGTCTTCACGTCCATCCTCGCTTCTATCCCGATCGCGATTGCTGCAAGGTTGCCAACCTCAAACTCAAGGAGTCTCACCAGGGCCAGCATGGCGCCGGGCCCCAGCCCCTGCCACACGAACGCCTTGGCTGCGGTGGCCCTCATCTCGACCAAGAACCCGTCGTCAACTTCGTCTATGATTTCCTCGTCGCTCTTCGTTCCCTGGCCGGCCGCGCCGTAGGTTCGTCCAGCCTGCCTTACTGCCTCGGGAATTGAATCGGCCACCACCATTCTCCCTAAAGCGGCCGAACTGACCCGGTGGGTGGGAACGATCATCAGGGAGCGGGCCTCGGCCTCTGGCAGACCCCAAAGCTTAGAGCGCAAGACGCTAAGGACGTTGTAGGCGTCGATGTCGTTGGCCACTATGGCCTCGACTCCGGCCACGTCTGTCGCCCTCGAGGAGGCGTAAAGCTTGAAGTTGGAGGTGTACTCCTTCGATATTGCGGAGAGCACCGCGTGGTCCAAGAAGAGGTCGAAGAACCGCACTTCTCCCTTCGATGTGAAGGCGGAAAGCGCCTTCTCAACGTCATCAGAAAACTCGGTCCCTGACAGAAGCGAGACCGCCTCATGAACGTCTTTGGCCGAGAGCACGCGTATGATCAGGTCCCTGCGCCCAGCGAGCTCTTCTGCTTTCATGTCGAGGTACTCGACGGCTTCCTCGTATGGCCTGTTTAGCGCCTTCGACTTCAAGGCAGTCTTGAGGTCCCAAGCAATGTGCCTGAGGTAGTAGAGCTCCAGGATTCTGTACCTGCCCGCGCCAGTTATTGCTGAATGGTGAACCACCGCCAGCCTCTCCCTGAGCGTCCGCTCAATCCGCCTAGCAGTGAACGGGGGAGTGAGGGCCGAAAGGTAGTCCGAATACGGCGTGCTCCGCAGTCTGTTCACAAGTTCGTCCAAGGAAGTGGCTTCCGCAAGCTTCTGCACCGTCTCTCTGTCGAGGATGGTGCCGCGTAGGGCAAATGCCCTTGTTCCGACATAAATCCTAGTAGACAATCGCCACGCTCTCAGGGACCTGGAAGGGGAGCCGATGTCGGGTTATTATTCTTGTTCGAAAACCGTGGGCTGGCCTTGCAAAAGGCACAGTGTGAACCATAAATCCTAAAGGAACATAGAGGTCTGCCGTAGCTTCACCAAATGGCCGGCATTGACATCACAGTGGTCACACTGGACAAGCCCTCGCAGTCGGTCCTTCAATCCTTCATCCGATCGCACCCAGAATTCTACCTGATCAGCGAAGCCGACCAGAAGGTACCCCTAATCAAGCTACGAGGACCCAGAGCAAAGTTCGGAAGGAAGGCGGCGGGAGACGAGGAACCCATGCTCGTCTACGGCCCATACCACGTATTCGAGGCTGACGACATGGAGGCCGACGTCGCAGCGCTCGTTCCCGCACCGTGCTGGCAGATAGAAGTCAGCTCCGCGGTCGGCTCAGAGGAGGCCTGGCGCGACGCCTTGGCCCTGGCCGAGCACGTCGCGAAAGCCTGCAAGGGCGCAGTATGGAGCGCGGAGCTGGGAGTCGCATGGCCGCCCAACGTGAACCACAACACCAAGACGGAGAGAAGGAGAATCGACCTCCTTAAGCTCGAGTGGGTGGCGCATAGGTCAAGGAAGCCGGTGAAGTCCGGTCAAGCTTTCCTCAGGACCCTGCAGCTGTTCCTTCCCGAAGCCAGGCCCACCAGGTTCGGGCTGTACACCCCCCTTCAAGAAAGGCTGGACCCGAAGGACGACAGGCCGTTCACCGACTTCTGGGAGAAATGCTTTGACCAGAACCTTGGGCACATGTCGTTTAGGTCGAGAAGCCCGCTCGTGGAAGGGTTTGTCTTCTTTCCGAGGACTTCCCGCGTCGCGTCGAGGGCCCGCTCCTGGGGTCCCCCCGTCAGGCCGACGGAAGAGTTGGTCAAGATCACACTGGAATTCGACGAGAAGGCGGTCTCGGACAACGCCCAGCTTTGTGAGCGGATTGTCAGGCTCTTCATGGAGGTGGCCAGGCGGCTCCAGTGCTTCTATGCACGGGGCTACGTGGAGCGGAAGTTCTCCTGGTACAGGAGCGAGCCGATGGAGGTGCCTTTGGTAACCGAGCTGTACCCCGACGCTCTCGGGTACGAGTGGATGGGAATTCCCGCCGAACCGACATGGCTGACCTGGTTCGGCAGGCCCTACGTGCCACTGGTGGCGAAGTCCGTAGAAAAGCTCAAGCCCAGGGTCGCGGGAAACGGCATGCTCATCCGACTCGGGAGCAAACCGGCCGACCTTCGCCAGCTCCGGAAGGCCGGAGTCAAGCTGCCGTCCGACGTTCTGGTGCAGCGGGCGGAGCACGACCAGGGCGACGAGCTGATGGCTAAGCTCAAGAGGGCGGGCATGTGGTCGCCTCCGTCTTTCCGGCCACGCAACGCCGAAGTGATTCCCAGAATAGATGGCTGACGGCGCGGGACTGGCGCCGATGCCTGGGACTCCGCTAGCGCTCCGCCGGAAGTCGATGAGCTCAAGAATGGCGGAGGCAGCTTTTGAGTCTAGGGCTCGGACTACGGGAGTCATCTGTTTCTGCGTTGTGTTTGCGAATGCCATCATCATGCTTAATAACGGAACCCAGACGCGGGTTCGAAAGCAAAGCGTGTAACGATTGGGACTTGCGAAGCTTTCGAGCGTCACCATAATCTCTCCCAGGAGTGAGTACGCCGATGTCGCCAAGGCGCTCGCCCTGTTCGAGGACTTCCATCCGGTTCAGGACGGCATTCCCAACTTCGACCCCGCCGTGCAGGAACTCGCGGTGAAGGCGGTGAGACTCTTCGCCCTTGCCGACCAAGCCGCGAAGGATCTGGACCTCGAGCTGCTCCCGGGGACCATAGACGTTGTATTCAGAGGGGTGAAGGTGCCCAGGAATCAGTTCGAGGCTGCCACGTGGGATGAGCTGCTGACCAAGGCGGAGACGGACCTGACCCCCATTGTCGAAGAGATCAAGGCGGCCAAAGAGCGCCTGCAGAGGGCTACGAAGGCCGAGATGGATGCGCGCACGACCATGGACACGCTCCAGTCGGTGTCGGCGTTATCTGCGGACCTGGGCCGTGTCTCGGAGCTTAGCCTACTGAAGATCGTACTTTCCGTCGTTAAGAACGAGGCAGTGGACGAGTTCCGCAACTCAGTTCCCGGCGCTATCTTCCTGGTGCAAAAGCTATCCGACGAGAACAGCATCACGCTGGTTGCGGTCCAGAAGCTCGAGGAAGGCAAGGTCGACAAGGCGATGAAGTCGCTTGACCTGAAGCCTCTGTTGATTCCTGCGGGCCTCCCCCAGAATCCGGCCGAAGCCTACGAGCGCCTGAAGAAGGACCATGAATCAGCGAAAAACGAAAGAGAGACTGCTGAGGCGAAGATGGTGGAGGTCAGAGACCGCCAAAAGACCGCCCTCCTATCGGCGAGAGAGCTTACGGAAGTCGCGAGAAACATGCTGGATGAAGCGAGGGTCTCCGGCGGGCTGACCCGGCTGGCGACGATTTCGGGCTACATCCCCACGAAGAGGGAAAACGAGTTCAGGAACCTCTTCGGCAGCTGGATGGTCCACGTGGAACCCGCGACCGACGCCGAGCACAACGGAGGCGTCCCGACCCTGCTCGAGAACCCGCCGGGGGTGAGCATATTCCAACTCATAACCGGGCAGCAGGGGATTCCAGGCAAGCACGAAGTCGACCCGACCCCCCTCATCTCGTTCGTCTTCCCCATCTTCTTCGGGATGATGTTCGCTGACCTCGGCCACGGCATAGTAATAACGCTCGTCGCCCTGCTGGTAAGGCAAAGGGGGAAGGGGAGCCTTAGGCAGTGGGGGAACATCTTCCTGGCGGCGGGCGTGTCAGCGATGTTCTTCGGGGCCGTCTTCGGAGAGTTCTTCGGAGTCCTGCTAAGCCCACTGATCAGGAACCCGTTCACTTTCGAAATCGTGAAGGACGGAGGAGTAGACACGGGGGCCATCGAACAGGTGATGATAGTGGCGATACTTATCGGGGTGGCGCATCTGACCACCGGGCTTGGCCTCGACGTGTATGAAGCGCTGAAGGAGAACCTGAGGACGGAGGTCTTGGTCGGGAAAATCCCGACCCTTTCCATGTATCTATCCGGCGTGGGATACGGGGTGGCCTTCATCGGCGCGGGGTACAATTTCAATGTCCTGGCGGCCCCCAAGTTCAACCCTGTCCCCGGGCTCCCGAACCAGCTCCTGGGCGGGGTGTCGTTGACCATCCTTCTCGTGTCGATGGTGGTCCTTCTCTGCGGGAAGGCCGTGGCGTTGAAGATGGGAAAGCTGCACGGAGAGTCCGTGGGCGCAGCGTTGGCAGACGGAGGGCTCGAGGTGTTCGAGAGGATCTCACAGTTCCTGTCAAACACGATAAGCTACGTCAGGCTCGCCATCATGCTGCTGGTACACGCAGTGCTCCTGCTGATAGTAAACCAGTACACCCCGGTGACGAACCCCCTGACGGTGATCCCCTGGGTGGTGCTAAACTGCCTCATAATCGCCTTCGAGGCATTCGTGGTGTATGTGCAAGACCTCAGGCTTCACATCTACGAGTTCTTCACAAAGTTCTACAGGGGGACAGGGACGCCATTCCGGAAAATCCTCCCCGACAGAGTCCGCGTAGACATCAAGTGGCGCTGAGCCTTGAAGGTTCCACGGGCGCCACGTCTACGGTGCCGGGACGGCACCAGCCGCGAAGTTGATTGCCCCCTGCGGAAACAGCCCTATTCCAATGATCAGGCCGACAGCGACCGCGAAGACCGCGATGAACCAAAACGGTTCTTTGACCCTCTCAGGGCTGTCGGGTTCGTCGGCGTACATCCTCTTGATCACCCAAGCGTAGTACCCTAGGCTGAACGCGCTGTTCAGGATCCCGGCCACCGCAAGCCAGCTGTAAGGGCCGTTGGCAACGGATAGGAAGAGAAGGAACTTGCTCCAGAACCCGTTCAAGGGCGGAACCCCCGCGAGGGCGAGCAAGGCGACAGTCATGGTGAAGGCGGTGACGGGCATCCTCTTTGCGAGGCCGTTGTATGCCCCCAGGTCCGCCCTCTTGAGCTGCATCAGGACCAGTGCGGCGCACAGAAACGCTGCCCCCTTCATCACCGCGTGGTTGATGACGTGCAGGATTGAACCGGTCATGCCGATTGTCGCTGCTGCAGATGTCGGCGCAAGGGAGTACGGCACGAATCCGATGAGGATGTATCCAGCCTGGGCGATGCTCGAGTACGCCAGGAGCCTAGTCATGCTCTTCTGGGTCAGCGCGGAAACGTTGCCCACGGTCATCGTCAGCAGCGCCAGAACCGCCAGGACGTTAGGGAGGGTGAAGTACGGGTTCTGGGTGACCACGTAGAACGTCGTGAGGGCAAGTAGTACGCGTATCGCTGCGACGAACCCCGCCTTCTTGGTGGCCGCCGCCAGGATGGTGGTGACGGTGGTCGGGGCGCCTTCGTAGGCGTCTGGTATCCACATGTGGAACGGGACTATTGACATCTTGAAACCAAAGCCGGCCACGAAAAGCAGGGTCGCAACTCCCGCGAGGGCGCTCGGTTGAGCCCTGAACCCATTGACCACGTCCGAAATCTGGACGCTCCCAGTGAGCCCGTAGGCCAGGCTTATGGCGTACAGGATTATGGCCGACGACATCGCTCCGATGATGGCGTACTTCACCGAAGCTTCGTTGGACCTCAGTTTCTTGTCGAAACCCGCCAGGACGTACGTGGGGAGGCTCATGAGCTCCCAGGCCACGAAGAGCATCAGCAGGTTCTGGGAGTAGGAGAGCAACAGCATCCCCAGGGCGGTGAAAGACAGCAGGCTGTAGTAGACGGGCGTGTTTGGACCCTTCTGGTAGTTGAACGACGCGACGGTGACCATCAGGGTGACCCCGACGGTCACAAGGGCGAAGACCCCTCCTAGCTGGTCGCCAGAGAGCAGGGAGCCGAACCAGGGGACAGGCGTGGGGTGCAGGGTGAACCATCCGACTAGGCCCATCACGACCCCCAGAACAACGGCCAGGGCATAACCCGCCGCAGCGCGGTCTCCGCCCTTCCTGAGCTGGAGGAGGGGGAGCAGGAGGGATGCAGCCCCCAGAAGGGCGATTGAAACAGTCAGGAGGTCTACCAAGCTATCTGGCCCCTCTGAGGAACTCGGCAACCGGAAGCGCCGGCGTCAGAATCAGGTAGGAGAAGACGATGAGAACCACGAGCGGGACCAGATACGCGGCAAAGGCCGCGACATCTCCCCACGAAAGGTCGTGAACCCCGTGCCCGCCTTCGGGCTCGGACAGCACAGTCCTCTTGATTGTCCAGAGGAAGTAGCCTGCGGTGATGACCGGAACAAGAATCGAGATGGCGGCGACCCCGTAGGCGGAGATGCCAGCCACAATCACCATGAATTCCGCCAAGAAGCTGGAGAAGGGAGGAAGCCCCATGGCCGCCGCCGACCCGAGGACGAGGACCGCGGCCGTCCGGGGCATCGTGCTCTTCATCCCCTTCAGCAGCGGAATCTCTCTGGTGCCCGCCTGGTGGTGAATGTAGCCGGAGAGCATGAAGAGGCTCCCCACCGCCAGGCCGTGCGTGAACATCTGGAAGATTGCCCCCTGAATCCCAAGCAGGTTCCCGGAGATCAAGGTCGCATAGGCCCCGAACAGGACGAACCCCATGTGGTTGATGCTCGTGAAGGCGATCATCTTCTTCAGGTCCTTTTGCAGGACTGCTGCAATCGCGCCGTAGAACATGGAAATCAGGCCCAGTGCCAGGAAGACCCACGCGTACTGTGCCGATGCGTTGGGAAAGAGGCCGATGCTTATCCGGAGGAAGCCGTACCCTCCCATCTTGAGCAGCACCCCAGCGAGCAGAACCGAGATGGGGGCCGGAGCCTCCACGTGGGCATCGGGGAGCCAGGTGTGGAATGGGAAGAGCGGAAGCTTGACAGCGAAACCGATGAAGGAGGCGAGCAGAGGGAGGTACTGCAGCGCAACAGGAATGTGCCCGGCGAGGGCGGGGATGTCGAAGCTGGGAGTCATGCCAGGAGTCTGCATCCCCAGGTAGACATAGAGGAATCCCAGCAGCATTATGGTGCTCCCAGCGTAGGTGAAAATGATGAATTTCATCGCCGCGTACTTCCTCCTCGGGCCGCCCCACACGCCGATGAAGAAGAACATCGGAATCAGCACGATCTCCCAGAAGACGTAGAACAGTATCAGGTTGAGGGACGTGAAGACCCCCATTATGGCCCCCTCGAACAGGAAGAGGAGGGCGTAGTACTCTGGCTCGTGGGTGTCGATGAGCTTCCTGGAACCGACGATGACAAGGACCGTGAGAAGAGAAGAGACGAAGAGCAGCGGGGAGCTGAGTCCGTCCACACCGAGGAAGTAGTTGAGGCCGACGGACTCGACGCTGATCCACGAGAACTTCTCCACGAAGGAGTACTGCCCCGGCAGAGGCGGGTTGGAATAGACCCCCCAGAAGATGTAGGCCGAGATCAGGAAGACCAGAAGAGCGACTGCCGCCGAGAAGTAGATCCCGCCCTTCTTGTTCGCGCGGGTGGCGAGGTACACCAATGGGGCGGCAACCAGAGGGATGAAAACGAGGAGGGAGAGGACGAAACTCATGGAAGTATCACTCCGATTGCGAGCAGAAGGAGCACCAGCATCACGATGACCCCTATGGCGAACACCTCGGCGTACTGCTCCACTATTCCGGTCTGAACCCTCCTGACCGCCCGGGAGAATGCCTGGCCGAACGCGGAGATGCCATTCACGGCGCCGTCGACCATCCTGGTATCAATCCAGTTGCCGGCGGTCGACAGCGACACGCCTAGGGTTGACCCGATGTTGTTGACCCTGAAGAGCCCCATGAGGTCGAAGGTTCCGCTCAGCCACCTCGAGGCCGCGATGGGGGGATTGACGAATACCTTGTAGTAGATCGCGTTGATGTACCATCTCTTCTCGAGGAAAGTGTAGAGACCCTTCGTGAAGCCCGATTCGCCGATGACACGGCCTGGGTCGGCCCGCCGGGCGACGTACAGGAAGGCGGCGGCGAAGAAGCCTACGGCGACCAAGAGCCCCGTGAGCCCCGACGCTGGAATGTTCAGGGTAGGCGCGGTGGGCGTCAGCCCGGGGGTTGGATAGAGCGTCTGGATGTAAGTTCCGGCAGCCGATTCCAAGGTAGCCTCGACGTTCAGCGAGGGGATGAACTCTCCTGCCAAGGCTGCGAGTCCGATGATCACAGACGCAGCCGCCAGGAGGGCGTAGGGGACCCACATGAGGGGGCTCGGCTCGCGCACGTGGTGCCCCGCGCCTTCGACTTGCTGAAGCCTCGGACTCTGCCGCCCGAAGAAGACAATCCCCAACATCCTGAAGGAGTAGAAGGCCGTCATTCCTGCGGTCACCATCCCGACCGCAAACAGCCCGTACTGGCCCGCTCCCCAGGCGACACCCAGGATGGCGTCCTTGCTCCAGAAGCCGCTGAACGGGGGGATCCCGGAGAGGGACGCGACCGCTATCAGGAAGGCCGCGAAGGTAAGTTTCATCTTCTGTCTCATGCCGCCCATGTCGCTGATGTATTTCGAGTCGGCCGCATGGATCAGGGCACCAGCGGCCAAGAATAGACATGCCTTGAAGATGGCATGGCTCATCAGCTGGTACAAGGCGGCCGAAAGACCTTGAGAGAAGTCCGTGGAGAGCCCGGCTAGGCCGACAGCCATCATCATGTAGCCGATCTGTGACACCGTCGAGTACGCGAGGATCTTCTTGAGCTCGAACCCGACCAGCGCCTGGGTGGCGGCGAGGAAAGCCGTAAACGCGCCTATCCAGGCGACCGCGACGAAGAACGGCGTGATTAGCGAGGGGCTCAAAGAAGGATTGAGCAGGATCGCGAAATAGAAGAGCGGGGCGATTCTCGCGATGAGCACGACCCCGGCCTTCACCATGGTGGCCGCGTGGATGAGCGCCGACACGGGAGCCGGCCCTGCCATGGCGTCCGGGAGCCATTCATGAAGAGGGAACTGGGCCGACTTCCCGACTGCGCCCCCGAAAATCAGCAGTGCGACCGGCACCAGGAGGCCGTTCCGGGCCATGGCCGGCAACCACATCGTCGAGGTGACGAACAGCTGGTGGTAGTTGAAAGTCCCGGCATAGTAGAAGAGGATCAGGATTCCCGCCAGCATGGCGACGTCGCCGATCCTGGTCATGACGAAGGCCTTCATGCCTGCCTGAGACGGAGAGTAGGACTGGTCCTCCCCGAGGGCCTTCTCACCCGGCGTTCCGACCCAATCCTTCGTCTCGTCCTTCCAGTAGTGGCCGATTAGGGCGTAGCTGCAGAGGCCCACCATCTCCCAGCCGATGAAGAGGGAGAGCAGGTTGTCCGAGAGTACGATCAGCTGCATGCTCCCGATGAAGAGGCTGATGAAGAAGAAGTACCTGGCGGTCCCGCTGTCCTCCTTCATGTATTCCACGCTGTAGACGACGATGAGCAGGCTGACCCACGCGACCACGTTGGCGAGGATTGCCGTGTAGGGGTCGGACAACACGCCCATCGTCAGGCCGAGGGCAGAGATCCAGGGGACGCTTTGGGGGATTATCGAGTCGTAGACCGTCAGTGGCTGGCCCTGCAGGACAGGGAGCAGCATCTGGAGTGCGAACAGGGCGGATAGGAGGGCGAACACCGGCGCGACGAAGTCCTTGACCCTACCGGCCTTCCTCATCGCCGCGGTCAACAGGGCTCCGACGAAGGGGAGTATGAAGATCATCCAGATCGCGTAGGAGGGGATGGGCGCGCTCAAGCTCTCATCTCAGCCCCAAGTGAAGTCCTGACGCGAAAGAATAGAGCGGCTTGAGGACCAGGTCTGGGTAGATGCCGATGACGATGGACACGATTGCGATTGCAAGGAGAGGTAGCGTCATCGTGAGTGGCGCCTCCTTGACCTCGGCGAGAGATTGAGGGAGAGGGCCAAAGAACATCCTCCGCATCGGCCAGAGCGTGTAAGCCACGGTGAACAGCGTAGCCACCAACCCGAGGACGGCGACGGCCAGGTAGACTGATGAGCCGGCAGCGCCCTGACTGAAGATGCCCGCGAACATGGTCCACTCGGCCTGGAAGCCGCTGGTGGGCGGGACCGCTGAGAGAATCAGCGCTCCGAGCAGGAACAGGGTCGCCGTGAAAGGCATCTTCCCTGCGAGGCCTCCCATCTCTCTCAGGTCCCTGCGTCCTGTCTGGACGAGCAGAATGCCAGCGACCGAGAACATTACGAACTTGCCCATTATGTGGCTCAGGAAGTAGAATACACCCCCCGTCGCCCCGATCAGCGAGAAGCTCGCGATGCCCAGTATCGAGTAGGCGTTCTGGCTCATCGTAGACCAGGCGAAAAGATACTTTACGTCGGTCTGGGCCAATGCCACGGCCCCTGCGTAGAACATGGTCAGCACGGCCCAGGCCATGAGCGGGAGGCTGAACGCCTGGAAAACCGAGGGCATCCCGAAGAGTAGTAGTCGAACTATCACGTAGTTCCCCACCCCCGAGACGACGGCCATGGTAGGAGCGAAGGCAGTGGGAGGCTCGGCCTCCGTAATCGGGAGCCACATGTGCACGCCGAAGACTGCCATTTTAACCAGCCACCCTACCAGGACAAGGCCCGCAATCCAGAAGGCAAGTGGGCTGGCGGCCGCCTGAGCCAGGCTCGTCGGACTCAGGTCGAAGGTGTGTGGAGTCGTAGCCGAGTAGAACAGGGCGATGCCGGAGAGGAAGATGAAAGCTCCCAGCTGGTTCCAGATGATGTAGATTATTGCCACCCTCTCCTTCTGGGCGTAGCCGAAGAGGCTGATGATCACGAAGGTCGGAATCAGGACCATTTCGAGGAAGAGGTAGATCTCGATGAGGTTCGTCGATAGCACTATCCCTGCGAGGCCGGCCGAGATGAGCAAATAATTCAGGTAGTACATCCCGTACCGTCCGGGCTTCTCTCCGCCGTCGAGCCCCTGAATCCGCTTCTGCATGTAGGGCATAGAGAAGACCGTGGTCGCAGCGAGGACCAAGTTGATGACGATCAGAACCGGGAAGCTGAGGCCGTCTGCAAGGAACCCGAAGGTCAAACCCGCGGTCGGGGCCCACGGGTAGGACTCAACAGCCTGAGCGGTCCCCCCGAACAGCTGCTGGCCTTCGAGGATGATTCCTTGGAGAGTGGTGTAAAGGATCGCGGCGAAGGCAATCCAGCCGACCCCTCGGCCTAGCCTTGGAGCGGTGAGGTAGCAGACGGCTGCGCCAACCAGGGGAACCACTACTGTCAGCAGGAGAACATAGGGGTACCCCACCAACTATCCCTCCATGGAGTTCAGTTCGCTGACGTCTACATCCCGGTGGAGCCTGTAGGCCACCACCACGATGGCCAGAATCACCGCGGCCTCGGCGGCGGCGAGGGCGATCGAGAAGAGCACGAATGTCTGCCCGACGCCGTTGGTGAGGGCAGCCCCCGGGGTTGCGAACGGGGCGTACTGGCTGAAGGCCACGAAGTTTAGGTTGGCGGCGTTAATCATGAGCTCGACGGCGAAGAGCAGCCTGAGGGCGTTCCTCTTGGTAACCAGCCCGTACACTCCAATGCCGAAGAGCATCGCCGACACCAGCACGAAGTCAGAGAGCGAGTTCATGCCGAACGCTCCTCCTCTCTATCGACCCGCGAAAGCGTCAGAGCCCCCACGATTGCCGCTGCCAATACCATCGCCAGGATTTCAAGGACGGGGGCGAAATCCGTGGAAATCAGCTTCCCTATGTCGAGGAAGGTCGCACCGTTTTGGAGGGTCGTGTCCCCACTCAGGTTGGAAGCGACGACAGTTAGCGCGAGGGAGATGATTACCGCCAGCCCGGTCAGAACCCCGGAAAGCTCGGTGAGAGACTTCGCCGGAACCTCCTTGGCCCACTTTTCGGTCCTCACGAGCATCACAGTGAACAGTATCAGGACGGCGACCGCCCCGACGTAGACGGTTATCTGGAATACGGCCACGTAAGGAGCGTCGAGGAGGAAGAACAGGGCCGCCACCCCGAAGAGGCTTCCCGCGAGCCCGATGGCGCCGTAGACTATCTCGTCGGCTTCCATGGCCACCAGGGCGCCTCCCACTGTGACTACCATCATCGCCAAGAAAATCACGTCAGCCATGGCGAGTCGTCCCCTTGTCCGTGTCAATCTTTACCTTGTAGGTCCTCCCTTCCAGTTTGGGGGGGACGGCGAGCATGTCCGGCGTGTACTTCAGGGCCATCTTGTCGTAGGCGGCGAGCTCATAGTCGTTGGTCATCCTGAGGGCGTCGAAGGGGCAGGCATCCACGCAGAGGCCGCAGAACACGCACCTGCCATAGTCCACTGCTGGCCAGATCTCCTTCTTGTTCTGGGGCTTCCCCTTCTTCACCTGCTGCATCTCTATGGCGACCGCCACACCGTCGCAGGCGATGGCGCACAGCTGGCACCCCGTGCACTTGTCCAAGTACAAAGTGTGCCTGCCCTTGAATCCAGGGAGGCCCACTCCCTGGCGGGGGTCGAAGCCGTATCCGGGCCCTTCCAGGTCGAGCTTCTGCTCCGGGTACCGCAGGGTCATCCTCGGATGGAAGAGGTGCCTAAGGCCGCTCCAGGTGGCGACGAAAGTGCCCTTCAGGAAGGAGAGTACGCCCATCTATCTCACCAAAGCCTGAACCCAAGGGCTCGCCAGCAGCAGCATTGTGATGAAGATGTTAGCGAATGCCAGGACCAATAGACGCACCCAGCCGGTTCTCAGCATCATGTCTATCCTGATCCTGGGCATTATGCTCCTGGGTAGCATCATCATCACCATCACAACCGTCAGCTTCAGGATGAACCAAAGCTCGGGGGGGACGGGGGCCGGACCAAGCCAGCCGCCTAGGAAGAACGTGGTGAAGAGCCCTGCCATGATGTACATCCTTGAGAAGTTGGCCAGCTGGAAGGTTCCGAAGAGCATGCTCGAGTACTCTGTCTGCCATCCGGCGACCAGCTCGCTGTCAGCCTCAGGGATATCGAATGGGATACGCTCAAGCTCGGCCAGGGCGCCTATGAAGAAGACCACCGCTCCCAGCGGCTGCAAGAAGATGAACCAGATGTTGCTCTGGGCGGTCACTATGCTGCAACCCCCGGGGGTGCCGCACCCGCCGCTGCCTATGGGGGCAAGGTTCAGGGAGCCCGAAAGCAGCACGACGCCGACGAGCGAGAGGATCAGAGGTATCTCGTAGGATACCATCTGGTGAAGAGCCCTCAGCCCTCCGAGGAGCGGGTACTTGCTGTTACTCGCCCATCCGGCCAAGAGCACTATTATGGGAGTGAACCCCAGAACCGCGAAGACGAGGATGGCTCCGACCGGCGGATTGGCGATGTAGAACGTCGGCGAGACCGGCACCAGCGCAATGAGAGCGCCCGCCACCGCCATCAATGCCAGGGGGATTGCGACGAAAGTCGCCTTGTCAACCCCGTTTGGGATTATCATCTCCTTGAACAGGAGCTTGAAGAAGTCAGCTACGTTCTGACCGATGCCCTCGATCTTCCCGGCGTACATCGGGCCGGTCCTAAGCTGGATCTTCGCGGTGAACTTCCTCTCCACCCACCCCATGAATATGGTACCGTAGACGGCTACCCAGCTGAAGCCCGGAAAGACCATCAACGCGAAGAGGGTCTTCATGGGTTCAGTGCTGAGCATCGTGGTGGTGAGCGCCAAGAGCTGAAGCGGCTTGGTGGTGACCAATGCAAAGACATCGAGGGGGAAATGGAAGACTGAATCCAACGCGTAGTAGACTGGCACAATCACGAAGACGGAAAGGGCGGTTACCCAGAAGACGACCTTCAGGATTCTCTTGATGAAATCCTCAAAGCTTGTAATCGGCTTTGACATCGCTGCTGTGCTGACCTGGCTCGGTGCGGCTTCGTTGACCAGTTATAAAGATAAGCGGGATTAGGGTTGAATGAGACGCGACGCATTAGGGTGGGCTAGAGTATCTCAATCGAGCTCTCGGAAAAGCCCTGCTGAATGAGCATCTTTGCGGCGCTCTCACGGTGGTCGCCCTGCAGGATCAT
>DASPOB010000043.1:0-2438 GCA_035626235.1 Nitrososphaerales archaeon | reverse complement strand
CGTTCAATGCTTAAAGAAGGGACAACAGGGTGCGCACCCCGCTCCCCATGCACGAAGCCACCAAACGAATGTATACCGCGGTCGCTTGGGCCTCATTCCTCATCCTAGTCCTGATAACGGTGTACGGCGTCGTCCAGTCTCTCTACTTCAGCAAGGAGCCTGTGGGACAGGTCCTTGTCGATGTCTGGTTCCCCTTTCCCCCCTACTTCGCCCAGCCTGTGACCTACTTCAGCGTCGCCTGCGTAGCGCTCTTCTACAGCGGGCTCAGGGTGTGGGAGGAGAGAATTGCGAAGTGGCCCCGCTGGCTCCTGATGATGCTCCAGGCTCTCGGGTTCATCGTGGCGTTTTCTGCCGCCTACGAGGTCATGTACAATTTCATGGTCTGGGGCGCGCTTTACGTCATCGCGTGCGAGCAGACGAAGGGGATATGCAACGTAGACCTGCTTTCGAGCCTCTACCCCTCGCAGTGGAGCCTCGTCTTCGCGACGAGGATGTTCAGCGCGCTGTTTGTGATAAGCGGTTACTCGGTTTACTACCTGAGGAAGTTCTCTAGCTCGGCCCTGATTTAGGGGCCTTCGGCCTGGATGCCCCGGCGTACATCAGGAAGACGTGGGCGACGGCCAGCACTGCGAACCCGGCTAGTGCGCCTTCGGCGAGGGCCGAGAAGTGACCCCCCAAGAACGGGACCCAGGCGTACACCTGATAAACGGAAAGCAGGAACCCGAGAACCGCTGCCGAGACCGCCCATGCCCAGGTCAGCCTGTTGGCTGGCCACATCCTGAGCATCACCCCGCCCAACAGGCAGGCGACCACGGGCCACAGTATTAGGGGCGAAGCGGCGATCACGGCTATCCCCAGCCACACCACCCCTATGAGGAGGAAAGCGTAGGCAGAGTTGGTCCGAATGACCCCCAGGACGTTTGGCAACTCCGCAGGCGACCGAAACTGGCGATATAAATGGTCCGCACCGAATTCGTCGATCTGAGTTAGGCTTATTTGCCGAAGGGCCGGGCGCTGTCCGACATCAGCATGGCCGCCAAGGCAACGGCACAGACAAGTGGGCTTGCAGCGAGACTCGCCGAGCTCACGAGGCCCTCCAACGAGTTGGGCGAAGTGCTGCTTGCCTCGGCTGTGTATGACGGGGACCTGCGTCTCGCCGTCTTGAAGTTCTACGACCCGAAGGCGGGGAGGTTCTGGCTCTGGAGGGACAACACGGGGCACAGGCCTTACTGTTACTCGAAGTTGACAATGGACGAGCTGGGCGCAGTAAAGGTCCGCAAGGACGTGATCAAGATTGTAGAGGAGGAGAAGCTGGACATGCTGAGCGATTCGAAGGAGATGGTGAGGAAGATTGTCACGACAGACCCCTTGGCCGTCGGGGGTGGGAATGACAGCATCAGGGACATGATCAGGGCATGGGAGGCGGACATCAAGTACTACGAGAACTACACCTACGACCGCGGCCTGAGGATGGGGACCTACTACAAGGTCTCCGACGGCAAAGTGATCCCAGTCTTGCACGAGGTACCTGAAAGAGTCGAGAGGTCCTTGCAGGAGGTCACCAGAAGGAATCCCAAGGAGTTCCAGCCCTACCTGAAGGAATGGGCAGAGCTTTTGGGAGAGCCCCTCTGCGAATTCAAGAGGATTGCCCTCGACATCGAGGTGGACAACGAAGAGGGGAGGCTACCCGACCCGGAAGACCCGAAGCAGCCCGTGATCGCAGTGTCATTCTTCAACGACGTCGAGAGCAGGGTATACGTCCTGGGGGAAGGCAAGGAGACGACCGGGCTGAAGGACCTGGGCTTTGACACAGTGGTCTTCGACGACGAGGCTGAGCTCCTCAGGGCGGTGATGAGCAAGATAATGGAATACCCCGTTCTCATTACTTTCAACGGCGACGACTTCGACCTCAGGTACCTCAAGCACAGGGCTGACTCGCTCGGAATCGCCGAGGAAGAGGACCCCATCCAGCTGGAGAGGGTCGCTGCCTCCTTGAAGCACGGCATCCACATCGACCTCTACCAGTTCTTCCGAAACAGGTCAATCCAGGTGTACGCCTTCAGCAACAAGTACACGGAACACACCCTGAACGCCGTCGCAGAGGCCCTCCTGAACAAGTCGAAGATAGAATTCGAGGGAGAGATCGGGGACCTGCCTCTGCCTGAGCTTGCGAAGTACTGCCTGAACGACTCTCGGCTCACCTACGAGCTCACCTCCATGAGGGGCTCGGTGGTGATGAAGTTGCTCCTCGTGATATCGAGGATAGGAAAGATGCCAATGAACGACGTCTCGAGGCTTGGTGTTTCCAATTGGATACGCAGCATGCTGTTCTACGAACACAGGAAGATGGGCGCCCTCATACCGAGGCAGGACGAGCTCGCCGAGAAGGGCGGGGCCTCCTCCCAGGCAATAATCAAGGGGAAGAAGTACAAGGGAGG
>DASPOB010000042.1:0-2292 GCA_035626235.1 Nitrososphaerales archaeon | reverse complement strand
GGTCGCAGCCGGCATAGCCGGGAGCTCGCGCCCCTGCTCGGGCTCGGAGCACCTCTTCAGCCACTACTTGGATATCCTCGCCCCTGATTCGGGGCTTCACGGGGAAAAGTGCGGCCTTGGGACCATAATGATGTCGAAGCTGCACGGAATCGACTGGCGGCGCGTCAGGTCCGCCCTGAGGAACGTCGGGGCACCAGTGGAAGCGTCCCAGATCGGCGTGGACGAGGACACCGTGGTCGAGTCGCTGGTCAAGGCCAGCTCCATCCGCCCTGACAGGTACACAATCCTCTCTACCAAGAGGCTGGACAGGGAGAGCGCCGCTCTTCTTGCGAAGTCAACGGGCGTGATTTAGGCGCGCTGAGCTGGAGGTTCAGCCTTCTTCCTTCTTGGCTTCGGTGCCGGGACGGCCTTCGCCCTCTGCTCCCCCTTCGGCTCCTCCTTCTTGACCTCCGGCTTCGGGTTCGTGAACTTTTCCAGGAACGTCAGGGTCACGAGTCTCGGGATGAACTTGAACACATCATTGGCTATCCCTCTCTTGATTATCTGCAGCCCCTCCTGAAGGAAGAGGCCTTCCGGAATTGTGACCGTGAGCGTCTCGTCGGCAAGCTCGAAGGACGCCTTGTTACCTTCTCCGCCCAGCCTCCTGTCGACCAATGCCCGAACCTTGTCGTCGTCGGTTTCGACCTTCCTGAGGACCTCGAAGTCGTAGACGATGGACTTGCCTGCAAGCCTGTGGTTAAAGTCTACCTGGGCCCTTCCTGACCCGATGAACCTCACGATGCCCACCCGGTTATCTATCTCCACCGAGTCCCCCACTGTAAGGTCACGCTCCCTCTCGCCGAACTTGCGGAGAGGGATCATCCGAAGCTGGGTCGGATCCCTCGTCCCGAAGGCTTTCTCGGGTGGGAGTTCTATCTCCTTCTTGTCCCCGACCTCGAGCTTTGCCACTTCTGCGTCCAGCCCCGAGATGAGCCAGCCTTCGCCGACGGCTACGAGCCTCGGCTCGTACTTCCTTGACTCCTCGTAGACCTTGAGCTTCTTCGCCTCCGCCTCTAGTGTGGACTCGATTCCCTCCCCTGTGTCCTTCACTCGGGCAGTGTAGTTGGCGAAAATCAGTGTTCCCTTCTCAAGCGCCATAGGTCTCGACCAGCCTCCGTGTTGGGTTTATAGACTTTCGTCAGTTCCTGATTGAGGACATCGTCTCGCTGATGGCCCTCAGCGTCGTGTCTACGAATCCCTCGTTGATCTGGCCCATGCACCCCACCCTGAAGACCTTACCCTTGAAGGGCCCGAAGCCGCCAGCTATGACCACGCCCTTGTCGCTGGCGAGTGACTTCCTGAAAGCGGAGTCATCGACCCCCGGCGGATAGTAGGACGCCACCACAGTCTTGGAACGTACCGACCTGTCTGCCACCGCCTTCAACCCCTGTTTTGCGAGGCCGTCGTACAGGAGCGCCGACATCCTGTCGTGCCTCTCGACTCTCTTCGCCAGACCTTCCTCAAGTAGCTCCTTCAGGGCCTCGTCGAGTGCATAGTAGAGCGGGAGCGCCGGAGTGAAGGGGGTCTCCCCCCTTGCCCCGTATTCGAGGTACCTGGGTATTTCGAAGTACCTCGTCTTTGGTGGCGAGCCCTTGAGGAATTCGACAACCCGCTCGCCCACAGAGAGGAGGGCGAGACCCGGAGGCGCCGCTATGCACTTCTGACTTCCTGTAATGCACATGTCCACCCCCCACTTGTCTACTGGGATGGCGTATCCCCCGAGGCTTGAGATTGCATCAATCACAGCGAAAGCGCCGTGGTCACGGGCCATCCTCGTAGCTTCTTCCACGTATGGTACCGCGACCCCTGTGCTCGTCTCGTTATGCACAAAAAACATCGCCTTGAATGTCCCTTGCTTCTCCATCGCCTCCTTGAGTTGATCCTGGGTGGGCACCTTCCCAAACTCCGAAGTGACCCTGACCGCCTTCCCACCGGCCAGCTCGACTGTTTCGGCCAGCCTCGTGCTGAACTCTCCGAACACGGGGACTATCGCCACGTCTCCCGGCCTAATCAGGTTCCAAACCGCGGCCTCCACCCCGCCCGTCCCAGAGGAAGAGAGTACGACCACTTCTCCCTGGGTCTGGAAGAGGTGCCTCGTGTTCTCCAACAGCTCCTTGCAAAACTCCCTGAATGTGTCCCCCCGATGGTTGATGATGGGGCCGAGCATGGCCCGCATGACCCTGTCCGAGACGTTAGTCGGCCCGGGGAGCATTATCAGCTTCTGCTTATCCATGCTCCCCACCCCTCAAATCC
>DASPOB010000041.1:0-3252 GCA_035626235.1 Nitrososphaerales archaeon | reverse complement strand
ATGAGGGTCGACCGGCTCATCCTGGAGCTGATTCCGGTGTACGAGGCCGCAACGGAGAAAAGGCTGGAGAAGAAGGCAGGTGGGAAAGAGCATGGCCTGTGAGCACGAGATCGTGTTTACCGGGATGGTCAACATCAATCGCGATAACTACCTCCAGGGAGTCGTCGACGTCTGGATGTGCAGGAAGTGCAAGACGCTCTTCTGCGACGACAAGCGCTACGGCGAGGGGCTGAAACCAACCGTCGGGTTCGAGTCAATCCCAGACGATGAGCAGTGGGCGATACTCACGTGTACGACACTGAAGGACGTCTACATGAACAGCCTTGGCGTGAGGCCCGGAAAAAAGCTGACGCACGCCTGCAGGGAGGGGCAGACGAAGGAGCTGGTAGTGGGCGAGGACTACTCGCTTTCTCCCCAGGGAGGGACTCCCATCCACGGGCTGTACCTTGTGCGCGACTACCTCAACAAGAACATTGAAGCCGGGTACTACAAGCTGACGATGGTGAAGTAGATGCCGGTATTCCAGATGGTCGCCTCGGTGGTGGAGCTTCTGGCCGGGATTTGGGCGGTCGCCATCGCCTGGTCCTATAGCCCCTGGTACTGGTACGGGTGTGTCACTCCGTGGGGCTGCATTCATGCGGACCCGTTCTTGCCGCTCGTCCCGTACCTGGGAGCCATTCTCGTCGTCTGCGCAGCAGTCAGTCTTGTCGGGTTTCGGCTTGCGTTCATTCCCGGAGGGGCGACATCCGCAGTCCTCGCCGGGATAACAGGACTGATCGCGGCGCTATCCCACATCCCACTTGACGTTCCTTTGGCCATGTTCTCAGCGGACGCGGCCGTACTCTGCTTCTGGGCGTTCCGCCGCAAAGGAGTACTTTCCGAGCAGGCCAACCCGATGAACCTCCCGGTGTTCGGCTAGATTCTGAAGGGTTTGAATCTCCGATTCTCGATGACGCCGAGGACCGAGGCCCTCAGGCGCTCGGCGTCGATCCCGTAGTAGTCTGTTCGGTCAAGGTGCAGCTGCCTCTCGGCTCTGCGCAGTACCCCTACCGCCACGTCGTCCTCCCCCTTCTGATGGTGGACGAAGGCCGCGCAGACCAGGATGACTCCCTGCAAGTAAAGTCTCTCCTCTCCCTTCAGCGTCCTCCAGACCCCTTCTAGCACCTCATGGCTCTCCCAGTACCGCTCGGTGTTGAAGAGGGCCCTGGCCTCGGCTACGGCATCCTGTTTCGACCTGTACGGGGGAGCGCCGCCGAGGTCTTTGGCGAACTCGATTCTCCCGATAGGCTCGAGGGCGGCCAAGGAGAGCTGGATATCGTTCTTGGACCTGGCGAAGAGGTCGACTTCAAGGGCGCCGTAGGAGGTCCACTTGGGGTTGCGGGTTTGGACGCCGAGGCTTGAGTTGAGCGACTTGACCGTCGAGAGAAAACCGCTTCCCCTGCCGGAGGCCGGGGCTATCCTGACCAGGAAACGGACTTCAATCTGACTCGGGGCCAACGACCGACCCGCCGCGGTTTTTGGAAGCCTTTAATCTTCGCGGGAGATTTCATGGCGGCCGTGGGTGATGACCGGATTAGCCCAAATGATCTGGTGATTTGGATCTTGAGTCGGGAACCCACGCATCGTGAGTCTCAGGAAGAATGCGCCGTCGAAGCCGCGTGCGGTAATCAGTTAATAAACCGTCAAGTTTCTGGGTGAGAAAGGCGAACGGCATGGTCCAGCTCGACTTGACCTGCAATCTCGAAGGCTTCCGCAGGTTCCTGGTCAACAGCACATGCAGGAGCTTCATGCCCGAGTCTTACCTCCGCGACCCCGAAGTCTTTCCCGAGAAGGAGGGGGACCAGGGCTCGATCTACATCGAGGCGGTGGACAAGGTAGACCTCAAGAAGATAAGGGATGTGACCTTCATCAACGCCAAGGACATCCTCGGGATAATCTACACTTCCAAGAGCGGCAACACCAAGCTGAAGTGGAGACAGCTCCGCGGGAGGATAGGGAGGGTTACCGGGGAGGCTTCGGGGAACAGCCTGGGAAACCTTGTGATGGCCAGGATTCTGTCTCCTGACGACGTCGAGGCGATAATGGCGGAACAGTCGCCACAGGGCGGGGAGGGTCCGGCGGCGTCCGAAGGCGGCGAGTCGGCGACTGAGACTCCTGAAGAACAGGACTAGCCGACGGAAAAGCGAGCGCAACTCGCCGAATGTGTTATAGCTCGGCCGAGGGTGGCGCCCTCGATGGCCAAGGTCAAAGTCAACAGAGTCAGCAGCGTCACAGACCCTCTCACCGGTCTCGCGGCCAAGCAGATCGAACTGGTCGAAATCCGCGAATCGCGAAGGCAGGACGCCTTCCCTCAGAGCGACGAGGGCAGAATGCTTCAGGGAATGCTCTCCCAGCTCCAGTCGATGGGGCTGGTCCCGCCGATGCGAGAGCTGGGCTTCGCCAAACTGACCATGATCCTTACCGAGGGCGAGTATGACATGCTCGGGACGAGGCTGGATGTCAACGAGGTGTACGACCTGGACATCAGGAACGGCTCCCTGTCCCTCAAGAAGAGCATGGAAGGGACATGAGGCTCACGGGCTGAGGAGGAAGACTTGCCGGCAGCACTCGAAGAAGGAGACAAGGCTCCAAACTTCACCCTCACGGCTCAGGACGGGAGGAGGGTGTCGCTGAGCGATTACTTCGGGAAGAAAAATGTGGTGCTTTACTTCTACCCGAAGGACTTCACCGCCGGCTGCACTGCGGAGACCAGAGCCTTCGGCGCCAGCTACGGAGACCTGACGGCCTTGGGAGCCGAGGTCATCGGCGTCAGCGCGGACCCTGAGGAGAGCCACTGGAGGTTCGCAATAGAATGCAGCGCGCCCTTCGTACTCCTCAGCGACCCAGGCAGGAAGGTCGGAAGACTCTACGGAGTTCGAGGGACGCTGGGATTGGTTCCGGGGAGGGTGACGTTCGTGATCGACAGGGACGGCGTC
This sequence comes from Nitrososphaerales archaeon, assembly GCA_035626235.1. Taxonomy (GTDB): domain Archaea; phylum Thermoproteota; class Nitrososphaeria; order Nitrososphaerales; family Gagatemarchaeaceae; genus DATFYP01. Next base: position 277 of record DASPOB010000041.1, on the reverse strand, counting down.
GTGAGAAGGGTCTTCTCTTCGCAGTTGAACCCGAAGAAGCACGTCGCGGAAGCCATCGAAAGCCTGAGGGCAATGGTCTGACCCTGCCGGTCCTTCGCTAGTCGTCGAGTCCCGTTTATAGCGGCCCCCCATCACGGGGTGAGTAGTGCGGCCTTGATCCAGTGGTTAGGATAGTGGCTTCCCAAGCCACTTGCCCGGGTCCGAATCCCGGAGGCCGCACCACACCATCAACGCTTGGAGCTGATGCACTTTGGGAAGCGTTTCTTCTCTCCTGTCA
>DASPOB010000040.1:0-8618 GCA_035626235.1 Nitrososphaerales archaeon | reverse complement strand
GAAGTGGAAGACCCCAGGAGGCATCTGGGCACTAAGGGGAGTCACTGCGACGATAGCCGTCATCGTCATCCTCGTAATGGGGACAGTCTTCTACTCGGTATACGAGGATTACACAGGGGTTAGGCCCTACCTAGGGGGCGGCGCCCTGCAGTCCCCCGGCAGGATAACGATGCAAGGCTCGTCCGAAATCGTCTCTCTCAACGTGACCGTCCCCAACCGGGGGCTCTACACCCTGAGCGTGACAGTAACCTGTGATACGTCCAACTCCGACGTCGTGTGCGACCCCTCGAGCCTGAGCGTCCCTGCAGGCCAACAGGGGGTCCTTCGCTTCAAGATGACGGTGCTCAACGCCCAGGAGTTCGCGTCGTCCGGCGACAGCACGATCAACGGCACTGTTACGATCTCGCTGGAGCCCTTCGCCACCCTCTCGATCGGAGTGAACCTGGGCGGGTTCATTGACGCTGGAGGCGCCTAAAGCGTGTACAACCCGAACGTGCCCACCAGGAAGAGAGTCACGAGCGCGATCTGGGCGCTCCTGCTCAACGCAGTCCTCTGGATCGTGATCCCCTACTATGTCGGGGTGCTGCTCGTTGGCAAGGTGCCGGGGACCCCGCTGACCATCCCGACCTTCGTCTACGAATTCGGAATTCTGTTCATCATCCTCGACGTTGGGGCGGCCTTCTTCCAGGGGATGGCAGTCGCGGTTCCTTTCATCTCCGGAGCAGCACTCCTTAGCGCGGTCTACCTGTGGCTGGTGACCAACGGCGGAGCGCTGTCCGTGAGTTCCTCCGGGCTTAGCGTCGGACTGGGATTCCAGCTGCTCGTGTACGTCCTGGTCCTCCCTTCGATCTGGGCTGCCCTGAGGGCGCCTATCTCTTACCTGATCTGGAGGAGGGCCATCAGGGCCCAGACCGCATTGACCGTCGTAGCTGCTTAAATGCGGGGGCCACTTCGACCTGTCGAATGAAGGCATACTGCGTTTCGCACAGGAAGGACGTTGACGGCCTCGGGTCTGGGTCCCTGGCCGTTGCCGCGACCGGGGGGCAGATCATACTCTGTGACTACAATGATTTCGTCGAGAGCCTGAGAAGAATCCCGGACGACGCCGACAGGGTGGTCATATCGGACCTCGGCGCGGACAGCGCCGACTTTCCCGAGTACCTCGCGGAAATGAAGAGGCTTGCGAGGCACGCCGACGTGACTCACATCGACCACCACTACATGTCAGAAAGTGCGAAGCGCCAGGTCAGGAGGGCAGGGGTACACTTGGTCCACGACATCGGCGAATGCGCCAGCATCCTGACCTACAAGACCTTCAAGAGCGCCCTCCCCGAAAGGGCGCGCCTAATTGCCCTCTGTGGCGCCGTGACCGACTACATGGACGACTCCCCCGTGGCGAGGAAGTTGATGGAGCAGGGGGACAGGCACTTCGTCCTTCTCGAAGCCACTCTCCTCTCGCTCGCTCTCGACAGGAGAGCCGATGAGGAGGGATTCCCCGAAATGGTGGTGAGCGAGCTGTCGAAGATGAAGCACCCCCATGAGATCCAGGGAGTCCCACAGGCGGCCGTCGAGCAGCTGGACGCCGAGGCCAGGCTAGGGGAGATGGTGAAGGCCCAGGGGAAGAGGAAAGGCCGATTGGCCTACGTGCTCACCACCCAGCACTCCACGGGGAACGTCGCAAACCTCGTGATCGGCGCCTTTGAGGTCCCGGTAGGGGTCGCGATGAAGCAGCAGCAGGAGGGGTGGTACGAGGTGAGCCTGCGCTCCACCTCCGAGTGCCGCGTCCACCTTGGGAGGACGATCGCCAAGATCGCAGCCAGGCTGGGAGGGAGCGGCGGCGGCCACAGAAAGGCTGCAGGTTGCCGGGTCCCCATCTCGAAAGCCGACCAGATGCTCGACGCCCTGGCGAAGAAAGTCTAGGCGTCTTTGACGCACTTGACCACTATCGACCCACCCATCTGAGTTTCGTGCAGCGAGGTGCTCCCCAGGTAGCGGCCAAGCAGGGAAGCCAGTTCCGAGTTGTGGAGGACAAGGGTGTAGGTGTCGAACAGCGACCCGTACCTGAGGCCAACCCTCCCTACCGAAGCGAGTCCGATCAACGGAGGCATGACTCGGATGTACATCGCCACCGCCAGGGCCTTCAGGGGGTCGTCGGGCTTCCCCAGGTCGCAGAGCGCGAAGCGACCCTCTCTCTTCAGGACCCTGGCGAGCTGGGCAAGGGCCAGGTGAAGCTCGTGGGCATCACGCAGGGCGAATCCGGACACCGCCCCGTCGAACACCTCCTCCCTGAACGGAAGGTACTCGAAGATACCTTGAACGGCGTTGGTGAACCCCGACGCCTTCAGCATGACTCGCGACGCGTCCAATAGCACGGGCGCTCCGCCTGCTGCTACAACCACCCTTGACATGGTCCCGGGCCCCGAGCCGAGGTCAAGGATCAGGCTCCCCTTGGTCACCGCGAAGGACACGGCCTCCGCGCGCATCCTCCTGTCGGCGTAGAGGGAAATCCTACTGGAGGCTCTTTCGTATGAGGGAACAATCTCTTGCAGCGAGTTCACGACGTAGGCCCATTTGTGCTGCAGCCCCGGCTTCCGCCGCTTCATCCGTCCCCGGGTTCGGCGGGCTACTTTTTGTGCAATTTCTCCGCGGCCAGGAACGTCAGGCCCTTCTTCGTGAGGGCCTCCGCGGTCCTGTTCAGGGCGTCGTGCTTGTCGAGGTAGTTGACTAGCAGCTTGGGCATTAGCCCCTTGTCCAATATCTCCCCCTTCGGGACGAAGTAGTCGAGGATGTCCGAAGGATGGTCCCGCTTGCCGTCGGTTTCTGGGACTCCTCCCTCGTGCTTGGCCCCTATGTTCCTTACGTGGTCGGCGAGCTGTAACAGCTCTGAGGTCCTGTCGTAGGGCTGCCTCACTATGCTCTTGTAGGCTTCCGTGATGTGGTGCTCCAGCCGAATCACGTCCTCGAATCCGAAGGCACTCCTGATGTAGGCGGCCAGCTCTATCGTCCTGTTGTCGACCGAGTTGGAGAGGTTGAAGCCGATCAGCGGGCTCGACCCGTCGTCCCGGCTGAAGAGCTTCGCGGTCATGAGCGTCCAGAGGATGGAGTAGGGGTTGTCTATCCCGAGGAACACGGAGATTTTGAACTCGATGCTGATTCCAAGCTTGTGCAACCAGTATCCGAGCAGCACCGTCCCCGAGTTCATGTTGAGTACCTGGGGGAGGCCGTACTCTGTGTAGTAGTGGAGGAACTCGTCTACCCACTTAAGCGAATACTGGTTCGGGACCCCTGCCCCGCCGAAGTACCCAGTGATGGTGTCCGGACCCCCGAGGTGGACGTTGATCGGCTTTCCGTCCGGGCCAGGGAGGGTTCCCTTGGTGTCCAGCGTCTGGACGAACGAAGCGCCGATGATCCTCATCGCCGCCCCGAATGCCATCACATCGCCGTCCTCGACCTGCTCCTTCATCGAGCGGACCCGGATGTACCGGGCTGGCATCAGCTCCTGTTTCGATATCGACTTCTTCGCCTCCTCTATGAGCCAGGGGAAGAAGTTGAACGCGCTTATCTCAAGGGTGACTGCGAATGAGTCGTCAAACCTCATCGAATCGGCTCTCTTACCCAGGACCTTCCTCCTGTAATCTGGGATGCTGACGAAGGCCCCCGCGTCGCGCTGCTTCGTGAGCCATTCGAGGTCCTTGACGAAGGGAGACCTGCTCTGGGTCAGCCTGCCCAACAGCGCCTCGGGCCTGGCTGCCTTTCTGGCTCTGCGATTGATCTCCTCTACTCCGCCATACTTCTCGACGACCTCCAGCAGGCCGTTCACGAGCTTGTTGTCCTTGCTCAGAAGGAAGTCGTTGATCTCCTCCAGACGCTTCTCGTCTATCTTCAGCCTTCTTCTCGTGTCAGTCAAATCGGTCTCCCTCTGCAGCGCGAACTACTTCGAGCCATTGACTCAGACCAGGCCCAAGCCAGGAAAGAGGTGTCGCCAACAATGTACCGTCAGCCTCTAATTTGAGCTCCCCTTTCGGAGGGCGCCTGCCCTTGCGAGGAAACCCTTCACTGCCTTCTTTTCCTCGGGGGAAAGCGGAGGGACGGGGTCTCTCGTCCCGCCTACCTTGATTCCAGCCAGATTCATCGCCTCCTTTAGCCCGGCGGGGAAAATGCCGACCCCCATCGCCTCGAGGTAGGGGAGCAGTTCCATCTGGAGCTCCTTGGCCTTCTCCAGGTTCCCGCGCCTGAACTCGTCGTAGATCCCCGCCGAAATCCTGGGCGCGAGGTTGGACACCCCCATTACCGCCCCGGCCCCGCCAAATTCGAGATTCGTGTAGGTCATGGCGTCCGAGCCGTTGAGGACGGGGATTCTCCCCTCCACCGCGACTATGAATTCGAGGAGTCGGAGGAGGTTGTACTCGGTGTACTTCAGCCCCGCGATCAGTCCCTCGCGCGCCAACCTTCCGACGACCTCCGGGGAGGCGAAGGTGTGAGTCCACTCGGGTATGTTGTAGAGAATCAGCGGCAGCTCGATCTTGCCGGCTAGCAACTTGAAATGGCGGTAGATGCCCTCCTGCGTGGAGCTGAAGTAGAAGGGGGTGGTGGTGATGACGCCGTCGACCCCCGCGTCCTTGGCGTCGGAGGCGAGCTTCAATACGTTCCCGGTGCTGGGGTCAGAGATTCCCGCTATCACCTGGAGCCTCCCGTTTGCCTCGTCGACGACCGTCCTGACGATTTGGTTCCTCTCGTTAGGGGTGAGAAGCGCGAACTCCCCAGTCGTGCCCAACGGAAATAGGCCATCGACACCGCTCTCGATCAACAGGTCCACAAGGACCCTCGTTCCCTTGAGGTCGACTTCCCCGTCCCCGTTTAGCGGAGTCACCATGGGCGTCCATATTCCTTCGAGCTTCAACTTCATGCCGCCCTTTCGCGACTCCATGGACTAATAACTTGTTGCCATGCAGCGCCTAGGCAACTCTCGACAATGCCAGGGGCGAGAAGAATCCTACGCGCTCAGGCCTGTTGCCCTTGGGGTGCGCGCTTCTTTTGGACGACGCCTACTATTACGACGACGATCCCGACAATGAAGCACAGAATTCCCAGAAGTACCAGCAGGCCGAATCCGATTGCGGATGAATTCAAGGGCGTCGCCACGACCGTGGCTGTCGGCTGGGCCGATGCGAAAGCTACGTAGTAGTAATCACCGACGAGCCCGTCATAGGTGTCGCTCCCAGCCGCAGTAGAATTGACGGGAAGCACGTAAGAGCCAAGGTTGGTCGAATTCACGAGGCTCAGATCCTTCGCAGGAATGATTCCGCCAGCCGACGCGGGGGATGCGACCACGATCGCCGAGGTCGTGTTCAACACTATCTCGGAAGAGACATATTCGCCGGGATGAGGTTGAGTGAAGGTCGTGCTGATGGTCACGGACCTGAGCGCTTCGAGAGCGCCGGCCCCAATCAGTCCGACTCCGATGACGAGGACAATCACCCCGATTACTACAGTACGAACTCTCACGCTAGATCTCCGGGCTCTTGGATGCGGACTTCCTTAAATGGAATTCTGCGAGCCTGAACCCCTCAGACCAGGACGTCGAACCTTTTCATCACGTTTGCAATTTGGTTTGCAACGTCAGAAGCCGTGATGTGCAGTCCGAACTGGTTAGTCGCCTCCACGCCGGCCGCCCCGTTCACGAATGCTGCTGCGCATGCCGCTTCAAACGGTTGTACCTTCTTAGCGAGGAGGCCAGCGGTTACCCCTGTTAGCACATCCCCCGTCCCCCCAACGGTCATGGCAGGCGAGTGCGTGTCGTTGAGGGCGACCCTGTCTCCATCAGAGATCACATCGGTCGGCCCCTTCAGGAGGACGGTCACCCCTCCCTTCTTGGAAGCTCTCGAGACGACACTGACCCTCCCCTCGACGTCCTCTGGGAGGCTCTCGCCGAATAGGCGCTCGAACTCCCTAGCATGGGGAGTGACCACCGCACCGGCGTTCTTGATCGAGGGCAGGACCTGCGGCCGGAGAGCGTCAGCATCGACCACGAGGGTTCTCCCTTCTCCCTTCATGCGGTTAAGTGCCTGAGCGAGAGATTCGGGCTTCTGCGGGCCCATCCCGGGTCCGACGGCGAACACGTCCACCTGGGGGACCCAGGACATCAGCTTGGAAACGTTCCCTCGGGTCAGTTTGGAATCGGGGAGGGGGACGACGATGAAATCAGGAGAAAGGGACCGTATGGGGGTCGCGATAGAAGCGGGGACGGCGATGAACACCAAGTCTACCCCCGACCTCATAGCGCCGGTTGCGCAGAGGAAGGGCGCCCCATGGTACAGCCTGCTCCCCCCCACCACGCAGACCGTCCCGTTCATTCGCTTGTGCGCGTCCTTCCTGCGGGGCGGGATTATTTTTGAGACGAAGGCAGCGTCCAGCATTATGGGAGCCATGATTCAGACCCTAGTAGTTGTATCGCCTCTGCTTCTGTTCAAGGGTTACGAGGGACTCGATGGGGCAAGTCAACCCCAGCCTGCTCTTGAGCCTCGACATCGACTGGTCGACCGAGGCTATGGCAAAAACCCCGACAACCTTCGCCTTCGCTTTGTCCGTCACCATACGCTTCAATGCCTCTATTGTAGTCCCCGACCTGACAAGGTCGTCCACGATAAGAACGTGCTCCCCCTTCTTCATTGCGAACTTGGGCAGGTACAGGTACTTGATCGACGAGGGACCGTAGACCGTCTTCTGCTCGATGAATTCTTCGACCCCCAGGTCCCGCTCCCCTCTGACGACAGCTAGGTTCACGTTGAACTCGCCGGCGACCTCGGAAGCGAGTGGAACCCCATCAACCTCCATGGTGACGACCCTGTCGATGCTAACGGGACTGAACTCGCTGTAGACCACCTTCGCGATCTGCCTCAGGAGTCCCACGTTCGAGACCACGGAACTGATGTCGTAGGATCCGTCCTGGCTCACCCTGACGGAGTCCATTATCATCTTCCTCAGGAGCTTCTCTCTGAAGGTGGCAATGAACTTCTCCGACCTCGCCGTGCTGGGCAGGACGTGGCCCCTGACGTACCTGCTCAGAATCGGGGCCGAGAGTCCCAGGACTGCTGACAGCTCCTTGTAGCTGTAGCTCTTCTTTAGAGTGGCGAGCAGTTCCACGGAGGAAATGCGCGTCTTCACGTCAGCGACCCTGCTCAAGTCTCCCCCGCCTGGCGACTTTGCAAGACCCTCTAAATTACCCTTTTCCCCATCGTAGGATTTTCACACCTGCAGCCGGTTGACGGACAATTGGCCGCCGTAGGAAGCAGGAAAGGGGTCCGGACTGGCTTTAAGTTTCGATGGTTATGGGCGGCCCCGACCATGAATTTCTCTTTCGAGGTGAAGGAGACCGACCTGCTCGGGAGGATAGGCTCGCTGAGGGCCGGGGGGTCGACCCTAGAGACACCATACATGTTCCCCGTCATACATCCTGTCAACCAGCTAGTCACCACAGAGACGTTGAGTTCAATGAGGTTCGGCGGCCTCATGACCAACTCATACATCATCTACTCACGGAGAAAGGAGGAGGCGCTTCGAAAGGGGATCCGCCGGCTCCTCAACTTCGGCGGTCTCTTCATGACAGACTCGGGGGGGTATCAGGTCCTCGAATACGGCGACCTTGAAATCGGCTGCAGGGACGTGGCCACGTTCCAGGCCGAAATAGGCTCCGACCTCGCAGTCACGCTGGACAAGCCGACCGGGTACCCTCAGAAGCGTTCTACCGCCCTGGAGACTGTAAACTATAGCCTCAAGAACGCCCAGGCAACCCTGAAGGAGTTCGGGGACAGAAGCACTGTCTGGGTCGGACCGATTCAAGGTGGGCTATACTTCGACCTCGTACGAAGGTCCGCAACGTCGATGGTCAAGGCAGGATTCGAGTTCCTAGCCCTGGGGAGCCCTGTCCAGGTCATGCAGAACTACATGTTCGCCGACCTCGTAAGGATGGTCATTGCCGCGAAGAAGGCAATTCCCTACTCTATCCCCCTCCACCTCTTCGGAGCCGGCCATCCCCTCACCATGTCCCTCGCCGTGGCCCTCGGCTGCGACACCTTCGACTCTGCCAGCTACATCATCTTCGCGCGGTCTGGAAGGTACATGAGCAGGGGCGGCGTAATGACACTCCAGACGATGAAGTACCTCCCTTGCAGCTGCCCCGTCTGCTCGAGGTCCAGCGTCAGGGAGCTGCTCGAGCTGGAGCACGGCGAGAGGACGAGGCTCCTGGCGACCCACAACCTCCACGTCCTCAGGGAAGAACTAGAGTCATGCAAGGAGGCGATCTCCGAAGGAAGGCTATGGGACCTAGTGCAGGAGAGGTCAATGGCTCATCCGAGACTCAGGGAAGCGTTCGTCGAACTCGCAAAGCACGCGGAGTACCTTTCCCTGGGCACCCCCTCCCTCAAGGAGAGAGGCCTGTTCGTACGCAGCGCCCTCGACCTGAGGCGCCCTGAACTGACTCGTGCTGCTACCAGGTTGGCCTGGGCGATGTCGAGGTCCTCGAAGAGAGCGCTGCTGAGCACGGGGGAAGACACGAAACCTCCAGGTAGCCGAGGGAAGAACCGGGGCCCAGACCTCTACAGAAACCATCCGATTCTTGG
>DASPOB010000039.1:0-54204 GCA_035626235.1 Nitrososphaerales archaeon | reverse complement strand
CGATTGATGTTGACCATCCCGGTAAACACGATCTCGTGCTCACAGGCCATGCTCTTTCCCACCTGCCTTCTTCTCCAGCCTTTTCTCCGTTGCGGCCTCGTACACCGGAATCAGCTCCAGGATGAGCCGGTCGACCCTCATCCGCCGGTCGTTGATTTCCTTCACCATCGCCTCCCTCCAGGTTCTGTAGTGGTTCGCGATTGCGAGCCTTGGATGGACCGGCACGAACCTCTCGCCGTCCCCCGAAAGTATCACCATCCCCTCTGCCAGGAGCTTTTCGACCTTCTGACCCTGCGAGGAAAGAGGGATGAACCCATCTTCCAGGAGCTTCAGGTAGAGCTCGGCTTCGTCGCGGGTCAGCCCGACCTCCGTCCCCAGCCTCCTGACCACGTCTTGGGAGTCTTTAAGCACGCGCCACCGTTTCCGTCCACCGCTAAAAAGATGAGAACCGCCTACGGCTTCGCCGTACCCGACGAGCTCCACAGGAACTCGAAGTAGTCCTTCGCGAAGCTCGCGAGACCGTGATGTGAAGCCCAGATCGCGAGGGGCAGGCTTCCTTGGTCCCCTCCTCCAAGCAGGAGAACCACCTCCCTCGAGTCGGATACCAGCCCTCCGCCGTACATCGTCTTCCTGGTCCTGACCTCGGCGAACCTGGCGAGCCTTCCCAGAGCGTCGGGTGGGAGCTCGGGGGAAGTGAGGACCATCGTCTTCACCCCCTTCTCCTTCAGAGCAGCGAGAAGGGGCTCTATCCTGTCCGTGAACGGAAGCAACTGCCCTGGAAGGGCGACAAGCAGCTCTGTCCTGCTGTTCAGCAGGAGGTTCTTCACCCTCGACAGGATTTCGTTCGTTCCCCGCATTATCCAGATGTCCGGCTTCTCCTGCTCGCCCCTGCTGTCGTAGATCCTCATCAGCTCTTCCAGCGCCAACGTCTCCTTCTCCTTCCTCTCCGTCTCCTTGCGCGAGCGAAGCTCCTCCAGCGCCGTGTCGGGGGGCCTCGCAGTGTACCTGATAGGCCTCCCCTTCTGCTCCTCGACCCACCCTTTGTTGTGCAGCGACTCCAGCGCGTCGTACACCTTCGAGTAGGGAATCCGCGCCTCCCTGCTCACGTCGCTGGCCGTCATCGTCCCCCCCTTCAACAGCGCGACGTAGGCCTTGACCTCGCTGCCTGTCAGGCCCAGTTCTTCCAACGCCGTTTCCGCCCTCTCGCCGACACTCATGTCCCGGCCATCACCCTTGGCGCCCGTCTTGCCATCGAACCTCTCCTGCGTCCTCCCTACGGGGTATCAGCAATTAACCTTTCACCCTCTGCGAAGTTAAAATGCTTATATCCGTTCTCGAAAGAGGAGCCCGCTAAGAGTTTTCAATGGCTCAAATCGCCGACATCAGCCTCGAGCTCAAGAAGGAGGTAACGAAGGGCAACTTCATCCGGCAGACTCAGTCCATCTGCCCGGAGTGCAACAGGATCCTCCCTGCCATAGTCTTCGAGCGGGACGCCAAGGTCTGGATGACGAAGACCTGCCCAGAGCACGGCGAGACCGAGGAGCTCTACTTCGGCTCCTACGAGATGTACAGCAAGTTTTCGCGCTATTGGAGGGACGGGAAGGGCACGCACGCGGCCAACGTCCCGCTTGACGTCTGTTCCTGCCCGGCGAACTGCGGGCTCTGCTCCAACCACCTCTCCCACACGGGGCTCTCCAACATCATAGTCACCAACAGGTGCGACCTGACCTGCTGGTACTGCTTCTTCTACGTCAAGAAGGGGCTGGAGGGCGCCTACGTCTATGAGCCCACCCTCGACCAGGTCAGGGAAATGGCCCGCGCTCTGAAGTCCGAGAGGCCGGTGGCGGGCAACTCCGTTCAGATCACCGGCGGCGAGCCGACGATACGGGAGGACCTCCCGACGATCATCAAGATAATGAAGGAAGAGGGGGTCGACCACATCCAGCTCAACACCAACGGCATAAACCTCGCGCTGAACCCCGGCCTCGCGAAGAGGCTGAAGGAAGCAGGCGTGTCGAACCTCTACATGAGCTTCGACGGGGTCACGCCGAAGACCAACCCGAAGAACCACTGGGAGGCGCCATACGCCATCGACGCCTGCAGGAAGGTCGGGGTGGGGGTGGTGCTTGTCCCCACGGTCATCAAGTCGATCAACGACCACGAACTCGGCGACATTATCCGCTTCGGGCAGAGGAACATCGACACCGTCCACGCGGTGAACTTCCAGCCCGTCTCCCTGACGGGGAGACTGACCAAGACCGAGAGGGCCAAGTACCGCATCACGATCCCCGACTGCATCGAGAGAATCGAAGAGCAGACCAGCGGCGAGATTCCGAAGGACGGATGGTTCCCGGTGCCGTCATGCTCGCCGGTGACCGGCTTCATCGAGGCCTTCACCAAGAAGGAGCAGTACGAGCTTTCGATTCACTTTGCCTGCGGCGCTGGAACCTACGTCTTCAACGACCCAGACAAGAAGAAGCTCGTCCCGCTGCCGCAGTTCGTCGACATCCCCGGACTCATCGAGTACCTCGACGAGAAGCGCGACGAGATCTACTCGGGCACGAACAGGTACATCGTAGCGGCAAAGGTCCTAACCAGGATTTCGTCGTTCGTGGACAAGGAGAAGCAGCCCAAGAGCCTCAGCTTCGCCAAGCTCCTCACGGACGCCCTAGTCAAGCACGACTACTCCTCGATAGGGCAGTTCCACCTGAAGAGCATGTTCCTTGGGATGATGCATTTCCAGGACAAATTCAATCAGGACGAAGAGCGCCTTCAGCGCTGCGACATTCACTACCTAACGCCAGACCTGAGGATTATACCATTTTGTTCTTTCAACGTAATTCCTGAATGGTATCGTGACAGGATTCAACAGAAGTACGGCCTGCCGATCGAGGTGTGGGAAGCAAAGACCGGCAGGAAGCTCGAAGAGGGCCTCTACAGAGGCACTCTCAGGCGTGGCGCTCATGTGCAAGGATGCGGGTGCGGGGCAGGCGAACACGGCGAACCGCTCCCTATCCAACCAATAACGGGGACCTAGCAACCGATTCACATCCAGGCCGACGAAATTCCGAGCAGGGTCTGCGTTGGTCCCATGAAAGCAGGGTTCTTCGGACCAGCAGGCTAAGCCGCACGCCTAGAAAAAAAGGGAGAGGGAGGAAGTAGATGTCTTCGTCGTGCATGACTGACTAGGCTAGAGTATCTGTATGTCGTTATGATTGGGTTGAACAAAGGCAACGTAATGGCTTGTGTTATGTTGATACGAATTTGAACTGGTCGATGTTTGGGGTGGACTCTAGAAGGTGTGTTGATTGATGCAAGTGCTTTCTGCAGGAAACTTGAATTTGGGATGCTGCTTATGGAAGTGAAGTAGCCATGTCTGTCAACACTGCCGTCAGATTCAGCTATGCCTTGGAGGAACGCTACGATGAAGTTGCGGGGACACGAAAGAATCCATTCCATTCGAATGGGGTTTCTACTTGTCCGTTCTGATGCCGACAGTCCAAGGCACGTTCTGATTACCCAGGTCAACAGATTGCTTGCCGGAGAGTTCCAACGTATGGTCGTAGTCGAATTCCGTCTCGCAGAATCAATTCCGATGGTTTGCAGTGCAAGTTGGACATAAGTCAGTATTCTGATATTGCTGCCATTGATTGCCATAACGGTTGTCATTGCAGTCTTGTCGTAGTGTCTCTTCCTGTGACCAATGTCGTTGTAACTCTTACCTGCGTCTCCAACAAAGAACCCAAGAAGGAACCCGAATAGCTCTAACTTGTGTTGCTGCACCCATTCGCTGGATAGACCGAAGAATCGAATTGCCGGAAGTTCTGATGGTACAGGCGGGAACTGACTTAATAGATCAATGAGGTCTTGGTAGCTCTGAATCCTCTCCGGAACTTCGACCGCTTTCGGAAACATATTCGTAGGCTTCGGCGTGCACTCGAGTACCCACTTCCATCCCTCTCTCGGCTTTGAAAGTATCTCACTGTTGAGGTACATCTGGACCAAGTATGGATGCAGGTTTTTGCCCGAAACCAAAGCGCATGCCTTCTGAGGGTCGACCTTCAGCTCCTTCACGATTTCCTTGAACTTCCTCTCCGCCAGCCTCATCTTCCACACCTTCGCAGCTCGCCGGTACTGAATCAGATCTCCTTCGTCGTAGACGGGATTCCAGAATGCCTCAAGAAAGTCGAGGTTTTCCCAGTCTCCAGAAAACTTTCTCTGCAGTAACGCGCGTTCCTGTTCGGTGTAGACGGGCCAACGGACCCTTCCTCCCTTGTTTGTCTGTTTCTCTCTCGTGTCTTCGAATGTGGTCGTTCCTGATAACATCTGACCTGTCTGCTGAATCCTTCCTCCGCTCTGTCCTCTCTGTGTGAACTTCGTCGTTCGTCATCTCATCTTCAACGCGCTTTGCGACGGACGCTTCCACGCAGACTTTGTTTCAGGTCCGAATCCGATTCGGACGCTCATCTTTGCGCTCCAAAGAGACAATCAAGGAGAAATGTCAGCGGCTAATCTGCGAGAGTGACAGATTTGTCAGAAAGACTCTCGTCTTGCTGACAACTCCGAAGGACGCATGGGGACGCTGCTGTTCGGCTCGGTGATATCCCCCCACGGGACGAGGATGGGCCCCTTTCGGATTCCCTTGGAAGCTCTGACCAGGCATGTGTCCATCTTCGGTATGACCGGTTCTGGCAAGTCGACGACCGCGAAGATCCTTGCCCACGAATTGCGTTTGAGGGGAGTCTCGGTCATGATTCTCGACCGGACCGGCGAGTACCTCCAGCCCATGTCTCGGGAGGGAGGCGCCAAGGTCTTGACGCCCGGGAAGACCGTCTCGATAGCGGTCTTCCAGCGCGATAAGTCGCTTCCGCTTTCTACGCAGATTGAGGAGTGGGTCTCTCTTCTGGGCCACTTCACCCTCGCCACCCACGCCTCGTCGTTGTCCCCGCTCCAGGAGCGGATTACGAGGGAGATTCTGGGGCAGTATTACCACGGAACCGACGCCACCCTAACCATCTCCCAGTTCATCTCGAAGCTGGAGCAATACGAGGAGCGCTTCAGACACCGGAACGGCTGGGAAGAGAGCATCGAGGCTCTGATTTCTCGCCTATGGCCGCTCACCGCCGACCTGGTCGGGGAGACGCTGGACCGGCCGTACAGCACGCTGAGCCTCGGCGAGCTGCTGGAATCCTCCCTGACAATCGTGGACCTGTCAGTCCTCGCGGACGACGGCGCGAGAAACCTGCTCAGCCAGCTCATCCTGAAGCAGCTCCGTGACAAGGTGAGAAGCATGGGACCGACGGAAATCGCCAGGCTGGTGGTCATAGTTGACGAGGCTCAGCATCTTGCGCCCAACGGCAACTACGTCAGCCTCCCGGAGCTGTGCGCCATCGAGCTCAGGAAGTTCGGGTTCTCCATCGTGATGATCGCCACTCGGCCTTCGCTGATTTCCCCGAACATCATCGCGAACTCGGGGACCGTCTTGACGCACCTGCTGACTAACTCGAGGGACGTCGAGACGATTGTGAACTACTCGCTGACCACGTCGCCCGACATAACCGGGAAGCTCGTCAGGAGGCTGGGGCCGGGTGAGGCGATGGTCCAGGTCAACCACCCCAGGCCGATTCCTGCGACATTCTGCTCCGTCGGGAATGAGGATCACCGCGCCTTCTTCGGTCTCCCGAACTCCTTGGAGGACGCCCGGGCTTCTCGTTCCGCTTCAACTCTTCCATAAGCAGGACGCACGGGTTCAAGCGGTTGAGTTCGTACACGACTCGGTTGCCTTCGCGGGCCGACAGAAGCACCCCGTTCTCCACGTATTCTCTCACCACTTGGCCGATCCAGCCCTTCCTATAGACGCCCCCATCCCAGCCAAGCCGGGTCATGGCGAGACTCTCATCCAATTCCCTTGCGACCTCAGCCAGGGTCAGCCGCCCCTCCTTGAGAAACACCGCCAGGACTTTGGCCTGCCTGCTCCTGCCGAAGAGTAACTCAACTGCCTCCTTGACCACCGACATAGGAATGGCCGGCGACCACAACTGGAACATTGATTCCCTCTTTGGTCATTCAGAATAAGTAGCTGACTCACCTTAGAAGCTCTTCTTAGATGAGTCTTCAGGATTCGGACCCTCTGGACAACCGTCCCAGAGCAGCACGGGGTTCTGGTCGGATGAAGCGGCTTGCACAGTAGTGCTGACAAAGATCCTGTGATGAGCGATAAATACCAACTCGTCGCAGCCAGTTAGGGCTGGGCATGTCATCTCATAGTCATCTCCCTATCATGGCCGCGCTGGTGGTCGGGTTCGTCATCGTCTTTGGATTGGTGGGCTACTCTTTCTACCGTGACAACGGCACCCTAGTCGCCTTGTCGCAGCAGAATGACGAATTGGCTCAGGGAGTTGCCAACTTGAACCAACAAGTGGGTTTTCTCGAACAGAGGACGGTCCAGGTGGTGACCCTCACCAGTACCGTGATTTCCGTCGAGACGCTCTCCACCGTCAGTACGCAGACTGATTACGTTACCAATACAGTCACGTCCTCTGTCACCACAACCAGCAACGTCTATCCCCCAACGAGTTCGACTTACCCGCTGACCTATGTCGCTGGCAACGCCACGGAGACCTTCCCCAGTTGCGGGGCATGGGTCGTGGCGGTCAGCGTCACTTACGAGCTGCACCAACAGGTTTCTCCAGACATCATCCAGTGGGCGCAATTCCCGTCAGGCCAGCTGATACAGCCAGATGCAGGCTCTCAGAAGTCGTTCCTCAATCAAGCATACCTCACGGTCTACTCGACCTACAGTGGCAACGTGGGCGTCTGCGGCGGAGGAGGTATCTCCAGCCTTCACGCCTTCGTTTCCGATACGAACGGAGTCCAACTCAGCCCCAGCACTTACTTCATAGTTCAAGGCGGTTGAGCAGGTTCAGACTAGTCAAACACTGGCGCAGCTTTACTCGACGTCCGCACCACCGGGCGGCGAGACCTATCCGATCCCCGGGCACAGCCAGGTCCCTTGTCTTTGGGTTTCTATCACAGACCGGGCGAAAGGACTTCCATGTCGAACGGGGAAATGGTGGAATGTGAAGCGCCCGATTCTGCGTCAAGGACCCAGCAGGTTTCGCGAGCTCGTCCAGTCGTTTGGCCCCGCCTGGATTGTCATGATAGCCGATGTCGACGCTCCGAGCGTCCTTACGGCTGCGACCGTCGGGGCGACATACTCCTACGGGCTGATATGGTTCTTCCTGCTCCTGGTCGTCCCCCTCTTCGTGATTCAGGAGGCGAGCGGAAGGGTTGGGATGGCCACGGGGAGAGGGCTCGGTGAGGTGATTCGCGAGAACTACTCCAGGAGGACCGCCTTTCTCGCATGCCTCCCGATGGCGGTCGTCAGCGTTGTGAGCTACATCGCTGAATACGCGGGAATCGCGGTCGGCATGGAGCTCATCGGCGTGCCACCGATCGTCTCGATGCCGGTCGCCTACGCGGCCTACGTCGCTGTGGTGGCCAGAAGGAGGTACCTCACGACAGAAAAGGCGCTGCTCGTGGTGTCGGCCGTGCTTATCGTCTCATACGCGGCCTCCCTGGTCGAAAGGGGCTTCGTCCCGGCGTCTCCTGTCTACTTCAGTGCGAACGCCGGCTACCTCTTCATGCTTGCGGCCTGCGCCGGGGCTGTGGTGATGCCCTTCATGCTGTTCTATCAAGCCTCGGCTACCGCGGAAAAGAGGAGCACTCGACTGTGGACCATGAGGACCGAGACTCTGGCGGGGGCGGTCGCGAGCGAACTCGGCATGATTGTCATTGTGATGGCCACATCAGGCCTGAGCTCGTCCTTGGACATCGCCGACCCCAAGGCGCTCTCCCTGGGCCTTTCGTCGATCGCCGGCCCGTATGCTCCCTACGTCTTCGCCATCGGCCTGGTCGCCGCGGCGTTCCTCGCCCTTGTGGTGATCTCTTTGGGCAGCTCTTGGGCCATCGTCGACACCATGGGCTGGCAGAAGAGCAGCTTCCTGTGGGTCTACCTTGCGGAGTCTCTTCCAGCTCTGATTGTCCCCGTAATCTACCCGGAGCCTTTGTCCCTCGTGCTCGGCCTCATGGTAGCCTTCGTCTTTGTTCTGATTGGTCCCGGAGTCCTGATGGGGCTCCTCGGGTCAGACAGTCGAATAATGGGTGCGTATGCGTCGCCCGGCAGGTGGAGAGTCGCATACTGGCTCAGCCTCGCGGCAGTCGTGGCATTCGGTGTCGCCGCCGTGGTCGCGGCGGTCTGACCTCGGTGGCGGCACGGTGAGCACTGTGCGCATCTGATGGAGCCGGCCTCCCAGGCGGATCGCAGGACGGGATGGGATTGTTTAAATCAACCACCGCCGAAGTCCAATTCACGAGCGCTCCAGACGTTTCGATGCCCGTCTCGGCTGCCGAACCTCGGAGTTGGAGACCGTTCAGAATTCTCCTGGCTGTGACGCTGGTCCTCACGACGATTCAGGCCGCCATAGGAGGCCCCCTCGCAGGCGGCCAGGGCGGTGGCTTCCAGGTTGCGTCCAATACCTCGTTTTCGGCCGTGGTTTCCGCGATCACCGGAAGCGGCGGGCTCCTGATTTTCCACGCATTTGAGGGAGTGCTGATATTCGTACTCTCAGTTGTTGTCGCAGGCTTCTCTTTTCGCTACACGACGAGAATGGTCAGGGTTTTCGCTCCCCTGAGCCTTGTCGCTGCCCTCATTGCGACCGCCGGAGGCTATCTCCATATGGGAGGCAGCCCGGTCGGAATCCCTCTGATGAGCGAAGGTTTCATCGCGACATACGCCTTCCTCTTCATGACGCTGTACTTCACCAAGTAACCGCAAAGGCTCGAATCGGGCGCCGGGCTAACCAGGCAAAGAGGAGTGCGCCGATGCACATCTTCTCCTTCATCGTCGGGGCCCTCGGCATCTCACACTTCCTGGGTCTCCAATCGACCCCCGCGGCACGGCGGCCACGTGCCCACGGGGCCAGATTTCTGGCCGGCATGAGAATTATAAGCCTGGCGCGCGCAGAAGGACTGGGTAGATTGTTCAAGGAAGCGTCGCTCGAGGTAAGGTCGAAGAACGACCTGAAGACAGCCGCCAAGATGAACGGGGCCACCCTCTCCATCGTCGACTGCAGGCCGCTGGACAAGGAGGCGATGGTCCTCCTTCTGGAGCTCTCGGGGACTTCGAACGCAGTGCGCAAGACAATCCTCACAGTCAGGGGCATGATTGGTATCAGGCAGTCCCAGGTGGTTGAAGGCGATTCTGCCAGGACGCGGCTTCTCGCCGTCGTGGACAAGCCTCGCATCTGCCAAGCCTCCGAGGACCATTCGATTCTTTGCCTGGACTGTCCCTTCAACTCGACCGAGATCCCAGCCAGGTGGCGCTTCGTGACAAGGCGGACCAGCGACCCGGGGCAGATAGTCTCGAGGCTGGCGGATGAAGGAATCCAGGCGAGGATTCGAGACATCAAGCCCCTTGAGAAGAGCGCGACCTTCTCGGAGAAGGAGAGGGGGATCCTGTCTGTCGCCATAGAGAAGGGATACTTCGACTTCCCGCGCAGGATCACCTTGAAGGATTTGAGCGAGCTGGTCGGCGTGGACCCCGCTTCGCTTAGCGCAATCTTCCAGAGAATGGAATGAGGAACCGACGGTATGGGAATTGCGTTCCGCCCGCCTGTCTTACGGGCCACCTTGGCGCCGCGGCGAATCCCGCCTACGGCGGAAGGGAATGATTAACAAGTCAGCCCTCGCTGGCGCAATGCATGGCTCAGACCGTGGAGCTGACTGACAAGGCTTACAGGATGCTGATGAACGCGAAGAGGGCAGGTGAGACCCTGTCAGACACGATAGTCCGCAACCCGGACATCAGGAAAGCCAATCTTCAGAAGAGGGGCGAAGTAGAGATCACGACCATGGAGGGCAAGAAGGTCAAGGCAGGAATAGTGGAGGACCTCTGCCTTGGAACCGGTTTCTGCGCAGTTCTTGCGCCGGAACACTTCTCCCTGGAAAGGAGCCAGATCGGCGCCGAACCGCTCGGCATCGCCGACGCAGACGAGAACCTGGTCGAGCTCGAAAGGCTACGGCGCGCGGCCGAATCTTGCCCCTGGAGGGCGATATACCTGAAAGACTCCGAGACTGGGGATTACATAGTCAGAAACGGGTAGCCCGCAAGCGACGCTCTGTGCATGCCTTGCCCTCCCTGAACTGACTCCCAGTGAGTACCGAATGTGCACTGACTATTTATCCCGACTGAGCGCGTTTCAGCCGATAGAAGTTGACCAAGGTCACCGAGGCCGAAGACGGGAAGTCGATGGACGGCTCCTCGCCGGTCAAAAGACGGAAGGGCTACAAGGGCGTCTCAATGGAAGGGGCAATCGCCAGGTGGTATTCGAAAAACCAGGAGAAGAGCATCGAGCAGTACAAGGCGTGGGCCAAGTTGGTGAACGAGCATCTTCCGGAAGGCGGCGCCGTCCTTGAAGTCGCCCCCGGCCCCGGTTACCTTGCCATTGAGCTGGCGAAGCTCGGTACCTACAGGGTGGTCGGGATAGACATCAGCAAGACCTTCGTCAGAATCGCCACTGAAAAAGCCGCTGCGGCGAGGGTGTCGGTTGCATTCCGCCATGGAGACGCGGCGTACATGCCTTTCCCGCGTGGCACCTTTGACTTCGCCATCTGCACCGCAGCCTTCAAGAATTTCCCCGAGCCCGTGAAGGTACTCGATGAAATCTACAGAGTCCTGCGGAGCGGGGGGGTTGCCGTAATCATCGACCTACGGAGAGACGCGTCAAAGGGGGAAATCGACGAAGCCGTCGACCAGATGAAACTGAACGCCTTCGACTCGTTCGTGACCAAAGTGGCATTCAGAAGCCTGTTGTTGAGATGGGCTCACACCAGTACCCAGATGCAGGAATACGCGGCCGAGTCGTGCTTCGGAACCTGCGACATCAGAGCAAGTGGAATCGGGTTCGAGGCCTGGCTCAGGAAACCATGAATCTGGACTGTAAGGAAGGCTAGGACGCATGGGAGACACGGCAGTGAAGGGCGGCGCGACGGCCAGGCTCGGTACAGTCGAAGGAGGGCTCAGGGTCGGGAGGAAGGCCAGAATCATCGCCGAGTCGGGCAACAAGGTCTTGGTCACTGGAGACGCCAGCTTCGAAGGTCCGGTTACCATTGACTGCGACTTCGAGTGTGGGTCGTTGCGCGTCGAAGGGAGGGGGTGGGGCCCCGGCGGCGACTTCGCAGTCCGGGGGAACCTCGCTGTCAATGGGAGCGCAGGCATCGATGCCTCAGTCAGGGTAGATGGGGGAGTCAGGGCTGCAGACCTCGACGTTGCCGGCCATCTGCGGTCCGGCCCGCTGGAATCCAAGCGGCTGCGCGTGGGGGGCCACCTTACGACCGCCGGGTCCCTCAAGGCGGAGACCGTGGACGTGGGTGGGCACGCTACAGTCACGGGCGATGTCGACCTGGCTGGGATGAAGGTCGGTGGGCACGTGGACATCGGAGGCGGCAAGATAGCGGGAGAAGCTACGGTGAGGGGGCATCTGAAGGCTTCAAGGAAGCTCGAATACGGACGTCTTCGGGTCTACGGTCGTCTCAGGCTGCCTGCCGGCAGCAGCGGCGAGTTTCTGCGGGCACTTGGGAAGGCCGAGTTCGAGGGCGGCGTGCACTGCAACTCGCTGGTGGTCGAGGGAGTCGGCGAAGCCGGAGGAGGCTGCACGGCCGACGACGTAAAGGTCAACGGGAGGCTGGAGGTACTTGGTCCGCTGAGAGCCACAGGCTCGCTCGAAGTCAACGGGACACTGAGGGCGAAGGATGTCCAATGCGGCGGCCTGGTCAGTAGCGGGATGCTCGCCGCCGCCTCGGTCTGCGTCGTCGGGGACGCCGAGTTGGCTGGAGAAGTCGAGACATCTCGCGGGCTGAAGGCGAACGCAATCACGGTCATGAAAGGCTCGGGGTGCAAGGGGCCGCTCGTTGGAGAGCGCATCGTCGTAGGCGGCAGCGGTTTCGTTATGGCAAACTGGGAGCGGCGGTGGGCCGGCCAGACAGCCGCCGCGCGGGTGATAGGGAGGATGACTTCGGTCGAGGACCTCCACGGGAGCGAGGTCGTCGTGGGGTCCAATTCAAGGTGCGGCGGGATCTTTGCCAACCGAGTGGAGTTGGGCAAAGGGTGCGTGGTCGGCCGGGTGACCTACGTCGAATCGTTCAAGATGTCAGGGACCAGCTACCAGCACGAGCCTTCGGTGAAGGCATCGAGGCTCCCGGACAGGCCGCTCTAGGGATGAAGGGGGAGGACGACCATGGCGAGTAGGACCTCCAAGCGGTCCAAACTGGAACTCTACGCAGAGGTTCTGGAAGTAATCACCCATTACCCCGAGGGCGCGCGGATAACCAGGTTGTCCTATGGGGTCGGCGTGCCCGTGAACCGGCTCAAGGCACTGATCGAGGGCCTCTGCTCGCACGGTCTTGCCAGGAAGTCTCTCGGCGATGGCAACGCGTCCTACGGGGTCACTCCGAGAGGACTGGAGTTCCTGGACGCCTACTTCAAGATGAGGGAGTTCCTTGACGAGTTTGGGGAGGGCTCCCGTCGATGACGTCTGGCGCCATGGACCAGATAGCGCCGCGCGGCGAGGGCGTCCGCCCCGATGGCGACTTCTCCCGTACCCTGGACGGCCCTAACTCTCTTGCCACCGGGTCGCCCATGCCCCGATGGCAACGAAGGCAACCGCGAACCCCGCCGTGATGGCAAGGTTGCTGAGCGCGGCGGTGTGATTGCCCAGGATCATTGCGTCCCTAAGTCCGTCAGCGAAGTAGGTCAGCGGCAGGACCTTGGCCACAGCCTGGAGATAGGAAGGCATCACATCGAGCGACCAGAAGGTTCCCGAAAGGAACATCATGGGGAAGGCGATGGCGTTCCCCAGCCCGCTCGCCGCCTCTGGGTCGCTGACCAAGCCCGCCAATGTCATCCCGATTCCGGAGAAAAGTATCGCGCCGGCCACGAGGGTGAGCACGGTGTACGCGTCGATGACGACGGTCGAGTGGTAGAGTCCCACGCCGATGACTATCATCACGGCCGAAAGAAGCATCGCAAGCAGGGTCTGGCTCAGCACGTTCCCGATCAGCCAGTCGAACTTCGTCAGCGGTGTGGCCGAGAGCCTCTTGATCAGTTTGATGCGCCTGAACTCGCTGGCCACATTCGTCAGCCCGATCACGCCGTTGGTCATCATGAACGCGGCGATCAGGCCCGGCATGTAGTAGTCCACGGACTTCAGCGGGCGGGCCGAGAACGGGACGTCGGTGACGAAAATCGTCCTGTTGCCTCCCGCGAGGCGAAGGTTGAGAGCCCCTGCCACGCTCGAGATGACACCGGCGACGGCCGCACCGGACTGGTCGGCGGGAGAGTATAGGTAGGTGAGGTTCGCAGCGTGTCCGGCCATGATGTTCGCCTCGAAGCCACGCGGTATCACAAGCAGCCGGGGGTTTCCTCCGAACGAGCCTGCCTGTTGCTGCAGGTAGGCTGACGCGTTCTGAGAGCTGGGTACGACGGTGACGGCAAGCACCTTGGTCGAGTTGAGGGCCGTCACCAGGCCGACCGACAGGGATGTCGGTACCCCTCCATTGACGTCGTTGTTCTGCACCGCCAGGGGGATCGTAACGTTCGAGCTGCCGAAGATGCTTGCAAAGAGCAGGAGGAAGATGATCGGGAAGAGGAAGCTGAAGAACAGGCCGCTCCTGCTTCTGAGCCAATTCCTCGTGACCGCCTTGAAGACGGCTGCGAACCTCACTTCGCGTCGCCAGCCTCCGTCATGTGGAACCCGGAGAGCCTCAGAAAGACGTCTTCTATCGTCCCAGTCTTCAGCGCCATGTCCGCCTGAACTCCTCTTTCCATGAGCGCCGTGAGAGCAACCTGGATGTCCTTGCTGTTCTCAACGGGGAGCACGACGTCCGTCCCCTCCATGGCAACGGTCCCGAAGAACCTTCGGAGCGTGCCGAAGGCCGTGTCTCCGCCGTTCCTAAAGACCACCATCTTGCCTCCGCCATAGGCGCTCACAAGATTATCCGGCGTGTCAAGCGCCGCGATCTTCCCCTTCACCATTATCCCTATTCGGTCTGCGAGCTTTTCGGCCTCCTCCATATAGTGGGTGGTCAGAATGATCGTCTTTCCCTTGGCCCTGAGGTCGCGTATCACCTTCCAGGTAGCCCTCCTCGCCTCCGGGTCTAGGCCGGTTGTCGGCTCGTCGAGGAAGATGAGTTCGGGGTCGTTCACAAGGGCGGCGGATATTCCCACCCGCTGCTGCAGCCCTCCCGAGAGGTTGCCGAACCGCACCCGTGCCTTGTCCTTGATGCCTAGGAGGTCAAGCAGGCCGTCCACGTCCACGTGATGGTCGTACATCCCGGCAAAGAACTGCAGGTTCTCCCTGACGGTCAGGCGCTCCAGGGTCCTGAACTCCTGCGGGAGGACGCCGATGCGGCTCTTCAGCTTGCGTACGGCGACGGGGTCTGAGACGTCGCTCCCAAGAACCGTCACCTTCCCGGCGGTCTGATGCCTGATGCACTCGAGAATCTCCACCGTCGTGGTCTTGCCGGCGCCGTTCGGCCCCAAGAGTGCGAAAATCTCACCCTCGCGCGCCTCAAAGGTGACGCCGTCCACCGCGGTCAGTCGGCCATACCTTTTCACAAGGCCTTCAACATTCACCGCAGCCTCGGCCATGGCAGAAGCCGCCTAGGCGTTCAGCTCCCCACGTCCAGTCGCAAGGTTCTCGAGGAGTTGGTAGCTCCTCAGTGCGTCCTTCTCTTCGACGACGACTATGGCGTGAGGACTGCAGGTAATGTACTCGAGAAGGTTCACGCCGTGCTTCGCGAGGTGCGCGCTGATGGTGGCGACGACGCCGGGAGTGTTCAGCACCGAGTCTGCAAGCGAAACCACTATCTCCGCGGCGTCGTCCGTTACGCTGATGATTCGCTTCTTTGGGATCACTTTCTGCAGATACTCAAGATTCTTCTCGTCCGTTACAACCTTGACGGTCTCGATGCCTGACACGATGTGCATCGTCTCACCCCTCGCGTAGTCCACTTTTGCCGAGAATTTCGCGAGAAGCCTCGGGATTGCCGGGTCGTTCGTCAGGGCGATGACCGCTATCCTGTCCTTCAGGGTGAGCTTGAGGATGAGCTTCTTCATCTGCTCAGGCTTCCTCTCGCTCTCCCTCGGCGGGTACTTCCTGACCAGACTGACGGCGGGGCCGTGGATGGGCGCGACCTGCCTCTCAGCCTCGCCGTTCCATGGAAGCATCACCTTGTACACGTCGATGGGGAAGGCGATGTTCTTGAGGTTCTGCGATTCCAGCTTGACCAGGGCGTAGCTCAGCTTGTTCCTGACCTGGTCGTAGACCTGCTCCGAGATGCATATCTCGCCTCCGCTGGCGAGGGGCTCTATCCTCGACGCTATGTTCACGGCATCGCCGTAGACGTCCCCGCCTTGGTGAATCACGTCTCCCACGTGGACCCCTATCCTTACGAGGAGCTTCCGGTTCGCCCGCTCGTTGTGCTTATGGAGGACCTTCTGGATGTCGATGGCGCACTCGGTGGCGTCCAGGGCGCTGTCGAACTCGATGAGAAACGCGTCTCCCATCGTCTTTATTTCGCGACCGCCGTACCCGACGAAGACCGACCTTACTATCTCCCTGTGCTTCTTGAGGAGCTTCAGGGCGAGAGACTCGTCGCGCTGGCTTAGCGCCGTATACCCGACGATGTCGGTGAACATGATCGCGGCGAGTCTACGGGCGGAGCGGGCCATCCTGTTACGATTCGGTGCCCTTCTGGTTCAGGTTAAAACCATTTGCGGATGACTTCCACGGTCGCGGTGGGTCCCGCTCTCTCGCGCAGTCCAGTCGTGTTTGCCTAGGCTTCGGGCTGCGCGTCCGCACTTCGGTTCTCGCGGACAACGACTTTGAAGAGGTCTGTCATCATCTTCCTCGTCAGCGTGCCCGTGTAGGTGTTCCTCGGGCTCGGGTGGTAGCATCCGTAGATGGTCGGAAGGGCGGGGAGCCGAAAGGACGCCCCGTGGGCGAAGACCATCCCGGAGGCGTCGGCTCCCTCACCCTTTGCCCACCTCGTCACTGCGTCGAACGCCATCCTCCCCAGAGCGACAATCGCCTTTTTCCGTTCCAGCATCTGGAGCTCGGCCCTTAGAAAGACGCTGCAGTTGGTGAATTCGCGCGGGGTGGGCTTGTTCTCCGGCGGGGCGCACTTCACTGCCGCCGTGATGTAGCACCCTATGAGAGCGAGACCATCGTCTCTCGATTCGGACGTGGGCTTGTTGGAAAGCCCGGCATCGTAGAGGCACCTGAAGAGGAACCTGGCCGACTCGTCCCCCGTGAAGACCCTGCCCGTCCTCTCTCCACCGTGTGCTGCCGGGGCGAGCCCGACGATGACCAGGTCAGCAAGGGGGTCTCCGAACCCCGGGACCGGTCTCCTCCAGTACTCCTGGTCGGCGAACGCCCTCCTTGCCTTCAGTCCTTCCCTGTATCGTACCAACCTTGGGCATCTCCTGCACGCGACCACTTCCTCGCTGAGCTCGGCGAGGTTCGCTTTTGCCGGCAAGCGCCGGGCCCACCTCGGGCCGCGCAATTAAGCGAGCGTCCCTACGCTGAAATAGGCCTGCGGCCCGTCCGGTATCGTTGCGGCAGCAAGGGGGCATGACTTACGTCACTGCGGAAGAAATGAAGGCCATCGACACGCAGGCGATAGAGACCTACGGCATTGGCGTCCTTTCTCTGATGGAGAACGCGGGGGTGGCGACGGCCCTCCTTTGCAGCAGGATGCTCGGAGGCCGCCTTGGCGCAAGAAGAATAGCGTGTCTGACTGGAAAGGGGAACAACGGGGGCGACGGCCTCGTGGCGGCGAGGCATCTCCGAAATTGGGGGGCTGACGTCACTGTCGTCCTGAGCTCCAGAAGGGAAGAAGTCGGAGACATCTGCTCCCGCCAGCTGGCCTCCGCGGAAGCGATGGGCATCCCGCTCTTGGGGCCTGCCGTCGAGCTCGGTGGCTACGACCTCCTGATCGACGCCCTCCTCGGATACAACTCCAGGGGGAATCCCAGGGAGCCGATGGCGGGCCTGATCCGCAGGGCAAACGACTCGGACGTCTCAATCTTGGCCGTCGACGTTCCTTCTGGGTTGGACCCCACGACCGGCACTCCGGGCGACCCGTGCGTAACCGCGAAGGCCACCCTAACGCTGGCCCTCCCCAAGACTGGGTTCCTGAACCAGGCCTCTAGGAGGTTTGTCGGCGAACTCTACCTGGGGGACGTCTCCATTCCCGCCAAGGTGTACGAGGGCCTCCACCAGAAGCTCCCCCTCTTCGAAGGGGACCGACTCATCAAGGTCTTGTAGGGCGGGTCGTGGCCCCTCGAGGGCCTACATCGGAACGGCGGGTTCGGAGCAGGACATGTTCTGGGGCTGGATGTCCCCCTGCGTCGCGTTTATCGAGTTCACGGTGTAGTCTATGGTGAACTGGGTGCCGTTGACCCTTGACTGCACCGCAATGGAGAGGTCGACGTCGCTCAGCGAGGTCGAAGGGCCGCTGAGGCCGAAGGGCATGAAGATCGTCCGATTGCCGCCTGTTAGGCTCGAATTGACGTCGCAGACTATCGTATTCGCCTCATCTGACGAGGGAGACGTAAGCTGCGCGTACAGCGGAGTGAAGTCGGGCGACAGCCATTGGACCCTGAACGCGAATTCCGTGCCGTTGAATGAAGACGAGGAGACCCTCGCGTACTGCGCGAAGTTGCCCTCCCGCTTCGGAAAGCTGTCGTTCGTCCAGGCCAGGTACCCGAGCAGGAGGCCGAAGGCCACGGCGCCCCCCAGCGCCAGAATGACGAGTGTCTTCCCAGTAGAGGGACGGTGTAGGGCTAGCCGAGACATCTATCTCAGGTCGTTCATCTTCGACGATGACCGCATCAGGGCGAGCACGGCCTCGAAGTACTCGACCACGGCCCTCCTGTACTCCAATTCGCTCCAGGCGGGGTTCGCCCGTTCAAGGAAGCCCTCGATCCAATCGAAGTCGGCTTCGGCGTTCTCCCCGAACATGGACAGGAACTCGTCGTTCTTGTTGCGCATGTCTGCTGCGTCGTCGAAAAGGTTCCGCCGCTTTAGCGACGCGACGGCGAACGCGTTCCGGCACATCAGGGAGGCGTCGGTCACCGAGTCTCCAGTTGGTTTTTCGGACACCCATTCGGAGAAGAACCTCCTGGCCGTCTCCTGCTCTCTCCCCTGCAGGACGTCGAATACCACATCGTCGACGAGGATGTTCTGAAGGTGGTTGAAGGACTCCACGAGGCCATCGACCTCCTTCGCCCTCATCCCCTCCCGCTCCCTCATCTCGCCCAGAACTTCATCCAGGACCATGCGGTCATGCGAGGCGGCGCCCCTCTCCGTAAAGTAGATGTGCGCGAGCTCGTGAAGAACGAGGCCTCCAAGCATCTCCGAATCCAGCGCCCATTCGGAGATCACGATGACGTGGCCCTCCCCCTCGTCCCTGGCGTATCCCATGATTCCCAGTTTCGGGTCGACGGAGAGACTCACGGGCGAGCGGACCTCATATCCCTTCTGCCGGAGGCGCTCTTTCGCCCACGCAAGTGTCCCCTGCAGGGATTCGTCGACCCGTGGATGATACAATGGCTTTCTCGGTTCGGCTCCGCCACACGGATAAACCTAGCGGAGCCCAAGTCTCAGCGAGAGTTTCTTTACCTAAGCCATAATTGGCCCGGCCGGAGCAGGGGACTCTCGGAACGCAGCCCGAACATCGTAACGACCTCAAGGAACACCCAAACGGGGCCTCCAATCAGAGAAACGGCTGCCCGGAAGCGGCTGAAGATGGTCGAGGCGAGATATTCGCGAAGAGGCTTCGGCGTCCCGGCCGCCGAGCGCATCAGTGGTAAATCGAGTCGTCGCCGAGCTGCCGGATCTCCTGTGTCTCGTGAGGCCGGGCGCGGAGCTCTTCCGTGGAGATCTCGAACCCCACTAGGCCCGAAAGCGCGTTCAGAATCTTGGCCACGGACCTTGGGTGCGGGCTAGGCTCGCCGTGATCGACGGAAAGCTTGTACCCTCGCATGCCATGCTCCGGGGCTAGGCCTACGATCACGGAGGCGAAGAACGGCGCCGGCTCTTCCTGGAGTATCTGGACTCCGAACTCCTTCAACCTTTCCACCCCGAGAGAGTCTGTGGCAAATCCGTTCGGCTGCGGATCCGCGTCCGCCGGAAGCGGGTTCTCCGCCCACCTCGCGCCGACGGAGTACAGCTCCTTGGCCCCTAGCTGTCGGACATAAGCCAGAACCATCTTGACGAAGCCGTACTGGTCGTCCATCGGACTCGCGTCGCCCGTCAGCAGGAGTAGGTCCCTCTTCCCTCTGATGAGATGCATGTGGCATGCGGGAAGGACCGCGCTCCCGTCCTCCTTGACGACCACCTCGGGACCTAGGGACGAGGAGTGGAATGTCGCGATGTTCCTCGATTCCATCTTTTGGAGCATGAAGTTGCCGAGCTCTCGCGCCTGAGAGTAC
Organism: Nitrososphaerales archaeon; assembly: GCA_035626235.1. GTDB lineage: Archaea > Thermoproteota > Nitrososphaeria > Nitrososphaerales > Gagatemarchaeaceae > DATFYP01. The sequence goes on along the minus strand of DASPOB010000039.1, from coordinate 34,649 downwards.
AGCGCCCTATACTGAGGAAGGGAGGTCGAGATGGCGACGATGAGCGCGGGATCCTTGAGTCCGTCGGTCTCCGAGCTCGAGATGTCGAACCACACGAAGGTTACGCCCCGTTTGCATGTATTTAGATACACCTCGCGCAAGCGAGGACTAGCATCTCGAATCTGCGCGCTGGGCCAAGTCACACCCCACGACTTCCTCTCGGGAGTCGAGCGAGGTCTCTGGCACGTGGCTGACCTTAATGCAGAATGCGAGCAGGCGGGGAAGCTAACCTTCATGTTCCCCGCCATCCTATCATCCGTAGCTCCCGAGTCGGGGAAGCTCTGGCTAACCGACAATTCCCAGAGCCAGCGTCTGGTTATCTTATATAGCGCCCTAGGACGGAGCCGCAACGCGATTCATGAGCGCATACTGGAAGACGCTCTCGCACAACGGCGTGAATTTCCCTGAGGCATACAAGCCTGATGGCCTCTCGATCAAGGTCACGGGGAAGCTGGTGCCTCTTTCTCCCATCGCCGAGGAGATGGCATACCACCTAGCGAAGAAGAAGGACACCCCGTACATTCAGGATTCCGTTTTTCGGTCGAACTTCATGCAGGACTTCTTGAAGGAACTCCCTGAGTTGTTCAAAGGCGCCCTCTTCGAGCAGGTGGACTTCTCGCAGGTCTTCGCCAAGGTCGACGCCGAGAAGGCAGCGAAGGAAACCATGAGCAAGGAGGAGAAGAAGGCCGTAGCCGCCGAGAGGAAGCAGCGGCGCGAATCACTAAAGGCCAGGTTCGGCGTCGCCATCCTCGACGGAAAGCAAGTAGACATCGCCAACTGGATGGTCGAACCACCCGGCCTGTTCATGGGGCGCGGCGCGCATCCGATGCGCGGCAAATGGAAACCGCGCGTCTTTCAGCGCGACGTGGTCCTAAACCTCGGAGAGCGGGACCCGGTTCCCCCTGGAGACTGGAAGGAGGTCGTCCACGACCACAGGTCAATGTGGATGGCGAAGTGGATCGACAAGCTTACCGACAAGGAGAAGTACGTCTGGCTTCACGAAAGCTCCCCTCTGCAGCAGTCGCGGAACAAGGCGAAGTACGACAAGGCAGCGAAGGCGGGCCGGAACCTGGAAAAGATTCGAGAGAGGATCAGTGCGAGGCTCGATTCCAAGGACCCTCGCGAAAGGCAGGTGGCTACGGTCTGCTACCTGATCGACAGGCTCGGAATGAGGGTGGGAGACGAGAAGGACGAAGACGAGGCGGACACCGTCGGGGCAAGCACCCTCCGCGTGGAGCACTTGAAGTTGAAGGGGACGAGCGTCGAGTTCAGCTTCTTAGGTAAGGACAGCGTCCCCTGGAACAAGACCGACTCGCCCCCTCCAGCGGTGGTCAGGAACCTGACCGAATTCACCTCGGGAAAGAGCCCGGAGACCGAGATCTTCCACCACGTGAGCTCGGGAATGGTCAACCAGTTCCTGTCGTCCATCGTTCCGGACCTTAGTGCGAAGGTCTTCAGGACCTACCACGCCACATCGACTGCCGTGCAGGCGCTTCGCTCGAGGGAGATGCGGGACGCCGACGACCTCGACAAGCTCTACTTTGCCAAGGAGGCTAACCTCAAGGCGGCGGTCTTCTGCAACCACCAGCGTACCCCGCCGAAGACGTGGGATCAATCGCTTGAGAAAAAGATGCTCAAGCTCGAGGAGGCGAAGACACGTCACAAGGTGAGCGAGGAGCGCGTCAGGAAGCTTGAGCTGGAAGTAGACTTCTACAGGCGGACCAAGAACTACAACCTGAACACCACGCTGAAGAACTACATCGACCCCAGGGCGTACAAGGCCTGGTGCGACCACGTCGGCATGGAGTGGGCGAAGATCTACAGCAAGTCGCTGCAGAAGAAGTTCTCCTGGGTCGAGCGCTCGGAAAGGAGGTGGGAGGAATGGGAATCAGAAGTGCGCGCCGTGGCGCGCCCAGCCGCCCCTTCCAAGGGCTCGCCATAGCTCGTCTTCTGGCGCGGACTTGACAATGACCTCCTCGCCGCTCTCCTTCACCAGCACCCGTCCCTCGTCTGTGAATTCTCCTATGGCCGTCACTTTGCAGGTTCCCCTCATCGCTTCCCTCAGGGCCTTCTCCTTCCCCTTCTTCACCGCCAACAGCATCGAGCCCGACCCGATGAGCTTGAGCGGGTCCAGCCCAAAGAGGGAGCAGATCTTGCGGGTCGTCGAGGCGACTGGGACCGCTGTCTCCTCGAGGACGAACCCGACATCTGACGCCAGCGACATCTCGAAGGATGCGCCGAGCACTCCCCCTTCGGTGCAGTCATGCATGGCCCGGACGCAGTCCGTGGCGTAGGCCTTTTCGGCCTCCTCGACCACGCTCAGTCTGGTCACAAACCTGCCCCCTTCGAGCCCCAGACTCCGGGGAACCCTCCTCCCCGAAACCAGCCCTTCGCGGGCTATGGCCGCGGTCCCCTCCACGCCCGCGGTCTTCGTCATCATCATGGTGTCGCCAGGCTCCGCGTCCTGCGAGGAGACGTAGTTCTTCGCGAAGCTGAACGCAGTGACCGCAACGACCGGGCGCCTTAGCCCAGGCGTCACCTCGGTGTGCCCCCCCACAATGGCTATCCCGAGGGCCCTTGCCCTCCGGTGCATCTGGTCTGCGATCCTCACGAGTTCAGCCTTGCCCGAAGCCTCAGGGAGAAGGACGACTGACTCGATGAACTGGGGCCTGTTCCCGCTGGTCGCGACATCGTTGGCGCTGACGTCCACGGCGTAGCTCCCGATGAGGTCGCTCACCCCCGTGATGGGGTCCGCGGACACGATGAGGTAGCCGCCGTCCAGCTCAATCGCCGCGAAGTCAAGGCCCGGCCTGGGGGGAGTTGCTATTCTCTTCGAGGGGGCTCCGGTCTTCGAGAGGACTGTCTCGCTGAGGACATCTATCGGTATCTTCCCAAGGGGAAGCCTGACCACGGATGGCTCACTTGGCCGGTCCTTCGCCGAATGCCCTGCGTCCGCCGGCGACCCTCTTGATGCTCCTCACGACGGGGACGGAGACCACCAGGCCGACCAGGACCTGCCCCACGTTAATGGGGACTTCCACGGCGGCGGTGACGGTGCCCAGTTGCAGCGCGATGCTCTCGAAAAGGAAGTAGCCGACGACCATGGCAGTGCCCCCGAGAAGGATCGACAGGATGGTCCACCCTACCTCGGGGTCGAGCCTCAGCCCTACGACCATGATCCCGAAGAAGGCCGCCGCCGCTATCAGGGCCCAAAGGAGCGGCGGGACGAAGAAGTTGGCGGAGAACTGTGGACCAATAGTGGAGTTGGCAGGTATCACCAAGGGGCCAAGGACCAGGGCGTTCGGCCCGTTGGCGAAGCCCAAGCTCAGGACCTGCGGCCCCGACAGCTGGGTGATCCCTATCCACCCTAGCGCGATTGCCAGCGCTCCCCCGATGCCCCCGCTGACGATCCGCCACGTCTGCCGGGTCATCCGACTGGCTCCGGCTCTCGTCAGATAGCCCACCACGTACCCCTCGGCTGCTTTGATTACGAGCGTCCCGGGGGCGTACTGAGGCGCCAATATTGCGTCCGATATGGCCGAGCCCACGCCTCCGGCGAAGGCCCCGACGTAGGGTCCCATCAGCATGGCTGTCACATAGACCATTACCTCCCCGATGTCGAAGTATCCCTTCGTCGCAGGGATGTAGATCGCGAAGGCCATCGTGACCGCAGCGACGAACGCCGTGAAAACCGCCGTGTTCGCGATTGTCCGGGCGCTCATCCGCCTTGGGCGCCTTCCAGGGCTTACCTGGCTCCGCTTGGAATCCACGGGCTCGCTCAAGTCGGGCACTCCGGAAGGTCGTGAAGGCGAGTGGACATATAAGTTCCAACCTATATATCAGGCGTGGCGCAAGCTGTTCTGCGTTGGCCCGCCTGAGGTGCGTAAGCTGTTCAAAGATGTCCGAGAGCGACGCGCTGAACGCGTCCTGCCCCAGATGCGGCTCCTCCGTTGTCCTCGAGGGCCGGGCCCCGAAGCGCCTGTCCCGGGAACAGCTGGACCGCACGCCCTCCGGCGTGTGGAGGTACAGGCCCTTCCTCCCCGACGTGCAGGCCGACGAGATCGTCTCGCTGGGGGAGGGGGGGACTCCTCTGCTGCCGGCGCGTCGGCTCGGAGCGGAGCTGGGCCTGCCCAACCTCCTGATGAAGGACGAAAGCAGGAACCCCACCGGCTCCTTCATCGACAGGGGGGCGACGGTCCTGATAAGCCTGGCGAGGAGGGCGGGGGTCAAGGAATGCTCCTGCGTCACGACAGGGAACCTGGGGGCCTCGCTGGCAGCCTACTCTGCCAGAGCTGGGATAGAGGCCAGGGTGACGATTGACCCGAGCACCGACAGGGGCAAGCTCTACCAGATGATAGCGTTCGGGGCAACCATCGAAGCCCACCAGCGCCGCGCCCAACCGACAGAACAGAAGCACGTGCTCTCGGTAAACGCAGGGAACCCGTACATCCTAGAAGGGGAGAAGACCACGGGCCTCGAGATAGCGCAAGAACTAGAATGGAGCCTGCCCGACGTCATAGTCGTGCCCGTCGGGACTGGCGGGCATCTTAGCATGATCTGGCGGGGAATCCTGCAGCTCAAGAAGTCGGGGCTGGTCGATTCCTCCCGCTGCAGGCTGGTCGGCGTCAGGCTCGCCGAGTCAGAGCGCTCGGGGCTCCCTCCTGGAGAGCGGCGCGGGTCCTTCACCGAGCTCGAGGAGTCGGAGCCATACTTCATCAAGGAGGCCGCCGCGGCAATCGAAGCATCTGGGGGAGCGGGACTGGAGACTACCGCAAGCGAGACCGTGAGCGCGACCGGCCTGCTCGCCCGGACCGAGGGGATCTTCGCCGAGCCGGCATCGGCTTCGGTGGTCGCGTGCCTGGGGCGGGCCTTGGAGCGAAGACAGATTGAACGGGACGAAGTCGTAGTATGCGTCATCACCAGCGCCGGGCTCAAGGACACCAAGGCCGTGTCAAGACTGGCGAAGTTCGCAAGGCCGGTGCCGGTTCGCCAGGACTATACTGTCGCCAGGATTCAGGTCGGAGAGACTAAGCTCGCCCTCCTGCGTCTGTTGGAGGGGCGAAGCCGCTACGGCTACGAGTTGTGGCAGGGCATTTCGCTGAGCAGGAGGATCACGACGGCGAGCGTCTACCAGCATCTCGGCGAGCTCGAGGAGCTCGCCCTCGTGCGGAGGGCCGGGGTGGTCACGGCCAGGGGGCGCGAGAGGGTCCCCTACGAGCTGACGAAGAAAGGAGAGGATTTCCTGCGTGTCGCGGGCGAGGTAGAAGGAGTCCGTAGCCCGTGATGGGGACGCCACCCGGGACACTACGCCTGTGCTCTTCGCGGCAGTAGCGGCAGGAGGTCCTCCAGCCCCCCCACTATGAAGGAGGGCTGCGCGCCCGGAGGAAGGCGCTCGTGGTACCTGTTCACCCACGCCGAGCTGATTCCCATCTTCTGCGCCGGCATTATGTCGTGGAAGACGCTTTGGGCGACGTGAAGGATTCCTTCTCGCTCTGCTCCCGACCTCTTCATGAATGTCTCCCAGTGCCCCGGCGCAGGTTTGTAGGAACCTGTGTCGTCTGCGGTCACGTATCCGTCCAGCTCCAGTCGTGACCTCCTGATTGTCTCTTCCAGAAGGTCCCTGTCCACGTTGGAAAGTACGTACAGCTCGTATCCCCTGGACCTCAACTCGTCCAGCGACGGCCGGGCGTCGGAGAACGCGGGCCAGCTCGGCAGCGAGTCCGCGAACGCCTCCGCCTCCTCCTCGCCGAGGTCGACCCCAGCCCTCGAGGCGACCTGGAGAGCCGCGTTTCTGAGCACCTGTCTGTACTTCTTGTAGCTTCTCTCCTCTTCGTTCTCGGCTTCCAGGTATGCGGCCAAGAGCCCACCTTTGACATGGGGGGCCCCGCCAAGTGCAGCGACCAGCGCCGCCTCGATCCCCCGCTTCCAATCGATCAGCGTACCATAGCAGTCGAACGTCAGGTACCTGACGTTCTTCAGCCGAGGGTCCTCCTGAGGGTGATCGCCAGCCACGCGACCAGGAGCCCGGTCGGAAGCCACAGGGCGAGGCCGACTTCATAGGAAAGGAGCGTTATCGTCTCCATCGTAGCGGCGAGTAGCAGTATCACGACCACGCCCGCGACCTCGTAGGCGAACACGCGCGCCTCCCGATGTAACGTCTTCCTCCTCCAAGCGATGATCAGCATCGAGCCCGAGCATACCGCGAGCGCGTAGGCGGAGAGCTCGACGATGGTGAAGGGAAACACGAAGAGCAGGGAGCCCAGGAGCGCCGCAGGCACCCCGGTGGACGTCCCGATGACCTGTATCACCTGTCCGGTGTTGACCATAGAGATGAAGAAGACGACGGGGCCGACCCCTGGTATCAACTCGGCCAGAGCCACTTTCGCGTTGTTGGCGAAGATGAACCCGAGGATCGCCACGGGCGCCTGGTGGGCCGTGGAGTTCTGCAAATCCCTGGCGGCCTGCTGGACCTGCTGTTGGGCGGCGGGGGCGATTGGAACGACCGTCGCGCCGAAGAAGAGAAGGAGCTCGAGCACGAAGACGCCAAGGAAGAGCAGCAGCCTTCCCCTGTCCACGAGGCGGACCGAATCGACGTCTTTCGTCTCGTGCTCCTGGAGGCCGGTGCCTCCTCCTTCCGACATCTCAAAGAGCTTGTTCCGGCCGCCCGTTAATGAACATGCGTAGCTCATGGAGTCGTGGAGGGCGGCCACGTGCCGTTGAGGACGGCCGTCGCCGTTGGCCTTCGATTGTCCGTACTTCCGCCAGGGGACGACGCGGAAGTCCCTTAAACGATCACAGGGCAGAGCATCGGCAACCTGCATGGGCTCAGTTTCATCCATCTCTCCCCACGGCTTCTGTTAACTGACGTGGGAATTGACATAGAGTTTTGTCATTCTCGACGCTCCGTTATCAGCCGATGCGACTAGCCGAGGGCTTCTGCCAATATCAAGTGAGATTTCGCTTAACGATGATAAGGGTCGCTCATGCGTATGCGTAGTGTTTAAATCCTGATTCCGAGGAGGGCGCGACCATGACCTTAGACGAGAAAATCAGATACGGTATGTTGGCCTTGGGCGGCCTCAGCATTGTTTTCGCTGCCTTGGGTATTCACCCAGCGCCATTAGAACCGATTCGCTCTGTAGGTTCGGGTTAGAGGCCGGGCAAAGCTAGGCCTTTATTGGTCTAGCTTGCTCCGCTCTTTATCTGCACTATCAGGTTGTCGAATCTTTGCATCAACTCCGTAGGTTCTAGTTTCCACTTCCTCTGGCTCTGATCGAAGAGCGTGTAGGGTATCGAGAACTGCAGCGACCCGGTGTAATCGATTGTGAAGAGGTCGGCGCGATCTCTGACCGGTGCCATCAGCCCCGACAGCCATTGCATCCCTTCTACGACGAAATCAAGAGGGAAGAAGAATTCTGCGTAATAGTTCTTGCCCATCATCTCTGCCCAGAGGAATGGCACTTTGTTAGCATCCTGTCTCAGCGAAATCATCTCGAAAGGAGTCACGTTCCTAACGAGAAGCTGCAGCGCTACATACCTGTGCTGCCTGTGAAGGGCCTTCTCGATCTTGTAGTCGTACTTGCTCCCCATCCAGGCCACCGAGAACCCCCTGACCAGGTGCTTTGCCTTGACGTGGGCCGAGTAGTGCCAGGCCAACTTCTTGTAGTTAAGATTCAGCTTGTCAGCGATTTCCTTGAGCGACTTGTTCGCATCCATTTGGAGTTCCTTCAGTATCAGTAGGTCCACATAGTCAAACTTCGACGGGGTCGAGGGTTGCTGACTAGCGGCCACGTTTGCCTTCGCAGGAGGGCTGGACCAGTCGTACTCCCACCTGCCTGTGTCGAAATCGTAGCAGTCAGACCGCATGGGTGCGAGGGTGAACCAGTCGAACTCCATTGGCTCGACCTTGTCGAACATCCCCTTCTCTTTGAGCGACATGAAGAATGTCACGATTTCGTTCGCCACGTCAACGGGGACGCTGAAGAAAACGACGTACTCCCCCTTGGGCAGTGTCCTGCTGAACCCGACCAGGTAGCACAGCTCGTTCATCGCCGCAAGGATTGACTGAGCGTATTGCCTATACTCGCTGGCGAAGTCGAGGATGAATCCGATTCTCCTTAGGCCGAGCTTCTCGTGGTCGACGATTCCCTGTACCGCCAACCCTCGGTTGATTATTTTCTCCTTGTAGCGGTACCTCACAGACTCCTTGAACTGGCCGAGCCTCCGGGCTATTTCGGGTACGTCTGGCCCGAGTTCCGTAAGGAGATCCACAAGTTGAGCGGTTCTGGCATTCACGTCCCTTTTTCCAGCCGTAGCTACAACTGCCATACTCTACTCGGCCCGCAGACAACGCATACAGTCTTTCCATTTAAACCATGCTGATTCCGAATATATGTTTTCTTCTTGAACGAGTTAAAAAAGGCGCTGAAAGGTCGTTAAGCCGTCCTGAAAGGCCCTTCAGGGGCCAGAAACGGCCCAGACTTGCACTCATTTTCGTTTTTGGGCCTGTCGCGGCCGAGCGGCGCAAGCTTTTATCCACTAAAGGGCCTCCCACGATTTGGATGTCGCTCAAGAACCGCAGGGGCGAATATACCTGGCCGGCGACGCGCGCTGCCGGCGTCGAGCTGATGACGGACCGGATGTCTTACGCGCGGGGTGACACCGTCAAGGTCAGCCTGAGGTTCAGGATCGTGGGAGGGCTCCGCGAAGCCTTCCACCCCGACATCTGGACCGTTTCCTGGGAGGACTTCGACAAGATACTGAGGCTGACCATCCGCATGTCCGTCGGAGTCAAGAGAGGACTTCTCACTCGCAAGCTCGCAGAGGTCAAGAAGGAGGTGAGGAAGGCGAGCTTCTACTGGTCCCGCGACCCGGACCTGCCCTACAGGATCTGGGCGATGATCGTTCCTGAGGACGGCGGCCCGCCGAGGATACCCTCGAGCGTGGAAGACGCCCAGAAAGAGATGCTCGACGTGGCCAAGACCTTCGAGCTCCCTGCCTCGGACCTGGGCAGGGGGAGGCACGCGCTGGTCGGCGAAGTGTACGCCAGATGGGGCAGGAGAAGTTTTATAGAGAAAGGCGAGGTCTCGTCGAAGTCTAGGCCACTGGTGGTTAGCGTTGAGTGACGAAGGTTGGCTGGCCGAAGTCGCATGGGCTCAGGAAAACGTCTTCATCGGCTCTGACACGTCTGGCCACTCCGTCGTCTACGACTCTTCGGAGGGAGTGAAGAAGGGGATGAGCCCCATGAGGGCGGTCCTGACGGCCCTCGGAGCCTGCACGGCAATGGACATCGTGGCAATACTCAACAAGAGAAAGCAGAAGCTCACATCGCTGAAGGTCCTGCTGAAGGGAGAGCGCCCCAAGTACGGGCTCCCGAAGCCCTGGACCTCCATCGAGATGAAGTACGTCCTCAAGGGCGAAAGGCTCCAGAAGAAGTTCGTCGAGGAGGCCATCAGGGACAGCACCGAGAAGTACTGCAGCGTCGGAGCCACGATCACGCGCTCGGCGAAGATAACGCACACGTACGAAATTCTCGACTAGACCGTCAGGACGACCTTCCCGAAGTGCTCGCTCTTCTCGAGCCTTGTCTCCGCTTCCGCAGCCCTCTCCAGAGGGAACGTGCTGTCGACCACCGGCTTGAGCCTCCCAGCCTTGAAGAGCTCCACGACCTTCAGGAGCTCCCCCTTGCCCGCCATGAAGCTCCCGTAGATGGTCAGCTCCCTGTTGTAGACATACCTCAGGTCAGTGGTGACCTCCGCCCCGGTGGTGGCCCCGCAGGTCACCAGCCTCCCTCCCTTCGCCAGAGCCTTCACGCTTCTTTCCCAGGTAGCCTTGCCCACGTGCTCTATCACAACGTCCGCCCCCCTCTTCCCGGTGATCCGCCTCACCTCGGCCAGGACGTCCTGCCTGTAGTGGTCAATCGTATGGTCGGCGCCGAGCCCCGACGCCTTCTCCATCTTCGACTGGTCCCCCGCCGTCGCTATTACCTGCGCCCCGCATAGCTTCGCCACCTGGATCGCAGCGACGCCGACCCCGGAGCTCGCCCCGAGCACAAGCACCGTGTCTCCCGGTCCCGTTTCCGCCTTGGTCACCACCATGTGGTACGCCGTGAGGAAGACCAGCGGGAACGACGCCGCCTCCACGAAATCCATGGCATCGGGCTTCCTGATCAGGTTCGTCCTCGGGACCTTGACCAGCCCGGCGAAGCCGCCGTCGACCCCGTACCCCAGTATGGTGTACTGCCTGCACTGGTCGTCCCTCCCGGAGAGGCACTTGTCGCACCTCCCGCACCCGATGCCCGGGCTGACTACGACCTCGTCCCCCTTCCTGAACTCCTTCTCCTCGGCGGGGACCCACTCGACGACCCCGGCGACGTCGCACCCCGAGATGTGGGGGAGCGGTATCTCCACGTTGGGGAGCCCGTTCCTCGCCCAGAGGTCCAGGTGGTTGAGCGCGCACGCCCTCACCCTGACCAGGGCTTCGTCGGCGCTGGGCACCGGGTCTGGTGCCTCCTCGTACCGAAGGACCTCCGCCCCTCCGTGGCTGTGGAACCTGACCGCTTTCACGGTCGTTCTGCGCCGGAGAGGCTCTTTTTACGTTTCTGTGGGAACACTTTCACTCTACCCTCTTTACATCGTTCTATGCATCGTAGAATCATAATTATATAGCGAAAAGCCACTTTCGGCTGAATCGCCTTGGCTCCTCCGCGCTCCGTCTTCAGGGACGAAAGCTTCCTCTTCCCCGAGTACCTGCCTCACCAGATCCCACACCGCGATGCCCAGCTGAAAGCGCTCGAGCTCTACTTCCAGAGCGTGATTCAGAACGCGCCGAGGGCCAGTCAGAACGTCATGCTTTCGGGCCCAATCGGCAGCGGGAAAACCCTGCTCGCGAAGAAGCTGGGGGAGTCCCTCCAGAAGAAGGCGGCCCTCTACGGTAACCTCGTGAAGATGCTGCACGTGAACTGCAGGATCGACAGGTCCCTCCAGGCCGTGATGGTAAAGGCTCTGAGCTCGCTCGGGCAGAACTACCCGTCGCGAGGCTACAGCTTCGAGGAGCTGCTGTCGGCCCTGGTGGACGAGCTGAGGAGCAGCCGCATGCACCTTGTCATAGCCTTCGACGAGGCCGATTCGCTCATAACCGCAGACCCCTCGGCCCTCTACACGATAACGAGGCTCAGGGAAGTGTCACAGGGGAACCAGGTCTTCTCGTCGCTCCTGATCTCCAAGACGCTCGACTACCTGAAGACGGTGGACCTGAGCACGCTGAGTTCGGTCCAGTGGAACTCGATCGCCCTCGACCCCTACTCCGGGCCGCAGCTGTTCGACATCATCGCCTCCAGGATGGAGGCCTTCAACGACGGCTGCCTCAGCGACGGCTGCACGCAGCTTGCGGCGGACATAGCGAGCGTGTACGGCGACGCCCGGTACGCCCTCGACCTGGTGTACAGGGCCGGGAAGCTCGCAGACGCGTCCGAGTCGCCGCGCATACTCCCGGAGCACGTCAGGTCCGCCAAGGCTTCGCTTCCTCCGCAGTTCAGGAAGGAGGAGCTGAGCTACCTGAGCAGGCACCAGAGGCTCATACTGCTGGCGGTCTCGAACCTGCTGAAGAAGGAGGACTCGACGTCGGTAACCATAGGGGAGGTGGAGAAGAGCTACGGCGCCCTGTGCGAGAGCCTGGGGACCAGCCCCAACCACCACACCCAGGTGTGGAACGACGTCAACGAGCTCTCCAGGAAGGGCATCATAGAGACCCAGATCTCGGGCAAGGGGGTGAGGGGAAGGACGACGCTGGTCGGGCTGTCACTGGTCTCGGCCAAGGAGCTGATCGGAGAGCTCGAAAAAGGGATGGTCGCCGACGTTAGAAGTTGAGGAGCTGTTCTCGTCCTACGGGAGGACGAAGGTCCTACGCGTGATGCTGGAGAGCGGGGAGCTCAACATATCAGAGATAACCCGGAGGTCCGGGCTCTCCCACACGTCCGCGGCCCAGCACCTCGAGTTCCTGGCGAAGTCGGGGATACTCTCCGAAAAGAGGTTCAACAGGATAAGGATCTTCAGGGTGGAGCACGCGAACCCGCTGGTGGGGGCCCTGGGCAGATTCTTTTCGGAGTGGAGCAGCCTGGAGCAGTACCCGCTTCAGCGCGCCTTTGACTGAATCCGCGAGGTCCTCCCGGCTTCTTTGGCCACGAAGACCGCGTAGTTCTCTTCGAGGCCGAGGCTCCTGACGAACTCCTCCCTGAATCCCCCGTCGCCGCACATCAGCATCAGGTAGGGGATGTCCTCCACCAGCGCCCCCCTCATGCTGTTCCCGGTCCTCCTGCCCACCAGGCTGCCGATGTCCTTCAGCTTCCGCGAGTCGTTCCAGATCCGAAGCTGCAGGGGCCAGGGGACCCCCTCCTGAGAATAGCTGACCCCGCCGTCCCCGAGCGCATCCCTCAGCCCCGAGGCGAGCATTGGGTCGAGGTACCGCAGCAGCCTCCAGTCGCCCCCGCGGACCATTCCACCCACCAGCAGGTCGGCCCTCGACAGCACGTCGAGCGCCCTCGCCTTCCGCTCCTCGAGTATCTTCGAGCGGATGACGCTGACGGCCAGGTCGCGGACCTTCTCCCTCGGCTGCCCCGGGTAGCTTCTGAGCGCCCTCAGGGCGTCCTTGTACGTGGCCGCCTCGAAGAAGAGGTTCAGGGATTGGGACGCAGTCATGTCCTCGTCCTTCGACGCGGGGGCGCCTCCCTGCAGGGAATTGATGGCGGACCTTATGTCGCCGTGGGCTGACGCGGCGATCGCCTTCAACTCGGCGTCAGGGACCTGAAGCTTCTCCTTCTGGGCGATTCCCCTGAGGTGCTTCTCGAGCTCATCCTCTGAGGGCCTGACGAAGAGGTAGCAGGTCGCCACCCCCGAGAGCTTCTTCACTTCGTCCGAGTCGGGGTCGTTCGCCGCCATTACGATGGGGTTGAGGCTCCGGCGGACTGACTCCCTGATGAAGTCGACCGCCCCGAAGTCGGCCCTCCCCGCGAGGCCGTCCACCTCGTCGAGGAAGATCAGCGTCTTCTCTCCCAGCAGGTTGGTGCTGAGAAGCGCCTCCCCCACCCGCGCTTCCAGCATCGACTTGGTCCTCCTGTCGCTGGCGTTCAGCTGCACGAGGTTGAGCCCGAGTTTTTTCGCCGCCAGCTGGACGGTCGTCGTCTTCCCAGTCCCTGGCGGGCCGAGCAGGATGACCGCCTTCCCCCCTTTCTTCCACTTGCTCAGCCAGGCGACGAGCTTGGCCCTCACCTCGTCGTTGCCGACCACATCCTCCAGCTTCTTGGGCCTGTGGGTCTCGCTCCACATCCTAGACGCCACCCCCAATGAACACCAGGAGCCCGGCTAGCATCCCCAGCAGGGCGACCTGCTTGACGCTGTGGGCATTAGAAGGGCCGCGGTTCCGGGATATGGAGAACGCAAGAAAGACGAAGATGACGTCCGGAACTACGACCCCGTAGGTGTAGAGCGGGTTCGCGAGCCCCGCGACCAAAGGCACCCAGCTGGTCGCCACGGCCAGCAGAAAGAACGCGGCCCCCGTGGCGGCCGCCGCTCCCATGCCTCTTGCTCTCGCAATGGAGTTGATTCCCCTCTTCCGGTCTCCCTCGACGTCCGCCATGGCCTTCACGACCTCCCTGCCGACCCCCGCGAAGAACGCCGTGAGGGCCATCAGGAGGAGCAGCGATCCCAGGATCGCTCCCCCCGAGATGATTCCTCCGTACACAAAGGGGATTGCAAGCGACGAAGCAACAATGAGGTTCCCCCCGAAACCCTGCTTCTTCGCCGTGTGGCTGTAGAGCCAGGAGAGGAAGGCGTAGGCGGCTGCGACCGCCACAGCCACCAGGCTAAGGCTGAGCACCGAGCAGGCCATCCCAGCGAGCAACGCCAGGACCGACAGCCTGTTCGCACCCTGGGGGGTCATCCTTCCGCTGGGGATGGGGCGCCCCGGCTGGTTGACCCTGTCCACCTCCGCGTCTAGAATGTCGTTGACCGCCATGGAGTAGGCGCAGATGAAGAAGCCCGTGAGGAACCCGAAGGCGCTCTGGACGACGGACACGGTGGGCGGCCTGGAGACGAACTCCCCGACGACCACCGCGAATCCTATCATTGCGCAGTTGACCGGGCGGATGATCTCGAGTCCCGCTCTGAGGTTCATCGTCCCACTCAGAATCTTGCCCTGCTCACCCTGTAGTAGATGACTTCGCCCCGCCTCTCGATTACAGCTATGATGGCCTCCTTCCCCATCTTCGCCATCTCCTTTACAGACGACTCGAGGTCGTCGACCCTCTTCTCGATCCCTTCGTCCAGGGCGAAAACGACGTACTTCGCCGCCTTCTTCGGGTACTCCCCCCGCTCGTAGACCCGCAGGTCCGTGCCGAAGCCGAACCCCTCCCTGACGACGTATCCTCTGCTTCTGAGGTCGCGGTATATCATGAACTTCGTCCAGGCGTCCCTGGCCCCCCTCTGCGTGATTTCGGCCATCTTCTCGAACGTGATTGCCCTCCCGGCGCGGTCTTTCAGCTCGAGCTTCCCGGCGTGCGCGAGGTACAGGGCTTCGTAGTCTCTTAGCACCAGCCTGTCGCCGTCCTTGCTTCCGTATCCCAGCTCTTCCAGCTCGCCGAACCTGTCCTTCTCCGAGACCTCGACGACGCCTTCAGACACCACGCCGTTCAGGGGGGGTATCTGCTTCTCTTCAGAGGGGGCGGCTTCCATGGGATTGGCTTTCCGCCACGGCTTCTTCACCGTATTTGAAGGTTCCAAGGGCAACGCTTTTCAGACCTCGAGCCGAGTTGTGTCGCATGGCCGACTTCTTCACCCTCAGGACCGTGTCATGGGACAGAGGGGGTGTGAAGATGATTGACCAAGCCGCGCTTCCGACGACGTTCAGGCGCGTCCGCTACACGACCCCGGAAGGCGTTGCAGCCGCGATCAAGACGATGGTGGTCCGGGGGGCGCCAGCCATAGGCGTGGCGGCGGCCATGGGTGTCGCACTCGCCGCTGTCAACTCGAGGGCGCGGACCAAGGGAGAGTTCATCAAGAACCTGAACAGCGCCGCGGAACTCCTCCGCTCGACGAGACCGACGGCCGTGAACCTGTTCTGGGGGATAGACCGCGTCCTCTCGACGGCGCAAGAGGGGAGCTCGGTCGATGAGGCGAGGAAGCGTGTGGTGGCGGAAGTCAAGAGGATGGAAGACGAGGATGTCGAGGTGAACAGGAGCCTTGGCTCGGTCGGGGCCGACCTCTTGGAAGACGGAGACACCGTCCTGACTCAGTGCAACGCGGGCGCGCTGGCGACCGTCGGCTACGGGACCGCGCTGGGCGTGGTAAGGGCGGCCAAGGAGAGGGGTAAGTGCATAAGCGTCCTCGTCCCGGAGACCAGGCCTGCATTACAGGGCTCGCGGCTGACTGCCTTCGAACTTTCGAGGGACGGGATTGACTGCAGGATAATCCCCGATACCGCGGTCGGCTTCGTGATGGCCCAGAAGAAAGTGGACAAGGTCATCGTCGGCGCGGACAGGATCACCCGGGACGGATTCGTTTTCAACAAGATAGGGACTTACCAGGTCGCGGTGCTTGCCCACAGGCACGGCGTCCCATTCTACTCTGCGGCTCCTCGCTCGACCTTTGACCTCACGCATCTGCACAGCGAGGTGACCGTGGAAGAGAGACCCTTCGAGGAAGTGGTGAGAATCCGAGGCAGGAGGATCGCCCCGAAAGGGGTGCCGGTATCCAACCCGGCGTTCGACGTAACCCCCCCCGAGCTGGTGGGGGCGATCATAACCGACCGCGGCCTGGTTCTCCGGCCGATTGCCAAGAACATTCCGCACGTCATCTCTTAATTACTGGAGCCGGCCGCCGGAATCTTGGGCCCGTAGCCTAGCACGGATTAAGGCGTCAGCCTTCGGAGCTGAAGACCCTCTCAGAGACCATGGGTTCGAATCCCACCGGGCCCGCTACGAAATAGCCCAGAATGAGTTTTGTTTGTTTGGATTAGGCTGGTTCGGGCTATTTCGCAGTTGATGTTGGCAGTCCTGCGCTTCCGGTTCATTATCCCGGTTCTCGCAAACCGATACATCACCAGGCCAACTCCTCTGCGCAGGGAACCATAGTGCCAGACGGCGAGCGCATACTAGTTGCAATAATGTACAGCGATTTGGTCTGCTGTACCGCTTTCGGTCGGAAGAACGAGTCACTCTAGTCGGCCTTGGTCGACGAAGAGAAGAAGCTCTCCCCTGAGAAGAGGACCACCTTAGGGTTGGCCCGCACATGGGAGACGTCGTGGAGTCTACCCCTTCCGGCTCGAACCTCTGGTCAAAGCTCGAAGTCAGGGGGTACTTTTCGCCGTCTGGGTTAGTTCCCGAAGATGTCACAAACCATTTTATCACCGAATCGACTCATGTCCGAGCGACGCAACTTGGAAGAAGGCGAGAGCCCTCAGCCTCCTGGTGTGGGAGACAACGTAAGCTGGGGTGCGGAAGGGCACGTTCAAGAAAGCCCGTCGGTCGCCGCTGTGCGGACGTTCCTGTTCGTCGACATCAGGGGGTATACTCGCTTTACAGTCGACCACGGAGACGCCGCCGCGGCACTCTTGGTGAAAGACTTCGACGACATAGCTCGCAAGGCGTTCTCGACATTTCACGGGGAGGTCATCGGGAGCGCCGGAGACGAGCTCATCGCGTCCTTCGGGTCAGCGAGGGAGGCGCTTAGGGCTGCAATAAAGCTGCAAACAGATTTCTCCGAGAAAGCCATGGCCAACCCCGCGTTCCCGCAAGTTGGAATTGGTCTCGACACGGGCGAGGCGCTCCCCTCGGGCGGTACCTTCATTGGGGCAGCGCTGAATCTCGCGGCCCGACTGTGTAAGCTCGCTGGCCCACGCGAGGTGCTCGCAACGGAGAGCGTCGCTCATGTGGCAGGCAGGCTGGATGGCATCACCTACGCTGAACGCGGGTACACTCAGCTCAAGGGTTTCCGAGTCCCGGTCCACGTGTTTCAGGTGACCGAGGAGCGCCAAGCGTCAGAATCGGCTCAGCTCCAGCGCTCGGTTGCCCCAGAGGGACAATTGGTTGCTCCTTTGCCAATAGGCGCATTTCTTGGGGCCCTCCCTTCCGCAGAGCTGGTGGCGCGAGAGGCTGAGTTGAAACGGGTGCTAGCCGCTGCCGACGCAACAGCCACGGGCAACGGGCGACTGGTCCTGATTTCGGGAGAGCCCGGCGTCGGGAAGACACGATTGGCGCAGGAGGTCATGCTGACAGTGCGGAACCGCCGGTTTCTCGTCGCAGCCGGGCGCTGCTACGAGCAGCAAAGGTCCGTCCCGTTCTGCCCATTCATCGACATCCTGTCGACTCTCCACTCGTCAAGTCCGGAGTCGATTCGTGCTGACGTTGCATTGCGCTGGCCATACCTGCTTCGTCTTCTCCCCGATGTCGGCGGCGAGTCCTCCGCTCAGCCGACCAACAAGCCTGACGACCAGATACGACTCTTCCGCGCGGTGACTGGGTTCTTGCATTCGGTCTCAGACCAGTTCCCGGTCGCCATCTTCTTGGATGACCTCCACGTCGCAGATAGGCCGAGCCTTGAGCTTCTGCAACACATAGCACGGAACTCACGGGGAACTCGTGTCCTTGTGGTCGGAACGTACCGCGACGTCGAGGTGGGCCCCCATCACCCCCTTGAGGCCGCCCTGAGCGACCTTACCAGAGAGGAGCTGGTCGAAAGAGTCCCTCTCCGGCGCCTTGAACATGACGGAACCGAGAAGCTGATAGCGGCAACCCTGGGGGATAGCCTCATTCCACCTGACCTGGCCACGATGGTCCACCGGCAAGCCGAGGGGAACTCTTTCTTCATTCAGCAGCTTGTCCGGTTCTTGGTGGAGCGGGGGGACTTATACCAGGAGGGGGACCGGTGGGTTCAGCGCTCAGCAGTCGCGTCGGTCGTCCCCGAGAGCATTCGCTCGGTCATCGGGCAACGACTGGCGAGGCTTGGCGAGAAGACCCAAGAGGCGCTTGGGGCGGCATCAGTCTTGGGTCAGACCTTCCGGTTCGAGACAGCGGCGGCTTTGACTGGCGAAGCCGAATCGGAGATGGAGGGGCACCTCGAGGAGGCGTGCAGAGCCGGACTGCTGTTGGAGACGCCACACGAAGGATACACATTCGATCATGTTCTAACGCAACAGGTGCTGTACGGCGGCCTCCCGACGCGCAAACGGCATCGCCTCCACCTGGCCGCGGCCGAGGCCCTGGAGAGGCTCCCCGAGAAGACCCGTGCCCCTCTGAACTCTGAAATCGCACGCCACTTCCTAGAAGCCGCAGAGGAGAAGCGGGCGATTCCCTACGCCCTCGCTGCAGGAGACCACGCAATCTCCCTGGTGGCCTACAAAGAGGCGAACCACCAATACAGCGTCGCCCTCGACTTGGCCCAGCACAGCTCCGACGTTCCGGGGGCGATGAGTGCCCTCACTCGTCGCGCCAGGTTGGCATTCGACATGTTCCAGGGAAAGAATGCCGCACGCGACTACGAGCAGCTCCTCGCCCTTGCCAAGAAGGAGGGCGACCGGAGGCTGGAGCTCGCCGCCCGTCTCGGGCTCGAGGGAGCCTACTATGTGGTCGCGCTCGACGAAACTGAGGGTGACTCGATTTCTCGCTGCAGAGCTATGAGTGAGACAGCGTACGGCCTCGCGCACGAACTGGGGGACAAGAGGTCTATGGTCATGGCCCTTCTGGGGACGCGGCACTTCGAAGACTTCTGGCCGGATTACCGAAACCGTTGGCACGGCAACGCGATGGAGGCGATGACCCTCAGCCGCGAGGCCGGAGACCCTGAGCTCATCGTCGATAGCGAGCTGGCCACGTGGAGGTTGGCCCCCCGTCAAGAAGCGGCAGAGTTCGCCGCCAGGCTGGTCAGGGAACTGAGGGCGCAGAACGACCTATTCCGCCTGAACCGGCTGTACTTCGAATTGATGTGGACGCAGATCGACTGGGGAGAGTACGAAGCCGCGGTCGCTACCAGCGATGCGGCGATCCGGCTCGCTGCAGAGATACTAGTCCCGCCCGTCCAGTACCCCACACTGAAGGCGATGGCGCTGCTGAGCCTCGGGCGCTACGGCGAGGCCTGGGAGTCGCTTCAGGACGAGGTGGTCGATTCAGAGCACCCCTTCGGGCGGGCCATGCAGGTCTTGGGCATCGCTCACTACTACTGGGAGCTGCAGGACCTTGACAGAGCTGAGCAGGCATGTCGGGATCTTCAAAAGCGGGCTACGCAGCTCCATCGCGCTTGGATGAATCGCGCGGCCGCAGGTTGGCTCGCGCGATCCAAGGCCCGACGTGGAGAGCTCGACGACACTTCCAAATGTGCAATTCAAGGCGAGCTGGAGCGGCTGGGCGGGAAGCTCCCGCACGACGTCGAGGCGGAGGTACTGCTGGCAGAGGGTAAGTACGAACAGGCCCTTGCGGGTGCCACCGCGTTTGCGGACGAGGCCAGAGGGGGCGAGCGCGTAGGCGATCTCCTGATCGCAGACGAACTCAAAGCGAGGGCGCTACTTTATCTCAAACGCCCTGGAGAAGCAGTCGGCTTGCTCAAGGAAAGCGTCCGGCTTGCGCAGGACTGCCATGCCCTCCCCGCAGCATGGAAGCTGCTCGCACTCAGAGCTCAGGCTTTCAGAGATGCGAAGAACGAAGCAGATGGCCAGCAGGATTCCCTAGAGGCCGCCGGCATCCTGAAGCGTGTCGGGGACACCATCCGTGACCCGGAGGAAAGGGCCCGGTTCTTTACTCGCAACTCTGTCCCCTCGGTGCTGGGGAGCTCGGAATGAGCCCTCCCCGAACCGTTGCAAGGAAGCTCCGCAGCGGCAGGCCAAGCAGCGTTGGCATGTCTGAGGCCAGACTGAGAAACGTAACGAGAATGGTGCATCAGTGGGTTGACGAAGGAGTAGCCCAGACTATGGAGGTGCTCGCCGTTCGAAGGGGTACAATCGTCTTGCACGAAGTCTGCGGCCGCCTGACGCCCGATGCGGACTCGCCTCCTACCCCCTTGGGTGCACTCTTCCCCATCGCCTCTATCACGAAGGTGTTCACTGCGACGTGCTTGATGACTCTCGTCGAGGAAGGGCGTGTCGGCATTAACAGGCCTGTGGTCCACTACATCCCCGAGTTCAAGGGGGATGGGAAGGAGGCAGTCCTCGTCCGTCACCTCTTGACACATACCTCGGGTCTGCGTGAGGAGGAGGTTGAGGCGTACGCGCGGGAGAACCGGGGCAAGATCGCGGTTCCGAAGGCTGAGCCGACCATACACCCTCTGATGCACGAATACTACTCGCTCCGCTACGGCGCCCCGCTCTGGAAACCCCCAGGAACTGAAATGTCGTACGCCAACTTCAACTTCGAGCTAGCCGGAGATATAGTGAGGCGTGTCTCAGGAACTTCGCTCGACCGTTTCGCGGAATCGAGAATCTTTCGCCCACTCGGAATGCTTGACACGTCCTACTGCAGAGTGGATGTCCCCCCAAAACGAATCGTCAGGCGTCCCCCGGACGAAGTCGACCCAGGCGTCCCGCCTGACCCGCTCTTCGAGGCCATCGCTGCTGCTCGCGACAAGGAGCGCATCTGCGCCGGCGCGTGGGGAATCCTCACCAATGCCCTTGGCCTCGCAAAGTTCGGGCAGATGTTTCTCAACGGAGGCGCCTACGGTCCCGCGCGGATACTTAGCCCGGTGACCGTCACGGAGATGACACGCAATCAGATTCCGGGAGTCGGAGCTACATTCTTCGAGGAGGTCTTCCCAGAGGCGAGCTGGGGATACGGCTGGAGTATTCACGGCGCGAAGACGGGGGGTAACGGAGGGCTGTACTCGTCGCGAGCGTTTGAGCACTGGGGTTCTGGAGGTATCTACGTCTGGGTGGACCCGGACCTTGAGATTGTCGGAGTGTACCTCTCCGCAGCTCCGATAAGGCTGAAGATTCTCGAGGGAATGAAGCACCTCTACAATGACCTTTTCACGGACGCTGTCATAGCTTCCGTTGAGCAACTCTGAGACAATCCCCGGAGCGGACGGTAGTCGTGTTGTGAAATGGGGGCTCACGCCCCCCACCTCCCAGACGAGGGTTCTTGCTGCGTCCGCGCCGACCCGAGGTACCTCGACCTTGTACACAGGCTCGGACTGGACTAGCAGGCCCCTCGTTTTGAGCCCGCTTTGAGGTACGAAATCGCACCGGACCCCACCGGGCCCGCCTCTGAATACCTCGGCAGACTGGATTGCGCCATGCTAGTGGTGCGTCAGCCCTGTTAGCTGGCGCAGACGCAAGAGCGGCCCGGTCTCCCGCGGAGCCTGAAGATGAGAAGTCCTGGACCCGACTCGAATCATTCACTGCCGTGACGGAAGCGCAAGGGGGCTCCTCCCGCCGCGCGTTCCTCGGAGCTTATGAAGAGACCAGACCACGCCCCTGCTGCATGGCCAAAAGCCTGCTCGCATACGCCATCCCTTACGTAGTTATCGCATCCCTCCAGTACTCGTTCGCCAAGGACGGCCTGCTGTACGCCGACCCCCTGACCTTCATGGCCGGGCGCTACCTCATCGGCGCGCTGGCGACCTTCACCTTCGCCCGCAGCTTCAGGCCGCGGCTCAACAAGGACACCGTCCTGCTGTCGCTATTCACTGCCGCGAGCACCCTGCTGTGGATCTACGGGCTGCAGCGCGTCTCCCCCTCGCAGTCCGCCGTCCTCAGCTTCACGATGCCGCTGTTCGCGATTCCACTCGCCACCATGGTCTTGAACGAGAAGACCTCCCGGATCGGGTGGGCAGGCACCCTCCTGGGGTTCCTGGGCGTGGCAGTGTACGGCCTTTCCCTGGCTGGGAGCGGAGCGACCCTCTTCGGGGGGCTGCTGACGGTGGGCAACGCCGCCTTCTGGGCGTCCTACACGGTGTACTACAGGAAGACCAGAAGCCAAGACGCGACTACGACAGTGGGGACCCAGCTCCTCGTCTGCGGAATAATCTTCGCCGCCTTTTCTCCACTCACGTTCGCCGTGAGGGTCACCCCGGAGTTCCTCGTAGACCTCTGCTACATCTCACTATTCAGCGGCTTCGGATTATTCTTTCTGTGGAACGGCATGCTGAGGCGTGAGAGGGTGGGAAAGGTCACGACCCTGGCCTTCGCCGTGCCGGCGATGACGACGTTAATAGAAACGGTCGAGACCGGCGTCTTGCCCGGCCCGGAAACCCTCGCGGGCATCGTCATAATCTTCCTCGGCATCTACGTCTCAAACGTTGCCGCCCGTAAAGGCCAACCCGCCGCCGTACCGAGCTCTCCGTCTCCTCCGAGGGAGGAAGGATGGGGTCGAACCCCAGTCGGCTGATCTTACCGTCCAAGCAAGCCCTGCTTCATTTGGAAGTGGGTGTTTTCCATGAAGTTCGACTTCAGTGTGACGTTAGCAGGGGCGACACGCGCCGACATCGATTCATCGCGACCGACAGTGGAATGGGAGCCCGCCATGCGATCTTGGCCCACATGGTCCGAGTCCTCACATGACCAGATTAGTTCATAAAGGGGGATTCCGAAGTCGTTTCATCTTGAGCTTGGGAGGTTCGGGCAACCTTATCATCATGGTGTCTGACCTCGACAGGTCGCTGAAGTTCTACCGGGACACTCTCGGGCTGAAAGCTACCGGCGGTGTTGCCGGCGAGTTCGCGTTCCTCCAATGGGGAGGAATCACCCTCGCCCTTCGTGAAACTGACCGACCCATCACCAAGTGTTCGTGCGAGATCTCCTTCTCTGCCTCCGACGTCAGGACCTCCTACGATGAGTTGAAGAAGAAAGGGATCGCCTTTACGCAGCCCCTCCGCGCGGTGACCGGGAACGCGGAACAGGAGATGCTCGCTAGCGATTTCCGCGACCCCGACGGGCACATCCTTTCAATATCCGGCTGGGTGCACAAGTAGGCTCCCTCCCCGAAACGCCTCCGGCCTGACGACTCGCACTTGCCCTGCGACCAGTTAGCGTTCCTGAAGCGCGACTCCTCGCAGATCCGCGCAACATTCATTCCGCTCCTCTGGACCCCGAACATCTGCACCTCGGCTCGATTCGGGCCTAGGGGCCCTGCTGCGGAGGCTGCGCGGGTGCGAATTCCTTCTCTTCCCACATGTCGAAGGCTGTCGCGGACGATGACGCCTGCGTTATTATGGCAAGCGCATTCACAACGTGCAGGAAGTCGATGGTCTCGACTACGAGGCCGTTGGCGAGGCTGGTGTAGAGGAAGACGTACAACAGGACCCCAAGGGCTCCCTGCAGGACGGCAAGGATGAAAGTGGTCTTCGTGATGCGCTTGATCCTATCCGGGCAGGCCGTCGACCTCACCTGGCGGTACGCGAGGAACGCCAGCACAAGCACGACCACGCCGATGATCGGATGGACGCCGTAGGTGACAAGGAAGTAGAGTGCCGGGATGACTCCCATCAGGATCTGGACGAAGGCGACCCAGATGAGAAGGTACAGGACGGACCACGTCTTCATGGGAGTCTCCTCCGCGCGTTCGTTTCTTAAGGCCGCGGCATCAGCCTGAGCCCCTGAGGGGCTTGACCGTGAACTCCTGCCCCGAGACCGGCTTTCCGGCCTTCCCGTACTCCGCGAGCCTGAGATTCTTCCTCCTTATCTTCCCCGAAATCGTCTTGACCGGTTCCAGTGACGTCACGAACTCCACCTTTCGTGGGTGCTTGTAGGGCCCGGTCTCCTTTGCAACAAAAGCGGCCAGCTCGTCCGCCAGGCTTTGGCTAGGCGAGTACTCCTGTTTCAGCACAACGTATGCTTTTACCACGGCTCCCCTTACCGGGTCGGGCGCCGGGACTACCGCTGCCTCGGTCACTGAGGGGTGCTTGACCAAGGCGCTTTCCACTTCGAACGGCCCGATCCTGTAGCCTGAGCTCTTGATCACGTCGTCCGCCCTTCCTATGAACCAGAAATATCCGTCAGCGTCCTTGCTGGCCTTGTCTCCGGTGTAGTACCAGCCGTTCCGGAAGACCTCTTTCGTCTTTTCAGGGTCGTTGGCATACTCCTTGAAAAGAGCGAACGGCCTCGGCTGAAGCCTCAGGGCGACGAACCCCTCCTCTCCGGCAGGGAGCACCCCGCCGTCCTCGTCGACCACCTCTACGTCGTAGAGCGGGCCAGGAACACCCATCGACCCCTGCCTGATCTCCACCCCTGGGAAGTTGCCGGCCACAATCACCGTCTCCGTCTGTCCGTACCCGTCCCTGATTGTGATTCCGGTGGCGCCCCTGAACCTCTCTATGACCTCGGGGTTCAGAGGTTCGCCCGCGCTGCAGGCGCTCTTCAGGCTTGAGAGGTCGTAGTCTCCGAGGTTCTCCAGGACGAACATCCGCCAGATCGTCGGCGGAGCGCATATCGTGTGCACCTTGAACTCCCCGAGTTTTTGCAGATGTTTCGCCGCGTCGAAGCCGCCCCTGTACGCGTAGGAAAACGACGGTGCCCCCATGTTCCAGGGAGCGAAGATGCTGCTCCATGCGTGCTTTGCCCACCCCGGAGAGCTGATGTTCCAGTGGAGCCCCCCCTCCTCGATGCCCAGCCAGAGAGCCGTTTCTCTGTGCCCCAACGGATAGCTCGCGTGCGTTTGCACGACCATCTTCGGCATCCCCTCGGTCCCAGAAGTGAAGTAGCAGAATGCCTGTTCGCTCGCCTTGGTGGTTACCCTGGGCGCGACCTTCCTCTCGGAGTCCGCCTCCCTAAGGTCGAGCCATCCGCTGGGAGCCGGACCGCTGTCGCCCGAAACCAGGCACGCGGCCACCTTTAGACCCGAGACTCCGCCGTTCCCGATTTCTTCGAACTTCTTCAGGTCCGCTCCGTCCGTTATCACCCCCTTCACCCCCGCCGCCGAGATTCTGTACGAAAGGTCCTTCGAGGTCAGAGCGGGCGCCGAAGGGACCACCACGGCTCCAAGCTTGATCAGCGCGACCACGGAGAACCACAGCATCGGAGTGTTGGAAAGCATCAGCATGACGGCGTCTCCCCTCTCTATTCCTCGGCGCCTCAGACAGTTGCACAGCTGGCTCGACTTCTCAGAAACGTCCGCGAAGCTGTAGGTGCTCGCCTTTCCATCGACGTCCGCGAATATGAGCGCCGGCGCCCTTCCCTTCTCCATCGCCCAACGGTCAACCACGTCGAACCCCCAGTTGTAGAGTTCTGGCACTTCCACCGAGAACTCCCTCAGATATCTGGGGGCGAAGGCGTAGTCCTTGACGCGCATTCTGTACCGCCGCGCGGCGGACCCGATTTAAGGCCTGTCCCGAAGGAAGCGAGAATACCCCACCTGTCGCGCCCGTCAGTTGCACCCCATCGGTCCGCGATCAGGGTAGGCCGATTCCAAGCCATGAGAATCGTCTTCCCTCCTTATTAGCGAACCACATGGGCGGCAGTTTGGAGTAGCGACCCTTTGGACCTCAAGAAGGAGCGGGCAGCGGAGTATCCTTTCCCCAAGCTGAAGGCCGAAGCCAGGGCGGGTAACTTCGCGGAAGTCCAACTCCCGTATACGAAGGAGGAGGCCATGGCAGAAGCCGACAGGTGCATCAACTGCCCCAACCCAGTCTGCATCGATGTCTGTCCAGTTCAGACCGACATTCGGGGGATGTGCGAGGCCGTCGCCCGGGGAGACTTCCAGACCGCATACAGGCGCGTGAGGGAGACGAACGCCTTCCCAGGCACAACTGCGAGATGCTGTCCCCAGTTGGACAGCCTCTGCGAGGCCGCCTGCGTGGTCGGAACCTCTGGGCACTCCATAGCCGTCGGAATGATTCAGCGTTTCGTCGCCGACTGGGAGCGGGAGGAGTCCAGGCAGCCCAATCCATCCCCGACAAAGAGCACCGGCAAGCGAGTCGCCGTAGTGGGCGGCGGCCCCGCAGGCCTGTCCGCCGCTGAGCTGCTCAGGCGATTCGGTCACGCCGTGACCGTCTACGATGAGCTCCCTGTCCTCGGGGGCACTGCTTGGTACGGAATCCCCGACTATCACTTGCCCAAGGACGTCCTCCAGTACGAGGTGGGGAGGATACTGGAGATGGGGGTCGAAGTGAAGACGGCCGTGAAGGTTGGAAAAGACGCGAGTCTTGCCGACCTGAGGTCGAAGTACGACGCTGTGGTCATCGCGACGGGAGCCAAGGACGTCTCGAAGTCAGAGACTCCCGGGTCGGAGCTGAAGGGGGTCATCGACGGCTACAGGTTCCTCGAAGACGTCTTCGTGAAGGGCGTGGACAGCTATCTCAGGAACCCCGGTTACGACCTCGGCAAGGAGGTGCTCGTAATCGGGGGCGGCGACAGCGCGCTCGACTGCGCAAGGACGGCCCTCCGGCTTACGCGGGGCACCGTCACCATCGTCTACAGAAGGACCGAGGTCGAGATGCCCGTCGACCCGATTCTGATCGAAGAAGGGAAGGAGGAGGGATTGAAGCTGAAATTCCTCATGGCTCCAGAGTCTTACAGGGGGAAGGGAGGGAAGCTGAAGAGCGCCGTCATGTCCGTGATGAAGCTCGGAGACGTCGACGCCAGTGGGAGGCGGAGCCCGGTCCCCACGGGCGAGGAGGTCGAAATCCGATGCGATTCGGTCATAGTGGCCATCGGCAGGGGCCCGAACTCCTTCGTGCAGAAGGGTGCAGGGCTCAAGACCGCCTGGAAGAACTCGATAGCCATTGACGACCAATGGCAGACCTCGATGAAGGGGGCATTTGCCGCCGGAGACGTCGTGACTGGAGAGAGCCTGGTCGTCAAGGCAATGTCCCAGGGACGCGAAGCCGCCCAGAGGGTGCACGAATACCTCATGGGGCTAGAGGGCATGCACGTGTCGCTTTACGACCACTACTTCGTCCGGAGGACCTCTCCCGGCTACTACCAGGAAATGCTAGACGGAAAGGCGGACTCGCGCCCGCCCGACTAGCTGCTGCCGTGGCCCGTGGTGTATGGGGAGCCGGACAGAACCACAATGCAGCCCCAGGATTCGGCTCCGCGGGCACCGGACCCGGGCTCGCCTGCCGGACTTGACTTCGACCTGGTGATAGTCGGAGGCGGCGTGCTCGGCGTGACCATGGGCTACTGGCTTTCGCAGCTCTACGACTGCTCCGTTGCGATCGTCGACCTTGCCCCAGAGGTCGCGGCCCACACGAGCACCAGGAACACCGGGGTCATCCATCGGCCCTTCTACCTGAACCCAGAGTCCAAGAAGGTCTTCGCCGTCTCCGCAGAGCGCTCGTACCCGATGTGGAGGGACCTCGCGAAGAAGCTCGGCCTGCCCTGGAATCAGGTAGGAACCCTCGAGGTCGCCCTCCGGGAGGAAGACGTCGGGACCCTGGAGAAGTACAAGGTTTGGGGCGAGCGGAACGGAATGCCCGGCGACCAGTTGGAGGTCTTGGACGGAGCATCCGTGGCCGCGTTGGAACCCGAGGTCCGCTGCCAGGGGGCGATACACTCGAAGACAGACGTGTCTGTGGACTTCGGCGCCTTCACGAAGGCCGTATTCGGCATGGCAGAGGCTGCAGGGGTCAAGTTCCTCGGAGGCCTCGAGGTAGACTCGGTCGAGACTGGGAGCGACGGCGCACACACACTCCGCTTCCGCCAGGGACCGTCGGCGGGCCCAGTCAGCTGCAGGTTCCTGATCAACGCGGCGGGAGGGGGCTCGGTGGACATCGCGCACATGATGGGGGTGGGCAAGGAATTCACCGACCTCCACTTCAGGGGCGACTACTGGCTCGTAAGCGAACAGTTCTCCTCCAAGGTGACCAGGAACATCTACTCCGTCGCCAGGCACTCGCAGTTTCCGTTCCTCGACCCCCACTTTGTCGTAAGGGCCGATGGCACGAGGCAGATAGGCCCGAATGCAGCCCTGGTCTCGGGCCCGTACGTCTACGACGGGGTGGGCTGGGGTTTTCTGGGCAAGGTCTTCGAGCGCCCGGTCGTCCCGAAGGCGAGGCTGTTTACCAGCGGCACGTTCCTGTCCCTCATCTGGACCGAGTGGAGGAGCTCGGTATCCAAGCGGGCGATGTGCGCCAGGGTCAGGCAGTTCATCCCCAACCTCGACCCGGCATTCCTCAACAAGAGAGGGCTGTCGGGCGTCCGCAGCTCGCTGATCGACAAGAGCGGGTTTGTCCCAGAGGCGATTCAGCTCGAGGCTCCGGGCTCATTTCACGTCTTGAACTTCAACTCGCCCGGTGCCACGGGCGCCCCGGTCTTCTCGGCCCTGGCTGTGAAGAGGCTTCGCGAGTCGGGGGCGCTGGACGGTTTGGCCGAGCGAACCGCCACGAAGGAGGCCTTTTGGAGCTACGGCCAGGTGCTCAAACTACTTGAGCCCTCTGGGGACCTAACGTAACCGCGCAGGCCTGCA
Organism: Nitrososphaerales archaeon; assembly: GCA_035626235.1. GTDB lineage: Archaea > Thermoproteota > Nitrososphaeria > Nitrososphaerales > Gagatemarchaeaceae > DATFYP01. The sequence goes on along the minus strand of DASPOB010000039.1, from coordinate 6,235 downwards.
GCCTGGAAGCACTGCCGGGTCACTCGAGAACGAGTATGTTTCTCTTCGCGCACATGTCCTTGAGTACCTTTGGCCACACCGTCACGCTCACTTCCCCAAGGTGGGCCTTCCTGAGCAGGTACATCAGTGTCCGAGATTGGCCTATCCCGCCTCCGACGGACAGCGGGAGCGTCCCGCTCACTATTCCCTTGTGATAGTCGTACTTCAGCGAGTCCAGCTGGTGGCTCATCTCCAGCTGCTTCCGCAGCGAGGCGGCGTCTACGCGGATTCCCATGGAGCTCAGCTCGTGCCTCCGGCTGGTGACCGGGTTCCAGACCAGTATGTCCCCGTTGAGTCCGTGCATGGTACGACCGTCCGCAGACTTCGTCTCCGTGACCCAGTCGTCGTAGTCGGCGGCCCTCATCTCGTGGGGGTACCCATCCTTCAGGACCCACCCGATGCCTATTATGAAGACCGCTGGATGCTCCCTGAGAAGTGACGTTTCTCTCTGCTTCCTCGGCAGTTTGGGATACATGTCCAGCACGTCCTCGGCGTGGAAGAACTCGATCTTGCTCGGCACTTCGGGGTACTTGGCCGACCTCAGCTTGGGGAACTCCTCCAGCAGGTAGTCCTCGGTCCCCTTGAGCACTTTCCAGATCTTCGTCACTGTCTCGCGAAGGTAACCTAGGTTCCTTTGCTCGGCGGTCACGACCCTCTCCCAGTCCCACTGGTCCACGTAGGCGCTGTGGTCGTGGTCAAGGAAGTAGTCCTTCCGCACGGCTCGCATGTCGGTGCAAATCCCCTCCCCCGTCGTCATCTCGAACTGCTTCAGCGCGAACCTCTTCCACTTCGTAGCCGCCTGTACGACCTGGGCGTCCATCGGGTGCTTGTTGTAGTCGTTGGAGATGTGGAATTGGACGGGGGTCCTCGAGCCGTCCCTGTCGAGCATGTCGTTGATCCCGCTCTCCGCGTCCACGATGAGCGGTACCTGCACCATCATGAGATTGAGCTCCTTGCAAAGGTGGCTCTCGATGTACCCCCTTGCCGCGTAGATCGCCCTCTGGGTCTCCTTCCTGTCGAGTAGGGGCCGGTAGTCTTCGGGGAGCACCTTCTCCACTTCCTCATACGTTCCGATTCCTGGACCTGCGAGATCCTCTTTCTTCTTTGACATGTCGCTGGCGGGCGGCGGTTTTGCAATTTCATTTAAAGGTAAGTGTCGGTTCCCAGAGCTGGCAATCTGTCGAAGCCAAACCCCAACGGCCTACCTGGTGCTCCCGTCTTTCGGGTGAGAGGGGCCGCCCGCTCAACGTTATAATCGCCGGGGCTGCGGCTCTTGCTGCGACCGACATGCCCAGCCCTAGGAACGGAATCAAGCCGTCCGATCTGGCACGGCGCATCGACCACACGCTGCTCAGGCCGACCGCGACTTCCGCGGAGTTCATCAAGCTCTTCGACGAGGCACTGAAGTACGGCTTCTGGAGCGTCTGCGTCCCGCCCTCGAGGGTCGCCATGGCCGTCGAGCGTCTCAAGGGGACGCCGGTGAAGGTCTGCGCGGTCGTGGGCTTCCCCCTGGGCTACAGCTGCGCAGCGACGAAGAGGGGCGAGGCCAGAAGGGCAATTGCAGAAGGCGCGGACGAAGTCGACATGGTGATGAACATCGGCGCCTTCAAGGGCGGCGAGCTATCAACCGTCAGAAAGGAGATCGGGGACATTTCTGAGGCATGCAAGGCCAGGGGAAGAACGCTTAAGGTCATAATCGAGTGCTGCTATCTCACCGACGAAGAGAAGGTCACGGCCGCGAGGATGGCCGAGCGCATGGGGGCCGACTACGTGAAGACCTCCACCGGATTTGGTCCGGGCGGGGCCACCGCGGAGGACGTCGCGCTCCTGCACCGGTCCCTCGCCGGAGCCGCCAAGGTCAAGGCCTCGGGAGGCATAAGCACGCTCGCGAAGGCGCTCGAGATGATAGGGGCCGGGGCCGACAGGATCGGAACGAGTTCAGGCGCCGCGATCATGGAAGGGCTGCCCGGGTCGAGCCGGGCCCCTCGCGTCAGGAGACGTTGAGGAAGAAGTACACGGTCTGAGAGAGGAGGCCGTCAGAGACGGTCACGGCCACGGTGTACCTCCCGGGCGATATTCCCGTCTCCGGGGTTACGGCCACCTGAAACTGGGTCGGCCCCGACCCCTGCTGCAAATGCTGCGCGCTTGGAACAATCCGAATCATGTCGGGGACTGACCCGTAGTCTTCCGAGTCTGACGCTTGGACCCGCAGCGGCCCGGGCCAAGATCCATCGACCAGCAGGGTGAGGTTGGCCGTCGCCCCCCGCGCAACGGTAGCGGAATCTGTTCCGAGCAGCATGAGGGAAAACGGGTCCCTGACAGACCCGTTGACGAAGCCGATGTAGTTTCCTGTCACGGAAGTGAACCATAGGCCCCCGTCACCCGGCGCTATCGTGAGGTCATTCTGGATGAAACTCCCGTTTTCGATGGGCGGGTCGGCCTCGCTGTACTCCGTCAGGGTCTCCCCGTCTGGGCTTAGCAGCGCGATCCTGTTGGCGTAGTGCTCGTTGAACCAGATCTCCTGTCCCTGGGCTTCAATGAAATAGGGGAGGGTGGTAGCGGTGTAGTTTGCTGTCGAAGTCGGGAAGACCGTCCAGTTCCCGGTGCTAGTGTCGTACTCCACGACGTCCGAGGCTCCGTGCTGAGTCATCCAGACGCTGCTCCCGGAAGCCGTCACGCTCGCGGGCTCCAGGATCTGGAACCTGCCTCCCACCTGGACGGCGTCGATCGCTTTCCCGGAAACGGCCGGGTCGAAGGAGTAGAGGTGACCGTACGGTTTCAAAGGGTTCAACGCAACGAAGTAGGCGTAACTCGAGTTGACGAACTGGATCTGAAGCGGCACCTCGCCGTTGGACACGTTCACGGGGTACGCCGTCGCCGTGAGGTTGGGAAGGAGTCTGCCGAGGACCGCCCTCTGCGAGAGGGTGGTGAACCAGAGCGACCCGTCGGGGCCGATTGCGAGTGTGTACGGTTCGGGGGCCATGCCTGTCACGTTGACGACGGTCGTCGTTCCGCTGGTGGGGTTCACTCCGATGAGGGCGTTCTCGTCCGAGTCGGCCGCCCACACCATCCCGTTCCACGGCTCGATCCCCCAGATTCCCGTCCTGTAGCCGCAGCTCCCCGCGGGCGCTCCCTTCGAGGAAGGCCAGGGATACTCGACCAGTGTGCCGTTGAGAAAGAGGTGACCCACCCCAGGGACCGCCTGCTCGCCGAACCAGACTGACCCGTCCGGGGCCAAGGTGATGGCATTCGACCATCTCGACGGCTGCGGGAGCGCGTATTCCTCCACGGCCCCGAACTGGACACTATGAAGTTGGCTCCTGGTGGCGACGGCCCCCCTGGGCAGGGCGCACGGCGCGCTGCCTTGCCTTCCTAGGCTCGAAAGGGCGAAGGCCGTCAGTCCTGCGACGACCACTACCGCGACCACCGCGAAGACCGCGGCGTTCCTGCGCCCTGCCAACTTCAATGACCCGGTCGGCCGGATCAGGAGTACGCTTCGAAGCTCTTGCCCAGGACGCCGAGCGCGACCTTCTGCTCCAGAATCTCGTTGGCTCCTTCGTATATCATGGTGACCCTGGTGTCCGCGAGGTGCCTAGCCGGTCTGTTCTCGAACGAGTAGCCATTCGCACCGAAGACCTGGACCGCCCTGTTGGCTGCGTCAAAAGACGCATTGGCAGCGTAGTACTTGGCCTTCGTGATCGCCTGGTCGGTCGCATCCCTCAGCGCGGTGTCAGTCGGGTGCTCCTCGTACCTCTGCTTGATGAACGCCGCCTTCAGGAGCAGCAGCTTCGCCGCTTCCAGATTCGTGGCCATGAGACCGATGTGCCTCTGGATGAGCTGGTGCTTGCCGATTAGCTTCCCATGCTGGAACCTCACGCCAGCGTACCTCACGGCCTCGTCCAGGCAGTCCTGCATCACTCCCACGCAGCCGGCCGCGACGCTGAGCCTCCCGTTCATCAGCCCCGACAACGCAACCGACATTCCCTTGCCGGGAGGGCCGAGCAGGTTCTCCTTCGTGACTTCTACCCTGTCGAGGTAGATCGTCGAAGTGTCGGCGGTAGGCAGCCCCAGCTTGTGCTGGATGAGCTCGGCCTTGAAGCCAGGCGTCTGCGAATCGACGATGAAGGCGCACATGCCCTCCTTCTTGCCCTTCGGGTACGCGAATACGAGGACGTATTTCGCGCTCGAGCCGAGCGAGATCCACGTCTTCTGGCCCGACAGCAGGAATCTCCCGTTATTCTCTTCGAACGATGTGGTAAGGGAGGCGGGGTCGCTGCCGGCGTTGGGCTCCGTCAGCCCGAAGGCTAGAATGCTTTCTCCCTTGGTGGCAGGAGACAGAATCCTCTGTTTCTGGTCCTCGTTTCCCCAGTGCTGAATGGTCATCTGGCAGAGCGCCATGTGGACGGAGAAGAAGGTCCTGAGGCCGGTCCCCTCCCTTCCTATCCTCTCGATTGCGAGTGCGTAGGACACCATGTCCGCCCCCTGCCCGTCTCCGTACTTTCGCGAGGTCGGGAGGCCCAGGAGGTGCGCCTTGGCGAAGACGGGCCTGACCTGGTCGTTGATTCTGTGCTCCAGGTAACACTTGTCCTCGATGGGCCGGATTTCCTTGCAGGCCCGGTCGACCTGTTCGAGAAGCAACGTCTGCTCTTCGGAAACGTCGAAGTTCATCTTCGACAGCCTCATGAATTCGTCCTCGGCGAGCATGCCCTTACGCCCTCCAGCGCTCCTTCCTAACCCTTTCCTTGATGTGTTCCACGATTTCGTCCAGCGAGCTTCCGGGGCCATAGAGCCCTGTGATTCCCAACTTCAGAAGCTTTGGCTTGTCCTCCTCCGGGATGATTCCTCCCCCGACTACGAGTATGTCCTCTCCCCCTTTCTTTTCCAGCAGCTTCTTCACCTTGGGGAAGGCCGTCATGTGAGCCCCGTTCAGAAGGGACAACGCCACCACGTCCACGTCCTCGTCGACCGCCATCCGCGCCACCTGCTCCGGAGAAGGAAGGAGGCCGCTGTAGATCACCTCCATCCCTGCGTCCCTAAACGCCCTGGAGAGGACCAGCACACCCCTGTCGTGGCCGTCGAGGCCCGGCTTCGCGACCAGAATCCTGATTTTCCTTTGCTTGGAGAGCATCTTCCCCGGCACCATGTTCTCACTGGGTCTCCCTTGGGGCCGCGGTCTCAGCCCCTAAAGAATCGCCGGCTCCTTCCAGGTCCCCCACACCTTCTTGCCTACCTCGGTGATTTCGCCGAGGGTGGCGTAGGCCATGACAGCGTCAAGCATGGGCTGAATCGCGTTTGCATTCTCGTTTTCGAAGGCTTTCTGGATTCTTGAAAGCGCAGCCTTCACCTTCCCATCGTCCCTTTCCCTCTTCACTCTTTCGAGCCGACTGATTTGACTCTTCTGGGCCCGGAAGTCGATCTTCAGGGTGCTGATGGGCTCCTTCTCTGGAACGACGTACTTGTTGACTCCGACTACGCCGTCCTTCCCCTCCTCGATCCGCTTCGAAAGCCTGTAGGAGTTCTCCGCGATCTCCCGCTGCAGGTAGCCGCTCTTGATCGCCTTCAGGAGGCCGCCGGCGGACTGGATCCTGTCGAAGTACTTGTACGCCTCCTCCTCGAGCTGCTCCGTCAGCCACTCCACATAGTAGGAGCCTCCCAGCGGGTCGACGACGTTCGGCACCCCGGTCTCCTCCGCGATGACCTGCTGCGTCCTGAGGGCTACCTGCACGGCCTTCTCAGTCGGGAGGGCCCACGCTTCGTCGTAGGAGTTCGTGTGCAGCGACTGGGTCCCGCCAAGAACCCCCGCGAGGGCCTCGAGCGTCGTCCTGACGACGTTGTTCAGAGGCTGCTGCCACGTCAGCGACGCGCCGGAGGTCTGCGTGTGGAACCTCAGCAGCAGGCTCCTCGGGTCCTTGACCCCGTACTTCTCGCGCAGGACGGCAGCCCATATCCTCCTTGCCGCGCGGAACTTCGCGATCTCCTCGAAGAAGTCCATGGTCGAATTGAAGAAGAAGCTCAGCCTGGGCGCGAACTCCTCCGGCCTGAGCCCCGCCTCGAGCCCCAGCTCGACGTATCCGAACCCGTCGGCCAGGGTGAACGCCAGCTCCTGTGCGGCGCTTGAGCCTGCCTCCCTGATGTGGTATCCGCTTATGCTGATGTAGTTCCATAGGGGCATCTTCCTCGTGCAGAACGTCATCAG
>DASPOB010000038.1:0-3943 GCA_035626235.1 Nitrososphaerales archaeon | reverse complement strand
CAAATGGTGTTCATAGTCCTCGAGGGGTTCTCGGGGACAGGCAAGACTTCCCTGGCAATGGGAATGGAGAAGCTGGGATGGTTGAGGCTGCAGGAGTCGGCTGACGTGGTCCCGAAGGATGTGCCGGTGGCGGATAGGGCCGACACGTCGGCAGATTTCAGCCTGTTCGGCGCCACCATGACCTACTGCTCCGTAATATCGAAGCTGAGAAAGACAAGGAAGATCGTCTCGGAGGGGTATCTTCTCTCAGACCTGGCTTATGCGAAGATAAGGTACGAGCTGAAGAAGAGCGATGCATATCCCACGATGCTAGCCACGTGCAGGCGAGTCCTGGAGGAACCTGCCTTGAGGCCCGACCTTTACATCCTGCTCAGGGCCAAGCCCGACACCATAGACCAGAGGCAGAAAAACAAGGGGGAGAGAGAAAGGAACGTCACCGAGTTCTTCAGGACGCGCTACTACAGCGCCCTGGCTGAGGTACACGAGGACCTCAAGGAGAAGAAGACGGAGGAGGTGGAGACTGACTCGGACCTGGATGTCACCCTCGGAAAGATCATGGCAGTCTTGGACAGAACCAAGGTGATGCAAGCGTGACGCCTAGAGAGTGGGAAGGAGTCCTGCTCGATGCTACCGAGAGAGTGAAGCTGAAGGTCTCGGCCCTCGCACGGGGAGGAGGCAGAGGGCGAACGGTGGGCACGGGTGCCTCCGGGGACAAGACCATCTTCGCCGACAAGGAAGCCGAGGAAGAACTTCTGCGGTCGCTGAAATCGAAGGGAGGAGTCAGGGTCCTGAGCGAGGAAGCAGGAGAAGTGGGAGACCGCAGAGCCAGGACCCTCGCTGTTGTCGACCCCCTGGACGGCTCATCGAACTTCGAAAGAGGGATACCGTTCTACTGCACCTCGGTTGCCATCGTGGAAGGGGACTCCCTGAGCGACGTCGTATTCGGCTTGGTGAGAGACCTGGTCTCCGGGGATGTGTACGTCGCACGCAGGGGAAAGGGGGCAACGAAGAACGGGCGCGCCATCCGGACAAGTCACGTAGCGACGGCGGCAGAAGCTATTGTCGGCATCGACATCAGCAGGACCGCGCCTGAGCTTGTAACGGGGCTTTCTCGGCTCGTCAGCGGAGTCAAACGACAGGTGCACCTCGGAGCCAACGCCCTGGAGCTGTGCTTTCTGGCTGAGGGAAAAGTAGACGCCTTCGTCGACCTTAGGGAGAAGATGAGGATCACCGACTTTGCAGCGGCATACTTGATTGCGACCGAATCAGGGGCCAAGGTCACAGGTCCTGACGGGGATGCGCTCGAGCCCCGATTCGACCTGAAGCACAGGTTCAGCTTCGTTGCGTCTGCCAACCCCGCTCTGCACAGGCAGATATTGGAACTGTGCAAAGGATCTGGGGCAGGGAAGGGGTGATGCGAAACTGAAGATCTCGATAATCCTTGGGACTCGACCGCAGATAATCAAGAGCGCGCCAGTGTACCTCGCCTTCACGGAGAAGGGGATAGATTGCGAAATCGTGAACACAGGGCAGCACTACGACTACGAGATGAACAGGCAGTTCTTCACGGAGCTGAAGCTCCCCGAGCCGTCGACCGACCTCAGCGTGGGAGCGGGGACGCCCAACGAACAGGTCTCTGCGATAATCAGGGGGCTAGGCAGGTATCTGGCCGGGACGAGGACCGACCTAGCGCTGGTGCCAGGAGACACCAACTCCGCGCTCGCCGCCGGGGTGGCTTGCTCCAAGTCGGGAGTGCCGGTGGCCCATCTCGAATCCGGCTGCAGGTCTGGAGACCTCAGGATGGCCGAAGAAGTGAACAGACGCGTCCTTGACCACATGTCTCAGGTCCTCCTGTGCCCCACCCAAAACTGCGTCAAGAATGTCAGGTCAGAGCATGTGCTTGCCGAACGCGTGTCGAATGTCGGGGACACGATGTACGATTCCCTCCTGAGGTTCAAGCCCTCGGTGGAGAGGCTCGACACGGCCTCGAGAAAGGGACTGAGGCGTGGGAGCTACGCCTTCATGACCCTGCACAGAGCAGAGACTGTGGACAACGGTGCAGGTCTGAGGAGAACACTGGGAGCCGTCGACTCGCTTGGGATCCCCGTCGCCTTCAGCGTGCACCCGAGGACACGGGAACGCATGAAGGAGTTCGGCGTGACCCCAGGCTCCAACATCGAGCTCCTGGAGCCACTCCCATACCTGGAAACCCTGGCTCTGATCAACAGTTCGAGGTTCGTAATTACCGATTCGGGCGGGCTTCAGAAAGAGGCCTACTGGCTTGGGAAGCCAACGCTTATCGCCCGCGACACGACGGAATGGGGAGAGATAGTCAGCGCCGGCGCAGCCTTTCTGGTAGGCGGAAGCCCCAGGAAGATGCGTAGCGCCTTCAGGCGAGTGGGGCTGATAGGTCGGAGGCCGTTCCTGAAATCAGCCAGCATATTCGGAGACGGACATGCCTCGGCGAAGGTGGTTCGCGAGGTATCCAGGTATCTGGGCCACGGCGGACGCGGTGAGGATTGAAGGCCTCGAAAGGAAACCCTGCTCAGCCCGGACCGAAGCCACGTAGAATCGTGATGCTCCTATCCAACCCTGCGACCTTCGACCAGAGGCCCTTGAAGGAGGCCCACTTCCTCGCCAGCGCGGGAAGACCCGTGACGATTCTGGCGTGGGACAGAGAACTCGAAACGGAAGCGGATACGATCTTCGACGACGGGCTGGTGATAAAGAGGATGAGGCTCGGCGCCGGACACGGTACGCCGTTCCTCACACTCCCAAAGCTCCTGATATTCTACGTCTGGTGCCTTGCCCACCTCCTTACTTCGAGGACCGATGCCATACACTGCCACGACGTCGACACCCTCCCTGTGGGCTTCGCGGCCAAGGCCATCAAGCTGAACGGACCCAGGCTTGTCTACGACATGCACGACCTTCCGGAGGCATTCCTCCGGTTCTTCCCTCTGACCCGGGTGACCCAGTCGTTGTTTCTTGCCTCAGCAAGGAAGATGGCCGACGCCGTGGTGGTTGTCAACGACAGGTTCGTCGCCTATCTCGGCAAGCTCGGGTTTGACGAGTCGAAGCTTGTGGTGGTGATGAACGCGCCCCCCGCCCGGGCGGGTAGGAGTTCCAGGAGGAAGGGGACGCCATTCAACGTTCTCTACTACGGTTGGCTGGGCGAGGAGAGGGGGGTGAAGCTCCTACTTGACGCCGTCCAGGGCCTAGACGGAGTCACGCTGACCCTCGCGGGGAGAGGGGAACTGGAGGGGCTCGTCAGGGAAGCTGCCGCGAAGAACCCGTCGATCACGTTCCTGGGCTGGTTGAAAATGGAAGACCTGGAGCCCGTCATCGAGAACGCCGACCTGATCCCGTCCCTCTACGAACCCAGGACCAGGAACGCCTTGATCGCCACTCCAGGGAAGCTCCTGACTGCAATGTCTCTTTCGGTTCCCTCCCTTGTCCCTGCGGGAACCTTCCAGGCGGAGCTGGTCGAGAAATACCATTGTGGCATCGTGGTTGACTGGAAGGATGTGGAAGCTGTGCGTGCTGCAATCCGGCGGCTCTCCCAGGATGGGATGCTGTACGACGCGCTGGCCGCAGCGTCCTACGATGCATTCCGGTCGTCGTTCAGCTGGGAAGTGATGGGAGCGAAGCTGGAGGAAGCCTACGGGCGAATGCTCTCCTGACGAAGCAAGCGGAGATAGACTTCGTACCACTTTTCTGCGACGTCGACGGGGTCATTCTGGGCAGGTAGCCCTTCGGAGACCTCCCCCTTCCAGTCTACGACGTGGCAACCGCAGGCCAAGGCCTCGAGGGCGGCCTTCCCGACCGACCTGGCCTGGACATGCTCCGGAGGTTTCCTCATGTCGATGTAGTAGGCATATCTCGAGAGGACCTCGGGCATCCTGTCATGACTGACACTCCACCTGTCAAGCCAGGTGAGTCT
>DASPOB010000037.1:0-5633 GCA_035626235.1 Nitrososphaerales archaeon | reverse complement strand
TCATGAGGTCTATTCCGTTTCCGCTCATGGCGTCCCGCGCGATGGCGGCCTTGATCGAGGACAGGAGCAAGTCTCGCGCTTCCTTTTGGGTGATGGACGTCGAATAGCCCGCCTCCACGACCCCTATCGCCGTCTCCTCTCCGGTTCCGACGGTCGCGTACTGGTCCGAGATCACGCTCCCGAGGGGGTCCAAGACGTAGACCACAGGCTTCTGCCCGACCCCGCCGAGGATGACCTGCGTCAGCAGGGGGGCGTACCGGTTCTGGAACATCAGCGTGGACATCAGCTTCGCCACTGAGTTTGGTTTCATCGGCTTGCGCGATTCGAGCTCTTTCAATTTCGAGTAGACGGAGACCTCTCGCACTAGGTTCTGCATGTCGGAAACCATTCCCGCGCAGACCGCCCCGACGTTTTCGGTCACCCTGAAGACCTTCTTCCCCGACTTGCTCCTCACGAAGCTCCCGAGGGTTATTCTCTTTTCGGCTCCGAGGACGACCCCGTCCTTGTAGGCTATGCCCACGGCGGTCGCGCCCGGCATGAACTGCTCGAATGACAACTGAATTCTTCGCCGAGCGGCAAGTTCCACCTTTTTAGGCGTTGTGTCAGGAAACGGGACTGACTGTCACGAGATAGGCGTTGCCCTCTTCGACGTAGGAGAAGTCGCACCCGGTGAATACCTTGGCGACGTGAAGCCCTGTCTTGAGGTGAAGCGAGACCTGGGGGACCAGCAGCGAGGATTCCCCCTTGGAGAGCGAGAGCAGTGGGGCAACCATATCGGCGAGATTCGAGTCGATTGCCGCGCCGGACCGAAGCGCGGTCACGAGGCTTTTCGCTGTCTCTTCCCCGACTTCTTCAGCACGTCTTCCCTTCGCTCCGAGCCCATCAGCACCGAGCAGGCGCCCGCCGTCAGTGGCAGAGGCGAGGGCGGACGTCCCAGGCGAGTCGGCCTCCTCCTCGCCGACAGTCCTGCCGCCTATTTTCACCTCTGAATTCGAGAAGAAGCGGGCCATTGCCTCCATCTGTCGTTCCGCGACACTTCTCGGCAGACGACTGCACCTGCTGGCGAGGTCTACCTTCGCGGAGCCGACACCCCTCCCGAGCCTGACGGCCCTGACGACGGTCGCCGGCTCAACTCTCGCGGTGACCCTGCCGCCACCCCTTGGGTAGTATCCACGCCTAGATGCTGTGACTTCGAATTCAATTCCAAGGAGAGCGTACGCGCGCCTGACAACGCTGGAAAAGTAATCGAAGGTCGGGCTCCAAGGGACGTCAGTTCCGCCTGTTATGTCAAGCGCAACCCGAGACCCCGTGAGCGCGACAGCTGGTATTACAGCCTGTAGCAGGAGAGTAACGCTTGCTGCCGTCTTCATGTCTACCTTGACGACGGAGGCTCCCATCCGGCCTGGGGCAAAGGAGACTACCGAGGACCCAATCTCGGCGCCTCGCAATTCCGCCCCAAAGATTCTGCCCAGGGTCTGGAGCGTTGAGACATGCTGCTGCTTGAGGCCAGGCACCTGCCTCCCGGCGCGTATCTTGGAGACCACTACCGGCTTGCCCAGGATGACCGAGAAGCCCACCGCCGTTCTGAGAATCTGGCCTCCCCCTTCGCCGTAGGAACCGTCCACTTCCACAATTTCCGAAGTCGACAACCCGGTGCCACTTGAGACTGGGCCGCCCAGTTATTTCTTATATACACCACGACGGGGCGGCGGAACGAAGGGCCTTGCGAGTCGGTCTGCTGGTCGGCCGGTTCCAGCCGTTTCATTACGGCCACCTGGCGGCAGTCGAGTTCGCGCTGAAGAGAGTCGATTACCTGTACGTTGTGGTCGGGAGCTCTCAGAGGAGCCATGAAAGGGACAACCCCTTTACGGCGAGCGAACGGATCTCCATGATCAAAAGCGCACTTGACGAGAACGGGGTGGACCCATCGAAGTGGATGGCCATTCCCATTCCTGACGCGGATTCCCACTCCGTGTGGGTCTCGTCGGTCGAGTCGATGGTCCCGAAGTTCGACATCGTGTTCACCAACGATTCATTGACGCATCTCCTCTTCAAGGAAGAGCGGATCGTGGTCAGAGCGGTCCCCTACCTTGACAGGAAGAAGTACTCGGCAACGAACGTCAGGGACAGGATACTCGAGAGGAAGGACTGGGAGAGCCTCGTGCCTCCCCAGGTCGCGAAGCTGGTGAGGAATTTCGGGGGCGTTGAGAGGGTTCGAGAGCTAATAAAGGGAGACATTTCGGGGTGATGCCAATGAGTTCGGAACAGAAGCTGATCATGCTGCCGGGCCCCACCAACGTTTCTCCGCGGGTCATGCAGGCGATGCTGAGGCCTATCATAAACCACAGAGGCGACGCGTTCAGGCAGCTTTACGGGGGGCTTCTGGGGAAGGCCAGGCAGCTTTTCCAGACGAAGGGTGAGGTGCTGGTCCTTTCATGCTCGGGGACGGGCGGGGTGGAGACCGCAGTCTTCAACCTGATCAGGCCCGGCGACACTGCCATCGTCCCGGTCTTTGGGGAGTTCAGCAGCAGACTGGCCGAGACTGTGGAGCTCGCCGGAGGCAAAGCGGTTCAGGTGAAGTCCGAATTCGGCAAGGTCCCTCCGCTCAGCGACCTCCAGGATGCCATGACCAAGGCGGGGAGATTCAAGGCATTGTTCCTGGTACACAACGAGACTAGCACAGGGGTCACGGCTCCCTATGCCCGCGAAGCCTCGCGGATGGCGAGGGACCACGGGGCCTTCGCCGTCATCGATGCAATCTCGAGCCTCGGGGGGTACGCGATTCCCGTTGACGAGTGGGGGATCGACATGTGCGTCACCGGGAGCCAGAAGTGCATCGCGGCACCGCCCGGGCTTGCCCTGCTTTCCGTGAGCAGCAAGGTTGTCGACTTCCTGAAGACATCCCCCCCGAAGACCCGCTACTTCGACATCCCAAGGTACCTAGAATACGGAGCGAACGGGGAGACACCGTTCACGCCCGCGCTTCCGCTCTACTACGCAATGGACGAGGCGCTGAAGGAGTTCATAGAGGAAGGCTGGACGAAGAGGGTCCAGCGGCACGACGAGATGTCGAAGGCCATCTACGACGGCGTCGCTAAGTTGGGACTTCGGGCAGTTGCCAGTCCTGATGTCAGGTCGAAGACTGTGATTGCAACCTACTATCCCCCCGGAGTGGACGACTCCCAGTTCAGGAAGAGCATGTCCCAGGACAAGGGTATCGTGGTGGCAGGCGGCTTCGGGCCCTTCAAGGGCAAAGTGTTCAGAATAGGATGCATGGGACAAATCAACGGCGGCTATGTCGACAGGACCCTGAAGGCGGTCGGGGAAACCCTTCAGAAGCTCCAACACGCTTGAAAGGCTATAAACCCAAGAGCTAGGGCAGTTCGAAGCAAATGCCACTCGAAAAGGGCGTTCTTATCTTCGCGAACTACACTGCGAAGGTGAAGGACACCGGGGAGGTCATAGAGACGACAGCCGAAGATGAAGCGAAGAGGCTGAACGTCTACGACGCTACCCGCAAGTACGGGCCGAGGCTCGTCGCAGTCGGCGAAGGGTGGCTGATTTCGGGACTGGACGACGAAGTGAAGGCGATGAATGTAGGCCAGAAGAGGGAGATCGAGCTTCCGCCGGAGAAGGCGTTCGGAAATAGGGACCCCACGCAGACGAGGATGATCCCGCTCAGGAAGTTCGGGGACAAGGCCGACGAGCTGACCGTGGGCGACGAAATCGAAGTCGAGAACAGGGTAGGCATCGTCCGCTTCATCGGCTCCGGGAGGGCCCAGGTCGACTTCAACCACAGGCTGGCGGGCAAGTCCATCGTCTACGATTTCGAGGTCCTGAAGAAGGTCGAAGGGGACGACGACAAGACGAGGGCGCTAATCGACAGGAGGTTCGCGGGAGAAGGGGGCAAGGTCACCTTTACCCGCAGGGGGGAGGAGATGGAAGTCGCAATTCCCGAGGACCTGTTCCTGGCCGAAGGGCTTCAGATAATCAAGAGAGGGATTTCCTCGGACGTCTTCAAATTCGTCCCTAGCACGACGGGCGTGACCTTCGTCGAGAAGTTCGTGAACCCGAAGCCGGAGGTCAGACCGGAGCCCAAGCAGGAGCCGAAGGTAGGAGAGCCCGCTCCGAAGAGGGAAGGGGCGCCAAGGCCGCGGAAGAAGAGGCAGCCTGCAGCGCCGAAGGTTTCCTAGATCACACCCGTTGAACCAGCGAGAGACATGCTCTTCTGCCTGTCAAGCTTGAATTTCGACAGCACAGTATAACGTTCGGGTCTGATCGAACTCGCTCGCACTAGAGCCTCGACGACCAGGTCTTCCTTGAGTCCCAGTTCCGCGGCCGTGACAGGGGCGTGAACGTTCTTCAGGGCGGCCCGCACGACCTCCCAGTCTCCCTTCTGCAGCTTCGCCATCATTATTGTCCCGAGCCCGCACTTCTCTCCGTGGAGGCCCCTTCCTGGCGCGATGAGGTCCAAGTAGTGGCTGAACAGGTGCTCGGACCCGCTGCACGGACGCGAACTGCCGGCTATTCCCGCGGCGACCCCAGTGCTAATCAGGGCTTCGACCAAGTCCCTGACGCTGTCCTTGCCGAAACTTCCCAGCCGTCTGGAGCCTTCAATAACGACGTCAGCGCTCATCAGTGCGAGGTTGGCCGCGTAACTGCCATAGTACTCCCCTGTCTCCCTGTGCGCAAGCTGCCAGTCGCGGACGGCCGTAAGCTTCGAGACTAGGTCGCCACATCCAGATGCGAGCAGCCTCCGCGGGGCGGAACAGATGACCCCCACGTCGGCGAGGATGCCTAGGGGCGGCTTGGCTTTGAGGGAGTAGGGCTTGTCGAGGCCCCTGATTGAGGCGAAGGGGCTCGAGATGCCGTCGTGAGAGGCGCTCGTTGGCACGGAGTAGAATGGCAGGGACTTCCTGAACGCTGCCAGCTTTCCTACGTCGACGCTCTTGCCTCCGCCGACTCCCACGATGCAGCAAGTGTCTGAGGCCGCCTTCATCACTTTCCGGACGTTGGCCAGGTCGGGCGCCGACACCTCCACCCAGTACGCCTTTCCGCGCAGGGAGGAGTCGACCGTGTCCCTAACCTTCGTCAGGACATTGGACCCCGCGGCCACGACAATCTTCTTTCTCCCTGCCGACTCGCGGACGAACTCTCCCAAGTGCGAGAGAACTCCATCTCCGATTAGGACCTTGGTTGGGAGCTCCATGAGATGAGATGCGGAGTCCACGTTTCCGGAGGATGAAGATGTTGATTTAAGCTCGACGAGGGAGGGATGGTTGTAACTCGAGAGGTCTCCTTGGAGGCGGGCAGCAATTGCATCGTCGCTTCGTGGAGCCCCGCGCCTGGGTGGAGGGGCAGAGCCCCGCAGAGAGGGCGAGCGTGGGGGTTCAGGGTCAGGACAAATGGCTTAGTCTGCTCAAAGCGTCAATCCAAACCGAGGAGAGTATCGAATGAATCGGGCAAAGTCAGGCGCGGTCTTGAACGGATACTTCCTTCTGATGCTTGCCTCCTCTGTTAGTCTGGCCGTATGTCTGTTTGTGTTTAGTCTGAGGTCTTTGGTCGCGATTCCTCCGCTTACCTACGCCCTATGGAACTCGTCGAAGCAGTTCTTCAGAGCCTACGAGGTCGGG
>DASPOB010000036.1:0-2679 GCA_035626235.1 Nitrososphaerales archaeon | reverse complement strand
GCTGGGAACAGAGCAAGCAGACATCGGCGAGCGGCCGAACTTCTGGGCCCTTCTGAGGAGCAACCTCCTCTTCGTGCCCGTCGCCAACATACTCTATGGTGTGGTGTACGTCTCGTCATTGTATGCCACCCTCTCCTTCGCGTCGTCGAGAGGGTTCTCCCCCTCGCTCTCCGTCGCTGCCTGGGCGGTGGTGGAGTTGGCCGTCACTCTTCTCATCATGATCGTGAAGGCCAGGCGGGCGGGACGATACGCCAGGCTGATGCCCGGTATCAGCGTGGCCTACTACCTGCTTGCGTCGGCGGCGATGGTGGTGGTGGTCTACCTCGCATCGGGGGTCCTGGTGGTGCAGGGTGCAGGAACGCTGCTCTACGGCGCCCGGCTGATACTGGTGTGCCTGGTTGGTGCGGTCGTCTACTTCGGAGTAGTCTACGGGCTTGACCGCAGGTTCAGAGACATGACGCACTCTGTCCTGCGTCGGAAATGAACGGGTAGGGCTAGCCTATTCCTTCTTGGGAGCTGCGGAAGTTCCGGTTTCTGCCGCGGGTTTCTCGGGGGCCATCTCCGGGATGTCAGTTATGGGCTCAGGTGGTGGTGTCGTCGCCATGGTATATCCTATCCACGCGAGTATCGCGAGGAGGACGAGTACTGCGACGAACGCGGTGATCTCCAGTACCAGCAAAGGCCAGTAGAAGATCAACAGGCCGTAGACGATGATACCGATGACACTCCCGACCAGAATTGCTCCGCCTATTGCTCTATCGTTTGCCATGAAACGCATTCGGCGCCTCAAGGCGCAAATATAACGGTTGTGGATTCCGCGAGTTCAGGAGAGAAGCAGTTGGGCTACGCCCGGGTCCCCCCGGGTAGCCAGGTAGACTCCTGGGAACCTCTCTTCCCTGAGGCGCCTAACCACAGATTTCGCGGCCTCAAGAAGCGACTGTTCCCCCGCCGCGGCTTCCCTTCGGAGGCTCCTTGGCAGTTCCCATCCGAAAGATTCCTCGCATTGCCTCACGTCGCTTTCGTCTCTGAACGGAAAGACATTCAGCAGGACCTTTTCCGTCAATCCGTTCTCCCTCAGGGCTGAAGCGTGCTTCTCGAACGTCTCCGGCGCGTCCGTCGTCGGCGGCTGCGCGAGGAGAAGGTCGGCGCCTGACTTCAGCCTCCCCTTTGCCTTGGTCACGCCGCCAGGGCCTGAGAGCTTGGCGATGTTGACGGGGGCCAAGAAGCGCGTCCCAGACCCGGCCCTTCTGCTTATCGTCGAAGCCTCCTCGATTGCCTGGGCCAGGCTGGAGAAGTTTCGGAAGTTGGTGACATTCGCCGCGGTATGGTAATCGTCCCCCCAGGCAAGCATCACCGAACCGAGCCCCTTCGCGATGGCTGTGAGAACTGAGGATAGGAACTGTGGCCTGTTCATGTCCCTGACGACGATGACAGGGGCCGCGCTGACCCCCAGATGCTCCTGCAGGATCGACGCCGCCTCTATGGTCGAGAGTTTGAGAAATCTCGTGTCCTTTACGTCGGCGACGAGGAACAGGTCAGCGAAACTTCGGACGGCTCTTACTTCCTTCACGAACCTCTCCATCCTCTCCTCAACTCCAAGCGAATCCTCCGCCTTCGAGGATGGGAAGAGGGGAGGGAACACTTCTACGACCCGCAGAAATTCCAACGGGGTCGTTGCCTACGCACCGCTAGAAAACGGTTCCTGGACGGGGGGCACGTGCGGCGATCCCACTTCGCCCTGCCCTTTGCGACTCGAAGGGCCGCGGACACCGTCTGAGGCTCTTTCGCTTCCGTCTCTACAGCCAGCTCCCCGTAGTCATTCTCCATGACGTCGCACATGCAACGGTTTGCGTCGGGCCTTGACAGAAAAGTGTTTCGAGAGAACGATAGCCAGTAGTTCATGGCCATCAGTTTTGAGCACCTCCCCCTACACGTATGAGCACAACTGGTTCCCCTTCAAATTCCAGCGACGCTAAGAGAAGGTGCGCATTGCCCCAGGAACCCCAGCCTGACGCACAACCCGCGAGCCCAGCCGTTGCCAAGCGAGGACACTGGCGCCACAACGACGAGGACGTCAGTAGATGGGCCGAGCTCTTCAGGAGCGGGATAACCCTGGTTCACATCGCGAAGCGGGAGAACGTCGACCCTGAGACCGTGAGCCAACAGCTGCACAGGCTCGGGCTCGCTATCACCCCGGGCCATCACATGGTGGAACAGCTGCCTCTCAAGTACTCGCCTCGGTTCATTGAACTCATCGACGAAGGACCTGACGCCGTGCTCGAATTCGTCAAGAACCGGGTTTGGGGCATCCAAGCGAGCGCGACGGGCGAAAGGCAACTACGGAACTTCTGTGAGTTTGTTCGACTTCATCATCAGGGCGTCGGAGTCAAGGAAATGGCGAGAAGACTCTCGATACACCGGTCGACCATTGCCAAATGGAGAGAAGGCACGGACCAGCCTTACCTCATTCGAGCAGCCAATGACACTTTACCCATGACGAACAGATTGAGTTGGGTGTATCTCCCAATGCACCTGTCGTCTGGAGGCAGCGAACCTTCGGGCTGGATTCAGGTTCCTCGGGCGATACAATCCTTTGGCGACATTCTGGACGTCGTCAATCAGATTCAACCGCTTGAACTGACTTTCGAACGGGCGAAGATCTTCGAATTAACGAGACCG
>DASPOB010000035.1:0-15903 GCA_035626235.1 Nitrososphaerales archaeon | reverse complement strand
ATTCCGCACAACCCCGGTCACCCCGTCCCCCCAGGCCATGAACAATGTCGGAACCACGGCCAGCAGGAACGTGCGGTCGACCACCCAGGTCAAGAGGACTGCGGTTCCCCAGGTCAGAGCGAAGTAGGTCTCAGAGTAGTTTGCCGGGTCTTGAAACCAGTACCAGATGTGATTCGTCTTGTGGAGCGTGTAAGTGAGTACCGCCAGCATCATGGCGAAGGCGAAGGGGAAGAGGGGCTCGTGGAACTCGAAAGGCAGTGTGACCGCCACGATCCCGGCCCCGAATATGTGCACGAACTTCCTACCGAGGTAGGTCCCTCTCTTCGGGTCCCAGCCTCGTCTCAGGACGTAGTTGTAGATCCACCTCGAAGCCACCAGTAGTACGAACCCCATCCACGCCAGCAGGACCAGCGTAATCGGGACGTCGGCCATTATTGAATCTGCTAACAACTCAGGCCCGCGAGTTGCGTCCGCGAGCGACCTCGCATAAGGGTATCGGCACTCCTGGTAACCTAACGGGATGCTGCCACGGGTCTCTCAGCGAAGCATAAGTACGGTAACCTGCCACCGCTGGAACGAGTCTTCGATTGGTCTTCGACTACTCGAGCCTCCCGCGAGAGTTCTCACGCCGATATCTCCCTCAGGACTTGAAATTCGAATGGAGCGAGCTCTCCAAGCTGTATGAGGAGTTGGCGGGTCGAAACCTGGGCTCGCTCTCCGACCTTGAGCGTTGGCTTGCAGACGAGTCCGAGCTTGACGCCTACACCTATGAGCAGCGGACCATCCGGTACATCAACAGCACCCGGCAGACCGACAACCCAGACTTCACGCTGGCCTACGAAAGGTACACCGAGGAGCTCGAACCAAGGCTGAAGGTGGCGAAGTTCGGTCTTCTCCAGAAGTATGCCGCTTCACAATTCAGGAGCTCACTTCCTCGAGAGACCTACGGCCTGGAGGACCTGAGGAGGAAGAGTGCTCTGTCGATATTCAGACCTGAGAACGTGGAGCTCGAGAGAACGGAGTCAACCCTGGCGCAGAAGTACCAAAGGACAGTCGCCGCAATGACCGTCAACTACCGAGGACAGGAGAGGACTCTCCAGCAGATGTCGAAGTTCTACGAAGAGCCTGAGAGAAGAGTGAGAGAGGAGGCCTGGCGAATGGCGGACCAGAGGGCGCTCGCTGACAAGGGCACCCTGGATGTCATATATGACCAGATGGTGAAACTCCGCGACGAAGAGGCAAGGAACGCGGGGTTCGACAACTTCAGGGACTACATCTTCGTCAAGAAGGACAGGTTCGACTACACCCCCTCCGACTGCATCGGGTTCCACAGGGCAGTCGAAGAGTACTTGGTCCCTCTAAGCCGCGAAATCGACAAGGAGAAGAGGGAGAGGCTGGGCGTGGACACCCTGAGGCCCTGGGACCTGAGGGTGGACCCCGGGGGCCGTCAGCCGCTCTCGCCCTTTGAAGATGCGACGGGGCTGGTCCGCGGCGCGGCGAAGGTCGTGGAGCAGATAGACGGAAAACTCTCGAGCTACTTCGGGCGCATGTCGGAGCTGGAGCTGCTCGACCTCGAGAGCAGGAAGGGAAAAGCCCCCGGGGGATACCAGGAGGAGCTGACTGAGCTCAAACTCCCGTTTATCTTCATGAACGCGGCAAAGAGGGACAACGATGTCAGGACCCTCCTGCACGAATGTGGTCACAGTTTCCACACATTCCTGATGCGGGACGAAGGGCTCCCCTACTTCAACGGAGGGGCCAACCTGCCTTTGGAGTTCGCCGAAGTCGCGTCAATTTCCATGGAGATAATCTCGGGGGAGCACTACCAAGGCACGTTCTACAACGAGCAGGATGCGCGGCGGTCTAACTGGGAAGAAGCAGTCGGCAACGTCAAACTCTTCACCTGGGTTGCGACCATAGACGCATTCCAGCACTGGGTCTACACCCACCCTGACCACAGCCACGAGGAACGAGCGAAGGCGTGGGTTGACACTTTCAACCGGTTCTCCGGGCTCGAAAGCTATGAGGGTCTCGAAGCGAGCCGCGCCTACCGGTGGCAGAGGCAGCTGCACCTCTTCGAGGTGCCTTTTTACTACATCGAGTACGGCATAGCTCTGACCGGCGCCCTCGGAATCTGGACGCGCTACCGGAGGGACAGAAGAGCGGCAATCGAATCATACAAGGACGCCCTCTCCCTAGGCGCGTCCCGGTCCCTCCCAGAACTGTTCAGAGCGGCAGGGCTGGAATGGGACCTTGGCCCAAGGACCCTGAACCGACTTGCGGACGAACTTCGTTCTGCCGTCAGAGGGTACAGCTAACCGGAGGGACTAGATTGGTCTTCGATACCGGAATATTCCTCGCGGCCGCGGGAATCACGACCCTTGAGCTTGTCGAAGCGGCGGCGGTCGGCCTGGCGCTCTTTGCGGAGTCGGGCAGGTCATCGGCTTTCCTCTATGTAGCTCTGGGGGCCATCGTGATCCTCGTACCGACATTCCTCGTCGCAGGGCTAGTTTCGCTTCTGCCGCTGCTTTACGTTCGATTGTTCGGTGGTGTGCTTCTGCTCTACTTCGGACTGAGACTTGCAAGAAGCGCACGAAGGTCCGTGGTCATCAGCAGGACGACGGGCTTCAAACCCGAGGTCTTCGTAAGAGGCCTGATGTACACGGGATTCTCTGTTGGCGCAATCGAGGCTTTTGAGGCATCAATCGTTCTGGTTGGTTTGCTACCGGTGGACTACGCCTCAGCGAGCATTGGCTTCTTCGCAGGCGTGATCATCGTGGTAGTCGCCACCTATGTCCTCAGGACACAGGTCAGGAAGGTGAAACAGGCCAACATGAAGGTCGTGGTCGCAGGCCTTCTGCTCACCTTCTCCACGTTTTGGTTCGGAGAGACATTCGCCGAACTGAACGACTTGCTGCTGATTCCCCTCTTCCTCATTTTCGCGTTCGCAGTGTACCTGTTCGCAAACAGGGCTGTGGTTTTGGCAGGGGCCCGGCCCTCGTTCGCCGCTACACCATCAGGAGGGTCCGCCGCTTAGCCGGGTGGGCAGCCCAGGCGGAGAGGTTCCCCTCATCCACGCTGAGGCGGATCGTCCGTTGACTGCAACAGAAGACATAAGATTCCCAGCCTCGACCCGTCCCCATGCCACGGGCGGTCTTAGCTGCCGACTTCAAGCTCTATTCGATGCTCTCGGACCCAAGCTTTTCCCCCGACGGCAGGAGGGTGGCCTTCTCTGCCAGGAGGGCCAATCTGGACGAGGACGCCTACGACTCCGAAGTCTACATCGCAGAGGTCAAGGGGGGCAAATGCGCTTCATTCACCACAGGGAAGAAGGACTCTGACCCAAAGTGGTCTCCTGACGGTCGCTCCATCCTCTTCCTCTCGAGGAGGGGACTGAAGAAGGAGGATAAGGGGAACGCCCTCTACGTCATCTCGGCAAACGGAGGTGAGGCAAGGCTCCTGAGGCGGGCCGAGGAGGGGGTGGACAACCCGCAGTGGGCTCCCGACTCGAAATCGGTCTACTTCCTCTCCTACGTTGCGAAGAAGTCCAAGGACGACGTGAAGGTCATTGATAGGCTCACATTCTGGTTCAACGGCCTCGGGTTCATCTACAACAGGCGCAAGCATCTCTTCAGAGTCGAGGTAGAGTCGGGCAAGCTGACCCAGTTGACGGCTGGGTCCTTCGACATCGCAGAGTTTTCGGTGTCACACGACGGCAGGAGGGTGGCCTATCTCGCCTCGTCCGACGACATCAAACCATACATCGCAGATGTCTTCGTAGTCGACTCAAGCGGGAAGAGCAGAAGGAAGCTGACGCGCTCGAACATGGAGATTAGCTCACTTGCCTGGAGTCCTGACGACAGGCAGATTGCGCTAGCGGGCGACGACCTCCCGGCCGGCTTCGCGTCTCACACACGGGTGTGGACCGTCGACCTTCGCTCCCGAAAGCTTGAGAGAGTCGAAGGGGTCGACAGGAACAAGGCGAACACGCTCAACTCTGACGCCCGGGCGAAGGCGCACGGACCCGGCAACCTTGTTTGGTCGAGGGAGGGGGTCTACTTTCTCCAGGCAGACGGAGGCTCCGCAAGGCTCTACAGAGTGAAACCAGGTCGCGACCCGGAACTCGTGCTAGGAGGGGACAGGAGCGTAGAGGGATACGATGTCTACGAAGGGAACGTCGCTTTCACCGCCATGGATGACTCGCACCTGGAAGAGCTGTACTACTCAGGCGGCAGAGAAAAGGCACTGACGTCGCTCAACGCGAAGGTCCACGACGAGCTGAAGATCGTCAAGCCCCAGCATGTGAGCTTTCAGGCCAGCGATGGCGAGCCGATCGAGGGGTGGGTGATGATCCCCGAGGGCAAATCCAAGGTTCCAGGGGTCCTCTATGTCCACGGGGGGCCGAAGACCGCCTTCGGCTATTCGTACATGCACGAGTTCCAGGTCTTCGCAGGCTCCGGCTACGCCGTGATATACCTCAACCCCCGGGGGAGCGACGGTTACTCCGAGAAGTTCGCCGACATAAGGGGCCAGTACGGAACACGCGATTTCGACGACTTGATGGAAGGCCTTGACTTCGTCCTCAAGAGGTTCCCTCAAATCGACGGGGACAGGTTGGGAATCGCTGGGGGGTCATACGGCGGCTTCATGACTAACTGGGCGGTCGGCCACACAAACCGGTTCAAGGCCGCGGTAACCGACAGGAGCATCGCCAACTGGATAAGCTTCTGGGGGACCTCTGACATCGGACCCTACTTCACATTCGACCAGGTCGGAGGGGACCCCTGGAGCGCTGAGGAGAAGCTCCTCAACGACTCCCCGCTGAGGTATGCGCCGAACGTAGAAACACCTCTGATGCTGGTGCATTCGATGGAGGATTACCGCTGCTGGATGGTCGATGGGCTTCAGTTCTTCACCGCCCTAAAGCGGCTTGGGAAGGAGGCCGAGCTTGTCTTGTTCCCGGGGGAGAACCACGACCTTTCCCGCATCGGGAAGCCCAAGCACAGGGTCGCGAGGCTCAACCAGTACATCCGCTGGTTCGACGAGCATCTCAAGCGCAGGAAGTAGGGCCTCCCGATGGAAGGCATCACCGTGGGGGTCTTCGGAACAGACCAGGAGGTGAAGGCGACCTTTGAATCAGAAGTCGCGAAGAAGAGCGAAGCAGAGGGCATCTCCGTCTACACCAGGACTGAAGCGGGGAGGCGTTACTCGTTCCTTGACACAGCCGACTACCCCGAGAGAATTCAGGGCTATTCTCGAATCGCTTCGATTGTCGACCATGCCCTCTACTTCTTTCCGAAGGATGGGCGACTTTCCACGCCCGACGGGGAGCTGGCAGTCCTGCTGGGGGCCTTCGGCCTCCCGGGGAGCCTGGAGCTCGAGGATGGTGGTTCAACCCCGGGGTTCGCGGCTTCGGCGCTGAATGGGACCGTGGTTGCGAGATACCTTCCCGAGGAGCGCCAGCCGGGGTCGTCGGCCATCAACCTCTCCTCGGTCTGCCCCAGGGATGACTTCCCGAAACAGAAGACCCTCATCTACGTCGACAGAGCGTTCACGGTGAAGGGGGTAGGCGCGGTCGCCCTCGGTTTCGTTCTTTCCGGCGAGGTCTCGGTGCACGACCAGCTTCGCCCGGTCCCCGGGCCTTCAGGCCTGAGGGCGGACGTGAAGGGAATCCAGGTAAACGACGTCGACTTCGAATCGGCCGGGCGCGGGGTCCGGGTGGGCCTTTCGCTCCGTGGGGTCGAACCCAAGGACCTGGAAAGGAGCCGCTGGCTTGACGATGGGTCGTTCACGCTCTCTGACTCGCCGACCTTCGAGTTCGCGAAGTCTCCCTTCTATAGGCGGGAGTTGGTCTCCAGGGACCTGCACCTCCAGCTCGCCGGTGAAATCGTAACGGCTCGGACCTCGGATGAGGGGCCACAGAGAATCAAGGCCCAACTGCCGTGGCCGGTCCCGGTCTGGGACGGAATGAAGGCCGCCATAATTGACCTTAACGGGGGAAGTCTTAGGGTCGCAGGCGCCGCGACCTTTTAATTCGAGTCGAGGTACCTTGAAAGGGTTGTCTAGCGTGGAGGTGGCCACGTTCGGGAGCGGTTGCTTCTGGTGTTCAGAGGCTGTTTTCTCCGAGCTCCAGGGGGTTACCAAAGTGGTGCCGGGATACGCCGGAGGGACAACGGCAAACCCGACCTACGAGGATGTCTGCACCGACACCACGGGGCACGCCGAAGTCTCCCAGGTCTCCTTCGACCCATCCGTGATCACCTACAGGGAGCTGCTTGAGGTCTTCTTCTCCACCCACGACCCGACCACTCTTAACAGACAGGGCGCAGATCAGGGAACCCAGTACAGGTCGGTGATATTCTACGGCAGTGACGAGCAGAAACGAGAGGCCGAGCGAATCATCAACGAGCTTGAGTCAGAGAAGGTGTTCCGCAACCCCATAGTCACTCAGGTGGCTCCACTGGCGGCGTTCTACCCGGCTGAAGACTACCACCGCGACTACTACAGGAGGAACCCTTCCAAGCCTTATTGCCAGTCGGTCATCGCGCCGAAGCTTGCGAAATTCAGGGCGCACTGGAAGTCCAAGCTGAAGGAATCAGTCCATGCACAAGGGGCATGAGCACTCGGCGAGAAAATCCGAATTACACGGTGTAGTAGGCATCACAGGCACCCCAGGCACAGGGAAAAAGTCAATCGCACCGATCCTGGCGAGCTCGCTGGGTCTCCCATGCATGGCCCTGAACGACCTTGCCCGCTCCTATGGCCTGATCGGAGGCGACAGCGGTCAGGTGGACACAGGAGCCCTGAAGAGGAGACTCGCCTCCGCTCTCCGTCATCCGGCCGTTGTCTACGGGCACCTCTTCCCCTACGTCTTCAGCAGGGCTTCCGTGGAACGGGTGGCGGTCCTAAGATGCGAGCCCACTGTCCTCAAGGAAAGGCTGCTTGCGCGTGGCTATCCTCCCCAGCAGCTGGTCGACAACTTGGAGGCGGAGCTGATTGGCCTGATCGCTTCTGACGCGTTCCGAGTCTTCGGAAAGAGCAAGACCTTCGAAGTGGACACTACGTACTTCACCCCTGCGGAGGCGGCAGCGTCCGCAGCTGAGGTGTTGAGGGGCGGGGAAGAGCCTGTGCCAAGGGTGGATTGGACCGCCAACTACGACTCGGGCCTGAAGCTCAGGACACTGCTTTCGTGAGTGGGGTAGTCCGAATTCACTTGGATGAGGATGGGCTTTTGGAGCCTCGAGAGTCCGACGACCGCCTCGCCGACCCTCAGCCTGGTGAGGTGCTCGCGTTGCTTCTGATTGAGCCCCAATGAGTCTCCGAGGAGCGCAACGTCGTCAGGCCACGCGAGCCTGTGTACGATTTTTGTCCCTGAGTTCTTGACTATTTCGGACGCTACGTGAGTCGGGAACTGTGCCACGAACATCATTGCTTCGCCGAACTTCCGGAGTTCTGAAATCATCCTTTCCCCCACCGTTGGGGGATCCTCGGCCCTCCTGGCGGGTGCAATGTTCCTGGCCTCCTCGATCACCGTCAGGTGGTCAAGGGTTCCCTTCTTCCTGACCTTCTCCTCGTAAATCATCTTCAACACGACGTCCGAGAAGACCGCCCTGGATTGGACGTCTCTCATGTGGCCCAGCTCGATGCACACGACGGTGCCAAGGAGTTCCCCCAACTCCAGCGGGCCGGACCCTCCAAGCGCCTTTCCAGGCTGCCCTTGGGTAAGTGGAACGAGTCTTCTGAGAAGTGCAACCTTCGTCTCGTTATCGTAGGCCGATCTGAGAGGGTACGCCTCGATAGTCTTTACGAGAGCAGAGATGGTTGGGACCTCATCGGCCGGGGTCTCGCTGAGGCGCTTCTGCAGGGCGTTCCTGAACATGTAAGCCTGCGGGTGGGTGAAGTGGTAGATGTCAGAGAAAATGTCCGAGACCATCGCAATGTGCTCCACGGGGTCTGTACCCGGACCCACCTCGAGGGGGTTTAGGGTGAAGTCGTCCTTTCCAGGGGCGACGACCTTGCCGCCCCCCTCCGCAACAACGGCTCCATACTCGTTGTGCCAGTCAAGGACTAATGTAGGGAGCCCAGCCTCCACGATCTGCCTCACAATTGTTGCGGCCGTTGTCGACTTACCTGATCCAGTCATGCCCAGTATGCTGACGTGCCGCTTGAAGTCTTCCATCTGCAGTCTGAATTCGTGGAATACCTTCCCCCCGGACCTCACAGAGCCTAGCAGTATTCCGTCGGTCCCAGATTCAGCGGCGTTAGGAACGTAGAACTCTGGCACCTGCTCGATGCCAGCTGCGACGGGTGACATCTCGTCAAAGGAGCACAGGGCGCCGGCGATCCCTGGGGACCCGGCCTGGGGCAGGGCCCTCCCACCGGGCAGCAGTGCAGATTTCACGAACTCGGCTAATTCGGCCCGCACCAGCCGCACGATCGTCGCGGTTGGAAGCGCGACGCTCAATGTTGCCGACAGGATGCTGGCCCTCTGTTCGAGCGTTGGGCCTGGCTCCTCCTTCTTCTTGGTGTCTACCCAGGTCCCGACCACGAGGTCGAACTCCAGCACCGGTGGAGCCTGCTCCTGCTTCTCCGTCTGATTCATCAGCATGACGTAGACGAAAGGGACCGCAGCCCTACGTAGCCCTTCGAAGAGGCTGCGCATCCTCTGTTGCTGCAGAGTCGTCCTCAGGGCAGCCGAGTAGTCGACCTTCGGGTCTTCGCCAAGGTCGGGAACCCCAACCCTGAACATCGCCATGTTCCGGGCCTTGGAACCCTCAGAGGCCACGACGTATTTGTCCTCAGCAATCCTGAGCTCTTCCAGCCCAATACCCACCTGCGGTCGCAGACGCCATGATACCCGAGAGAGTAGCTCACGCGCCGGTTGCACGGCTCTCACCAATGAAACAGGCTGCTGAATATGCTACTCAGGGAGTTCGTAATTGAGCTCCAAACGTCCGCGGTATAATTCGAGCTCTGCTTGAGTATCGATTCTATTCCTCCGACGAGGAGAGAGAGCGCCACGAGGGCCACTGACAGCAGCAGTGCTTCTTCTATGAGTTGCGCGCCTCTGCGACTGAGCCTGATGCTTCGACGGAAACCCATCGAATCATAATGGGAATGCCCTATTTAACGCCCCATAGAGTCAACGAAGGAATACTTACCAGGGGAGCGACTAGCACGCTCACCGCGGAGAAAAGCAACAGCGAGGCGGCCAGGTTAAGGTAGAATCCTCGGCCGGACATGAAGTAGCCGAGCATTCCCGAGCTGATGGCTGTCATGGCGGCAGCCGCGGCGATAAACGTCAAGGAGTTCACCGGTGGTGCGCTGCCACTAAAATCCAGACTCCCCACAAGTGGCCCGAGCGAAGCAACCATTGCGGTCACAGCTCCGAGTACCCCGGATGTCACTAGGCTCCTGAACTTCATTACCCTGTGCTCTAGCGTGCTGTTCTCCTTGACTTTGACCCATCTCTCGAGGGTCTTGGCCAGGAACTCGCCGCTCCTTCCCACGAGCGAGATGCTGCTCCTGGGAGCTGAGACTACCAAGGACGCAAGGATGGATACCTCGTCCGAGCCCCGCTCAACAAGCGGCCGGAGAGAGTTGGACAGAGGGAACCCAAGGAGAAGCCTCCGGGCCGATTCTGAACCGAGTGGTCTGTCTCCCGCCAGCTCCTCTACGAGAGACCGAGACATCCCCTTCCCTCCACCTGCAGATTCGAGAACCCTTCTCAGCGACAAGAGCATGGAGAGGTCAGCGTTCATCAGGGCCCCCTCTCGGCAGAGCTGAGAAAGAAAGCCAAGTCAATCATAATGAACTCGAAGGCTGCCAATTCGGCCAGGCTCCCCGGGTCGTAAGAATGAGAGAAGGCGGCGTAGAGAAGGAGCATGATCGGTGCGAAGAAGCAGGCTGTCATGAACATGGGAAGCTTGGTCTCACGGGTCAGCTCCGAAGAACTCGCCAGCCCCCTGGCTTCTTCATCGCTTTCGTCAAGGCCACCGGCGTTCAGGGTGGCCATTCCTCGAAGAGAGGCCGTGGCTGAGTAGGAGGCAAGGCTGCTAGCGCAGGAGTCCACAGCGGCATCGACCCTGGTGCCCAGCAGCACCAGTCTTGCCACCTCGGTAAGGGCCCTTGCGACGGAGGCGTCCCTCGACCTGAGAAGGACGAGCATTCGCGACCTGGACCCCATGACGCTCAGGCAGGCGTTGGCTTCTGCGGAGATCAGGATCGATTCCCGGGCCTGAGCCCCCCTCTGTGCGTCGAGCAGCCTTCTCGGCGTCGACAGAACGATATAGCCCACCAGTGCTCCAACGACAAGCATGGCGGCCAGTTTCGCCTGCCCCAGGGAGTTTCCAACGACCGCCCCCATCAAGCACACAGCCAAAGCGGAGGCCGCTGCCGCAACGGCTGCAATCTTCCATCCGCTAACTTCGAAGTGATCGTAGGAAACGAATCTCATGTTTCGCTTCGAATCCTGTCGTGAATTCTCTCAGCTGCAAGGGAGACCTTTGCGCGCCACTTTCCTGGTTCGACCCCCTCGAAGGCAACCACGTAGTCTTGACCTGCCACGTTGAGCAGGTTGAATCCACGGTCACGCATGAAGAGCTCCTTCAGCCTAGGAGCCCCTTCCTCCTGGCCCATGGCGCAGATTCTCTGCACGTACCTTTCCTGCTTCAGCCTATCCGGCCTGACCATCTGCACGATCAATCCGAGATCTAGCAGGCTCTGCTCCGAGATGTGATGCATGTTCACCCACCGCCGGACAGCCTGCTCCACCGACGAGGCGTGGAAGGTCTGAATCCCTCTAGCCCCCGAGGCAAGCGCCTGGAAGAATGCCCGGCTATGCTCTTCTGATTGGATTTCGCTGAGGATGACAATGTCGGGGGAACGGTGCAACGCCTTCACAATTTCTGATTCCTTTGTCCTCCCTGAGTCATCCCCGCGTTCGAATGGGTCGACCTTTACCTTCATCTGATGGTAGCCACGGTCGAGCATGTCCCTGGTCTCGACGGCGTCCTCGATGTACAGACGCCTCAGGCGTCTCTCGACCATTTCATCCAAGGCGTTAAGCAGAGTGGTCTTCCCGGTGCCCGTCTCGCCGACTATAGTCACGTTCCCTCCGGTTTCCAACCATCCCACGAGCAGCGCGGCTGCCTCTTCTGAAAGGACACCCAGATTGATCAGCCGAGGCAACGAAAGCGAGGTAACGTTCAGCCTTCTGACGTCGAGTGCGAATCGATTGACGGAGACTGGCTCGAGGTCGAGTGATACTCTCAGCACCGCGCCTCCGATGGGCAGGTCGTTCTTCAGCGAAGGGGTCTTGAAGTCCAGAGTGTAGCCGCTGAAAGTATCGAGATGCGTTTCCAGGGAATGCCTCTCCCTCTCGGTCAGGACCAGCCCAGTTTCACACCTCCCGGCGGACGCGTGGTCCAGGTAGAGGGGGGTGACCTCGGAATCGACGAAGAACTCTGTAACATTTTCGTCTTTGGCCAGAGCCAGGATTCTGGAAAGCCCAATGGCTTCGTACGCAGCCAGCTCGGAAAGCTCCCTTATCCTGTTCCCGATTCCGTAGGTGGCGAGCCTTTCGGCGGAGTGCTGGGTCAGTACTTCCACCAGTCTGCGGAAAGTCAGAGGTTCGACCTCCTTCGGGTCCAGGCCAAGAGAGACTTCGGCCACGGCCCTTCTGAGAATCAAGACGGACTCGAGCGGCAGGTTGCAGGCGACTTCGTAGTGAGGGACAGAGTTCAGCGTCCTGACCCTGTAAAGGAACGGGTACGATTCGTCACTCCACCCCTCGTACCCGATAGTCTTCGCGAAGAGTTCGAGCAACAACGGCGACGGCTCTGATGGTCGCTTTCTCCTAGCAATTAGCCCGAAGAAGGCGGCTTCGAGACTCGACCTCAAGACTACTCGTTTCGGACAGCTCGAGAAAATAAAAGGGCCAACGTGGCTGCTTAAATTGCCAGAGGCCGTACTACGGCAATGGCAGAGATAGTCGAATACTGCCTTGTCGTGCTTGTTTCCTCGTTCTTCGTGGCTGGGTCTGTGGTTACCTATGCATCCTTCTCGTCCTTCGACTCGGAACTCCAGCTCAGGGCGGCATTTGCGACAATGGCAGGGCTTGCGTCGGAGGCTATCAGGAACGGAAGCGCAGGGGCCGCCGTACTTCTTCCCTCATCCACAATCGCGTGCGCAGGGGGCTCACTAAGCCTAAGCGCGGGAAATTACACGGAAAGCGAGAACGTGCCGGTATCCTGCGACTTCCACGTCTCGGTGAACCAGGGTTCCCACCTTCTCCAATTCAGCGACAGGTCGGCGTGGCTCTTCCTATCGGTGAAGTGATCTGCCGGTATCCTCAATCAGCGCGATGAATTCCTGGGGAGTCTACATCGTTGCCTCTCTTGCCTTGGTTCTCGTCCTCGCGCCGCTGTTGACCGGGACAGCCAGAGGCTCCAGGGAGGGCGCCGACTGGCGGGAGGTCGACGGCGTGCGGGCTGTGCTTGATGGGCTTCGTCCGGGGGTCTCCTTGAACTTCTCCTTCGGGGACGCCATGACTTCAGACAAGATACAGCTCGACGGGAAGGTTATTTCCTGCAACTACGGAGAGGGAACGATCTCGGTCTCTTCGAAGTGGACCCTTCCGGACTTCACACTATTGCCCACTGTCCGCTATGTTGCATTCCTCAGCGGAACCCAGGTTCGGGTGGGTCAAGCTGGCTGAGGTGGAGGTTTACGTGGACATCGCAATTGTGTACGCTATTCTTGTCTCCCTTTCTATTCTGGCCGTAGCAATCTTGCTTTCGGAGGTGTTGCCTGGTTGAGGTATCTGGACATCGCAATCGCCGCCCTCGTAGCGATGTCGGCCATCTCTGGGACCGCCGTCTGGACTCCTAGGTCAGGGGACGGGGCTTCGAGGCAACTGATGCTGCAAGAGGAGCTTCGCGACTACGTGCTGGCTTACCTTCAACAGAGGGGAGTCTTCTGGCTGTTGCAGTCTCCGCCCGAGTCAATATGCTCCGAACTCTCGAGAGCTTCGAACGTCTCTGTCACGCTCTCGGCAACGATTGGGCCCAGGTCGTGCGGCTCGCCTCCGAGCGGGGCAGTCTACGCCGCAGTGAACCTCGACATGATTCCGGAGGAGGTCACCGTAGAAGCATGGTCAGACACGTTGGAATAGGGGCGACTTCAGCCGCCGTCGTCATCTTTGCCATCATCTTGGCTTCGAACTTCGCTCTCTTTTTCGCATCGCAGGACCGGGCAACGATGTACTCGAGGTCCGACTCCGAAAGTTCAATCAGTGATTCTGCAATAGCTCTGGCAGGGGTCGGAGGAGCGAATATTCTCGTGAAGGAGCAGAACCTGCTCGAGTCACAGGTCTGGAGTTGCTCGACGGCAACTCAGAAGATGACCGACGAGACTGGTTCGCTCTCTGACGACCAACGGGAGGGCAATCTCGCGGTGCTGGTGTCCGCCAAGTTGGGAGATGGAGGCAACGTGGCCGACAACATGTCGCTGCTCGCCCCGTTCAATGGCTCAATCTCCGGCGACCTCAGCATTTCTCTGCAGGTGATTGCTAGGGGTAGTGACAGCCTGGCTGGAGTCTACTTCAGCAAGCACGAAGACCACCTGGTCCATCTGCCTGTGCATCTGCAAAGCGCCATCGCAGACTGTTTGGAAGCAGTCAGGACGACAACTACCATAGTCTCCGAGAGCAGCGTGACCAACTGCACTGATTCGACGGTATACCCGATCATGAGAGCTTCAAGCGCCGCCCTGGCTTCCACAGCGCAGCGCGATGGGTTCCAAATTGCTCTCGATTACAGCCTAGAGGGAGGAGCGTCCTGCACGGTCGACTTCGAGGTGTCCCTCGCTCAGGTCGGCATTCAGGGACCCAGTGGTCCGTTCCTTATCAGGATGCAGGAAGGAGGGTCCGCGACCTTCGGGTCAGCAGCATCTGAACCGCAGGAGTGAAGATTCGGGCGCACTGCTCCCTTATCGTGTATTCCGCGGCGTCTCCGCACTCTGCTAGGTCCCTCTGGGTAACGCGTTTCCTCCTCGATTCGCAGATGGCATTGGCCATTTCTGCCGAGTATATGGCAGACGCGGCAAGAGCACACGGTCTTCTCCCGGCCATCGTCCCCTCATCTGCGAGTCGAAGGATTTCCCTTGCCGTCTCGCGGAGCGAGTTGAAAAAACAGGTCTGCGAGACGCCTTCAACCCTCAGACTCTCACATAGGCGCCAATTCAGGGAGAGGCGAGCCAGCACATGGGTGAGGTACTCCTCTGGCCTGCGCGCGAAGGTCTTGACGGGGGATTCGAGGGCCAATTGGATGACGGAGGAGGAGCTCACCTTCCTCCCAAGACTCACATGTGCGCCGATCACCTCCCTCACACTCACCGAGGTGACCCCTTCGATTTTGCAGGCCGCAATCAGGGAATACGCCGAGACCGAGGGGACCGTCACGCGGCGACGAGAGTAGTCTGCCGCGAAAACCTTTCGGGCTATTGAGGCCGCTTGGAGAATCACTACCCTTGGGAGAAGTAATTTCTCCGCCACCCGCTCTATCATCCTGCTGCATGAAATAGCCGCTCCTTCCGACCGTCCCGCGAAATCAGAGACTGCTTTTAGATACTCATACCTTGAGTTCGAACCCGCCACGCCCCTCGAGAATCTCTCTCCGCGGGTTGGTTCTATCGAACCCATGTAGCTCCCGAGTGCCTGCCGTGTCAAGATAGGCATTATCGTCGTGTCTGTGGCTTCCGCTTCTGCGACTTGCTTCTCCTTCACCACTCCGCAATTAGGGCAAACCAACTCGTCCCCTGCATCAAGCAGCGTTGTCGAGCACTCTAAGCAGGAATCGAATCCGTACGCTTGCACGGTCCGAGGAGTATGCTACTCAGGTAACTTCGAAGTGGGACTCTCGCATCTATTGCAACAGGTGGTTCAATCTTGGCTCCGTACCGCGTTGTATCGGTGGGGGTCGGTGCCTAGAAAGTGCTTGCTGAACGGTTAAAAGCGCGCCGTCGGCGCGGCATCGACTCTCATGAGACGCATCCAGGGGCTGAGGAAGGTCCTGGACTTCCACGCCTCCCCTTCGGAAGACATCGCAGAGATGATCGATGGGATGGGCAGGGCTGGGGGTTTCATGGCGAAGAACCTCTACGATGTTGCCACGAACCTGGACGCGATGTGCGCTCGAGAAGGGGTCACGAAGTTCCTGTCTTTCCCTGCGGCGATAGTCTCGACGGGCACTCGGGGGATACTCGTAGACATGGTCAAGGAGGGGCTCGTCGACGTGATCGTGACCACCTGCGGCACCCTGGACCACGACATCGCCCGGACCCTAGCTGACTACTACGAGGGGAGCTTCGAATTGGACGACGCCAAGCTCCGGAGGTCGGGCTATCACCGTCTCGGGAACGTCCTCGTCCCCCTGCAGAACTACGGGCCATTGATTGAAGAGCGAATGCAGGCGCTGCTCGGTAGGCTGTACTCCGAGGGGACGAAGTCGATCACCACGGAGCAGCTGTGCGAGGAGATCGGCCGCGACCTCGGGTCGAAGGATTCTCTGCTATACTGGGCCCAGAAAATGAACGTCCCCGTGTTCGTTCCAGGCATAACCGACGGAGCCGTCGGGAGCCAGCTCTGGCTCTTCGCCGAAAGGCACCGAGACTTTCGGGTCGACCTGATAGGGGACGAAAGGAGGCTCTCAGACATCACGGCAGAAGCGAGAGAGACAGGAGCGCTGGTCCTGGGCGGGGGGATCTCCAAGCACCACCTGATATGGTGGAACCTTTTCCGCGGCAGGCTGGACTGGGCCTGCTACGTCACGACCGCGTCCGAGTATGACGGGTCTCTCAGCGGTGCACGGCTGAAGGAGGCGATCTCCTGGGGAAAGGTGAAGG
>DASPOB010000034.1:0-5259 GCA_035626235.1 Nitrososphaerales archaeon | reverse complement strand
GGGCCAGTAACCCACCCAGTCCTCGTATGTCTTGCGCCCGAGCAACATGCCGCCGATCGACGAATTGAATTCCCGGGCGTACTCCCCGTATTCGGTGTCGGTGAGAAAGCCCTCCTGGACGAACCAGCCCAGTTCGCCTTTTGGTCCTGCGATGAAACCGTCGAGCGACGTAAGGTTGGCGACTATGACGCGTCTCAACGGCTGCTGCCCCGGTCGCCTTTCCGCGCTTTTCAATGTATCTGCAAGGGATTCCGCGTGCCGGGTCAAGTCCAGCGCGATTAGAGCGCGAGTCGGACTAATCCGGTCGAACAGAGTGTATTCTGGCTCTGATTTCGTGCCCGGGCTGGGATGGAGCACATGACGGGTCCGGGCCCGGGCCGCGTCGGAAGCGGGGATGCCTTTCGAGCCCAAACCTGCACGCTAAGTCCTTTGGGTCCGACTGGGCCGGCTCAGGGCTCTACGGTCAGTTGAAGCAGGCGAAAGGGGGTTATATACCTGTATACTGTTATACCGAGATGAACCAGATGGGCGAATCCACGACGGTCAAGGTCTCGAAGGAGACCGTTAGAAGACTTGCGGCGCTCCAGCGAAGCCTCGGGACAGGGAGCATGGACGAAACAATCGATGCCTTGGTAAGGCGTCGGAGGAAGGAAGTCTTGGACGCCATCGCCGGGACTGACAGGGAGAGGGGCAGGACGTTCAAGGAGGAGGACCGCCTCGAAGATAGTGGTTGACTCTTGGGCATGGGTCGAAATCCTAAAGCTCAGCGCCGCGGGGAAGAAGGCCAAAGCGCAGCTGGAGGAAGCCATCGACGCCTTTACGCCGAGCATTGTCCTCGCGGAATTGGCGAGGAAGTACCTCAGGGAGGGTGTGGACCCGGGCGTCATAGCAGCATGGCTTCGGGGGATTTCTGAAGCGACGGAAATCTATCCGATTGACATCGAGCTTTCCGTGGTGGCCGCAAAGTGCGCGACAGAGCTCTCGACGAAGGCCCACTGGGGGAGAACCGGAGGTCCAGGCCTCGGAGACGCTTTTGTCCTTGCCACGGCGAGGGTCGTCGGTGCCAGGGTGATCACCGGAGACCCGCACTTCAGGGGACTGGATGAAACGATTTGGCTCGGAGACTGATTCAGGGCTCGTCTCTGGCCTTGATGGACCGGAAAAAAGAGCGGACGGCTCAGACTCCCGCTACGTCGAGGGCTGAGCCGGCTGGGCTGGTGGCTGAAGAGGCATCGACGTGTTGATCGAGAAGAACGCGACCAGGAACATGATCTCGGCGATGTAGATGATGACGACCCCGACCAGCACGATCGTTAGCGCCGCGCCGATGAGGTAGATCAGCGCTGCAGTCCCGAAGAGCCCTACGTTCAGCCGTCTTCCGAGCTCCCCGTAGCTCCTTCTGAGGAAGATGGCCGATACCAGGAAGCAGATCCATATGGCGACGAGACCGATGAGGACGGTGCCGATCAGGCTCAGGACGTCTCCGGCCGGAACCGCCGGAGGGGCGGCCCCCATGGCGAAGGAGCCCGACAGGAAGCCGAGCCCGAGGATGCCCGCTACCGCCGAGGCCACCGCCACGACGCCGACCACGAGCCCGATGATTCCGAGGATGACCGCGTAGAGCATGTTGGTGAAGACCTTGGAGTCTCCGAGTATGTCAGAGGCGTACTTGACTGCGACAAGGATCAGTATGAGCCCGATGATGGACAGGACTCCTCCCGCCACTGGGATGATCGCCAGCAGCGTGAGAAGTGAACCTATGCCCCCTAATGTTTTCACATCGTTCAGGGAAGGCATCGGTCCTTTTCGGCCAGGTTCGTTATTAAGCCTGAGGGCCAAGGTCCCGAGTGGCCTTCGAAGGACGATTTCCATCGGGCGCTTGTTCGCTAGGCCGACATATTCCGCTTCTTGAGCAGGTTCGGCTTCGGAAGGGGCACCTTGAGGCCCCCGGCAAGGACGTACAGAAGCCCGTAGGTGCGCTCGTAGATGAGCTCGACCACCTTGGGAGGGGTCCTCTCCTCTCCGGGGGTGATCAGCTCCGTCACCTCCTCCTCCTGGCCGCCGAGCCTGACCGTCCCCACGATGGTGAGCTTCGCTATTTGGGGCTGGCAGGTCAGGTCCAGCGTGAAGTTCAGCGTGAGCTCCCCTGGCACCCTCTTCTTCTCGGACATGGACACCGCGAGCTTGTACTCCGACTTCGCGTCCGCGTCTGCCTTGTCCGAGAGGCGGACCCCCTCGACCTTCTCGAGGGCGACGACGACTTCGACCACAGCCCGACTAACGGCCGTGGGTTCATAACTCTTTGGCACGGGCATGCATCTCCAATCTCAACGAGGCACCGGAGCCCCTGCTCCGCTAGACGGTGACGTATTCGTCGGTGAGGCTGAACTTCTCCGTCCTGGCGTTCTCCTCTACTATGAGCCTCTCCGGCAGGCCGTACCTCAGGCAGAGCACGAACGCGGAGTCGGGCCGCGCGGAGATGTCTTCGAGGCGGGTGAAGTTGGTCAGCGCCTCCTCAGTCCTGGCGACGAGAGGTTTCATGTCGGTGAGGAGCTGCAGGGCGGCCTCCATTTTCCCCCTGTCGGGGTCGTCCGAGTTCACCAGGATCGAGCCCACCTTCGTCCAGGAGTTCGCGTTCTTCGCGTGCGACCCCTGCTCGGCGAGGGCCCTGTACATGGCGGCCACGAACTCGGTCGCCTTCTCGTTCTCAAACCTGTACATGTCGAGGAGTCCCTGGATGTAGGCCTTGACGTCGCCCAGGGAGGAGAACCACACCATCCCCGAGACCATCCTAACCCCGCCCTGTATGGTCGGAACGGGTTTCTTCTTCTCGCCGGTCTCGGGCTCGGGAGCATGCTTGGGCTCCGGACTCAAAGCAGCGGGTTTTTGCTTTGAGAGCGGAATCACTGGCA
Organism: Nitrososphaerales archaeon; assembly: GCA_035626235.1. Lineage (GTDB taxonomy): Archaea > Thermoproteota > Nitrososphaeria > Nitrososphaerales > Gagatemarchaeaceae > DATFYP01. The sequence goes on along the minus strand of DASPOB010000034.1, from coordinate 2,347 downwards.
CTACCCCTCAACGGTTCCGTCGAAAGCGTAGTGGATCTCGTCTGACTTCTTCGTCTCAGGCTTCACCGGTATGCTTCCCTTGGTGGAGAACGGGTCGGCAGCAGAGTGAGCTTGGGCGACCTCATTCATGCGTTCCTTCTCCGCCGATTGCCGCTCTCCGGGACCCTGCACAGCTGCAATTGGGGGGATGCTTTGAGGGGCCTGGGGGCGGGGTCCCACGCCCAGGGCCTGTTGGGAAGTAGCTTGCGCTCTCGAGAGCTCCGTGAAGACCTTCTCGAGCGAGTCGACCTTCTCCATCTCGGCACGCCTCTTCTCCGAAATCAGCCTGCCGAGCTCCTTGGTCGACTCTTCAATCACGGTGACTATCACGTTGGGGGGGAAACTCTGAAGGGGCCTGGAAGTCATGCGCCTGTTAAGGTCCACCATCACGACTACCGCGTCCGAAACCAGGTAGGCGGCCGTCACCTTCTCGCCTATCACCTGAGGGGTGATGGGGATGGTCGCGTCTGCTTCGTGAAGCAGCCCCTTTATGAGCTCCGCCAGCCTCTGCGTGTAGAGGTTCTGCTTCTCGTAGAGATTGGCCAGTGCCAGGTACTGGCGCTGGATGTCCAAGAGCCCTTCGATCAGGTTAGATGTCTTTGCTTCCGGCCGGTCGAGTTCCTCTGCCATTGGGATGAAAGAGGCCCCATTTTGAATTAAAGAGTTTACGAACCCTGAATCTGTTTTCCGAGTACTCTCTGAGGGAATGACAGTGACCATACTTTCGACTGACGTCTTTTCTCGGGGTGGGTATGGCCCGGGGCGTAGTTGACTCTATGCGCTTGACGCCGCTTTCAATCACCTTGAATGCGGAAAGGCTGCATTTCCTTAGCGGGACCGGCCGGGGATGGCGAATGGTTTCATGACCCGGTCTTGGAGCCGGATTCGCGGCAGAATCATTTAAAGGGCGGCCACCGTGGCGGGGCCTGAAATCCCTAGTGGGTGAAGTAGGATGAAATGCGAATTCTGCGGGGTGGACGAGCCCCTACCCTTCGTCTGCAACTACTGCGGGGGCGTCTTCTGCGCGAACCACAGGCTCCCGGAGGCGCACCAGTGCAAGGGGGACCTTTCCCAGAGGCGGACAGTCGTCGCCCCTCCGCAGACGAACTACACCTTCTCCAGCCCCGGGTACCCGCCTCAGCCCGAGATCAAGCCCGGCAGCCCCTTCTCTGTGCTCGAAGTGAGGGACATCGCCGTGGCCTACCTTTCGCTGGGGCTGGCCTTCTCCATCGTGCTGGTCCGCAACGGCGTGCTGAGCTCCTTCACCCTCCCGGGCATAGCGGAGGTGGCTGCCATAGCCCTGATCGCGGTCGGGCCCGGGTTCGTCCTCCACGAGCTGAGCCACAAGTTCGCGGCCAGGAGATACGGCCACTGGGCGGAGTTCAGGATGTGGCCGCTGGGGCTGCTGCTGGCGCTGGTCACCTCTCTCATAGGATTCATCTTCGCCGCCCCGGGAGCCACCTACATCTCCGGGATCAACATCACCAAGGAGGAGAACGGCAGGATCTCGCTAGCCGGGCCCTTGACCAACGTCGCCGTGGCCCTAGTCTTCGTGCCCCTCTTCCTCTTCACCGGCGGTTTCCTGCAGACTCTGGGGTTCTTCGGAGTCTACATCAACCTGTTTCTCGCGCTCTTCAACATGATCCCAGTCCTCCCGCTCGACGGAGCCAAGGTCCTCTCCTGGAGCGTCGTCAGGTGGGCTTCCCTGTTCGTGCCCCTCCTCGTCGCGTTCCTGGTCGTCTTCTTCTCGTCCAGCTAGGCGGCCGGAGACGCCTCCTCCGCAGCCTGGGGGTTGTCAACTCGAGAGAACCCGTCCGTTAAGATAAATCGAGCACGGTCCCTATTGCTTCTCCGGGCTTAGCTTAACGACACCAATGACCTCCCTGCGCCCCTTCGACGCCTTCGGGATGCTCTCCGATTGGGCGATGTCGGTGAGGGCCTTCCAGCGGAACCGGGCTCCCGTGGAGAAGAAGGTCATGGCCGCGGCACTCTGCAGCGGCGGGTTCTCGTACCGGGAGGTCGCTTCGATCGTCGGCGGCATCTCGTACATAGCGGCCCGGGACGCCTACCTTGCCATGGTGACCAGCCTTCCCGCGGAGGCCAAGAAGTTCAGAAGGGAGGTGGCCATCGACGGCTCAGACGTGTCCATCGAGGGAAGAAGATACTACCTGTGGCTGGCCAGAGACGTCGACAGCGGGGAGATCCTGGTCTTCCACGGTTCGCCGACCGGGTCGGCCGAGGACGGCGCCCGCTTCCTGGCGGCGGTGGGCTCGTTGTGCTCGAACAGACCGGTGGCCCGGCTGGGAGA
>DASPOB010000033.1:0-3317 GCA_035626235.1 Nitrososphaerales archaeon | reverse complement strand
GGGCTACGCCGGCGCCCTGAACAACATCTTCGGCGCGGCGAAAGGGATTGATTCGAAGACGATGGTCCTCCAGTACCTGGACACCCTGAAGGCCCTCGGGGCGAGTCCCTCGACGAAGTACATCTTCCCGATGGAGTTCACTTCGCTTTTTGCGAAGATCCCAAAGATGGTCGAGGAATCCGGGTCGGACAAGACGAAGTAGAGCCCAGATTAGGTAGGTCCTAGGGTGTTTGGCCTTCCTGACGAGGCTCCGCAAACAGGTACGGGAGTCGCAGAAACAGAGAACCTGCGGAGTTGCGACGCAGCTGGGGCCTAGGGTTTTTGAGCGCGCACGCTTCTAATGAGCAGGAGGCCCGGAATAGCAACGGCGAAAAGCGCCAGTACTCCGAATGGGAACTCGGGCGTCGGCACAGGCGGCAACAGGACCATCGGCTCGCAGTGGGGGTTCTTGCTGCCGTCGGTCAGCGGATAGTTCCCGGGATTGTAAGTCACGACCCAGACGTAGTTTCCTGCGGGGCGGCCGCTAGTCGTGAACGGGTCTGACACGACCTGCTGGAGCCCCTTGTCGGACGTGATGGGTTTGTTCGAAATCAGGAGCGCTGTACCTGAGTGTTCCGAGCAAGTCCCCTGGTAAACCTTGAAGGTGACGCTTACCGCGGAGGGGGCGCCACTGGACGAGAGGGTGATCAACGCCGTATCGGTGACCGAAGTAACCGAGCAGCCGCCGCTCGTCCCGCAGTATGTCGGGTTGAGATTCGTAGTGAACCCGGAGGCATGCCAAGCGAGAGCAGGAGCCACCACGCCGAGCCCTAGGAACAGGCCCAGCGTTCCGAGGATTGCGATTCGCGTCATCACGTCTATGTGGCGCATACGGACTCCAAGGACCGGGCGGCGGTATTTACGCCGAGTGAAGACAAGATTGGTCGGTGTGAACCAGAAATTCATGACTTTTAGGGCACGGGCAATACTGTGTACGGTTCTTCCCTCTCTTCCTGTAGTCCAGACTCCTGACCCGACCTAACCTATTAGTGAACGACGGGGCATTTGGGTCGACGGATCGGGGTCCAGCCGAATGCGTGCGACGGGACTCGGACTCATCAGGCAACGCGAGGAGACGTTCCGCCTGGCCAGCCTGATGGGGTTCCCGCTGGCAAGGGACCGATTCTCTTGCGCTGCCGTACACTCACGGGTTGCGACGCTTCATGTGGGGAGCCGATCGTCCTCGGCCACTGAGTCTGGGCTGGCGGACCTGGCGCTCCTCAAAGGGCGCGAAAACGAAACGGAGATGAAGTGTAGCCTCAACTCGGCAATAATCTCTGAAAGACCGAGAAGAACGAACGAGAATTGTAAGACCATCGCCCAGTCTTATATCCTAAAACGCGCATGCCTTGGCGCGGGAACGTTATTGTCGGGCCCAGAGAGCGAAATTCAAGCCAGAAGGAGGACCGTAGTGGTGCTGCAGGACGAGATGAGGCGCGTCCTTGACGCGGCCCGCGTGCTGCTGGACGAGTTTTCGGCTGTCATGAAGGGGGACAGGCTGGGGATAGGCGCAGCGACGGAAAAGGTGAAGAAGGCGGAGGAGGACGTCGTCATGCTCAGAAGCGCGCTGATAAGGGAACTGTCTCAGGTGGGGACTCTCATCGTCAACCGGGAGGACCTGCTGCGCGCCGCCTTCGCCGTGGAGAGCATCTTCGGCCACGTGAACGGCATCGCGTTCAAGATGTCTCAGCTCCCGAGGAGTACGGCCAAGGACAAGAAGAACAAGGAGTCCATCGAGTCCCTCCTGGGCCTCCTGATAGACGGCGTTTCCAAGCTCAACGAATGCATAAGGGCGCTGTCCATAAACCCGGAGCAGTCGATACAGCTCGCCGCCCAGGTTCAGCAGATCGAGAGCGCCATTGACAGCAGGTACAGGGAGTCGGTGGCCACCATGCTGAAGTTCACGTCCAGTATGAAGGAACTGGTGGTGTTGAAGGACGTTCTGCAGTCCCTGGAGGACGCGGCCGATGCTACTCTGAGTGCGGCAAACGCGGGTACAATCCTAGCGCTGGGGCTGTAGCCATGCCCCGGCACAGGGCCAGGGGGAGGCTCTTCGAGAACCGGATAGTCGTCTGGGACATCGAGGCTTCTAGGAGACTGTTCAAGGACGGGTACTACGGGAAGCCGCTTGGGATTCCCAAACCGAAGGACTTCGAGTTCAACGAGCCGCTGATACTAGACCTGATGGAAGGGTACTACCTCCTAACAAGGAAGGTGATCGAAGTGGAAGACCATGCGGGGCACGAGCTGGGGCCGAAGGAGCTGGGGAAGGTCTGCGAAGACTCCTACACGGAATTCGCGGAGAAGTTCGCGGTGTACCGGAAGCTGAGGGAGGCCGGCTATGTCGTCACCCCCGGCATCAAGTTCGGCTCCGACTTCGCTGTCTACGAGCACGGGCCTGGGATAGACCACGCCCCGTACATCGTGCAGGTCATGCCGCCGAAGTCCAGCATGACCGCCACTTCCATGGTCAGGGCAGGTAGGCTCGCGACCACCGTGAGGAAGCAATTCATCATCGCCATGCCCGACCGAGAGAAGAAGGGCGTCGAGTTCTTGAGGTTCGACTGGTGGCGCGCCTAGGGGAAGGGCGCGCACGCAGCGAGTTCCCTGAGGCGGGTTCGTTGGAATTTATCACACCCGACTCCTACGTCCTCGTCTACAGGGACAGGCGCAGGAAGTGGCTGGTGAGGCCCAGAGATACGCCAAAGCTGCACACTCACCTTGGGATTCTGGACATGTCGGCACTGGTCGGCAGGGAATACGGCCTGAGAGTGACCACGACGATGGGAGACGAGCTCACCATCCTCAGGCCGACCATCGAGGACCTCGTCATGAAGCTCGCAAGGAGGACTCAGGTCATCTACCCAAAGGACCTCGGGTTCATGATGGTGAAGCTCGGGGTGCACTCGGGTTCCCGGGTTGTGGAGACCGGGACAGGGAGCGGCGCCACGACCGCCCTCCTCGCCTACCTGGTGCGCCCCGGCGGCGCGGTGTACACCTACGACATCAATCCGGAGTTCCAGGAAGTGGCAAGGAAGAACATCGAAAAGCTGGGGCTCTCTGAGGCGGTCACGTTCAAGGTCGCCGACTCGAGACTCGGCTTCGACGAGAAGGAGATGGACGCTGGGGTCTTGGACGTGGGCGACCCGTGGGAGGTGGTCAGGGCGATGCGGGGCGCACTGAAGCCCTCCGCGCCTCTGGCAGCAGTGACCCCCACCACGAACCAGGCGGAAAGGCTCGTGGCGAGGCTGATCGAGGAGAGGTTCGTGGCCATCGAA
>DASPOB010000032.1:0-3389 GCA_035626235.1 Nitrososphaerales archaeon | reverse complement strand
GTCAGTTTCGCTTTCTTTTTCGACGAAGACTGTGCCAGAGTAGCCGCACTTCGAGCAGTAGTAGTTCAGAGGAACCAGCCAGCCTCCTATGCTGCTGTTCGCCTTCTCGAGCGGCGCAAGGCACCTCGGGCAAAGCTTCGTCACCGGGGCGAAGGGGCTCCTTCTGGCCAGCCTTGGCTCCCCATCTTCTGGTCCGCTCTGGGGCTGCACGAGGGGTCGGCGCCGGCGGCGGGCTTTAAACCCTTGATTCCGTAGCCACGATACACTCTCGAGCCTCTCCGACTGCTGCGCTTCTGCTCGCTACCTTGTCGAGGCCTTGGCCGCCTGCCCCTCGTTGAAGACCTGGAAGGCCTCTTCGACCCCCATGCCTTCGTGCACCACGGCCCTCACGGCCCTTATCATGGCCACAGGGTCAGACGACTGGAAGATGTTCCGCCCCATGTCCACCCCGGACGCGCCACTCGAAGTGGCGTTGTACGCGAGCTGGAGCGCCTCTCTTTCAGGGAGCTTCTTTCCCCCTGCTATGACGACTGGCACGGGGCACCCTTCGACGACCTTGCCGAAGTCCTCGCAGTAGTACGTCTTCACTATGCTGGCCCCTAGCTCTGCCGCTATCCTGCACGCCAGCCCGAGATACCTCGCATCCCTGGCCATCTCCCTCCCCACGGCGGTTACCGCCAGCACAGGCATTCCGTACCTTTCCCCCTCGTCCACGAGGCTCGACAAGTTCGCGAGGGTCTGCTTCTCGTTCTCGGAACCGACGAAGATGGACACCGCCACGGCCGAGGCGTTGAGCCTCAGGGCTTCTTCTATCGACGTCGTCACAACCTCGTTCGATAGCTCCTTCAGAATGCTGGTCCCCCCCGACACCCTGAGCACGACGGGCACGTTCTGGCCGGCGTCCACCGACGTCCTGAGCACCCCTCTTGTCAGCATTAGCGAGTCGACGTAGGGTAGGAGAGGGGTGATGGCCTTCCTGGGGTTCTCGAGACCGGTCGTCGGGCCTTGGAAGTACCCGTGGTCGACGGCGAGCATGACCGTTCTGCCGTCTCTAATGATTCTCGAGAGCCTATTCGAAAGTCCCCAGCTCAATTTCGTCTCTTCAGGGCGGGGTTGACCCGGGGTATTAAGGATACCAGGCAGACTAGGGGGTGACGACGACTTTCATCGCCCTGGCCTCAGAAGCTGCTGCGACGGCGTCGTCGAACCTCGCAAGGGGGAACCAGTGGGTGATGAGTCTCGCGAACTCCTCTCCGCGGGACGAAAGCACCTTCAGAGCCTCTTTGGTGTCCTCCTCGGTCGCGCCGTAGCTGGTGAGGATTCCCTGCTCCGCGTTGTAGAGCAAGCTGATGTCGTAGTCCAGAATCGACCCCTTGGATGGGACGCCAAACAAACAGACCCTCCCTCCTCTTCGGATTGAACGGAGCCCCTGAATGATCGCGTCCCTGCTGCCGGACGCCACAATCGCAAGGTCTGCGCCTCTTCCTTGGGTCTCGGACCTCATCCTGTCTGGGATGTTCACCCTGGAGGCATCGAGTGCCAGGCCTGCCCCGTATCTCTCCGCAAGCTCTAACCTCGTCTCGCTCACGTCGCTCAGCAGGACCTTGGCTCCCATTGGCTTCAGCAGAAGAGCATGCATCATCCCGACCGGGCCCGCCCCCGCGATGAGCACCGTGTCCGTTCGCCTCACTCGGCACATCCTCACCGCCCTCACGCAGCAGGCGAGAGGCTCGATTAGAGAGCCGACCTCGTAGCTCATGGCTGGCGGCATTTTGAGGACTCCGCCCTTTTCTACGTTCCAGGCTGGGACCCTGAACGACTCTGAGAACCCGCTCGGGTCAAGGTAGCTCGACCTGTACCTGTCGCACATGGTCTCGTTCCCTGCCTTGCAGATGTAGCACTCGTAGCAGGGGACATGGTGGTGCGGGAAGACTCTGTCTCCCTTCTTTAGGCCGCCCACGCCGGGTCCCAGGGCAGACACGCTCCCGACGGCCTCGTGGCCGATCACGGGCAGCGACGCAGTGTACTCGCCCTTCATCTTCTCCAGGTCAGTGCCGCAGAGGCCGCAGGCCTTCATGTCCACGACCAGCTCGCCCGGCCCGGGCAAGGGGTCTGGTCTTTCCTCGACCTGGGCTATTAGCCCGCTTCTCCCGTCCTTACGAGGAACTAAGATGACCGATTTCAACTACAGCGCTCCGCTGAAGTGCCGGCGATATAAGCGAAGTAGGGCCTTGACCTTGCCCCGGTCGCCTCTAATCGGCCTGATTGCGAAGGCTGTTGGAAGGAGTCTGCGTCTGAGGCGGCGCTGGCGTAGCGTATCAAGGAGTATCGCGCACCAAAACCGCTCCCCTGCCGCCAAGCCAAGGCAGCGGGCCGACCGTCGCAATAAAGTACGCCCGAGTCTGACGGTACTCCGTGGGGCTTCCCGAGAAGATCAAGAAGATAGAAGACGACATCCACAGGACTCAGGTCAACAAGAAGACCGAGCACCACATCGGCCTGCTGAGGGCGAAGCTGTCCAAACTGCGGGCGGAGCTGGAGGAGCAGCAGACGCGCAAGACTGGGTCGAGAATCGGCTACGACGTGAAAAAATCAGGGGACGCGACTGTCGTTCTCGTCGGTCTTCCCAGCGTCGGCAAGTCAACGCTCCTCAACAGGCTGACGAACGCGAAGTCGAAGGTCGCCTCCTACCAGTTCACCACGCTGGAGGTGGTCCCCGGGGTCATGGAGCATGGGGGTGCCCGCATCCAGGTACTCGACCTGCCAGGGATAATCAAGGGGGCGTCCTCCGGCAAGGGGCTGGGCCGGAGGGTGCTTGCAGTCGCTCGGAGCGCGGATCTTGTCCTTTTCTTGCTTGACGTGTTTCAGCCGGAGGCCAGGGACATCCTGGAAAGGGAGCTCAGGTCGACGGGGATCAGGGTAGACGAGAGGCCCCCTAACATCGTGATCGAGAAGGTGGACGGCGGTGGGATAAGCGTGACTTCCCAGGTGAAGCTCACGAAGCTGACGGAGGCGCTGGTCAAGGACATACTCAGGGTCTACGACATCAACGGGGCGCGCGTGGTTATCCGTCAGGACATCGACGACCAGCAGCTTGTCGACGTCCTGGCTGGGAACAGGGTCTACGTCCCGTCGCTCACAGTGATGAACAAGATCGACCTGGTCAACGCAGGATTCACCACAGAGATATCCAGGAAGCTCCCCTACGGTTTCGTCCCGGTCTCGGCCGAAGCGGATGTCAACATCCAGGCGCTGAAGGAGGAAATCTACAGGAAGCTCGACTTCGTCCGAATCTACATGCGCCGAAGGACCGGCGAGACCGACTTCGAAGAGCCGATGGTAGTCAGGGGCGGGGCAACAATCGGAGACGTCTGCGACAAGGTGCACAG
>DASPOB010000031.1:0-3074 GCA_035626235.1 Nitrososphaerales archaeon | reverse complement strand
GAAGAGAGAAGACTTCTCCTGGATGATTGGCGGTATCCAGGGGAGCGGTGTTGACACTTCGGCCAACGTCTTCGCAAGGGCTGCTGCGTCCGGCGGCCTCCATGTTTTCGGCAAGAGAGAGTATTATTCCAACATCAAGGGGGAGCACAGCTACTTCCAGGTCCGTGTCTCCAAGAACCTGATTCGGTCGCACGTCGACACGGTCGACATGCTGGCGACCTACGAGGAGGAGACCATCTTCAGGCATGCCCTCGAGGTCAGAAAGGAAGGCGCGATAATCTACGACCCGGACCAGGGCACCAAACGCCTGGACCAGGTACCCACCATCGAAGCCCCGGTCAGGGAGGCCCTCAGCGCCGAACTGTCCAAGGCGGGTTTGTCCCAAGACGTCAGCGGAGTCCTCGAGCTTGCGCGCAGGCGGGGGGTCCACATTTATCCAGTCCCCTACAACGAGCTGCTCAAGACTGTGGGGTCCAAGTTCGGCGAGACTTCGCTGAGCACCCTGCAGAGGATGCTTAACGTGATGGCTGTGGCCGCGTCCTTCGCTCTCCTTTCCTATGACGAAAACATCGTGAAGGAGACCGTGAAGAAGCAATTCAGGTCAAAGCCGAAAGTCGCCGAAATCAACGCCGCGGCGGTCGGCGTTGCGTACGATTTCATGGAGCAGAAGTACGCCGGGAGCTTCACCACTGAGCTCTCCCCGGTGAAGGTCGACGGGGTCAGGCTTTTCGTCAGAGGCAACTCAGTGGTAGCCATGGCGAAGGAGTTAGCGGGATGCAGGTTGCAGACCTATTATCCAATCACCCCCGCGAGCGACGAGAGTGAGTTCCTCGAAGGGCACTCGGAGTTCCAGCTCGATGGCTTCTCCCGTCAGGAGAACCCCCAGATGGCAGAAGCGGCCAGCATGACGAGCAAGGGGAACATCGCAGTCGTTCAGTCAGAGGACGAGATTGCAGCCATCACCATGGCGATAGGCGGCGGGCTCGCAGGCGCCCGTTCCTCCACATCGACTTCCGGCCCCGGCTTTTCGTTGATGGCCGAAGGAATGGGATACGCAGGCATGAACGAGGTCCCGGTCGTGGTTACGCTCTACTCGAGAGCTGGCCCGAGCACAGGCCTCCCCACCCGACACGAGCAGGGGGACCTGAGGTTCGCGCTCCACGCGGGCCACGGCGAGTTCCCGAGGCTCGTCCTTGCCAGCGGGGACCTCGAAGAGGCGTTCTACGACACGGTAAGGGCGTTCAACTATTCCGAAGAGTATCAGACGCCGGTCATCCACATGGTCGACAAGGCTCTCGCCAACTCCGACGGCACCCTGCCGATGCTGGACGTGAACAGGGTCAAGATAGACAGGGGCGAGTTTCGCAGGGAGATCACTGACGCCGTCAACGGCGAGTATGAGAGGTTCAAGCGCACCCCAAACGGCATCTCTCCAAGACCCCCTGTGGGTGCCAGGGGAGGGGTCTACTGGGACACCGGTGACGAGCACAACGAGCTCGGCCACATCACCGAAGACCCATCGGTCAGGGACTACATGATGGAGAAGAGGATGGGGAAGATAGAACTTGCAGACAGGGAGATACCACTCTCCGACAGGGTGAACTTCTTCGGCCCTGAGCACGCCGACATCACAGTCGTGAGCTGGGGCTCCACGAAGGGCGCAATTCTAGACGCCATGGAGTGGCTGGAGCAGGACGGCATCACTGTCAACTTCCTCCAGATTCGGCTCATCCACCCGTTCCCCACCGAGTACGTGACCAAGATCCTGTCGAACGCAAAGAAGATAGTTGGCATCGAGATGAACTACTCAGCGCAGCTGATAGGAATCCTCCGCGAAAGGACCTGTATCCCGGTCGAACAGGTGGTCGTGAAGTACAACGGGAGGCCCATGTCTGCCGAGGAAGTGTACGACGCACTGAGGATGATTCACGAAGGGAATGCACCGACAAGGACAGTGTTGAAGCGTGGCGCTTAAGCTATCCGATCTGAAGACGACTGCGCACAACGACTGGTGCCCAGGGTGCGGGGACTTCGGGATCCTCAACGCAGTCCAGATGGCGCTGGCGGAGATGAACGTCGACCCGTCCAACACGGTCGTCGTGTCAGGCGTTGGCTGCTCTTCGAAGGCACCTCACTTCATCAAGACATACGGAGTCCACACGCTGCATGGCAGGGCCGTACCCTTCGCGACAGGGATCAAGCTGGCCAACCCGAACCTCGAGGTCATCATCGAAGGAGGGGACGGAGACGGCCTCGGAATCGGCGCGGGTCACTTCGTCAATTCCGGGAGGAGGAACGTCGACATGCTCTACATCGTACACGACAACGAGGTCTACGGCCTGACCAAGGGCCAGGCCTCGCCAACCCTCGGCCTGGGGATGAAGCCCAAGTCGCTCCCGACCCCCAACGTCAACCAGGGGATCAACCCACTCATGCTCGCAGTAGCCGCAGGGTACACCTGGGTCGCCCGGGGGTACTCTTACGATGTCCGCCATCTCAAGGACCTGATAATCAAGGGGATACGCCACAAGGGGTACGCTTTCCTCGACGTCCTCCAGCCCTGCCCGACGTACAACGACATCCAGACGAAGGAGTACTGGGCCGGGGAGGGGAACCTCGACTCGGCGGGCAAAATCATGCCCAGGACCTACAAGCTCGAGGACACTGGATACGACGGCGTCGTCCACAGCAACGACCAGGGCGAGGTCGAAGCGAAGATACAGCAGGCGGTCCTAAAGAGCTTCGAGTTCGGCGACCACACGCCACTCGGCGTCTTCTACCAGAACGAGTTCGTCTCGACATATGAGGAGAGGCTCGCAGGGCGCAGTCCGTCCTACAAGACGAACCCGCCAGCCGCCCAAGAGATAGCTCACCCGGACGGGACTCCGCTGGCGAGCATCACCAAGCTTCTCGAGGATCTCAGGGTCTCCTAGGGCACCGCTCCCGTTTATAGCGGACATTCCGAAGCAGGCAACCGTGGATCCAGAAGGTTTTCTGACGGTCGGAGGCTTCAGAATCTACCACCGTTTGGAGGGAGAGCCTGACCGCGGGACTATACTTGGCCCGCACGGAGG
>DASPOB010000030.1:0-3492 GCA_035626235.1 Nitrososphaerales archaeon | reverse complement strand
CGGACTGCTTCAAGATGGCCAAGATGGAATGGCTGGAAGCGGCCCACAAGCAGACCGACTCGCATCCTTACTCGTTCACGCGGGCCGGCGTGGCCTATTTAAGAAAAAGTGAGCTACGCCTTAATCAGGCCCGTTTCCCCCCGCCTTGCTGTGCAGTTAGTCGAGGTCGATGGCTCTCAGGGAGAAGGGGGAGGGCAGATACTTAGGACTGCCGTCGCTTTTTCAGCAATCCAACACAGGCCCGTGAGGGTCTCCAAGATTAGGGCAGGGAGGGGGGTACCGGGTCTGAAGAGACAGCACGTATCAGCCCTGTTGGTACTCGCCCAGGTCTTCGGCGGGGAGCTTTCCGGTGCAACCGAGGGCTCTTCCACCGTCACCTTCGTTCCTGGGACCCCGAGGCTCAGCGTTCTTTCAGTCGACATGGGTACAGCGGCGAGCATCACTCTCGTCCTCCAGGCCGTGGTACCGGCGGTGGCCTTTGCAGGCTCCAGACTTGAGCTCAGCCTTGTTGGAGGGACAGACGTTCCTTGGAGTCCTACACTGGATTATCTCCAGTATGTGGTCAGGGACGCCTACGCCTTCGCCGGAATCAGGTTCGAGGTGGGCGCATCGCGAAGAGGATACTACCCGCGAGGGGGCGGGAGGGTGAAGGCCGTGATAGAGCCAAGCCGGTCGATATCCCCTCTCGACCTGACGGCAAGAGGAGCGGTTCCGGGCGCCATCCTGCTTAGCAGATGCGGTAGGCTCCCAAAAAACGTGGCTGAGCGTCAGCTGTCGTCGGCATCGAAGGCGCTGGAGGATTCAGGCGTGCGCGTGTTGAAGAGCGAAGTCTCGGAAGAGCAGACCGATTCTCCAGGCTCGTCATTGCTCATCTATTACACTGGGGGCAACACCTTCCTCGGTTCAGACGCGCTGGGGGCGAAGGGGAGGCCAGCGGAAGAGGTGGGAAGGGCCGCCGCCGCCAATTTCGTGTCGGTGTGCAAGTCTGGAGCCTGCATTGACTCGAATCTGGCCGACATGCTGCTCCCGTTGCTGTCGCTCGGGCCCGACCAATCCAAGGTCAGAATCCCGGAAGTCACTGCCCACCTGAGGTCCGGCCTGCAGCTTGCCGAGCAGTTCACGTCCTGCACCTGGACTTCCGAGACCCAGGACGGCAGCGCCGTAGTGGTGATCGCTCCGAAACGGAACGGATGAAGAAGCCGGGGGCATAATGTCTAAAAGGGCGGTATTTTTCGACCAAGCCGAATTTCGATGTCCTTCGAGCAGTACATGCCAGGCGCCACTGCGGTCGGCATCGCCTACAAGGACGGGGTGGTTCTCGGCGCAGAAAGACGCATAACCCTCGGGAGTTTCGTCAGGAGTAAATCAGGAAAGAAGGTCTTCAGGGTCACCGAAAGCGTGGGCGCCGTCTGCGCCGGGATGGTCGCTGACATGCAGAACCTGGTAAAAGAGGTGGCCGTCTACTCGCGCCTGAAAGAGCTCGAGTCAAGGAAGGCCCTGAAACCGAATTCGGTGGCCAAGCTGATGTCAACCCTGATGTTTCAGAACAGGTACGCCCCCCTTCTTACCCAGGTAATTCTCGGCGGAGTGGGGGACAAGCCGATAGTCTACGTCCTCGACCCACTGGGGAGCGTCATCTCCGACCAGTACGCAACTGTGGGCACAGGGGAGGAGACAGCCATCGGCGTGGTCGAAGCAGGGTACAGCCCCACCATGACACAGAAAGAGGCGCGCGACCTGCTCGTCGCGGCCATCAAGGCCGCAGTCGCAAGAGACGCGATGAGCGGGAACGGCATTGACATACTCACCATAGACAAGACAGGTATCAAAGAGGAAGGAGTGGACCTCTAGGAGGTCTGGAGCTTGTGGACGTATAGGGGGATCAAGGTCCACTGGCTCGGCCACGATTCATTCGTCCTTCAGGGTTCGAGGACTCTCGTACTCGACCCGTTTAAGGCTAAGGGGGACTTCAAGGCCGACATACTTCTGATCTCACACGAGCACTTTGACCACTTGAGTCCGGACGACATCAGAAGGTTCGCTGACGCTTCGACGACCATCGTCGCCCCAAAGATGTGCGAGGGTCCGTTGCGTCCATTCCCTCAGGAAAAGAGGATAGTCTCGCCCGGTTCAAAGCTAGATTTGAAAGGCGTCAGCATCGAAGCCATCCCGGCCTACAACCTCAACAAGTTCAGGGAACCGGGCAAGGTGTTTCATCCGAAGGCTGATGGCAAAGTGGGGTATGTTGTCACTCTGGACGGGGTCAGGTTCTACCACGCCGGAGATAGCGACGCGACCCCCGAGATGAAGTCCCTCGACGTGGACGTCGCCTTCCTCCCTGTTTCAGGCACATACGTAATGACCGCAGAGGAGGCGGCGGAGGCAGCCAAGGCCATGAAAGTGAAGGTCGTTGTTCCCATGCACATAGAGACCATAATAGGAACAATGGGGGATGCGTTCAAGTTCCGTGACCTCCTGGCTGGTAAACGAGAGGTTGTGATTCTAGAGAGAGAGTAGCGCATGGTCTTAGCCTAGTTTTCCTTCCTCGTAAGCTCCCGAATAGTCGTCCGAAGCAATGCATCTTTGCGTTCTATTCCGAAACCAGGGCCGACGCAGAGCGGTTCCAGAAGCTCCTCGGAAGCGCCAGAAACGTGGGGATACTCGAGCAGGAGCAGCTTCTACTCCGGAACGCTCTCTGAGTTCAGCTTTCCGTTCTGGATTCTGACGAAAAGGTACCTGTTGTCTGCGAAGACAAGGGTGAGCTCGTTCTCCTTCTCCTCCACCGTCAGGAGCGCCTTCCCTACTATGCCGTCGAACTTCGCCATTCTTGACCCCTGAGGCGCCTGAAGTTCGTATTTCTGTGTTGTCGGACTAGCCCTTCAGGTATTTGGTCAGTTCGTCGGCCTTGGAATCGGGCCTGACCTGATCCACGGGCTTCCCGGTGGTGGCCTTGATCATGTCCCGAATCACTTGGTCGATGCTGGAGCTTCTCCTTCCTGCCTTCAGTAGCTTCAGCGCTCTGTGGGTGTCGTCGTGGACCCTTACCGACCTTGCCATGCCGCTTCCGTCTCTCCGACACTATCTAAAGCTAGAAGGAGTGACTCAGTTTCGTCGCGAGTTCATCATCTGCCCGGGAGCTTACTCCGGGCTATGACTGGGACGGCGTTCACCTCATCGTCGAGACTGAGGAACCTGCCCGCGATTTAGGCTTTGTTTCTCCCCGCCAGTATCTGACTCGCCAACGCTGGGGCCTAGGCGCGCTGCAAGACCATGGCGAAACCCTGGCCGCCCCCTATGCAGAGGGTTGCCAGCCCATACTTCTTCCCGGTCTCCTGCAGCTCCCTCCCCAAGGTCCCCACCAGCCTAGCTCCGGATGCGCCAAGCGGGTGCCCAATCGAGATGGCTCCTCCGTGGATGTTCACCTTCGTCGGGTCGATGTGGAGCTCCTTGATGGCGTAGAGGGGGACCACCGCGAATGCTTCGTTGATCTCC